>JAAVHQ010000009.1 GCA_014799645.1 Clostridiales bacterium | reverse complement strand
TAGGCACTTCGCCTATCTTGTCTTTTAATCGCTTCTTATCCAAAGTGCGAATTTGTTCCAGCAAAACGACAGAATCCTTTTGGAGTCCGTATTCTTTGGCAGAAAGTTCGATGTGAGTGGGCAATTTAGCCTTATTTATCTGACTTGTAACAGCGGCGGCAATGACGGTAGGGCTATATTTGTTGCCCACGTCGTTTTGCACTACGAGTACAGGGCGAATACCGCCTTGTTCACTGCCTACGACCGGACTAAGGTCTGCGTAATAAAGTTCTCCTCTTTTTATCATGATATACTCCACAAAGCGTTAGTCCTAATAAATTGTATGCGATTTATTAGACGATTGATATTGTTGACAATGTTAGACTAAAATATGCAGAGCAATTTGTCGTCATTGATCGAAAATCTGATATCTTGACGGCTTCAAAGATAAGATATCCGTCACTTTTTCACTATTACTTAATACTTATTCCTTAAATTATGAAATAATTTTATAATAGGGCATTGACCCAAACGGCAAAATATGTTATCATAAATACGATGTAAATAATATCAAATTTACGTTAAGGGAAAGGAAATTATGGCTTCAATCAACGAAAACAAATTTCTTTGCAAGATGATGGGTACAGACCCGGCAAAGAAAGAAGAGATGCAACCAAAAGAAGTTTTGTCTTATTCCACAGCAGGTCTTGGACAAAACATTATTTGTCAATTAGTCACAACTTTCTTCATGATTTATATGACGGAAGTTGCAGGCGTGCAAGCATTGTGGCTTGCGTGGATGTTCCTCGCCGCAAGACTTTTCGACGCTTTCAACGATCCGATAATGGGTACGTTCGTCGATAAGACCCGCAGCAAGTGGGGTAAGATGCGTCCGTATTTGATTTTCTCGCCGATACCTATCGCAGTGCTTACCGTGCTTTTGTTTACGTCTTTCAATTGGTCGGCTCAGGCGCAGTTTGCATATTCGACGGTAATCTATCTATTGTGGGGTATAGCGTACACGTCCGTTGACGTACCGTACTGGGGTCTTGCTTCTTCAATGACTTCGGACACTGACAAGAGAAATACGCTTTTGACAATCGCGCGTCTATTCTGCACGGTAGGTAGCGGACTCGTATCGGTCGCAATACCTGTAATAGTTAATACCGATCCGGAAAAGCAAATGTTTCCGGTCACGAAAGAGATGTTGCCGTGGTTGTACGTTGTAATAGCAATAGTCAGTGTATTGATTGCAATTCCTACTTTCTGGCTTGGATTTAAGAATACTAAAGAAAGATTTTACGAGGAAAAGGACTCTGTTTCGCTTAAAGAGAATTTGAAGCTTCTTGCGAAGAATAAGCCGGTACTTCTTATGATTTTGGTAGGTGTACTCGGCGGACTTCGTACGATATATATGACGACTGCAGTATACGTAGCAAAATACAACTTCCTCAACGAAGGTTTGGCGGCGGTAATATTCTTGCTTGTCGTACCGGGCGGACTTGCGGCATCATTGCTCACTCCGGTACTTTCGAAGAAATTCGGTAAAAAGACCATTTGGATATGGTCGCACCTTATAGGCGGAGCTTTACTTGTACTTTTGTATTTTATAGGTTTGAAGTCAAGCGGACAAAGTACCGTTGCGCAAATCTTCTTCTATATCATTATTATACTTGCAGGTATTCCTTCGGGATTCAGTAACATACTTACGTATTCAATGATAGCAGACTCGATTGACTATCTCGAAGACAAGACGGGTAAGAGAGCAGAGGGTATTTGCTTCTCAATGCAGACCCTTATTTCAAAAATCGGTATGGCTTTGACTGCTTTCGTAACTTTGATGGTTCTCGGCAGTTACGGCTATGACGAAATGGAAGTTAAGGACATTACGCCCGAAATCATCAACAGCGATGCTTTCCAACAAGTAATAAAAGGCAACTGGATGGCTACGACGCTTTTGTGCGGACTTTCCATGGCGGCTTGCGCTATTCCTCTTTTCTTCTATACCTTTACCGAAAAGAGACAGGTCGAAGCGGTTTCGAGAGTTATGGCAAGAAAGAAAGCCGCAGGTACTATGAACGAGGCGGAAGCAGGCGAGTTTGTCGCTCAGTTGAAGCTTGTTGATCCCAAGACTCAAGAGCGCACTTACAAAGAAGTCGCTGACATTCTCGGATGGGAGAGCGCAGACAAAGTAAGAGAGTTTATTGCCGAGGCTGACGCTATCGCAAAAGAAAATGCGGAAACAGAGGCTTTGTGGGTAGGCGCGGCTGAAGAGCCTAAGGCGGAAGAAAACGTTGAGGTTGTTCAAGAAGAAGCCACCGTCGAAGAAGTAGTCGAGGATAAAGCAGATAGAGAATAAGGAATAATATGGCATACACGTCACTTTACAGAAAATACAGACCCGACACTTTTGACAAAATGTTGGGTCAAAAGCACATTATAAAGACTTTGGCAAACGCCGTGCTAGGCGAAAAGATTTCGCACGCCTATCTATTTACGGGCACGAGAGGCACGGGTAAGACTTCCACAGCAAAGATATTTGCTAGGGCAATCAACTGCTTGTCGCCGCTTGCCGACGGTTCGCCGTGCGGAGAGTGCGAAGTATGCCGCGCGCTTAATTCGCCCAACAATATGGACGTCTTGGAAATGGACGCCGCTTCCAACAACAGCGTTGACGACATTAGAGACCTTATAGAAAAGGTCAAGTACGTTCCTGCGTCTTGCAAATACAAAGTTTATATTATCGACGAAGTGCATATGCTGACAATGCAAGCCTTCAACGCGTTGTTGAAGACTTTGGAAGAACCACCTGCGCATACGGTGTTTATTTTGGCGACGACTGAAGTACACAAACTTCCGCAGACGATATTATCCAGATGTATGCGTTTTGATTTCAGACTTCTTTCAACCAACGAGTTGTCGGGCTATTTGGCGAATATCTTGGATAGAGAGGGCAGAGAATATCAAGTCGAGGCAGTCAAGGCTATAGCCGAGGCGGGCGACGGAAGCGTCAGAGATATGTTGTCGGTTGCCGATATGTGTCTTTCATATACCAACGGCAAACTTACTTATGACGACGTATTGGAAGTACTGGGCGCAAGTTCGCCGAAAATGATTGTAGAACTTTGCTCGGCGATAATAGACCATGACGCGAAAAAAGCGTTGGAAGTAACTGATAAAATACTTTCGCTCGGCAAGAGCGTAGGACTTTTGGCAAAAGACGTGGCGAAGATGATGAGGAATATGCTTTATATCCTTAATTGTAGCAACGCCAATAGATTTTTGTCATTGCCAAAGGATATTTACGAGGAATTAAATTCGATAGCCGACAGGACTGACAACGACAATCTAGTGCGCATTATCGAGATATTCGTGGGTATAGAAACTTCGCTTAGGGCATCGTCGTCGCCGACGGTAATGTTGGAGATGAGCGTAGTCAAAGCGTGCGACTTGACAATGGATTTGGATCAAGACGCGGTATTAAGACGACTTAAAGACGTAGAATCCAAGGTGCGTACGATAGCAAGTCATTACGGCGAAATCGACGAGTCGCTCAAACTTGATTTGGGCGAAGTATGGGGTTATTTGCTCAATACGGTGAGAGCAAGCGCAACGTCGCAACAAGCCTACGCGTGCGCGGCTACGTTCGCGTCGGAGGACTTGTCTTTTGCCGACGGAGTACTTACAATCAACGTCGACAACGAAAGGAATTTGCCTGCGATAAAGCAGTATTTACAATTTTTTGAGAATACTATAAAGAAGAGATATTTTGAGATTACTTCTTTGAAAATCAATTATTTCAACAAAGAAGAAGCGCTCAATAAAGATATTCAAACAGTGCAACATTTATTTGACGAAGAAATGGTCAACATCACCGATTCTTCGGGCAAAAGCAATAAAAAATAAACCTAGAAGGAGAATTTTATAATGGCAAAATTCGGTGGATTTGGCGGCGGTATGGGCAATATGCAACAGCTTATGCGCCAAGCGCAAAAAATGCAACAGGAAATGATGGAAGCGCAGGAAGAACTCAAGACTATGGAAGTCACCGGCACGAGCGGCGGCGGTCTTGTTGAGGTAACGATGACTTGTGAAAAGCAGGTCGTATCTCTCAGTATCAAGCCTGAGGCTGTAGATCCCGACGATATTGAAATGCTCGAAGACTTGATTATCGCTGCGTTCAACGACGCTACCGGTAAGGCGGACGAGGAAAGAGAGCAAAAACTCGGCAAATTCGCGGGTATGGGTCTATAATATGGGATATTATCAACCTTTGGCAAGGCTTGTCGCGCAGTTCGGGAAACTCCCCGGGGTGGGCGCAAAGACTGCTCAGCGTTACGCATACAAACTTATCAATATGAGCGAAGAGGAAGTCGAAGAGTTTGCAAAAGCAATGATTGAGACCAAAAAGAGCGTTCACTATTGTTCGGTTTGCGGCAACTATACCGAAGACGACGTTTGCGACATCTGCAAGACAAGAGATAAGTCTATTATATGCGTAGTCAAAGAGCCGAAAGACATAGTCGCCTTTGAGAAGATTAAGGACTATAATGGTGTGTACCACGTCTTGCAAGGCACGCTCAATCCAATGCAAGGCATAGGCGTTGACGATATTCGTATCAAGGAACTTATGTCAAGACTTGTCGGAGTAAAAGAAGTCATTATGGCGACAAATCCCGACATTGACGGAGAAGCGACCGCAACGTATATCGCAAGACTTATCAAGCCTATGGGTATTAAAGTTACAAGACTTGCAAGCGGTATATCAATGGGCAGCGACATAGAATACGCCGACGAGGTATCGCTCTCGCGTGCGCTTGCTGATAGAAAAGAGTATTAGAATAAATTCTAATAATTGAATAAATAATGAAAAAGTCGAGTAGAATACCCGACTTTTACTTTTTCACTTTTCACTATTACTTATTACTTAATTTATACTTCCTTTGCTCCCAATCCCATACTCATAAACTTATCGAAAGCCGCTTGACCTTGTTCGTTGTTTTTGAATACGGCGGTGCACTCGAGAATTTGCTCGCAAGCGCTGTTGACGTAATCGGTCACGACTTTATCGGCAAATACGCGATCTCTTGACGTGCCGTGGTCGTTGACAAGTTGGAGTATCGTCGGAGCGTGCTTGTACATCGGATTTTCGGGATTATTGAGTTCCTGCAAATCAAGATTTTTCTTTCCGCAGATATAGTCTTTGATGACTTCGAGTTCGTTTTTCAATCTACCGGGGAGTATAAACAAGCCCATAACCTCGATTATACCGATACCTTCTTTTTTGATATTGTGAAGATTTTCTTCGGGGTGGAAGATTCCGTATGGGTGCGCGTCGTCCGTGCGATTGTTGCGAAGTATCAAATCAATCGTATATGTGTCACGCTCTTTTCTTGCGATCGGGGTAATAGCGTTGTGCTGTTCATTTGTCTTGCAGATGACGTTGACGCTTTCGTCAGTCCACTGCGACCAACTTTCCAAAACGTCGCTTGCCACTTCGTGAACTTCGAATTTATTTCTTCCGCTTACTCTTACCACGCTGTTGTACCAATCGACAATGCCGATTTTCACGTCCTTGAACTTGTTCACGGTATAATTCTTTCTTACGCCGACCTCAAACATTGGCAAGACTTTGCAACCGCCTTGATAGTGGTCGTGAGTGAGAATGCTTCCGCCCACGATAGGAAGAGCGGCGTTCGAGCCGATAAAGTAGTGGGGGAACAAGTCCACAAAGTCCAACAAGCGGAAAAGAGAGTCACTGTTGACGTTCATAGGTCTATGCTCGTTAGAAAGCGCAATAATATGCTCGTCGTAATATTGATAAGGCGAATATTGAATTGACCAATTCTCTCCGCCAAGTCTTATAGGTATCATTCTCAATGTTTGGCGAGCAGGGTGGTTGAGCGTACCTGCAAAGCCTACGTTCTCGGTGCAAAGCAAGCAAGCGGGGTAACCGCTCTTCGGCAATAGTTTCGCCATTGCGATTTGCTTCGGGTCTTTCTCAGGCTTGGAAAGATTGATAGTAATACCGATTTTTCCCAACTTGCCGACGTGTTCCCACTTGATGTTTTTGCTTATGTCCGCCATACGGATATAGTTGTTGGCGATAGAGAGTTTGAAAAGCCAATCAGTCGCCGACTTAATTCCGCCGTTGGCGGCAAGAATATCGAATTTATCCACGACGGAAGAAGGGCAGGGCGTAACCAATCCGAGCAATTTTGTCTCGAAAAGGATTCTTTCCTCTTCCTTTGCAATACCGTTTTGGATAGCGTAATCTACTATCGGGTCGACAATCTCGCTTTGAAATTCGCCGTAGCCTTCCACGCCCGTTGCGGGAGCGTTCAAAGAGAATGTGTCCAAAAGCGAATTCATTACAAAAGACGCGTCTTCTTGGCGAAGCGACAATTTGTCTTTTGCGTAGTTAAGAAGTTGGGACAATTTGATTTTAAGTTCTTCGGATGTCATAATACCTCTATAATGCTTTAATAATTATTATATATTTATTTTAACAACTGAACTTTGTTCAAGAAATTGGATATTTGAACTAAGTTCAATAAATTTAATCGTTGAATTGTACTTTTTACACGTATATTATAAATCATTTTTTATATCTTTGCAATAGTTTTTGAATTATAGTCGAGAAATCTTATACTTATTTATAAAGAAAAAAAGTATTTACAACAACCCTTAAATATGCTATACTATCTACAATTATATAATTATAATTTAACATAAAATTGTTGATAGAGGAGCAGAAACCTCATCAATATATAAACGAGGTAACGAGGAAATTATGGCAGACAAAAAATTCATTTATAATCTTAAAAACAACGCGGATTTTGCCGACAAAGTAAAGGTACTGTACGGCGAAGACAAGTTGAATTACCAAGCGGAGAGATACCGCAAAATTTATGATATGCACACCGCAAAGTACGGTGAAGGGGGAGTTTTCTATTCTTCACCCGGTAGAATTGAGGTATGCGGAAATCACACCGACCACAACAACGGCAAAGTCGTTTGCGCATCTATCAACGTGGACACAATCGCTTGCGTCACTCCTTGCGAGGGCAAAGTCATCGTAAATTCGGTAGGTTTTTCGCCTATTGAAGTAGATTTGAACGATTTGGATAAAAAAGAGGAAGAATACGGCAAATCGGTTGCGTTGGTACGCGGAATATTGTCGTATTTCAAACAGCGTTGTTTCAATTATGGCGGTTTTTGCGCGACGACCACGAGCGACGTGTTCAGAGGCGCGGGCGTATCGTCGTCGGCGTGCTTTGAAGTGCTTATTTGCGAGATACTCAACGTTATGTACAACGAAGGCAAAGTTGACATAGTCGCCAAGGCAAAAGCGTCGCAGTATGCGGAAAACGTATATTTCGGCAAGCCGTGCGGTTTGCTCGACCAATGCGCAATATCTTTCGGCGGAGTAAGTTATATCGACTTTAAGTCGATTCGCAAACTCAAATTTAATTCCGTCGATTGGGGTTTTGACGACCTTAGCATCGTTTTGACGAATACAGGCGGCGATCATGCCGATTTGACCGATCAATACGCCGCTATAAGAGGCGAGATGGAAGAAGTTGCCTCGCTCTTCGGCGCAAAGAAGTTGAGAGAGGTAGACGAAAAGGAGTTTTATTCCAAGATACCCGAAATTCAGAAGAAGACTTCGGGAAGAGCGATTTTGCGCGCTATGCACTTTTACAGCGAGAATAAGCGCGTCGATTCTTGCTCGAAAGCCGTCAAGTATCAGTATAGGACAAAATTTATCAACGTAATCAACGAATCGGGATTGAGTTCCTATTTGACGTTGCAAAATTGCTATCCTTTGGGCGACGTAGCGCAAAGAATTCCGCTTGCAATCAATCTAAGCAAGAAGATTAACGGCGTAAAGGCTGTCAGAGTTCACGGCGGAGGATTTGCAGGTACGATTATCGCTTACGTCGAGAAGTCAAAGTGCGAGAATTACGTTGAGAAAATGCGCGAGGTATTCGGAAAAGAAAACGTATTTCCAATCAGCGTGCGCAACGTAGGCGCTTGCAAGGTATTTGATTGAGGACAGAATATTGTTGAATATGTTATTGACGGCAAAAGACAACGTCGCTATCGTATTGCCGGGCGGTTTTGAAATATATAAATACGCGCTTGTGATCACTTTCGGTATCATAATGAGTTTTGCGCTATATATTTTGCTTGCGCAAAAGAGGGGAATAGATCTTGATTTTTCCCTTGAATTGTTTATTTGGGTAGTACCTATGGCGGTAATTTTCTGCCGCGTATTCTACGTAGTACCAAGGCTTGGCGATGAATATTCTTTGAAGACGTGGGGAGATTTTCTCGACTGCATAGATATTCGCGGTGGCGGATTGACGATTATCGGCGGAATATTCGGCGGAGCGTTGGGCGTATTTTTCTGCTGTTTGCGCAACAAGAAATATTCTTTGATGCGCGTTGCCGATTGCGTAGTAATCGCGCTTTTGTTGGGACAAATTATCGGCAGATGGGGCAACTATTTCAATCAGGAACTTTACGGCGTAGAGGTAACAAATCCGGCATTGCAACATTTCCCGTTTGCGGTGTATATCGACTTTGAACATTCTTGGCATTACGCGTCATTCTTCTATGAAGGCGTACTCAACGGAATTGGATTGATAATTGCGCTCTTGCTCTTCTATTTGCCCAAAAAACCGCTCAAAAACGGCACTTTCGCGCTGTTTTATCTTATGTGGTACGGCTTAGTAAGAGGTTCGCTCGAATTTCTCAAAGGCGAGGGAACGCAGACAATCGGCAATTCGGGAGTTAAGACCGTGCAGTTGATATGCTATATAATGAGCATTGTTACAATCGTATTGCAAGTGCTGTTGCAACTGGGCAAAATCAAAGTGGAAAGCAAATACTTTGAGAATATTTGCGAGAAGCGGCGCGACGCTTTGCAAGAAAAAGCGGTGGCAGAGGCTGTCGCAATAGTGAGAGGCGAAAATGTCTCGGACGCTGATAAAGACAAACAACAAAAATCTTCGGATGATGAAGATGATACCAAAGAAAACGTAGGATAGTAAATGGGTTATGGGCAAGACGTTCAACCTCACTGAAATTCGAAAGAGTTTTAGCATCAAATCATCAATAAAGGAGTAATAATGAGAAACTTAACTTTACTTACAGACTTGTATCAGTTGACCATGATGTACGGTTACAGCAAAAACAAGCAAATGAACGAAGTTGCGGTATTTGATGTATTTTATAGAGGCGTCGGCAACAACTACGCGGTGGCTTGCGGATTGGAGCAAGTTGTCGATTACGTTCTCGGCTTGAAATTCGAGGAAGAGGACATCGAATATTTGCGTTCGCTCAACACTTTTGACGAAGAATTCTTGACGCTTCTCAAAAAGTTCAAATTCACGGGCGATATTTACGCCGTACCCGAAGGCACGGTGGTATTTCCGCAAGAACCTATCCTTACCGTAAGAGCAAGAATGTTCGAAGCGCAGTTTATAGAAACGGCGATTTTGTGCATACTCAATCACCAGACACTTATTGCGACGAAAGCGGCGAAAGTCGTCTACGCGGCAAAGGGCGGAGCGGTCGCAGAATTCGGCTTGCGTAGGGCGCAAGGCCCTGACGCAGGTATTTACGGAGCAAGAGCGGCAATGATTGCAGGCTTTTCCTCGACGTCCAACGTGCTTGCGGGCAAGATGTTTGACGTACCCGTGTCGGGTACTCACGCTCACAGTTGGGTAATGAGTTTCCCGTCTGAACTTGACGCTTTCAGAGCCTACGCTCAGATTTATCCCGACAAATGCTTGTTGCTTTGCGACACTTACGACACTTTGAAGAGCGGCGTGCCCAACGCGATTACCGTATTCAAGGAATTGAGAGCAAAAGGTCACGAGCCTCTCGGAATTCGTTTAGATAGCGGCGATTTGGCTTATCTTTCCAGAGAAGCGAGAAAGATGCTCGACGAAGCGGGATTTCCCAACGCGAAGATTTGCGCAAGCGGCGATATTGACGAAAATATATTGCAGTCTTTGGCTACGCAAAACGCTTGTATTGACACGTGGGGCATAGGTACGAAACTTATCACGAGCATGGATTGTCCGTCGCTCGGCGGAGTATATAAACTCGCAGGTATAGAAATCGATGGCGTACTCGTTCCAAAAATGAAGATGAGCGACACGCCCGCCAAGATTACCAATCCCGGCTTCAAAAAGATTGTCAGAATTTACGACAAGAATACGGACAAGGCTATTGCCGACTTGATAGCATTGCAGGAAGAGAAGTTTGACGGAATTGAGGAACTTGAAATTTTCCACCCCGATTTTGCTTGGAAGAGAAAGAAAATCACCAATTTCTACGTTAAGGAACTCGGTAAGCAAATTATCAAAGAGGGTAAATTGGTCTACGACCTACCGCCGGTTAAGGAAATTGCCAAGTATCATAAACAGAGTTACGGCGAATTTTGGAATGAGTATAAGCGTATGCTAAATCCGCATCTATACAAAGTCGACTTGTCGCAAAAACTCTACGACCTCAAACAAAGCCTAATCAAAGCCAACAAAGCGGGCAAGCATTAAATCCGCTAATTATCCGCAATATTAGACAAAATTATGGGTTATCGTCAATTTCGATGACCCATTTTTAGTTTATAATGTATTTATCAATATAAAAGGAGAGTGAGAAAGATGGAGTTTACCATATTACGCAAAGGTTACGACAAGAACCAAGTACAAGAATATATTAAATCGCTTACTGATAAATACGAAAAGACAATCCTAGGACTTAGAGATAGAGTAGAAGGCTTGATGAGAGAAAATCAAGAACTAATGCGCAAAGTCGATTTGCTCAAAAAGGAGCAAGACAATATCAATCTCGCGCTTACGCAAGCAATCGATAAAGCCAAGAATATCGAGTATTCGTCCAAAGTCAAATTTGCCTTAGAGGGGGAGAGGCTCAAAGTCTTTTCAAGCAAGTGGGAATCTTATTGCAAAGCAAATATCAACGTAATCGACAAATCTGGTCGCGAAGGAGTGAGAGGCAAGTTGCGCGAGTTCGAAGAAGAACTTACTTCTCTTATGAGCAAGGAACTCAATATTGGCGATTACGTCAACGAAGCCGACCAAGACTTTTTCTCCGAAAGCAAGCGTTTGCATAGGCAGTAAGGTGTTGTTTTCTCGATTTTAGACAAAATATTTCTAACTTTACAAATATTTTACATTACTTCCAAATAAAGTATACATTTACTGACCCCGAAATTTTACCCAATTTCGGGCATTTTTTCACGATAATTATACCATTTTTGACAAGTTTTTGGCAATATGTTTTGGTCAGGAAATGTATACTTTTCCTGACTAGGCAAAAAAACGGATAAAAAACGAGGTAAAAATGGATATACGAAAAAGAAAATTAAAGGGGTATATTGCGCTGTCAGTATTGATTATTGTGTGTATGCTTTTGGCAAGCGCAATGTACTTCTTTGTGAAAAATATAGAGAATGATTATTCGGGGAATATAAATAAGTTGGAATGGCAGGAAGTTATCAATAAACCGGTAATTGAGATAGGAAAAGGAGTGCAATATCACTCATCTACCCAATACGAATCAGGTGCGTCTAAGGTAAGTTATAAGTTATTAGAAAGCGATTTAACCGTAACGGAAACGAGTAGCACGTCACTTTCTATTACTACGGCTGCAAATTCTCAGTATAAATATGCATACGTTGATTTTAACACTAAGTTGAACGTTCCTGCTTATACCGAATATGATGTAAAATATAAATTCACCTACACAGTGAAGAGAAATTCATCAGGATCTGTTAGAGTATATTCTACACTTTATGATTTTGGTAAAGACTACACGGAAGATAGTCCCAAAGATGATAAGATAAATCTTGAAGAGTTGGATAAAACATATGATACCGATATTTTCATAGGAAATAGTACATTTATCATAGGAGATGATACATTTGAATATGCAAAAGACACTATAAACACTAATACCAGTAGTGCGTCAAGCACGACTTATGAAATTAATACAACTCTTACTAATTACTCAGAAGAAGGAGTAGATTTTCTCCACAATTATGGGGTCTTTATTTTTGGAAATAGTGGCACGTCAAATAGTATTACTTCTACGGTAAGCGTTACTGCTACAATTAAAGCAAAAGAAGCGGGAGAAGAACCGCCTACAGATGTATCTACCGAATACACGGGAGAAGCGTTGTCACTTGCTGACGTCGACGACTCTCAAAAAGAATGGTATGACAGCGATATAATGACGCCTGATTATTCCCAAAACGCAGATATGATAAATTTTGGCGATAAGACCATAAAAATTACTGTAATAGACAGTATTTTCAAAGGTGATGGCAAAGCAAATGAGAGTAAGACAGTACGCTATATCACATTTACCATTACCAAGAAAAAGATAAGCGCGAGTATAACAAAATCGGAAGACGGGAAGAGCCTTGTCGCTAATGCCATAACGGGCGAGGTGTATAGTGGAGATACGGAAGGAAACGGGCGAGCCCCGACATTTGGCATTACCTACACAAGTACTGACGGCAAAGGGTATGATTCTACCACTTATCCTGATAAAGTTGGTAAGTATAAGGCAGTCGCTAGTATTACCAATGACTGTAACTATCAGTTGGACGCGGATAGAGTAGATGAATACACCTACACGTTTGAGATAACAAAGATGGAAGTCACCAAGCCGACCAAACCGCTTTCCAATTTGACCTACAACGGACAAGAGCAAGAGTTTGAGTTGTTGAACATAAGCGATATTGCCAAAGTCACAATCACGCCGAAGACTAGCGGATTAACCGACGCAGGTAACGGCAAATTCAAAGCCAAGAATGCGGGCGATTATTACGTTACGGTTGCGCTCAAAGACAACGGAGTAGCCACCAAATGGAAAGACACTACGGACGATATAGGCTCTTATGATTTGAAGTTGACGATAGACAAAGCGAATTTGAGTGTCAATTTTGTCACGCCCGACGGCGGATGGACGTGGACAAGCGATACGGCGCAGACGGTAAGCGTAACGGACAGTAGAAAGAGCAACGGCGATAAAGCCGACAGTTTGACGTACAAGGTATACCTAGACAACAATCAAATTTCGTCGTCCAACGTAAGAGCAGACGCGGACAACGCAAAGCAGACAAATATTGCGCTATCCAAGTTGCCGAGCAAGACGGAGAAGTATACATTGAAAGTTGAACTTGACACCAGCGCAGGCGATGGCAAGAACTATAATGCCGTGACAATTACGCAGACTTTCAACGTCACTGACAAAGAGATAAAAGTCGAGGACAAGAACGTAATTTGGTCGTACTTTGACGATAAGGGCAACAAAGTGACTTTGACGTTGGAGCAGTGGAGTCCGTCGACTACTTATGACGTATTGATTTACACGGGCAAAGAATATGAGTTTACCGCCACGTTGGACGGACTTGACGAGAATGACGAAGTAAGAATAGACAAGTACACTACGCCGCAGTCGGGTACAAATGCGGGCGACTATACGACTACCGTAACGCTTACGTCGAGCAAAGGCAAATTGACAAAGTCTACGTTCGCGCTCAAATGGAAGATAAACAAAGCCAAATTCGATTTATCCGACGTCAAGTGGGATTACGACCCCGAAAAGCCGTTGGAGTATATTGAAGACACGTTCCAAAGCGTTAAGTTGATAAATCTGCCCGAAGGTCTTGAATTCGAGTATGAAGACAATAGAAAGATGAACGTCAACGAGAAATATACCGCGACGATAGGCGAGATAACAGTATCGGACGACTTGAAAGACAACTACGTCAAGCCCGACCCCAACGACACATCTACGTATATTTGCAAGCAAACCAACGAGCATGGCGAGACTGTGGACAAAGCCTTTCTGTGGACTTGCGATTGGCAGATAAAGAAAGCGGTATTGGATCTAAGTTGGACGCGCAAGACGACGATTGACGGCAATTCAAGAAAGATTCGTACTTGGGAAGTGCGAGCAGACAACTTCGGAAGTAATAAAGTAGAGTACAAATATTATAGGGCAAGCGACGTAGTGAACGGCAAGCCTGTTGACGGCGCGGTAGCGGTAGATTATGATACTTTGGAAGTAGTCCCCGAAGTCGAGGTAAAGTATTACGTCTTTGCGGTAGTCAAGAGCGGTTCGCCGAGCAACTATGACAATAATTACGAGATAAAAGAAGGCACGCAGTACAAGCAGTTTACCGTTGGTTCGCAAGCGCCTGAAAGAGAAATTTCAATCGACAGCGAATTTACCTACAACGGCAATGCGCACGGCGTACTAAGCGAGTGGAAAGTATCTAGTACGAGCCATATACTATACAAGTACTATTCGCTTGACGAGGGTGGCAACAAGACTTTGCTTAGCGAAGCGCCGACAAATGCGGGTAAGTACGTTATTGAGTTGGACATAGAAGAAGGCTTTGAAGACGCGTTCGAGTTGAGTCAATACGAACTCAAATTCGAGATAGTCAAAGCCAAGATAACCGCCAAGTGGGATACAACGCAAAAGACCCCGACTTTGAGCGGAACGACGGCAACAGAAAACGAAGTCATTGAGTATGAATATACCGACGAAGAGGGCAACGTCGTTGACGTGGCGAACTTGGAAGCGGGAAAGACTTACAAAGTCAAAGCGAAGATAAAGAGCGGATATGAGAACAATTACGCGTTTGTAGACGAGCAAGGAGTATTGTTGGCGCAACCTACTGTTACCGACGAGCAGTCGTTTGAGATAAAAGCGGAGAACAATAACGACCCGACTGAACCTAGTACGCCCGTTGACCCGACAAATCCGGAAACCCCCGAAGAGCCTAAGGATGACAACGGCGACGATATAAATCTTGACAATATTGTCGAAATGATTAAGAAGTATTGGCAACCGTTGTTCAGCGCAGTTTGCATAATATTGATAATAATCTTTATGAGCAAGGGCATAGGTTACGCGGGAAAGAGAAAGAAAGTCAAGAAGACTATAGAGAAGAAATATAGCACGGCATACTACGCGGTCGGCGGAGTAGGATTGTTTGGCTTGCCGTACACTACTTGGACGGTAATTGCATGTATTATAGCAGGAGTGACGGTGCTTGCGTTTATATTTATGTTGCTTGAAAAGAGGTCATTGAGCAAAGCGGAAGAAGAATTGGAAGACGCAAAAGACGAGTATGCAAAGAGCCAAAAGGAAGCGGAAAACAAACAAATGCAAATGATGCTTATGGGCATGATGGGCGGAAATGCAAACGGCGGACAAGGCTTTGCATTCCAACAAGGGGTAAGCGCGGATGAAATGCGCCTTATGCTCAACGACGCGGTTACCGCAATGCTCCCGAGCGTAACGCAGTACTTACCGCAACAAGCGTCAAGCAATGACGAACTTATACGTAAAATCGAAGAGCAAAACGAGCAAAATGAAGAGCGCATTGAAAAGTTGGTTAAGCAACTTGCCGAGCAGAACAAGAGCGGAGTTGACGCAGACGCAATCGAAAGACTTGTAGATAAGCTGTCTAAGCAACAAGTCGTCGAGAAGCAAGCGGAAAGAGAAGTCGCCACGGCAAATGCCAACGACGAGAAATTTGAAATGCTGATTCGCAATCAAGAGATGTTGATGAAGCAAATAATGGATTTGTCGGCAAATAGAAACAACGACAAGCAAATTGTTATGCCGTATATGCCACAACCTGTCGTGCAACAACCGATAATGCCGCAACCTACGATAATTCAACAACCTGCGGAGAAAATTATAATCGAAAAACCTGTTGAAAAAATAGTGGAGAAGGAAGTTAAAGTCGAAGTTCCGGTTGAGAAAATAATCGAGAAAGAAGTGGTCAAGGAAGTGCCCGTGCCAATGCCGGTAGAGAAACCCGCAAAGGCTACGAAAGCGCCCGCGCAAAGACTTACGCTTGACGAAGCGTACGCGAAGTTGTCGGCTACGCAAAAGAAGATATTTGACACTCTCAAAGCCTACGCGCTTACAAAGGATAAGTGCAAAGAGAAGAAGTCGACTTACTTCACCGTGCTTGGACAATCGACAGTAAATCCATTAGTCAAGTTGACGATTAAGAAAAACACAACTGTCGCAATGTTCAAAATGGAAGACGAATATATGAAAGATATTCGCCGTGGCGCAACAAGCGACGGAACTAAGGTAAAAGTCAAAGAGACGGAAGTAGTGGTTAATGACGCGCAGGCTCTCGCAACTGCTAAAAATATGGTGGATTTGAGAGAAGATCAAATCGAGAGATATAATGAGTATCTCAAAGAACAGAAATCTATGCGACGTAAGTAACCAACAATATGATGCCGACAGGCTATCCGTATTAAGTCCGACAAAAATTGAGCGAAGCCGAGATTTTTCGTTTGGTCGGAATAAGGGCGCGAACTCGACCAAAAAAAATAGAGAGTACAATCAATATTGTACTCTCTTCTTCATAGGTCGTAGTGAGCGCTTAGTACATNCCTTCGCCCATATTCGGAGCCATTGGCGCGGGCGGTTCNGGNATATCCGTTACCAAAACTTCGGTTGTCAACAAAGTCGAAGCCACNCTTGCCGCATTNTGTAGGGCAGAGCGNGTNACCTTTGTCGGGTCGAGAATACCGCTCTCAATCATATCGACGTACTTATCGGTCAANGCGTTGTAGCCGTAAGTGTCGCCTTTGCCGCTGTTGAGNATGTTGTTGATTACGACGCCGCCGTCAACGCCNGCGTTGTTGCAAATTTGCTTGATAGGCGCTTCCAAAGCTTTGAGTACGCACATNCCGCCCGTCTTTTCGTCGCCTTCCAATTTGTTTACAATNCCTTGAACCTTAGGAATAATATTGAGNAGGGCAATNCCGCCGCCNGGGATTACGCCTTCTTCTACAGCNGCGCGAGTAGCGGACAAAGCGTCCTCAATTCTCAATTTCTTTTCTTTCATCTCGACTTCGGTCGGNGCGCCNACGTTGATTACCGCTACGCCGCCTGCGAGTTTNGCAAGTCTTTCTTGGAGTTTTTCTTTGTCGTATTCGGAAGTGGTNTCCGCAATTTGCGACTTGATAGAATTAACTCTGCCTGCNATAGCCATTTCATCNCCGTTNCCGCCNACGATAGTCGTGTTGTCCTTATCNACCTTGATTTGCTTAGCGCGACCGAGTAGGGTAAGGTTGGNGTCTTTGAGTTCATAGCCGATTTCGCTTGAAATAACNGTTGCGCCCGTGAGGATAGCNATATCTTCAAGCATTGCCTTTCTTCTGTCGCCAAAGCCNGGGGCTTTAACCGCAACGCAGTTGAGAATACCTTTGAGTTTNTTGAGNACGACNGCCGTCAAAGCGTCGCCGTCCATATCTTCNCAGATAATCAANAGNTTGAGACCNTTTTGCACGACNTGTTCGAGTATCGGCATAATNTCTTTGCTCGAAGAAATCTTCTTGTCGGTGANNAGNATATACGCGTCGTCAAGNACNGCTTCCATTTTATCGGTNTTGGTCACCATATANGCGGAAATATAGCCTCTGTCGAATTGCATACCTTCGACGGTGAGGAGTTCCGTATTNGTGGANTTGGACTCGTCNACGGANATAACGCCGTCTTTTCCGACGATTTCCATNGCCTTGGAGATATATTCGCCGATTGTTTCGTCAGCCGCCGATACGCTTGCGACTTGACAAATAGCGGCAGAGGAGTCGATAGGCTTGGATATTGCTTTCAACTCTTCCACAACNGCGTCGGCAATCTTGTTGATACCTTTTTTGAGTATCATNGGGTTTGCGCCTGCGGCTACGTTTTTAAGACCTTCTTTGATAATCGCTTGNGCGAGTACGCAAGCGGTGGTAGTTCCGTCGCCCGCAACGTCGTTGGTCTTGATTGANACTTCTTTGATAAGTTGCGCGCCCATATTNTCAAAAGNNTCTTCGAGTTCGATTTCTTTTGCAATGGTCACGCCGTCGTTCGTGATAAGGGGAGCGCCGTACTTTTTGTCAAGCACAACGTTGCGACCCTTAGGTCCGATTGTAATCTTTACTGCGTCGGCGACTGCGTTTACGCCNGCCTCTAAGCTTCTTCTCGCGTCTTCGCCGTATTTGAATTTCTTAGCCATTTTTACTTATTCCTCCGATATTATTTTTCAACGATAGCAAGCACGTCGCTCTGTCTGAGTATGGTAACTTCTTCGCCGTCGAGTTTGAAATCGCTGCCTGCGTACTTGTTGTAGAGNACAGTATCGCCGACTTGGATTTGCATTACGATTTCTTTTCCGTCGATTATTCCGCCNGGGCCAACTGCCAAAACTTTNGCCATTTGGGGTTTTTCCTGAGCAGAATCGGGCAAAACAAGACCGCTCGCAGTCTTAGTTGCGCTTTCTACCTCTTGAATAACTATTCTGTCAAATAATGGTTTGATTTTCATATAAAAATGCCTCCTTNATTTTAGCAGTCGACACACTTGACTGCCAACATTGTAATTATATCACCAAAAAGTAAATAAGTAAATATTTTTATGTAAAATCTTTCCAATATTTTCGAGAATTTTGCGGAAAAATANATATCTCTTGCCAACGNCGAAATTATGTGCTACTATATTTATATAAATAANAATCAATATAATATATAGACGCGNGNNGGAAGAGAGGTATTTATGAACAAATGGGACGATAGATTTATGCAAATGGCGGAGACNGTGGCGGGCTGGTCGAGTTGCTTCAAGGCGGATAGACACGTCGGCGCGGTTATCGTNAANGACAAGAGAATNCTCACGACGGGATACAACGGCGCGTCCTCGGGCATTCTTTCTTGCGTGGAAAAAGGCGAGTGCTTGCGCGTCAAACTCGGCATTGAATCGGGTACGAGGCATGAACTTTGCTATGCCGTNCANGCNGAGCAAAACGCGATAATTCAAGCGGCGAAGTTGGGCATATCCGTNGANGGCGCGACCCTCTATTGCACGCATCAACCTTGCGTGATTTGCGCNAAGATGATTATCAACGCAGGTATCAAGCGNGTCGTATACAAATANGGNTATCCNGACGAGTTNTCNATGAGCCTGTTNAAACAAGCNGAAGTAAACGTAGAGAAGTACGACGAATAGTCGTNCTTTTTTTATNATAATATAATTATTATATNNATACTTATTNACTCTTCACTATTACTTTTTCACTNAGNNANTGNGTANNNGTNATATTNGNNGCANTNNCGNCATANNCTATACTATGGATTACAGCAACTATTATCTCAANAACTATTACAAAAANAAGAANAACAATAGCGGCAGTANTGCGGAAAATACCGAGCGTAAGACCATTGATNNTAATCAAGAGGTTGAAGANCCTCGTTATTACGAAGAGGACGCNCGGGTAGAGATTGAAGTCGTGCCTCAACTTACGAGNATGGTGCAGACNAATTACGAAATCAAAGANGACGACGNGATTATCGACGTAATTCCGCAAAACTACGATAGAGAGGATTCNAAACGCAAAAGNTGGATAATGAGCCTTGCGATTATCACTTGNTTGCTTCTCACTATNGTCATAGGNGATTTTGCCACCAACGGCGCNTTGCTCGCCAAAGTTTCGTCGCTATACCGNACGCAGTCNGCGCCCAAAAGCGGATTTCTANGCANTCGTNCTCAAATCGAGCGACAGTTATTCNAGCGCAAGAATNGTAGCNGACCAAATNNGGCTTGTCGGCGGAGCNGGNTATATCGTCAAGAGCGGNGAAAAATATCTNGTCGTGGGCGACGTNTACGACGATTTGAGCGAGGCGAACGCTGTCGTNGANAAAAACGAGGGTAGTCAACTTATCAGTTACGAGATACANGAAATAGACTTTGAGAAGATTTTTGCGAGNAACTCNGCGCTTATGCAGAGTATGGGCGGATATTCCGTCGCTATCGTCAANCAACTNGGCAAAATANGCGAGNCNNTNNGNNNTCAGCAAATCGACAAGCAACAAGCCGTNGANCAAATAGAGAATATAAGGGATAATCTTCAAATGCAGTTTGACAAACTCAATGAAGAGAGNAATTCGGACGATTCGCGCGTCAAAGCGCTNTTGAATGACGTCAACGTNTCGCTNGGCTTGCTTTCNAACCTTTGCTCGGATTCNGTCAGCCGNCCNAATTTNATTTGCGATATNAGATANACCAAATTCCAGTTGGTAGTGAATTACGNNNANTTTACGACGANCCTTAATTAGAGAGATGAAATTATTTCTCTCTAATTAAATAATATACGATATTACTGTTGTTNTCGGCTTTNGGTTGAGGTTTTACCTCGAAATCGTCNCTNGCTTTGAANAGTTCGCTAAGTTTGGAATAGCCGTAGTTTCGGCTGTCAAANTCGCTGTATAGTTTATAAAGTCGATTGCCTATNTCCGCNAGGCTTGCCCAGCCGTCTTCGTCGGCGAGTTCGGGCAANATCTCCGTCTTAATNAGTTGGGCAATACTTTCCCAAGGCATAAGGGCAGGCGGNTCGTGAACNCTTTCNTCGNTAGGCTGTTCGGGCTTTTCTTCCTTGACNGGCTCTTCNACGGCTTGTTTTGGCTTTTTAGCGGNNTGNTTTTTGNTCTTGTCTTGTTGTTGCTGTTTATCGGACTTTTCCGTCTTNTTAGCCGCTTTCTTTTCGTCGGCTTTGGCNAGTACGTCCAAAAGTATGAATTTCTCGCACGATTTTCTGAANGCAAGGGGAGTTTTNTCCTCGCCCATACCGAGNACCANCATACCTGCTTCNCTCAATCTCGAAGCAAGTTTNGTAAAGTCGCTNTCNGACGAAACGATACAAAATCCTTCGACGTTGCCCGAATACAGNATGTCCATAGCGTCGATTACGAGCGTTATNTCCGAAGAATTCTTGCCNGCGTTCTTGTTCTTTTGNGAGGTNTTGGANTACTGNTGAACNGGGGTGAGCGANTATTTGAGCATATCTTCGCTTGTCCAACTGATATTTCTTGAAGTNAAATCGCCGTAGATACGTCTATAAGTGGTCGTACCGTANTTGGCNAGTTCGTTCATAATGGTTTTTCTGTAATTNCNCGATATATTTTCCGCNTCGATTAAGAGCGCGATTTTCTTGTCTTGGTTCATATTTCTCCTTATTATTAAAAAAGCCACTCTTACAGTGGCGTTTTTATCAAAAATACTGCGCATCTGATTCTGATAGTGACTACCCAAGCGTAACCCAAACAGTTAACTCCTTCAAAGCTACCTTATGGCACATCAAACGATCTGCTTAATGCTGCTACGGTCAAGTCCTGACATGGTTCACAGGGAATGATTGCACAAGACCTTGATATCAACATCACTTATTTGAGGCAGACCTCACATAGTCAAAACCGCGATCAGCCTTCAGTCCTGCTGTTGCGGATTGCAGGTATAGGGCACCGCAAGCTCCCCACCTAGCGCAGNGATTATATTATAAATCATTTNATATNAAAAGTCAAGGCGTAAATATAAATTAGTGGCTTAGCGACAAAATCCGCTTNAATTTGAGTNAAAAATCNATANTTNGCCTNACATTTGCNCNGACAATATGCTNGANNNTCGGTATATTCGCCGTNATTGATAAATACAATTTANTGAATAGGAAGAGCAAAGCGTATNTTGCAATAATCGACACATATCGACAAAACTTTGCAAATTTCCTNCTTANGAAAATGGTATTATCGAGAGGTGAAAAATGATTTATTCAATCAAGAAAAAATCAATNGTCAGCGTGGTNGCGGTACTTTTGCTNATAGTGGTATGCGNGGCTTGTATGGCAAATCGCGACGTAACGGCGGTATTCAACAACCAAAGTCTTAGAAAAGTGCCNGTATACGGCGTAGATACNGATGAAAAAGTCGTTGCGTTGACCTTNGACGCGGCATGGGGCGCGGATAAGACNCAAGGCATATTGGATACGCTTGAAAAGCNCGGCGTAGGCGGAACNTTCTTTTTGGTNGGATTTTGGATAGATAAATATCCNGATATGGTCAAAAAGATAGCCGAAAGCGGTTGCGATATAGGCAATCACAGCAAAGAACACCTCAATATGAGTACNCTCAGCCGTGAAAAAATAGTATCCGAGCTCGATTACGTCAGCGANACGGTCAAAGAATTGACGGGAATTCAGCCNAAATTCTTCCGTCCGCCTTTNGGAGATTACAACAATACGCTNTTGGAAGTNGTCGAAGAAAAGAATATGATNGGNGTACAATGGACGGTNGATTCGCTTGATTGGAAGGGATTGAGCGCGACNGAAATACTTTCGAGGGTAACNTCNTCGGTNAAAAACGGCTCNATAATCCTTTTTCACAACAACAGCGACAATATATTAGAGGCTTTNCCGCTCGTAATATCTTACTTGAAGAATCAAGGCTATAAGATGGTCACNCTGTCAAATCTCGTCTATCAGGACAATTACACGATAGACGGAAACGGAATACAACACAAAAAATAACAAATTTACGCAGTTGGAGGGTAGATATGAACTACGAACAGATGAACAACAACAAATTGCAACTAATCGGAACGATTGTCAAAGAGCCGATTTACACTCATGAAGTTTTCGGAGAAGGCTTTTATGAGACGATAATTTCCGTTCCNAGGCTTTCGGAGCAAAAGGATTTGATACCGATTACCATATCGGACAGATTGCTNGCAAGATACGAAGTNAAAGTCGGGGATAANATAAATATTGTNGGACANTTCAGAAGTTACAATAAATTAGAGGGNGAGAAGTCAAAATTGTTGTTGACGGCGTTCGTACGCGACGTGCTACCNGAGGATGAAGGNCAAAGTCCGAATATCATTGAGATAACNGGATTNATTTGCAAACCGCCGATATACAGNACGACGCCNTTCAAGAGAGANATTTGCGACGTACTTATCGCGGTAAATAGGGCGTACAATAAGTCCGATTACATACCTTGCATNATGTGGGGAAGAAACGCAAGNTTTGTGCAAAATATGAAAGTCGGNGACAANTTGAGCGTNGTGGGAAGAATACANAGNAGGACNTACGTAAAGAACTTGGGNAACGACGTNTTAGAGGAAAGAGTAGCNTACGAAGTGTCCGTAAGCAAGATAATGACAAGCGANAAAGANGAAGAGCCGGCAATGGAAATTGCNAGCGCTGAGGTCGAATAAGTCTAAAAATTNCTCTAATTTAGAAGTATTAGTCCAAATATACTTACAAATTAGAGCAAATATTTTAACAATTTCNATAAAAATATAATCAATAGANATAATTTGATATNATTTATCAAAAAATCNTCAAAAGTTNAAAAATCGATTCTTCGGCAAAAAAGTCGAAATCGATTTTTTCTTTACTTTTATTATAATNTATGNTATACTCATACTATCAAGATANNTCGGGTGTGCGTATGCAGTTTGAACGANATNGATATAAAGATAGCCGAATGTANGGAAAAGATNGAGCGCGCAAAGGCGAAAGCGGGAAGGACTGACGACGTACTTCTNATCGGCGCGACCAAGACGCAATCGGCGGATTTGATAGCCTATATTCAAGAGAAAGGACTTTTGACTGACGTAGGGGAAAACCGCGTTCAAGANCTTGTCGAAAAGTACGACGCNGGTAATAAACTCAATTGGCACATGATAGGTCAGTTNCAGACNAATAANGTCAAGTATATTATCGACAAAGTTACGCTCATACATTCGCTTGATAGNGAGAGCCTAGCGGANGAGATTGACAGGCAGGCGAAAAAGCNNNATTTNATTGCCGATTGCCTTATAGAGGTNAATATGGGAAGCGAGTTGTCAAAAGGNGGCGTTGAACCTGANAAANTGTTTGATTTTTTGGGATATGTGACGGTTAAAGACAATATTCGCGTAAGAGGNTTGATGACCGTTATGCCCAATTTNCAGGANAAAGAAGCGTTGAAATCGCTCTANATNAAATTNAAAGAATACTTTGAAGANNTGAANNAAAAAGCGTCNGCAAAGCACAAAATCGATACGTTGTCNTGCGGNATGACCAACGATTANGAAATGGCGATTGAGTACGGCGGAGCGACTCAAATCAGACTTGGAAGGGTGCTTTTCGGCGAAAGAAATTATACTACGGAAATTAAATAGGGGTGTTTATGGATAGAAGAGATTACAACAACGAAGAGAGAGAAGTTTTCAACAACGACAGNGGCTATCAACCTCGTCGAAGATTCAATTTTTCTCGNAGCGATTATCAAAATTTNAACGCAAATNGCGATTATTCCGAGCNAAATAGACAAAATTTNCANCAATCGGGNTATCANCAACAGCCGTATTCTCAAAATCCATATCCTCAACAACCGACTTATCAGCAGCCTATAAATAANATGGGCGGNTATGAACCGCAGTATCAGCAAATGCCNCCGCAACAGCCTTATGGNGGNCAGCCGTATNCATCTCAGTATTATCAGCAACCCGACGAGTTCGATTTTGACGGTAGAATGTCGCCGCAAGACNTNCCTCANCAAAAAAAGAGGGGATTTTTCTCTTTCAAGAGCAAAAAACAGCANTATTANTCGCAAGGCGACTTGCAAAATATCCTTATAGTTACGCCGAAGACGCTTTCNGAAGTGCAAGATATAATCGACAGTTTGAGAAGNAGACAGGCNATAATCGTTCAGTTNAANAAAATCAACGAAAAATACGCTCAAAGAATTCTCGATTTTCTCAACGGCGCGATTTATGCGCTCGGCGGTTGCGANCAGAGAATAGGNGACAATATGTTCCTCTTTACNCCCGGTGGAGTATCTATNCAAGGACCGACGTCGCTCAAAGANAAATATTGATTTTTTNNNGATATAGGTCGATTAAAGCAGTAGAANTATGATAAATAGCGAAGATAAGAAAATTATAATCAGACGCGCANTCGTCGAATTTGTATTGTTTGCNTTGCTTTTGGCAAGCGATTTGTTGTCCAAAGATTTGGTAATGAANCGACTTGGCTTGTCNATGNACTCGCAATANAAGTTACTCGACGGNGTTTTTGCNATATANCCNTGTCTNAACGACGGGGCGTCTTTTTCCGCNTTTTCAGGNAAGACGGGATTTTTGATTGCNTTGACGTCTATTATGACTNTCGCNTTGATTGCGCTTGCNATNTTTAATTTGATTAAGAANCCNAAGACTTCGTTACTTTTNCGTTGGTCGNTGATATTGATNATTGCCGGNGCAATAGGNAATTTGTACGACAGACTTTTCCACGNNGGAATGGTCAGNGATTTTATTCAGTATATTTTCCTCGACAATCTCTTTGAGAANCTTTTNNATTCTTCTTTCGGTATAGGAAACGTNGCNGATATTTATCTNGTGTTGGGCGTATTCTTGATGTGCGGATATATTATCTTCGATTACAAAGAGGGAGATTTAGGACTTTTCAAACCTAAGAAAANCGCTAGTCNAGATGGCGAAAACAATGAGAANAATATTGNTNCNGAAAGCNAAANNGAGATTGATAATAGCGANAAATCGACCCATATTCAAGAAAATNGCGNCNATGGTGACGNAAAGGAAGAGGTATGAGCGAAGAGAATTTTGCNATTGACGCAGTTGANGANACNGAAGTATTNAAGGTCGANAAGGAAAGCGTCGGACNGCGNCTTGACGTATATCTCGGAGAGANAACGGGCGCNAGCAGGTCGCATATNAAATACTTGATTGANAAAGAAAAGGTCTTTGTAAACGACNCCGTAAAAAAGGCNGGCTANTCGCTCAAAGAGNGCGANGAAATAGTCGTGTACGAAGACGANCCGCGNGAANTGAACCTCGCTCCGCAAAATATCCCCATTGANATTATCTATGAAGACGACGATATTGCCGTCGTCAACAAGGCTCAAGGNATGGTCGTGCATCCTGCCGCGGGTTCGTACGACAANACGCTTGTCAACGCGCTATTGTNTCATCTCAAATCTTTGAGCGCTATCAACGGAGTNGTTCGCCCNGGNATAGTTCATAGACTGGATAAAGACACTTCGGGACTGNTNGTAATNGCCAAAAACGACGCTTCGCATATNAANTTGCAAGAGCAAATCGCAAGTAAGTCGGCGAAAAGACTGTATTACGCGCTCGTCGACGGNGTTGTGAGNAAAGACGANGGGGTAATNGANACGTANATAGANAGNTCGCAAAAGGATAGAAAACTNATGGCNGTGNCGAGAAANAGCGGTCGAATTGCAATCACTCATTACAAGGTTTTGGAAAGATTTTCGCGATATACGTTGATGGANTATGAGTTGAAGACGGGCAGNACGCACCAAATCAGAGTTCATAGCAAGCATATTGGNCATNCCGTCGTGGGGGATTTTCAGTACGGCGGAAGCAATAAATTTGATTTGAAAGGTCAGTTGCTGCACGCTCATAGATTGGTTTTAGCGCACCCAAAGACGGGCGAGATAATGACGTTTGACGCGCCGCTTCCAAAGTATTTTCAAGACGTTTTGGACACTCTTCGCGGGTAATTCAGCAGATTATTTAGATAAATATTCTTCGTGTTTGTTCGGGGAAACGTAAGCCGTTTTATACGTAGTATAAAGCACCATTCCGAGTTTTCCTGACGGATGTCTTTTGAGATTGCGACGGAAAGTATAATCGCACTCTTGTTTGGTTGTGTTATTGCCGAGAGAGTAGTATACCGCGATTTCGCAAGCGACTTGGATTACGTTGTCTGGGATTTCTCTTCCTTCGGCAAAGACTATGACGTGACTGCCGTGCGCCTTTTGCGTATGTACCCACAGATCTCCGCCGTTTGCGACCTTAAAGGTAAGTTTGTCGTTTTGAATATTGTTTTTGCCCACCAAAATGACGAATTCATCGACCTCGTAAGCGATAGGCTGAGAGGGTTTGTATTTTGTCTTTTCGGTTTTGAGTTTTTTCAGCGCGCCCATATTCGCAAGCTCTTGTTGAAGTTCGGTTATTTCATCCGAGGTGGAGCATAGATTTATAGCGGGTTCAATCGAATCGAGGTATTGCAAGTCCTCTTCAAGTTCCGTGATTTGCTTGCTTACCACGGCAAAAGTACGCTTCAATTTGGCG
Source organism: Clostridiales bacterium (assembly GCA_014799645.1). Taxonomy (GTDB): domain Bacteria; phylum Bacillota; class Clostridia; order Christensenellales; family UBA3700; genus RACS-045. The sequence continues at coordinate 303,356 of JAAVHQ010000009.1, read as the reverse complement.
TATTTTTTATAATAAGCCTGCGAGTTTTGTTGCGGAGTAAGTCTTTCGTCGAGTTTAATTTCGACGGTAGGGCAATTCTCGTCGTAATAGTCAAGCACTTTTGCGCTCTTGTCGCCCTTGTTTATCGCATAAATATTGGAGAGTATCAAATCGCCGTATTTCTTGATTTCTTCGGCTTGCTTGCACTCTTGAAGTTTATCGTTGTTTTTGGCCAATTTGGAAAGAATTTTCTTGCGCTGAGAAGCGTACGCTTTTTGCAAAAACTTGGTTTTGTCCGCTCTGCGTTCCGTTCTGTCCTTCTCGACAGTGCACAGAAGTACGCCGTCGTTGAGCGACGCGACCTCTTCGAGATTGTCGAATTCCGTATATTTTTTGACAAAAAAATCCGTGTATGTGTCGTTTTGTTTAAGTACGCAAGGCGCGTANTCTTTTGAATTATAGATGTCGCAATACTTTTTAAGAGTATCGGCAAGGGCGGTGATTTGCCCGTCCGACAAAGCGCTTGCGTCGTTTGGGATATTGCATTCGTTCACAATCTGCTTTGCGGTGATAAGCGCCAAGCCCGACACCGACGAAATGATGAATTTTGCAAGGTCGTTGCCGTCGTAGTTGTTCAACAACTCGATAATTTGAGTGCTGTTGCTAGGCAAAAGTTTGCTCTGCGGCGGTAGCGAATACTTTGCGCCGGGGAGTAGACATCGCTTTGTCATCGTGTCGTAAGATACTTGTTTGAGCGTGTCGGAGATTATTCCGTTTTCCTTTACAAGCAGAATATTAGAATATCTTCCCATCATTTCGGCGATTAGCGCAAAATTTACTTTATCGCGCATTTCATTGTGAGAAGTGATATGAAAGCATATTATTCTATCCTCGGCGAGAGTGGCGACCGAGTTGATAATTCCGCCCGTCAAGTGCTTTCTCAAATGCATACAAAAGGACGGGGCGGTAAGTGGATTGGTCTTTTTGTCTCCGCCGATATGTATTCTCGGATTGTTGGCGTTGCAAGAAACAGTCAAAAGTCTATTCGCGCCGTTTCCGCGAATATTGAGTCCGACTTCGTCTTTTTCGGGCATATTAACTTTGTCTATTTTGCAGTTTTGGACAAGAGCGTTTATCTCTTGCGTAAGCGCGTTGATAGTAACGTAATCGTTTGGCATACACTCCGCCTTCTAATATTTGATTATAGATAGATATTTTACTTAATTATTATAAAATATAATGGTAATTATTGCAAATAATAATTGCATTATTTTATTTTATGTGCTAAAATCATTAAAGTAAATACAAATCGAACAACTTTTAGGAGATACATATATGAGTTACACAGTTGAAAATTTGGAGAAAAACAAAGTAAAAATCGTCGTAAAGGTAGAGCAAAAGGCTTGGCAAGACGCTATTCAAAAGGCGTATGAAAAGACCAAGAAGAATTATCAGTTGGGCGGTTTCAGAAAGGGACACGTTCCGTTCAAAGTATTGGCTAATACATACGGCGTAGGCATTTTCTTTGAGGACGCTTTGGATATAATTTTGCCGATAGAGTACGGCGCAGTTCTCGATAAAGAGACCAACCTCGAGCCCGTCGACAGACCTGACATCGATATCGTTGCAATCAGCGACGCAACTCTCGAATTTTCGGCAGTGGTACAATGCAAGCCTGATTTCACTCTCGGCGCATACACGGGTCTTGAATTCAAGAAAGATTCCGTTAAGGTAACCGAAGAAGAAGTCAATGCTGAAATCAATGCAAAGCTCGAAGAGGCCGGCGCGTGGATACCTGTCAATGACAGACCTGCAAAGAAGGGCGACCAAGTTACGATTGATTACAGCGGAAGCGTTGACGGCGTTAAGTTTGAGGGCGGTACTGCTCAAAAGCAAACTCTTTTGCTCGGNAGCGGCAACTTTATCCCCGGATTTGAAGAGCAAGTCGAGGGNATGAGNATTGNCGANGAAAGAGATATCACCGTTAAGTTCCCNGAAGAATATCACGAAAAGAGCCTTGCTGGCAAAGACGCGGTATTCGCAATCAAGTTGCACGAGATTACATATAAAGAAGTTCCCGCGCTTGACGACGAAAGCGTAAAGGATATTTCCGAATTCGATACGGTTAAGGAATACAAAGAGAGCGTAAAGAAGAATATTTCCGAGAGAAAGAACGCTGANGCGGAGTCGAAACTCGAAAACGATATGATTGANGCTATCGCAAAGAATTCCAANGTAGAGATACCTCAATGCATGATTGACAATCAAATCGAGGAAATGATNAACGAATTTGAGAGCAGACTTCAATATCAAGGACTTAAAGCGGAAGATTACTATAAGTACACGGGAATGAAGAGNGANGACCTCAAGACTCAATATAAGGATATGGCGGAGAAGAACGTATTGTTCAGACTTACTCTTCAAGCGTTGCTCCAAGCAATTCAAATCCCTGTTTCCGACGAAGAAATCAACGACAAGATTGCCGAAATGGCAAAGCAAGCCGGTAGAAGCGTTGAAGAATACTCGAAATANATCAATGAGGAGTACAGAAATTATTTGAGAAACGACCTCATAACCACGAAATTGTTCGAGTATCTCAAAAATAACAATACAATTAAATAATTGACAAATTTATTGTATATCACCGGTAATATTCTTTGGAAAACAAGATAATAATTAAGTGTAGGCTTAGAACTCTAAAGAACTTTACTTCAAGTCCGACACGATAATAAGTATTATGTCGGACTTAATAATTATATAGGAGGATTATGGTATGAATTTGATACCTTACGTTGTAGACAAAACAGACAAGGGCGAGAGAAGTTACGATATCTATTCTCGTNTGTTGGAAGACAGAATTATTTTTATTTCGGGCGANATAACGGACGAGACGGCAAATACCGTCGTCGCTCAGTTGATTTACCTTGAAGCGAAAGACGCGTCTAAGGACATTTGTCTTTATATCAACNNCCCNGGCGGAAGNGTGACGGCAGGACTTGCAATTTACGACACGATGAATTATATCAAATGCGACGTCAGCACTATTTGTATAGGTATGGCTGCTTCAATGGGNGCNTTCTTGCTATCTTCGGGCGCAAAGGGAAAGAGATTTGTATTGCCCAACAGCGAGGTTATGATACATCAGCCTTTGGGCGGNGCGAGAGGACAGGCTTCCGATATCGTTATCACCGCTAATCATATTCAAAAAACTAAAGAAAAATTGACGAAAATCTTAGCTGAAAATAGCAATCAGCCGTATGAAAAGGTNCTTGCCGACTGCGANAGAGACAACTATTTGTCCGCAGAAGAGGCTCTTGAATACGGTCTTGTCGACAAAATTTTTAATAAGAGAGGTTAATTTTGGATAATAAAAGAAAGTGTGCGCTCTGCGGAAGGGTGTTGTATGAAGACGTTGACTGCATTATTCCAAGCGCAGATCCCGAAATAGGTATTTGCTATGATTGCGTTGCGACGTGCGTGCAAAAGATAAAGAGCGAGGCTCTTGACCCTTACAAAGACGATGANGANGAACTTNNAATCGATAATTTGCTCAAACCTCACGAGATAAAAGAGAAGCTTGACGAGTATATCGTAGGACAGGATAAGGCAAAAAAAGTCTTGTCTGTGGCGGTTTACAATCATTATAAGAGAATAAACTACGCAAGCGACGACGTAGAACTTGACAAGAGCAATATNTTGATGCTCGGTCCTACCGGTAGCGGAAAAACTTTGCTTGCNAAGACTTTGGCGAAGATACTCAACGTGCCTTTCGCGGTAGCNGACGCTACTACGTTGACTGANGCGGGTTACGTCGGNGAGGACGTTGAAAACGTNCTTCTCAAATTGATTCANGCGGCTGAATACGATATTGACAGGGCTCAACTCGGNATAATTTATATCGACGANATTGANAAACTTGCAAGCAAAAGCGAGAATATGTCTATTACGAGAGACGTATCGGGCGAGGGCGTNCAGCAAGCGNTGTTGAAAATNATCGAAAGNACGCTCGCCAGNGTGCCTCCGCAAGGCGGAAGAAAGCACCCTCAACAAGAGTGTATTCAAATCGATACGACGAATATCTTGTTTATTTGCGGCGGCGCTTTCGTNGGCTTGGACAAGATTATCGACAAGCGACTTGACGGCTCGGGACTNGGTTTCGGCGCAAAAGTGAGAGANAACAACAAAATCGGNTACGGCGAACTTATCGGCGATATCAAGCCTGACGATTTGATAAAATACGGACTTATACCCGAATTTGTGGGAAGAATTCCTATCGTCGTTGGTTTGGACGCGCTCGATACCGACGCTTTGGTCAAGATTTTGACCGAACCNAAAAACGCGCCAATCAGACANTATAAGAAGTTGTTTGAAATGGACGGAGTGGATATCGACTTTGCAGACGACGCGTTGAGAGAGATTGCAAATCANGCGATTAAACTCAATACCGGAGCNAGAGGATTGAGGTCGGTGNTGGAGAGTATAATGCTTGAACTTATGTACGACATACCGACGGACGACACGATTGAAAAGATTGTCATCACAAAAGACGTCGTGTGCGGTAAGCAAGGACCTCAAATCATAAGGAAAGGTAAAAAAATCTCATAAATATCCCAAATTTTTGCAGAATACGAATAATAATTTGATTTATTCGTATTCTTTGACTAAGGAGAAAATATGTCAAATACAAGAATTATGCCCATGGTGGCGCTTTCGGATGAAATAATTTTACCGGATACCGCGAAAGTTTTGGAGATTGTAAGCAAATACAATAGAGCGGTATTAAGACTTGCTTTTCAAGATGGCAAGCAGGTATATGTATGCAAATTAGCGGACGGAAAAGAAAAGTTTGAAAAGATAGGCGACGTGCGTCGTTACGGAGTCCTTTGCGACGTAATAGATTTTCAAGATAAGGCCGATAAGTCGATCGTCCGTATTAAGGGTATCGAGAGAATGCAACTGAGAGATATAGTAGATACTCACGACGATGAAGTTATTATTTGGGCGGAAGTCGAAGAGAGCAAGGGNCAGCCCTTTGACGCGGAATTCAAAGAAAATCTCTATAAAAGTATATTGTATAAGGATATTAAAGCCTTAGAAAAGTTCAGTTATCCGATTAAACAAGCGGTATGGCTCGCCTACGAGAAGTTGGAGGGCGTATATTCTATTATGAATATAATAGCCGACAGTATAAAGGATTTGGACCGTCAAGAGTATTTGGAAGAGAGCGATTGGGAATTAAAGGCTCAAAAATTATCCGCTACGCTCAAAGTCGAGGCGTACAAACGCAACGTAATGAGGGATATCGACAAAAAACTTGACGAAAATCTCAAAGAAAATCAAAAAGAATTCTTGCTTAGAGAGCAAATCAAGGTCATTAAAAAGGAACTTGGCGAGGACGAAAGCGAGTTTGACAATATGAAAAAACAGATTGCCGAACTCAAAGCGAGCGAAGAGGTCAAGACAAAACTCAATAAAGAAATAAGCCGTATGGAAAGGATGAACGTATCTTCGCCCGAATACGCGATATTGAGAAATTATCTTGACATAGCNTTGTCGTTGCCTTGGGGCGAATATACCGAGGATAATTACGACTTAGAGCATATCAGGAACGTGCTTGACGAAGACCATTACGGTATAGAAAAGGTCAAAAACCGTATTATTGAGGCGATTGCAGTCAAAAAATTGGCGGGAAACAACAATAAAGCGCCTATTATTTGCCTTGTCGGTTCTCCCGGCGTGGGCAAAACTTCTATTGCGCAGTCGATAGCGAGGGCTCTCGGTAAAGAATATATCCACATGAGTTTGGGCGGTATTCGTGACGAAGCCGAAATCAGAGGTCATAGAAAGACGTATATAGGCTCTATGCCGGGTAGAATAATATCCTGTATGTCCAAGGCAAAGACGAGCAATCCGCTGTTTTTGTTCGATGAGATAGACAAGATGACTTCGGATATGAGAGGCGACCCGTCGAGCGCAATGCTTGAAGTGCTTGATCCCAATCAAAACGCTAATTTCCGCGATAATTATCTCGAATTGCCGTTTGATTTGTCGCAAGTTATGTTCATAATGACGGCAAATACGCTTTCTACGATACAAAAACCGCTTTTGGATAGAATGGAAATCATAGAAATGGACGGTTACACGGTCTGCGAGAAAGTGGAAATTGCAAAAAGGTATTTAGTTCCTAAGCAAAAGAAGCAAAACGGTATCGAAGAGTGCGAAGTAGTCTTTGAAGATAGCGCTTTGGAAGCGATTATAGACGGATATACCCGTGAATCGGGCGTCAGAGAGTTGGAAAGACAGATTTCTGGNGCATGCAGAAAGATTGCCACGAAGATTGTCGGCGGAGAAAACGTTTCTTATACGATTACTTCCGAAAATCTCGAGGAATATTTGGGCGTGAAGAAGTATCAAGGCGATAGCGAGATAGTCAACGGCGAAATCGGAGCGGTCAATGGACTTGCGTGGACAAGCGTCGGCGGCGTAACTATGCCGATTGAGGTAAGATTGTTGCCGTACGGTAGCGGAAAAATCCATCTTACGGGCAGTCTTGGCGACGTAATGAAGGAATCNGCGGAAATTGCGCTCTCTTTGATAAAAAGCAAGGCAAAAGAATTGGATATTCAAGAGGAATTGTTCAGCAAGAACGATATTCATATCCACGTGCCTGCGGGNGCGACGCCGAAAGACGGTCCGAGCGCGGGAATTGCGCTTGCTACGGCGATTTTATCCGCTTTCACGGGTAAGAGCGTAAAGGAAAATCTTGCAATGACGGGCGAAATTACGTTGAGAGGCAAGGTTTTGGCGATAGGNGGATTGAGAGAGAAGACTTTGGCGGCTCAAAGAAGCGGTATCAAGACGGTCATCATCCCAAGTCAGAACAAAAAAGATATGCAAGAATTGCCAAAAGTCGTGCTTGACGATATAAATTTCGTGCTTGCTGACAATATTTCGACGGTATTCGAGTGCGCTTGCGGCTTGAACGTCTAAAAATCAGGCGAAAGAGGGAAATATGGAAATAAAGCAATGTAAATTTGTCACTTCGGTCGCAAATTACAAACAATGCGTAGATTATAATATGCCGGAGATAGCAATCGCCGGCAAATCCAACGTGGGCAAATCTTCTTTTATCAATTATCTTGTCAACAATAAGAGTATGGCAAAGACTTCGTCTACGCCAGGCAAAACGCAACTGCTCAATTACTTTGAACTCAACAAAGGGGAGTTGATGCTCGTTGATTTGCCCGGGTACGGCTACGCTAAAGTATCGGGCGGAGTAAAGGATAATTGGGATGAATTGATAGGCGGATATTTGCTTTCAAGCAAGAGGATTATCAACGTATTTTTGCTTGTGGATATAAGGCATGAACCTACCGCTTTGGACAAACAAATGGTCGCGTATATGCATCATTATCAGATTCCTTTTACCGTAATTGCGACGAAATGCGACAAGTTGTCGAGGCAGGCGAGTATGAAGCAAAAGCAGGTGATTGCTAAAGAATTGTGCCTTGGCGCGGACAATATAATGATGATATCGTCGCACGCGAAAATCGGCAAAGAAGAGATTTTACATAGAATCGAACATTTGATAAATACTTACAAATAGCCGAAAATCTTCTGAAATTATTCTTAATTATCTTAAAATTTATAATACCCTGCCTATTTTAATCGACAAATATCAATTAAATTGCGTATTTAACTAAAAGTTGTGATTTTATATAGCGACTTATTTTTTATCGACAGTAACATAAAATCGTGCGTCTGAATATATAATTGTGAGCATACAAATTCCGTATGCCATTATGACAATTATATAGGAGGAATAAAATATGTCATTTTCCAACAACTGCAAGTCAGATAAGATTCCCGGACCGATAAGGGGTAATTGCTTGAATGGCATTTGTGAGAGAGCGTGTATACAGTGNGANAAAGTCCTTGATATGTGTATGCGTCAAGAGACGCTTACCGACCTTAGCGTAACAATGACCGACGTAGTACCGGCTACGGGACTTACCGCTCCGTANACTTACGTTGGCGCGACTTCGACTTCGGCTCAGGCTACTATAAGCGACTTAATAGTTACGCCGTTGGGAGAGGATGGATGTTCGTCGAGAGTGCAGTGTACGATTACCGTGCCGATTCAAATCAACTTCGTTGATGCGGCAGGNGTGAAGGGTANNGGNAGCGCTACGGTTTCCGTGACGAGAGACGTCGTTCTTCATACTTCNGCGCCGTCGGTTATGCCTTATTCAATAGTTGCGTCCGCATCGCTTTACAGCGCAAAGGGTACATACGTGTCCGACAATACCTTTACGATTACCGCTTGCCTTACCACTATACTCAANGTGATTATGCAAGTTCANCTTTTGGTACCGTCTTACGGATATTGTTATATCCCGCCGTGTCAAGATTTCAACGAGCAGGATGNNTGNGACGGTATGTTCGACNTNCCGCTTTATCCGCAGGANTGCGGCGTTGAGCCGAGATGCAGATGCAATCTTAATCNCAACTGAATCTAATCNNATTTCTATTTAAGGGTAGTACNATAACTGCCCTTATATTATTTTATAAAATATTTANNTTAGTGTTGTTGTAATAAAATAAATATGCTATAATACNTNTATGAGTATTTTTGCTATCAGCGATTTGCATCTATCGTTTTCGAGCGACAAGCCTATGGATATATTCGGGGCTTGTTGGGATAACTATTGGCAAAAAATNTGCGANGACTGGGAGAGNAAAGTCGGNGAAGACGACGTCGTNCTTATCGCAGGGGATATATCGTGGGCAATGACCTTGGANAANGCGCTGATAGATATTNCNGANATTGCAAAATTGAAGGGTAANAAAGTNTTTATNAAGGGNAACCANGATTATTGGTGGAACTCGCTTTCTAAGATAAAAAACGCNTTGCCNGANGNTTTTTACGTAATTCAGAACGACGCGTTGAAGTTGGNCGGNGTAATAATTGCGGGNAGNCGACTTTGGAACGTATCTTCGCAAAGCGCNGAGGACTTAAAGATACTCGCTCGTGAAAAGACGAGNTTGGAACTTTCTTTGAAAAAAGCGCNTGANATTAGGCAAAATAATGAAAAAATNATCGCTATGTGTCACTTTCCNCCCTTTGACGTCACNTTGNCTGACAGTGANTTTACGACNATGTTCGAAGAGTACGGCGTATCTTCNGTGGTCTACGGNCATTTGCACGGAAAAGACTGNCGCGCNGTCAATNATCTAAACAAAAACGGGGTAGAATACTTTTTGACTTCTTGCGACAAAGTAGACAATAAATTGACTTTAATTTCCAAATAAACGGCTAAAANTCATAATAGGCTATTGTGGATAACTCGGATCTNGATAGGATTCGAGTTTTATTTTTGCCNNAAATTGGGTGAGTTATCCACATTTTTATCCACATTTCCACATTTTTCCCAAAATGGCGATTTTNAGCAAATTTTGTTGTAATTTTTAATCAATTTTCNNANCGAAAAAATATAAATAAAATTGATATAAACTTTTATTATATATAATAAAATATTATATATAATATTTAAGAATTNNATTTGAAAAATATTTTTGAANTTTTTTGGGAAAAAAATGGAAATAATTCTTGACATAGGCTTATGTATCGTGTATAATAGAGGTACAAACGCAAGAGGAGGGAGNAGAAATGNCGTTTTATAATGAATATTCATTACANGCAGACGAGCGCGGAAGACTCAGAATTCCGTCNGCNTTCAGAACGGCTTTCGGCGATACCAAACTTTATGCGTTCAAAAACAAGAANGGTTGCTATCTTAGAATTTTCGGAACNGACATTCNCAACGCTATGGTAGCGGGCTTTGAAGGAAAAGTTCCGCTTGAAGAAGGTCCTACTTCGAGAAGAATAAGAAGAATATATAAAAATATAATCGATATAGAAGAAGACAAGCAGGGAAGATTTACAATCTCACCGAAGTTGAGAGAGGAACTCAAAATCGTCAAAGACGTCGTCTTCATCGGTATGGGCAACACGATAGAACTTTGGGCAAAAGAAGTGTACGACGAATTCGAGGCTCAAATGGACGCTGAGGAAGAGAACGGCGAAGAGTATTCGGATGATGAATTCGACGATTTCAAATTCTAAGGTGAGAGATGGAATTCAGACACAAATCGGTAATGCTCGACGAATGTATACAAGGTCTTGATATAAAGCCTGAGGGAATTTATCTCGACTGCACGTTGGGCGGAGGCGGACACAGCTTAGAGATAGTCAAAAGATTGACTGGCGGAAGACTGATTGCCGTAGACAAAGACGAGGAAGCGCTGGCAAGCGCAAAGAAAAGACTTAAAGAGTACGAAGATAAAATCACTTATATCCACGACGATTTCAAGAACGTAATCGAAAGACTGGACGAACAGGGTGTGGATAGACTTGACGGAGTACTGATAGACTTGGGAGTATCTTCATATCAGTTGGACAATAGCGAAAGGGGATTTTCCTACAACGCAGACGCGCCGCTCGATATGAGAATGGACAGAGGACAATACCTCAGCGCGTACAACGTGGTCAACGAATACGACGAAGAAAGGCTCGCAGATATAATTTGGAAATACGGAGAGGACAAACTCTCGCGGAAAATCGCAAAGAATATCGCAGAGAAGAGAAAGGCGCAACCGATAAGTACGACGGCTCAACTCGCCGAGATAGTAGAAAACTCATATCCGGCAAAATTGAGATGGAAGTTTGGAAATCCTTGTAAAAGAACTTTCCAAGCGATAAGAATAGAAGTCAATGAAGAACTCAAAGATTTGGATAAGGTGATAAATCAGTTGAGTCTTAGGTTGAAAGAGGGCGGAAGGATTTGTGTAATAACGTTCCACTCGCTGGAAGATAGGATAGTAAAAAGAGCGTTTGTAGAACTCAACAAAGATTGTATCTGTCCACCGCATCAACCGATATGTACCTGCAACAAACGTAGGGAAGTGGAAATTGTAACTAAAAAGCCGATGACGGCAAGCGATCAAGAATTGCAGGAAAATTCGAGATCAACAAGCGCAAAACTAAGAATTGCGAAAAGGGTGTAAAAAAACTAAAATAGTTAAAAATAAAAAACGGGGAGTGTAAACTACGATGGCATTTATGGTAAAAGACAAAAGAAATCAGGAAGAATACGCAAATTACGAACGTGAAATACCTGAAAGAGAAATATTTTTCAGACAGGCAAACGACAATATGGGTCAGGGATACGGATATTCCAACCAAAACTACGGATTCAATTCGCAGTTTACACAACAACAATACGGTTACAGACAAAACTCGGCTCCGAGATTTGTATCCAGCTATTATCAAGACCAAGCCGACAGATTTATGGCCAACGGTCAAGCGCCTTATCAAGATTACTATAGAAACGGCGGTTTCGTAAGTCCGCAAGAACAGTACAAATATGATACGTACATGGGTGAAAACTATGATCGTAGCACTCAAGTAAAGAGAAAGAGCGATCAAAAAAGCGGTAAAATGAAAAAGAGAAACTTCAATTCAGACTTGATTAAAATCGTCGTTACCGTTATGGTAGTTGCAGTTTTGATATGCGGTCTTTTGATAGCAAATCAATTTATGACGAGCAAAGAAGCGGCAGCGGAGAGCGACGTAATTCAACCCGTTGACAGCGTTACGGTAGCAAGCGCATCTACGGCTGACGGCGCGGAAGTAATGCAACAAATAGAACTTATCCCCGAATATCAATACGAGCAAAGCAGCAATTGGTTTGACAAAGTATGCGATTTCTTCGGCGGAAAACTCAAATAAGACTTTCACACACTCCATCTTAATATATTTAACTACAAAAGGACGGCAACAGCCGTCTTTTTGTATGCCGTAAAATATTGTTTGAATATTTTTCCCACTAGCAAAATAGTATATTGTAGAGCATAAATAGGGGTATAGCCGTGGAAAAAATATCACATTTCAGTATTAAGAAAAAACTTTTGGTCAGTTTGATTTTGATAGTATTCGTATTTGCATTGCTATTTTGCAGGTTATTTTATTTGCAGGTACTTTGGGGCGACACTCTNCAATATCGCGCGTACGATCAGTGGACGAGAGAACTACCTTTTAGAGCCGACAGAGGAGATATTGTCGACGCAAACGGAGTTGTTTTGGCAAAAAGCAGTACGAGTTACACGTTGTACGCCCGTCCAAACGAACTAAAAGACGTAGACTATATAGCGTCGAGTATTGCCGATATTTTGGGTATGAGCAAGGACAAACTCGTTGAAAAACTGTCAAAAAAGGGAGTCAGCGAGATTACCGTAGCCAAAAATTTGAGCAAATCGCAGATGCTTTCGCTTATAGCGACCGACGTCGACGGTCTTTATCTTACCGCCAACAGCGACAGATATTACACTTACGGCAATTTTCTCACTCAAGTATTGGGATTTACCAATAGCGACGGAGTGGGACAGAGCGGCGTTGAGTTGTATTACGACGATTATCTTAAAGGCGTGGACGGCGCGTCTTATACCCAAACCGACCTTATAGGTCGCAAACTTTCTTCCAACGTCACTACTTACGTAGATTCCGTCAAGGGTATGACAACGCACTTGACGATTGATTACTATATGCAAAGTTTTGCTCAAAAGGCAGTCGAGGACGCGCAAATGACTTATAAGTCAAACTCGGCTAGTTGTATCATTATGAGCGCCAACACCGGAGCGGTCTTGGCTATGGCAAGCGCGCCTACTTACGACCTCAACGATATTCCTCGTGACGACATGGATTTGCTCTTGAAAGGTTCGAGAAATCTATTGGTCAACGACGTTTATGAGCCGGGTTCTACCTTCAAAATACTTACTTCGGCAATAGGTTTAGAAGAAAACGCAATCAAACACTCATATTATTGCGGAGGNAGCGCGACCGTCGACGGNCAGCGTATCAAATGTTGGNGAAGCATAGGTCACGGCAGNCANAATTTNCAACAGGGAATNCAAAANTCTTGCAACTGCGTATTTATGGATATCGCNCTTACCGTAGGTAAAAGCACGATGTACGACTACTTCGNNAAGTTCGGNATAGGTTCAAAGACGNNCGTNGACGTCAGNGGAGAGGCNAGCGGAATTATGCTCAATCTNGATAGAGTTCAGAACGTAGANATAGCGAGAATAGGTTTCGGTCAGGCNATTGCGGTCACGCCGATTCAGTTGGTCACNGCNGTAAGTTCGGTCGTNAACGGCGGNAAGTTGTATACTCCTTACGTCGTNGACAAAATANTTGACGTCAACGGCAACACCGCGTATTCGCATACGGCNACCGTAAAAAATACGACTGTCAGNCAAGCGACGTCCGATACTATGAAAGAATATCTCTATTCGGTAGTTTCNGAAGGCGGCGGAAAGAACGCTTACGTCGCGGGNTACAATATCGGCGGAAAGACGGGTACTGCGCAAAAATACGAAAACGGNGCAATCGCGCAAGGNAAATANATNTCCTCGTTTTTGGGATTCACCGACGTTGGCGACGACACTNTNGTTTGTCTGCTTTTGGTNGACGAACCGCAAGGGTANGCGTATTACGGAAGTATAGTTGCCGCGCCGTTCGTGGGAAAACTCTTTTCNAGTATTTTCGCATACAAGAATATCNAGCCGACTTATAAGGACGGCGAAGATTTGGGATANNCCGAGATAGATATGCCCGATATCACGGGTATGTCGATAGCCGACGCNTCNGTCAAACTCAAACAGTCGGGANTGGATTATGAATTTGCAGGCGANGGGGGAAAGGTGACNTATCAATTTCCTGTCGCGGGGCAAAANGTNCGTAGCAACGCGGTGGTATTCTTCTCGACCGAGTAAGGTATAACGCAAGAAAATGATAAATTGTTCTATTATGAGGCTTTAATGTCGAAGATTGTTAAAGGTATTGAAATAGAAGATTTNATATATTATTATAATGCATGCGAACGCGTAATTAAAAGCGCGTAATAAAGGAGAGTAAAGAAAAAGACTATGTTACTNAGTAAATTGCTGGGCGGTTGCGACGTCTTGAATATCAGCGGAGATACGGATATTCAAATAGAGCAAATNAAGATAAATTCAAGGGAAGTCAACGAGGGNGATTNNTTNATTTGCCTTGTTGGCGTNAATTCNGACGGGCANAANTTTGCCAACGAAGCGATAGCGNGAGGGGCGAGAGCGGTGATATGTTGCAACGACTATTCAAATTCGCTTGCCACAGTCGTNAAGGTAGACGATACNCGCAANGCGTATAGCGTAATCGCAAGCAATTATTACGGCAATCCNTCNGANAAATTGAAGATTATCACGGTNGTNGGGACNAACGGCAAATCGACNACCGCGTATATAGTCAAGGAACTTTTAGAGCGCAACGGCATATCTTGCGGACTNATAGGCACTATGTATTACGAGTACAACGGNACNNGNNTGAGTTCCAACCTCACGACGCCCGACCCGATAGTCTTGCAAGAACTCTTTGCAAAAATGTTGGCAAGCGGAGTGGAATACGTNGTTATGGAACTNTCCGCGCANGCNATATATCTCAANAAGTTGTACGGNGTATGCGCNGAGATGAGTATATTTACCAACTTATCGCAAGACCATTTGGACTTTTTCGGCAATATGAACGACTACGGCAAGTGCAAAAAGAGTTATTTNGACAAGAAAAACACTCGTTTGGCGATTATCAACGTCGACGACGCGCTCGGACTTGAAATTATAAAAGAAGAAAAGTTGCCGATAATTACTTACGGATTGGAAAATCCNAGCGACGCATTTGCNATAAATATCTCNCANACGTCGTACGGNGANACTTTCGTCGCCAACGTACTNGACGATATTTTGGACATTGACTGNAAATTNTTCGGCAAATTCAATATCTACAATTTGCTCGGGGCTTTGGTNGCNGTCAAAAAGGTNGGNTTGAGCAACGCNCAAATTATGCAGACTTTGAGNGAAGTCGACGCGCCCGACGGTAGATTCAACGTAATCAAGAAATCGGGCATAACTTACGTCGTAGATTTTGCNCACACTCCNGACGGCATCTTCAATCTTCTCAAAGAAGGCAGAGGCATGACGGACAAAAGGGTAATTACNATTTTCGGNTGCGGAGGCGACAGAGACGTGACNAAGCGACCGATTATGGGCAAGATTGCAAGCGAGATGAGCGACATAGTNATCGTCACTTCCGATAATCCTCGNACGGAAAGCAGAGAGGGAATAGCGGGAGANATCTTGCAAGGCGTAAATCCNAAAGGTCAGNTGTTTGTCGAACTNGACAGGGCNAAAGCAATNAAACTCGGAATGGAACTTGCCGACAAAGGGGATATCGTCTTTATCGCGGGCAAGGGAAGCGAAAACTACATAGACGAAAACAATATCAAAATACCTTACAGCGATATGCAAGAGGTACGAAGGTGGCTTGGCTGATTGAGGAGGCAAGATGAGGGAAGAGATAAAGTTTTTACTTGCGATAATATCGTCGTTTGTTTTGGCAATGGCGCTTTCACCGCTTATAATTCGGTTGATGAAAGCGCTCAAAGCGGGACAGCCGATACTCGAATACGTGGACAAGCACGAGGGAAAGAGCGGAACTCCGACAATGGGCGGTATAATTTTTTTACTGCCTATGGCGATTATCACGCTTTTGTTTTGTATTAACGGTGAGAAGATGGGTATCGTCGCTATGGCGATTACTTTAAGTTACGGTCTTATAGGACTGTTGGACGATTTTATCAAAGTAAAATTCAAGCACAACAAAGGATTGAAAGCCTATCAAAAAGTCATAGGTCAATTCGGCATTGCCATTATCGCGGCTTTCTATTGCTACAAAAATTCTTTTATCGGCTCGACTATCGAATTGCCCTTTACCGACAAAGTCATAGATTTGCAGTGGTGGTTCGTACCGCTGTGTATTTTAACGTATATTGCGATGACCAACGCCGTCAACTTGACCGACGGCTTGGACGGATTGGTGGGCAAGTCCTCGTCCGTCAACTTGGTCTTTTTGGCGATAATTGTCTACGTNGCTTACGTTTCGGCGTCTAATTTGGGCGACACATTCTATTCGCAGCAACTTATTTCACTCGAATATTTCGTGTGCGCGTTGTTGGGGGCAGTGCTTGCTTTCGTGTGGCACAACAACTATCCCGCAAAAATTTTTATGGGGGATACTGGGTCGTTGGCAATAGGCGGAGCGCTCACTTGTATCGCAATTTTTATTTCTCAACCGCTTATTCTTCTTTTAATAGGCATAATGTATATAGTTTCCTGCATATCAGTAATATTGCAAGTGATTAGTTTTAAGGTCAGGAAAAAGAGGATATTCCTAATTGCGCCTTATCACCATCACTTGGAATATAAAGGTGTGCACGAGAATAGAGTAGTTGGTTTTTACGCAATAGTGACTTTCATTATGAGCTCAGTGGCGTTGATTTCTATTCTCGTATAGGAGGCGAAAATGGAAAAGGCACTCGTCGTCGGTTTTGGCGTAAGCGGAAAAGGCGCGACCGAACTTCTCTTGCGACAGGGCGTGGAAGTGAGCGTATATTCGGACGGTGAAATAGATTTGTCCGATTATCCCCAAGTAAAGGACGCGAGCAAATCAAGCGAGTATGAAGCGGTGGCGGACAAGGATTTCGTCGTAATCAGTCCGAGCGTAGAAAATACTCACAAGATAGTCGAGTACGCAAATAGGTTTAGCGTACCGGTAATAGGCGAAATCGAGTTGGGGTATCGCTATTGCAAGGGCGGAATAATCGCAATCACCGGCACGAACGGCAAGACTACCACGACCAAATTGATAAACGAAATTATCAATGCCGGCAATATTAAGTCGTATGCGCTCGGCAATATAGGCGAGGCTTTTTGCGCTAGGGCAGACAAAATCGAGCAAGACGAAATCGCCGTGCTCGAAGTATCTTCCTTCCAACTTGAAAGTATCAAGCAATTCCGTCCTAGGATTGCCGCTTGTCTTAACGTCACTCCCGACCACATGGAAAGACACAAGACTATTGAAAACTACGCAATGGCGAAGTTCAATATCTTTATCAATCAGGGCATGGGGGATTGCGCCATACTCAATTATGACGACAAGATTGTCAAGGACTTTTGCGACGACGTATGCGGAGAAGTATTTTTCACAAGCGCAAACACCGAGGTCAAAGGCGCGTATTTATCAAACGGCAATATAGTCGTAAATATCGACAAAAAGTATGATTTTATGAGCGTTGAGGATATTCCGCTCAAAGGCGAGTACAATTATCAGAACGTNATGACCGCAATACTTGCGAGCAAGTTGTTGGGCATTGACGATAAGTACATAAAGAAAGCGATAGCCGAATTTCGNCTTCCAAGATATCGCAACGAATATATCGGTTGCGTCAACGGCATTGACGTTTTCAACGATTCAAAAGCGACGAATATAGACAGCGCAATCAAAGCGTGCAATTCAATGCAAGGCGACACTTCGCTTATCGTAGGCGGTTACGACAAGGGTATCGCTTACGACGGATTTTTTGCAAAACTTCCCGAAAATATCAAGCACATCATAGCGACGGGCGACAACGTCTATTCAATCATGCAGTTCTTGCCATCATATCACGAATATACCTTTGAGATAACTTCTTCTTTGGAGAGAGCGACGGAACTTGCTATGCAAAAGCCCGTCAAGAACGTATTGTTTTCGCCCACGACGTCNAGTTTCGATAGATATTCGAGCTACGTGGAAAGAGGCGAGCATTTCGATATGATTATCGCAAATATGAAAAACTAAGCGAGGGCAGGTGCGTGAACAAAAAGTTTTTTATTCGCAACAAATTGTTGCTCTCTTGCGCAATAATTCTCTCGCTTATCGGACTCGTTATGCAGTACAGCGCAAGCAGTTATAGCGCGCAAAATCAATTCGACGACGCGTTTTACTACGTAAAAAAACAGGCGATTGCTTTGGTATTCGCAATAATCGTTATGCTTGCAATGAAGTTTATCAAGACCGATTGGCTGAAAAAGTGGCGTTATCCTATTTTGGGAATAGCGCTCGTCTTGCTTGCTTTGGTATTCGTTCCCAAAATCGGCGTGGAAAATTACGGCGCAAAAAGATGGCTCAATCTGGGCGTGACGACNATGCAACCGTCCGACGTAGCGAAATTTGCGTTGGTGATTTTCATTGCAGGTTGCTTGGACAGAAAGAGCATGCTGACTTTCAAAAATATGCTTCCCGTACTTTTGGCGACTTGCGCCGTTTGCGTCCTGATAATGCTAGAGCCTAATATGTCCGTGACTATGTGCGTAGGATTGGTCGTCGTCATTTTGCTATTTGTAGGCGGTTGCAGATTAAAGCACTTTTTGATTATGGGCATTCCCGTTGCGCTCGGGGTGGTCGGACTTATCTTTCTTGAACCTTACAGAGTAAAAAGACTTATGGCNTTTATCGACCCGTGGGCGTCGCCGCTTGGGGAAGGCTATCAACTTATTCAATCCTACTACGCGCTTGGAAGCGGAGGACTGTTCGGTCTNGGTCTTTTCAATTCAAGACAAAAGTATCTTTTCCTCACGTTCGCCGAAAGCGATTTCATTCTCTCGGTCATTGGCGAAGAACTCGGCTGGGTAGGTTGTATCGCCATACTGGCAATATTTATCGTGATGATCGTGTGCGGTATCAAAGTCGCAATGAGAGCGACAACGAGATTCGATTGCTATCTCGCCGTGGGAATTACTTCAATCATTGCGGTGCAGACTTTACTCAACATCGCCGTCGTGTCGGGTAGCATACCGCCCACGGGAATTCCTCTTCCGTTTATCAGCAACGGCGGAACTTCGCTCGTTTGCTTTATGGCGGGCATAGGCATTTTAGAGAATATCGACTCTAAATCACAAAGCAGTTATCTTAATCATAAAATGTATTGAGATAATAGCGTATCCTTGTCAGGGTATGCCTATGCTTATTACTTATGGGAGAGAAATATGAAAGAATACATAATAAATGGCGGTCGGCAATTGGAGGGAAGCGTAGAAATTCGCGGAGCGAAAAACAGTATTTTGCCTTTGCTTGCCGGAAGCATTTTGACAGATGAAATTATAGTATTGCACGATTGTCCGCATATCAGCGACGTGGACAGTATGATAAAGATACTCGAAGGTTTGGGAAGCAAGATTATACGCAAAGACAGAGATTTGATAGTCGACAACAGCGGAGTATGCAATTCCGAAATACCGAGTTCGCTCGCCAAGGAAATCCGCTCTTCGATTTTTTTGCTGGGCTCGCTTCTTTCNAGATTGAAAAAAGCAAAAGTNGCCTATCCGGGCGGTTGCGATATAGGTCTAAGACCTATCGATATACATATAGCGGGATTGAGGGAACTGAATATAGACATACAAGAGCAAGGCGGATTTATTATCTGCAATTCTCAAAACGCAAGGTNCGCGGACGTGGTACTCGACTTGCCGAGCGTGGGCGCGACGGAAAATCTCATGATGTCGAGCGTATTTATCAAGGGTAAGACGGTAATTAGAAACTGCGCAAAAGAGCCTGAAATCGTCGACCTTCAAAAATTCCTCAACGCTATGGGCGCAAAGATAAAGGGCGCAGGCACAAGCGTAATAGTAGTAGAGGGTGTAGATAAGTTGCACGGAGTAGAATATACGCCGATTCCCGACAGAATAGTTGCGGGCACGTACCTCATCGCTACGGCAATGTGCGGCGGAAACGTAGAACTTCTCAACGTCAATCCCGAACATATATCTTCGCTTATATCAAAATTATCAAAAACTACTTGCAAAGTATACGTGAAGAATGATAGAATAATAGTCAAGAGCAAGGGACGTCAAAAGAGCCTCGATTGTATCGAAACGATGTACTATCCGGGCTTTCCGACAGACTTGCAATCTCAAATAATGGCAATGCAGACGGTATCGCGAGGTACTAGCGTAATAGTCGAGAATATTTTCGAGACCCGTTTTAAGACGGCAAGCGAACTTAAAAAGTTGGGCGCGGACATCACTATCAAAGGTAGAGTGGCAGTCGTAAGGGGCGTAAAACAACTCGTTGGAAGCGAAGTTACCGCGACCGATTTGAGGGGCGGAGCGTCGTTGGTACTAGCAGGTTTGGTAGCGGACGGCGAGACGGTTGTCAAAGATATTCGTCATATCGACAGAGGTTACGAAGATATGTCGCTTGACTTGTCGGCATTAGGAGCAAAAATCAGAAGGACTTAAAATGCACAAAAGACTTTGGGTAATTTTGGCTGTAATAGCATCGGCGGTTGTGTTGGCGGTAGTGTTGGGCACGTTGTTTTCCATAGGCGGAATAGACGTCAATACTACCAATGATATTACACTGTCCGCCGAGCAAAAGTCGGAAATTATCGAGCTTAGCCAGATAAAGAAAGGCAAGAATATATTTTCAGTCGACGAGGGTATCGCCATTGCAAATATTGAGTTGAATCAGCCTGCGCTCAAAGTCATTTCGATAGAGAGGAAGTTCCCCAACAAAGTAGTAATTTACGTCACGGACAGGACGCCGTTGTTTTCTTGCAAAATGAGCGACGGCCGCTATGCGATTTTGGACAGGGAATGCAAAGTGATTTCAATCGAGAATACGGAATTTAGTTCTCTTACGAAGTTAAGCGGTTTGGACGACGAAAGTCTTCAACTCGGACAAGTTCTCGACTATAAAAACGGCGTGTTGGAAAAGATGATAAAAGGGGCGGAGAGATGCTCGTTTATCAATCAAAGATTTTCCACGTTTTTCACCAAGGTCGAAGTAAAAGACGACGTGATTGATTTGACCACCAACACCGGCGTAATTATGGAGCTTCCCATATCTTCCAACATTGACGAAAGCGTGATCGGTTGCTATAATTTCTATCTCAGCAAGACGAGCGAGGTAGGAAGAAACAGCGGAATTATTCGACTTAAACAAAAAGGTTGGTTGTGGGAACCCTTAGATTAAAATATTTGATTGTAAAAATATTACATTTTTGACGGATTTTGTCGCAAAATCTTATCATTTCATTAAAAAATTTATATCAGCCATTGACTTTTATATTATTATAATATTATAATAATATTATGAGAGAGGAATTTGCTGTTTTAGACGTAGGCTCTGGCAAGTTGAATTTTGTCGTAGCCTCGAAATCTGCGGACGATATATTTTTCGTCAAGAATTTCGCTACTGCGGAATATGCGGGTTATTTCAACGGCGAATGGGTTGCCCCCGAAAGACTTAAAGACGATATCTCTTCGGTTGTTGAGAAGAGCGGTTTCAACTACAAAATCAAGACTCTTTTCGTCACCGTTCCATCGGAGTTCACTTTCGTAAGGACAAGCGGTCTTTTGTCCGATGCGGGAAGAAGCAAGACGATTACTTCGTCTTCTATAAGAGTTATACACAAGAAGGCGGAATCCTTTAAGGTCAGCGGATATACCGCGCTTTGTTCGTCGGCTCTCAAATACGTCTTGGACGGCAACAAATATACCGTTCATCCTATAGGCGAGATAGCAAAGAACATTTACGCGAATATGTCGTTTATCTTCTGCAAAGACGAATTCATACGCGCGATTTATAAAATAGCGATGGACTTGGGATTCAAATACGTTAGATTTGTCGACGGCATTTGGGCGGAAGGCACTCAACTTATCGACGAGGACACGCGAGTGGGCGGAGCTGTCTTGATAGACGTAGGATACGCGTCAACGACGTTTGCGTTGATTGAGGGCGACGGCGTGAAGTACAAAAAGGATTGCCAATTTGGCAAGGGATATTTGATTGACGCTTTGGCAAACGCGCTCAACGTAGATTACGAAGTGGCTCAACGACTTATGCCGAAAATTACGTTGAATATCGAAAGCGACGATATGAGCGTATACCAATACGAAGTAGGCGACACGAAGTTTGAGTGCAAGGCAAAAGAGATAAATTCATTTCTTCACAACTTTATTCTTACGAATCTTGTCGATTTCGTCGACGAATGCGTCGAAGAGATAAAAGAGTTGGACAAAATGAACGTAGCGGGAAATACTTTCGGCGCAAATATATTTCCGTCAATCAACGCAAGGACGGCATTTTTCCTTGTCGGTGGCGGTTTGAGCGAAATTCGAGGCGCGAGCAACTTTTTCGCAAGAGCGCTTTCGAGGGAAGTAAACTTGCTTAGCGCAGGTACGGCGGATTGGGACAAGCCGTATTACGCGTCAATGTTTGCGACTTTGGAAATCGCGGACAAAATGAGTCAAAAAAACAGTCTATTAGAGAGATTATTTAGATAAATCAGGGAGGTAACGTATGGAAAATGCTACTAAGATAAAAGTTGTCGGTGTCGGCGGATGCGGAGCAAATACCGTCAACAGTATGATTGACGCGGGGGTAAAGAACGTAGATTTTTACGTTGTCAACACGGATCTTCAACATTTGAGAATGTCTAAAGCGCCAATGGAAAATAAAATTCAAATAGGCGTAGAGTTGACCAAAGGTCAAGGCGCGGGAGCGAAACCCGAGATAGGCGAGAAGGCTGCCGAAGAGTCGAGAAAGGCGCTTACCGATATGTTGGAAGGCACTGATTTGCTTTTCATCACCGCAGGTATGGGCGGCGGTACGGGTACGGGCGCGTCGCCTGTTATCGCTAAGTACGCTAGGGAACTCAATCCCGATATGCTCATAATCGCGATAGTTACGAAGCCGTTTAGGTTCGAGCGCAACAAGATGAAAGTTGCCGACAGCGGAATAGCAAAACTTCAAGAATACGTCGATTCTTTGATTATTATTCCCAACCAAAGATTGTTTGACAGCGATAGGAACGGCATAGTAGTCGACGCATACGCAGGTGCGGACGATATACTCAAAAATTCTATTCGAAGCATAAGCGACCTTATAAATTGCCCAAGTATTATCAACGTTGACTTTGCTGACGTCAAGACGATAATGAAGGGTAAAGGCTATTCTCATATCGGTATGGGCGAGTGCGAAGGCGAGGCTAATTCCGACAGAATGATTAAGGCGGTGAAGATGGCTGCCAACGAAGATATGCTCAACACGAGTATCGCAGGCGCGACGGGTCTTATTTTCAGTATCCAAACGGGTCTTGACTTGACTTGTAAGGAACTTGAAGAGGCTGACGATTATATTTCAAGCCTTATTTCAAGCGACGTAAATTATATCTTCGGTCACAGCTACGACCAATCTATGAACAAAAAGGTTAGAGTGACCTTGATTGCTACCGGTTGCGCGGTTGACAACATACCGCAAGGTGGAGTAAATATGATGAACGGCGGCGTAAGACCCAACTTTTCGGGTATGAGAAATGGCGGAGGACAACAGACTTTTATTCCAAATCCACGTCCGCAAGCGCAGACTAGACCGCAAGCGCAACCAATGCCAAGACCTCAACAGCAACAACCTGCTCAGCCGACGAGAATCGATTCTATTCCAAGACAGGAACAACATTCAAAAGACGTTCCGTCGTTTATGAAGAGATTTCTCAACAGAAAGTAAAATCTAGATAGAAAATAACAATTTTGTTTGGCGGAAAAGGTGACGAAGTATCTTTTCCGCCTATTTATTTCTTTTCTTATTATATAAAAATAAATCTTTTCGACACGGAAAGAAGTTTTTTTCGTTTTAGGCAAGATATAATCTTGCTATGCAAGTGTATATCGAAGTCGTCATTATCAACAACTTATTGATAAACGCGTTGATTTTGACGTTGACGTTGAGATTTTTAAGACACAAAATCAGCAAGGCGTTGATATTTATATCATCCGCTATCGGTACGATTTACGCAATTTTTTTACCGCTTGCCGATATATTGAATTTGTTTGTTTTCAAGATAATTTTGGCGATTATTATGGTTGCTATCATAATGGGAAGATGCACTTTCAAGCGATATTTATCCGCTTGCGCAATCTTCTTTTCGCTCACTTTTGCAATGGGTGGAATCACTCAAGGACTAGCGTCGATTTTGTCTATTGACCTTGCCAAGGTCAACTCTACACTCATACCGTTTTTCGTAGGATTAGCGGGTTTAATCGTCCTATTTGCGCAAAAACTTATCTACAAGCACGTGATTCTCGCTAGGCGGAAGAGTAGATATGAAGATTTTGTTATCATATCTGCCAACGGCAAAGAGGTGTCTTGCAAGGCTTATTACGACAGCGGTAATAGGCTGTATTACAAGAATTCGCCTACGATAATTATCGACAAGAGCGTGGCTCTTCAACTATTTGAACAGAAAGAACTCAACTCAGTGAAAGACAATACTCAAATCGATACTGTCACGGGCAAGAAGAAATTGCAGGTCGTTACGCTCGACTATTTGCGCACGCAAGATAAAAAAGACAAAGTATACGGGGTAATGGCAGCGATTTCCGATTGCATAAAAGGAGAATACAAAGTCGTCTTGCATTGCGATATTTAATTAGGGGAGTATTTATGTTGAAGAGAATTAAAGCGTTGTTCGCAAAAATATTTGAAATTCAAGGGGAAAACGTCGATTATATAGGCGGTGGCGAGGCATTGCCCGAACCGCTTGATCAGGAAGAGGAAAAACTTCTTGTGGGCAAGTATATGCAAGGCGATTCGACCGCTAAAAGTAAGCTGATAGAGCACAATTTAAGGCTTGTCGTCTATATAGCAAAGAAATTCGAGAATACAAACGTCGACATAGAAGATTTAATTTCCGTGGGTACGATAGGCTTAATAAAGGCTGTCAATTCCTTTGATGAGGCAAAGCAAATTAAACTTGCGACGTACGCAAGCCGTTGTATAGAAAACGAAATTCTAATGCATCTGAGAAAGGTCGTCAAGACTAGGAACGAACTTTCGTTGGACGAACCTCTCAACGTAGATTGGGAAGGCAACGTATTGCTCTTGTCCGACGTGTTAGGTACTGAGAGCGACGTCATATACAGGGACGTTGAAAACGACGTCGAAAGGGAAATACTAATAGCCTCTTTCAACAAACTTCCTGCCCGCGAAAGGCAGATTGTCAAGTTGAGATTCGGCATTTTGGGCTCGCCGAAAAAGACCCAAAAGGAGATTGCCGATATGTTCGGAATATCGCAGTCATACATTTCAAGGCTTGAAAAGAAGGTGATGAAAAAACTTAAAAAAGAAATGTCCAAGATGGTGTAATTACTGCCAAAAATTTCTTTGAATAAAGACTGACTTATTGCAAATAATACTAGTGTGACACTATGCCCTCTACATATACTAAGGAGGTGTTTATGCGCAAAGTTGTCATAAACGGTATTGACACAAGAAGTTTACCGAAGATTAGTCAATCAGAATGTGAGGAATTACTGAAAAAAACAAAAGAGGGGGATAAAGACTCTCAAGACAAGTTGGTGATAGCGAATTTGAGATTAGTGCTATCGCTCGTGCAAAGATTTTCGGGAAGAGCCAACGGCGACGACCTTTTTCAAGTGGGTGTAGTGGGGTTGATGAAGGCGATCGACGGCTTTGATCCAAAATTCAACGTAAGGTTTTCAACCTACGCAGTGCCGATGATATCGGGTGAAATGAGAAGATTTATCAAGGACGGCACGGGCATTAAAGTCAGCAGAAGTATGCGTGATACGGCGTACAAGGCGTTGAAAGCAAAAGAAGAATACGAACTCAGACATTCAACCTCGCCGACAATGCTTGAAATAGCCGAGGAGATTGACGTTCCGCTCAAAGACGTAGTATGCGCGCTCGACGCGGTAAGCGAAACGGTGTCCTTGCAAGAGCGAGTATATAGCGACGGCGAAGACGGATTGCTATTGATGGAGCAGATAGGCGACAGCAAGCAGACCGAAGAGAATTGGTCGACCAATCTTGCGCTAAGGGAAGCGATTGCGCAGTTGCCCGAGAGAGAAAAGGAAGTATTGAACCTACGTTATTACGTCGGTAAAACGCAAATGGAAATCTCTCAAAAGATAGGAATTTCTCAGGCGCAAGTGAGCAGACTTGAAAAAACCGCGCTTTCAAAAATCAAAGAATGTCTTTAATTAACAAAATCTGTCATATTTTTTCCTTCGCTGAATAGAATAAATCGAGGTGAAAATATATGGCAGATTTATCGTTTTGTATACTTAGAGAAAAGACAGTCGTCAACGTATGCGACGGCAAGAGATTGGGACACGTAATAGACATGACTTTTAATTCGCACGGACACATCTTGGGAATAATCGTCCCGGGCGATAAGAAATTTATCAAGAGCTTGTCCGCAGGCGAGAGCATTTTTATTCCGTGGCGGTGCATTTGTAAGATAGGCGAGGACACTATTTTGGTAGAACTCAACGGCGAAGTCGCTCCCACCGACTGCTGATTTTGCATAAATTAGTCAAATTGTTAGACAAATTCGCATAAATGTTTTATAATTAATACGTGAGGATTGACTTTTGGAGGTTGATTATGAAATGCAATTTTTGCGGATGCGTTGACAGCAAAGTCGTCGATAGCCGACAAAACGAAGACGGAACTTCTATCAGAAGACGTAGAGAATGTATGAAGTGCGGTAAGAGATTTACCACGTATGAGACTATAGAGACTACGCCCGTTATGGTTGTCAAAAAGAGCGGAGCAAGACAGCAATTTTCTTCGGCAAAGCTTAAAGCAGGTATCTTGAGAGCTTGCGAAAAGCGTCCCGTACCTATGATGCAAATCGATAGACTTGTAGAGGATATCGAGCGTAAGATTCAAAACAACCTCAACGACGAGATTACGTCCTCGCAAATCGGCGAATACGTTATGGAAGGATTGAAGAAAATCGACGAAGTAGCGTACGTAAGATTTGCTGCGGTATATAGAGAATTCAAGGACATTGAAAGTTGGTTGAGCGAAATCAATACGATACTCAAAGACAAGAATTCCGAAAAATAATCCTTATATAATATATTGATAAAATAAAGAGTCATTCGTCAGGTAAGTCGAGTGGCTTTTATTTTTTTCTTTCACAAATTTACTTTTGAGGTCATTATTCGACATTTATCCACATAGAATTTAATAGTAAATTTTGGGGGATAGATATGATTTTATCAGGACTTATAGGCTTATTTTCTCACGTATTCTTGTTCAGCGGATATATCAACAACAAAAACGCTTTTCCAAAACCGCTCGACGCTGAAAAGGAAAGACAACTTTTGGAGCAAATGTATGCTGGAAGCAAAGAGGCGAAAGAGGAACTTGCAAAACACAATATGCGACTTGTCGTGCACGTCGTAAAGAAATTTTCCAACTATCACGACAACGACGAATTGATAAGCGTCGGTTCGATTGGTTTGGTCAAGGCGCTCAATACGTATTCGCCCGAGAAGGGAACGCAGTTCGCCACTTACGCCGCCAGATGTATAGAAAACGAAATTCTTATGACTTGGCGCGCCAACAAAAAGAATCTCAACAACAAATCGCTTTACGAGCCCGTCAGTTACGACAAAGAGGGCAACGAAGTGTCTTTGATTGATTTGATAAGTCAAGACGAGGAGAGCGTAATCGGGATAGTGGAAAGCAAATTCACATCACAAAAGTTGATGGAAATCATCAGAGCGCAACTATCCGATAGAGAATATAAGATAATTTCTTTGCGCTATGGACTGGACGGCAACGAGCCTCTCACGCAAAAAGAAGTGGCAAAGATTTTCCATATATCCCGCTCGTACGTGTCGAGGATAGAGACCAAAGTCCTGTCAAAACTGAGACAGTATATGGTAAAGGAAAATATTACGCTGTAAAATTCGCGTTTGACAAATGATATTTAATTTGATATAATTTATCGGCAAGACAGCCAGACTATCGCAGACCGCAAGGGATGAGGAAAGTCCGAGCACCATAAGGCAGAGTGCCGGCTAACTACCGGTCAAGGCGACTTGAAGGAAAGTGCAACAGAAATAGACCGCCGACTTTTGTCGGTAAGGATGGAAAGGCGGAGTAAGAGCCCACCGTCTTTGAGGTAACTCGAAGAGCCATGTAAACCCCACTCGGTGCAAGAGAAAATCGACTATAAGTAGCCTGCTTGTCGAGAAAATCGCTTGAGCGTATCGGTAACGCTACGCCTAGACAGATGATAGTCCAATACAGAACTCGGCTTACAGACTGTCTTGTGATAAATATGGGACTTAAACAATAGGTCTCATATTTTTTATATTTGATTAGCCAAAATAATATTGACAAACCCAAAGGCGAGTTGTAGAGTAGAATTATGGAAGATAAGTTAGACCGTTTAATTGAAATACTTCTCAAAGAGCGAGGTGAAAGCGCGCCCGATCTTGACGGGATAGAAAAGCGCAGATTGTTCCGCGCATTGGTAAATACACGCATGCCAAAGCCTGCGAGCGAAGAGTTTTTGCAAATGCAAGACGAGTATTTGCAAGAAGAGATACGCAGTAAAGGCGTGACCGACCTATCTTCGCTTTCGCCGATAAAACCTGATATTTACCTTTGGAAAGGAGATATTACGACGCTGAAATGCGACGCGATAGTCAACGCCGCAAATTCGCAAATGCTCGGTTGCTTTTGCCCGAATCACGGCTGTATCGACAACGCGATTCATACTTTTGCAGGAGTGCAGTTGCGTTGTGAGTGTTATGACTTAATGACGAAGCAAGGCTATGAAGAGCCTGTCGGCAAGGCAAAGATTACATGCGCTTACAACTTGCCTTGCAAATATGTTTTGCATACCGTAGGCCCGATAGTCTATGGAGAACTTACCCAAAAATACGAACAAGACCTCGAAAGTTGCTATCAATCGTGCTTGGCATTAGCCGACGAGAAAGGTATCGCTAGCATAGCGTTTTGTTGCATATCAACGGGCGAATTTCATTTTCCCAACGAAAGGGCAAGTCAAATTGCAATCAGGACGGTTGAAGAATACAAAGAGCGCACGCATAGCAAAGTCAAAGTGATTTTCAACGTATTCAAGGAGTATGATTATGAAATATACGCAAGACTACTCAAAGCAAATAACTGAACTCAAAAACGCTCTCGACAATGCCGAAGCCGTGGTAATTGGCGCAGGGGCGGGATTGTCTACGTCGGCAGGCTTTGTCTATTCGGGCGAGAGATTTACAAAGAATTTCGCCGACTTCGAGAAAAAGTACGGTTTTCACGATATGTATTCGGGCGGTTTCTATCCATATTCCACGTTGGAGGAAAAATGGGCGTATTTGTCGAGATACGTCTATATTAACCGCTACAAGGATATTCCTAAGCCCGTATATGAAGACTTATATAATCTTGTCAAGGACAAGGATTATTTTGTGCTGACGACCAACGTCGACCACTGTTTTCAAAAGGTAGGCTTTGACAAAAAGCGACTTTTCTATACGCAGGGTGATTACGGCTTGTTTCAATGTTCCGAGCCTTGTCACAACTCTACATACGACAATGAAGATACTATCCGCCGTATGGTAGAAGAGCAGAAAGATATGAAAATTCCGTCTTCGCTTATACCCAAATGTCCTGTTTGCGGTAAGCCTATGAGCATGAATTTGCGCGCCGACGACAAGTTTGTCGAAGACGAGGGGTGGCATAGCGCGTGCGAAAGATATGGGGATTTTATTGAAAACCACAAGGACAAACGCGTCTTGTATTTAGAGTTGGGCGTAGGCGGAAATACGCCGGTAATTATCAAATATCCTTTTTGGCGATTTACTCTCAGCAATCCAAAGGCGACGTACGCTTGCATCAACTACGGCGAGGCAATGTGTCCCGAGCAAATTCAAAAGCAATCTATTTGTATCAACGAAGATATAGGCAAGGTAATTCAATCGCTTATTAAATAACATTTTTGTATTTTTTTCTTATTACTGACAATAATCAATGTATGTTGTACGCGGTTATTACAGTATTATTTATATTATTGATTATTTTGACGTTGCTAGCCAAGCGCACAGACGGCGCGGAGGAATTTACCTCTACGATGAGTGAAAAGGACTTGGAAGACAACGTAAAACGACTTGCAATTTCATTGAGAAGCGGAGAACTCGTCGGTTCTATTCCCAACGTAAACGCTCATTTGAGAGTTATCAAGAAAGCGTATAAGACGCTTTTGGAAAAAGTAAACAAGAATCAATCGCTCTATGAGTGCGAGCGTTGGCTGTACGAAAATTATTACGCAGTCACGATTGACGTCAAGCAGAGCGATTACAAAGTTTTTTCCAAACTTACGCACAAGAAAAACAACGCGCGTATCATTCAACTTGCGCGATTTATAGTGGCTTCGTCGAATTGCTCGCTGACGGCGGAGAATATTCAGCATACCGTTGAAGTTTTCAACGACTATACGCCTTTGCATTATGAAGAAACGATGAATTTGGACAAAGCGCTTGTCTACGCGCTTATTGAGCGTATTGCAAAACTTGCCAAAGAAATCATCTCCAACGAGAAGTTGAGAAAGCAAGCCGTCGACGACGCTGAGCCAGTGAAAAGACTTTGCAAGTACGACGCGTACCTCTACTTTTTCAAGCATTCGGGCAAGTATTTGGACGAGAAGTATTTTTATAAAATCAACGACATCAATCCCGACAACATAGATATGTCATTCGCCAACAATTTGGTCGATATGAGCGTGTTGATGTCCAATTGCATAACTTCGCTCAAACGAATCAGCGATTTGTTTAATGATGAATTTAAAATTAGTTTGTCTTCGACGTACGCAATTATTTCGCATGACGAAACGTACAAAAACATGGATATGTGCTCAAAATTCGCATATTTGAGCGCGATTAGCAAGCTTTCGACGCTTTACGGCGCAAGCGAGAGGTCTATTGCAAAGTCGGCTATGGAACTTGCAAAGCAATACAATGCGCACTTCGGTGAAATAATATACGATTATAGATATGCAATCAAAGGGCATATCCATTCAATTACGCCGTCAGTACTTAAAAAGCCGACGAGCAAAGCCGACCAAAGACTTTACGCGACGATCGTAGCATTGCTTTCAATGCTGCTTACGGGCATTAGTATAATCTTTCTCGACACGTGGCAAATGATGTTGGCGGTGGGTATGATTATGTTTTTTGCATCCGTACCTGTAGCAAGATTTGCGGTAAGTCTGATAGTGGACAGGTTGCTTCCGTCAAGGAACGTGCCGTCAATGAATTACAGCGAGTTGCCCGAAGAGGGGCGCACTCTCGTGGTGAAGAACGAATTTCTTACAGACACTAAGCAGGCGCAAGAGGCTTGCGAGAGTTTGCTTGCGCTTGCTATGGCAAACAAAGATAAGATGATTGATTATTCCTTGCTTGTCGATTTGAAGTCGTCCGACAGCGAAGTTGACGAAGCCGACGGGGAGATAATCAAGACGTTTGAATATCTATCGAATTATCCTAATATCAACGTATTTGTGAGAAAACGCAAGTATATTTCAGGCAAATGGCAGGCTTACGAGCGCAAAAGAGGGGCGACGAATACCCTTAATTCGGCTTTGATTGACGGCAATTTCGACGAATTTTCATACGTCTTGCGTCCGCAAAGCAAACCTAAATTCGTTTTGTTGCTCGACGATGACAATACTATTATGCCCGGCGGAATTAAACGCGCGATAAATACAATGTTGCATCCGCTCAATAGCAAATATACGCTCTTGACGTTTAGGTCAAAATACCGCCTTTCATCGCTTGACACGGTATGGGCAAAGAGTTATAAGGCGGATAGCGGAGTTGACGGATACTGCAATTACGGAGATTTTTACTATAAGATTTCGGGCAATGCAATTTACTGCGGTAAGGGAATTTATAGACTAGAGGAATACGCTCGCCAAATTCAAGGTCAGTTGCCTGACAATAGAATACTGAGCCACGATATCATAGAGGGCGCAATTGCGGCGACGGGAAGTCTGGGATTGCCGACGTACGAGGACGCGCCAAAGAGTTTTGTCAGCCACAATATTAGGCAAAATAGATGGGAAAGAGGAGATTTGCTTCTCATACCTTATATTTTCTCAAAAAAGGTGTCGCAACCTTTTTATAGGTACGTCATTGCTTACAACGCATTGAAAACGATAATCCCGATTTTGCAATTTGCATTGCTGATAATGCTTTTGGCTACTCAAAATCTACTTTTGCTGATACCTTTCGGCATAAGCGCGATAGCTGTATGGTTGATAAGATTTGGGTTATGTCTTAACGCGCTCGGTTACGACAAGCGACCGAGATACGTCTTCTTGCAATTCTTCCGCGAGATAATAGAGATGGCGTACGATTTGATTATGATTCCTTTCTATGCGACAAGCGGAATTTTGCTTTGGGGCAAGATGCTTTTCAAGTGTATTTTCGATAAGAAAAAATTGCTTGAATGGAAGACTTTCTATTCTTCTCAACGCCAAAATAATTACACAAAGCATATTCAAATGCTCTTGCCGAGTATTATTTTGTGCATAATTTTTGGGGGTATTTTCTATTCGAATATATATCTTTTGACATACTTTGCGACTTATATAGTAGTAGCGAATTTGATTTATTTGACGTCGAAGAAAGTAGAATATATAAAGGATATTTCCAAGGAGAACAAAGACTTCTTGCTCGATTTGGCGAATAGGACATGCAAATATTTTGAAAGCAATTTGAAGAATAAATCTTTGATATGTGACAATTATCAGGTATTTCCTAAGAAAGAAGCCAACGGATTTACCTCGCCGACTAATATGGGATTTGCCATACTATCGTATATTTGCTCATATAAAATCGGGAATATTACGCTTGACGAATGTATGAGTAAACTTGATGAGCAAGTGACTTTGGCTGAAAGTTTAGAGAAGTACAAGGGGCATTTGTTCAACTGGTATTCGCTTGCTACGCAAAAACCGTTAAGTCCATATTTTGTATCGAGCGTGGACAGCGGCAATTATATCGCTTGTCTTATAACGGTCAAGCAGTTTGTCAAAGACGTTGACGCGAAGTTGTATTCGCGTATACAACGACTTATCGACGACGTTGATTTTGACGCTTTGTACGACGGCGTGAGGGGAAAATTCCATATAGGATACAACAAAGCCGAGCAAAAATTTGAGGGACATTACGATATGCTCGCTTCCGAATCGCGTACGCTTTGCTATATTGCGTCCGCGCTCAAAGGCGACACTCGTTATTGGAACGGACTCGCGAGAAATATTGCCAAACTCAAATCAAATACGCTGATTTCGTGGTCGGGCACGGCTTTTGAATACCTTATGCCTCAACTCTTTCTTGCCGATTGTGAGGATTCTATGCTCACGTCTAGCATTGAAAACGTCGTTAGGATAATGCAAAAGGCAAGGTGCAACGGCGTTTGGGGTATAAGCGAAAGCTGTTATTACGAGTTTAACGAGGAGAATAATTACAAGTATTCAGCCTTCGGCGTAAGCAGTCTAAGTCTAAGCGCGGTAAAAGACAGGTGCGTTATCAGTCCGTACGCGTCCGCGCTTGCTTTGAAGTATTCGCCTGACAAAACTATTCAAAATCTAAAAAACCTTGTCGACGAGGGAATGCTCACGCATCAAGGTATGTTTGAATCGGTAGACTATACCAACGGAAAGAACGTAGTCGCGACTTTGATGTCGCACCACCAAGGTATGATACTTTGCAGTATCGTCAACACGCTTTTTGACGATTATCTAGTGTCATTATTTATGAGCGACAGCGCAATGAGCGGCGGTAGGCTTATGCTTGAAGAGCAAATTCCGACAGCGAAAAGCAAGTCGACGAAGAAGTTCGATTTCGTCTATAAGGACGGAACTATCAATAATTTCCAGACGAGCGGAAACAGCGAGGGCTTCCCGAAAGTCAACGCGCTTTCCAACGGACATTATTCCTGTATTATCGATTCGTACGGCAATGGATATTCCTTTGCAAAAGGCAAGTATCTCAACAAGCCGCCAATAGAGATAAATGAGAATAAAGGCGGATTTTTCTACGTATGTGACGGTTTTGATATATATTCGCCGACTTTTGCGCCGCTTAGGAAGGATAAATGCGTATACAGGTTTACGCCTTATGAGAGCGTATTCGAGAATATCGACAAGTCCTGCAAAATGAGCGTATATATTCCGCAAAACAGCAACTGCGAGATAAGAAAAATTACCGTATACAATAAAAGCGACACGGTAAAGACCTTGAAATGCGGATATTGCGAAGAGATAGCGTTGACCGACTTCGGCGCGACGTTTTCTCATCCTGCGTTCAACGATATGTTCGTATCGACGTCGTACGATAAAGCCAACGACGCGCTTATCGCAAAACGTACCGCGAGAAATTACAACGGCGATTGCTATACGTCTTTGAGCGTACTCGGTATGGACAAATTTGAGTATGAGAGCAATTTGTTCAACTTTATCGGCAGAGAAAGGACTTTTGCCAATCCGATTATCTTCGAAAATCGTGAAAAGTCGGGAGTATCAATCGGCGACGTGCTCAATCCTTGCCTTGGATTTATCGGCGAAATTACGATAGAGCCTCACGGCGAGAGGGAAATTTGCTGTATCAAATTCTACGACAGCGACTTAAATACGCTAAAAAGCAATATAGAGCAAAGTCGAATGATTGATTTTGCCAAGTATTCGTATGAAAGCGCAAGACTTACGATGCTTTCAAAGACCTATAAGTACCAAATCAATGAGAAAATCAGCGATTTGATATGCAATATAGCCACAAACGTGGTTTATAGACCTTACGATAGAGAAAAGTTGAGCGCGATAGCGGACAACATACAAGAATCCTTGCCGCTTGGGTTGAGCAAAAACGTAAAATATATCTACTTTGAGCATTATTCGCACGACGAAATGCTGAAAAATTTGATATATGCGACGATTTATCTCAATATGGCATCAATCAAGTGTACGCTTGTCATTGCGTATAAGGCGGAAAGTCAAAACAACGAGAGTACGCTCAAATCATTTATCGACTTGACAAATATCGGCGATATTCTTCAACTTGACTGCATAAAATTCCTGCGTCTGAACGGAGTTGACAGCGGAGCGTTGGAGATTATCAAAAACAACGCCTTTGAAGTCTTCGACAAAGCGCCAAAGAAGGGCGAGCAGTCGGCGTATAAGTCTTATTTTGACGTTCCTACCTTGGAATATACCGAAAAGCGAGCGACAAAGCCCGTGATTTATTCCAAGATTGACAACGGCATAGTCAAAGAATGCGGACAAGGCGGTTTTGACGCTAACGGCGATTATATCGTAACGGGTACGCCCGAATTGCCGTATTCCAACGTAATTTGCGGGGAGAAGGGCGGTTTCGTCGTTACGCAAAACGGCGGTGGCTTCGACTTCTTTGGCAATAGCAATCTATTTAGAGCGACGAAGTGGGAAAATAATCCCGTATTCGACACGCCTTGCGAAGAGGTCTACGCCGATTTCGGCGGAATGCGCAGGCTCAATACGTTGGTCGATGGCGGTTACGTTAGACACTCGCGAGGTTACAGCGAATTTTGCGGGAACGCTGACGGCGTGGAATATAGAGTAAAAGAGAGTATTATCAAAGAAGGCGAGGGTAAAGTAATCAACGTAACTCTTGCAAAGGCAAAGGACTATATCGATACAAAATTGCTCTTCAAGCTCAACGCTATGCTTGGCGATTTGCCATATTCGCAAATGCTTTTTGACGAGCAACTCAGTGACGATACGATAAAAATTACCAACGCTTACAACGGCAAAAGCGTGTTCATAAGGACTAGCGTAGAGTGCGTTTTAGCGCCCGATAAATCCTGCCTTAGCAGTGTTGACGGCGATATAAATATCGGCGAAGGAAAGTGCGATTTCCATTTCCCGTCGCATAGTATTCTCACTCAAAATTTGAGCGGAAGAAGAATTGAAGTCAATATCGTAATATCGTTCAACTACGAATTCATAAGCGCGCTAGACTTAGAGAATATCGATAAGAGCGTTTTTGAACAAGTACAGAAATTTCAAGATCTCAATAAATTTGAACTGTGTTCAAACGATAAAAATCTTGATATATTCTTCAATAAATGGCTTGCATATCAGGTCGTATCGTCGAGAATAAACGGAAAATGCGGTTATTATCAGTCGGGCGGAGCAATAGGATTCAGAGATCAGTTGCAAGATATGCTCACAATGCTGTATATTGACCCCGAAAAGGTCAAAAAACACATATTATTGTGCGCTGAGCATCAATTTTTGGAAGGAGACGTCCAACATTGGTGGCACGGAGATTGCTTTGGAGTGCGTACGCACATCACCGACGATAGGCTATTTTTGGCATTCTTGACGTTCGAATATATTGATTTTACTGGCGATAAAAATATATTGAACAGCGTTCAAAAGTATTTGGTATCAGCGCCTCTGGATCAAAATCAAGAAGCGAGATTGGATTCTCCTTCAAGAAGTCAAATCGGCGAAAGTTTGCTCACTCATATCAAAAGGGCGATTGACTCTTCGCTTAAATTCGGCAAGGACGGACTGCTTCTCATAGGCGGCGGAGATTGGAACGACGCGCTCAACGAGATAGGCGTACGACAAAAGGGCGAGAGCGTGTGGCTGAGTATGTTTGCCGTGCACGTATTGAGAAGTTTTGTCAAGTACGTTGACTTTGACCAAAGGCAAGAATATATAGCTCATATCGAAAATCTTCTCAGCGCGCTTGACAACGCATTTAGGGACGGTTACTTTATGCGAGCGGTGACTGACTACGGAGAAGAGTTGGGCGTAAAGGGGTGCAAACACTTTTCCAAAGATTTGTTGTGTCAAAGTTGGAGCGTAATCGCAAATATTTCGTCTAAGCAAAAACAGCGAAGCGCAATTCAATCGGCAAGCGAACTTATCGATTCGAAGAGAGGAATAATTCGACTTCTTTCGCCTGCGCAGACCAAAGAGCATTATTACGGATATATTTCCTCTTATCCAAAGGGCGTAAGAGAGAACGGCGGACAGTATACGCACGCTTCGGCGTGGTACGTCAAAGCGGTCGCGATGCTTGACGAAAAGATTGAGATTGACGGCGAGATTTACGACGCTCACGCGCTTTTGGATATGCTCAATCCGATAAGCAAAAACCAAAGCGAGGAAAACGCCTTTATTTATAAAGGCGAACCGTACGTGTTAGCCGGCGACGTATATACGAACGAGGACAATTACGGACGCGCAGGTTGGAGTTGGTATACCGGCTCTGCAAGCATTCTTTACGACACGATAGTAAAAGACTTCTTGGGAATTACGATTTGCGGCAAGATGATGTCTTTTAGCCGTCCAAAATTGCGCGATTGGCATGATATGAAGCTCACTTATCGTTACAAAGGCACAATCTATACGATTTCCTATGCCAAAGGCTCTGAAGATAGCGTAAAAGTTGACGGAATTACCTACAAGGGCGACGCGTCGTTCGCATTGCAAGAGGATTTGGGCAAGCGTAGCGTAGAAGTAACTTTTAGATAAATATAATTCATTGACTTTATTGTCGCATTATTATATAATGTCAGTATGAATTTATTTGATTTAATGAACAAAGATATAGCCCCTCTTGCCGAGAGAATGAGGCCTACGACTTTGGATGAGTTCGCAGGGCAAGAGCATATCGTAGGGCAAAACAGCCTTTTGCGACGCGCGATACTGACCGATAGTTTGGGAAGTTGTATCTTCTACGGCGCGCCGGGATGCGGAAAAACCACGCTTGCGAATATTATCGCCAATACGACGAAGTCCAATTTTGTCAAACTCAATGCCGTGTCTTCGGGCATTTCGGACGCAAAAAAGGTAATAGAGGACGCGAAATCGGATAAAGATAGGTATGGAATTACTACGTATCTTCTTCTCGACGAGTGTCATAGGTGGAACAAAGCGCAATCCGACTGTATGTTGGAAGCGATTGAAAAGGGACATATCGTCTTTATAGGTTCGACTACGGAAAATCCTTTCGTATCAATGACAAGGGCAATAGTTTCGAGATGTAGAATTTTCGAGTTCAAGCCGCTTAGCGATAGCGATATTAAGAAAGTCTTGATAAGAGCGATTAGCGACAAGTCCAAAGGACTTGGCAATATGAATTTGAACGTAAGCGACGAGGCTATCAATCATTTCGTATGGGCAAGCGACGGCGATTTGCGTAACGCGCTCAACGCGCTGGAACTTGCCGCAAAGAGTACCAATCCCGATGAAAACGGAATAATCAACGTCGACGTAACCGTTGCGGAGCAGTCTTCGCAAAAGAAGTCGATGAGCATTGACGAGAGTATGTATTACGATATGCTCTCGGCTTTTTGCAAGTCTTTGAGGGGAAGCGACAGCGACGCGGCTTTGTATTGGGCGGAAAGGTTGATACAAGCAGGTTGCGACCCCATGCTTATTTTAAGACGGTTGATTGTTCATAGCAGCGAAGACGTGGGTATGGCAGATCCGCAAGCGCTCGTAGTGGCTACGTCGGCTTTGACGGCCTATCAAAATATCGGACTTCCCGAAGGGAAGATACCGCTTTACAACGCTGTAATTTACGTATGCGAAGCGCCCAAATCCAACAGTGTGGTCATGGCAAAATGCGCGGTAGAGGAAGTAGTCGCCAATAAAAAGGACGACAAAGTCCCTACTTATCTTATGGATAAGAATTACAAGACTCAAAAGATTTCAGGCTATAAATATCCGCATAGTTACGGCGGTTGGGTAGAGCAACAGTACTTGCCCGATTCGCTTAAAGACGAGAGATTTTACAATCCTTCGTCCAACGGATTTGAAAAATATCTTATAAGAGCAAAGGACATCAAGGCGAATAAGCAGGAGAATAAAAAGAATTGATTTTTATGTAGAATCTACATGTTTATTGTAGAGGCTGAAAGAAAAACCCATTGACGAATTTTCCAATCGAGGTTTAGAATATAGTTAAGCCAATGGGCGGAGGTATGGTGTATGGAAAATATTTTGACGATAACAAATCTAAGCAAAAAATACAAGGGCAACGATAAGTACGCTGTCAAAGACTTGTGTTTTGAGGTCAAAGAGGGGGAACTCTTTGCATTTTTAGGACCGAACGGAGCAGGTAAAAGCACTACGATAAAGTGCATTACGGGCGCATTGCCGTTCAGTGAGGGCAACGTCAGCATTTGCGGATTTGACTTGCACGACAATCCCATTTCGGCAAAAAAGAATATCGGATACGTTCCCGACAATCACTTTTTGTACGAGACTATGACCGCGAGCGAATACATCAATTTTATGGCGGATATTTACGGAGTAGGGCTCAACGATAGAAAAATCAGGTCTGAAAAGTATCTTGAACTTTTCGATTTGACAGACGTCGTAAATAAGCCCGTCGGCGGCTATTCGCACGGTATGAAACAAAAAATATGCATTATAGGCGCGTTAATTCACAATCCGAAACTTTGGATTTTGGACGAACCTCTTACAGGTCTTGACCCGAAGAGCGCGTACAACCTCAAAGAACTTATGAAAGAGCATTGCAAANAGGGCAACAGCGTTTTGTTCTCGTCGCACATTATTGAAGTCGTGGAAAAACTCTGCGACAGAGTGGCNATTATNGANAANGGNAAACTTATCGTAAGCGGTTCAATGGANGAAATCAGAGCAAGCAACACCGACAATTCGCTCGAAGAATTNTTTATGTCCGTNACGGACGCGAGCGTCTCNGGCGGCGAAAAGTTGGACGAAAAGTTCGGCATAGACGAATTTTCCGAGTAGAGGTGAGTTATGACGGCTTTNNGNGCNTTGACAAAACAAATTATCAAGAATACTTTTATTCCCAACTTTGAGACTCCAAAGGAAAAGAANAAATTTATCGGCATACTNGTGGCGATAGCAATCGGTCTNGGTATACCNTATATTTTGATACTCGTNGGAGCATACGGAATGATTTCCGTCGCTGTCAGCGAAGGGTATTTGGCNGAAATTATGTCCATCGTATTTCTTCTAAGNCAGTTGATTACGATATTCTTTTCACTNTTNCTGTATATCAANGTGATGTATTACAGTAAAGACAACGNGTTTTTGTTCACTCTGCCNATAAAGACGGTGGGNATATTTTGGGCGAANATGATAGCAATNGCGCTCTACGAGATGATTTTGTCNGCATTGACGATAATACCGCTATCNATTGTAGTAATAATCGCCATGACNAAGTCNGCAGTCGGAATAAGCGCAGGAATGATATTGCTCATNTTGCCTGCGACGATACTGCTTCCGCTTATGGCAATACTCTTGATAGCNTTGATNTCNTATCCGATAATGAAGATAATGAATTACTTCAAGAAAAGACCNATTTTGGGCGCAGTNNTAGTAATAATCTTCGTTGCCGCGCTNTATATAGCGATTTACTTGCCNATANTGCNCAANACCNGCGTTGACGCTCCGAGCGGNGATTTNGACNNCGGNATNATNGAAGGCGAAGTCGAAGAAGAAATCGATATGAGCGAAANGTACAAAGNNTTACTTCCTTCGCTGACGCCNGTGGGCAAGTATTCTTTCCANACTTATTTCCTTGCAAAAGCGATGACGGCGACGNCGGCGCTGTCGGGATTCGGCTACGCNATGGCNTTTATCGGAATAGTGCTTGNGCTTGCGGGACTTGGNAGTTTGCTTGCNGTATGGCAGTACAAGAAACTNGCNGNANCTGCGTTTGAAAGCGGTGGAGCGGGCAAGAGTTCGGGCAAGGCAAAGGAAATAAAACAACTTGAAGTCAAGAAAGCGCTCTTTGTCAAAGACTTGTNTTCCGTNCTCAAAAACAATACTATGCTCATNCAAGCCGGCATAATGTGCGTGCTTCCGCCGATANTGATATTCTTTATATGNCAAATGCAAAGCAANATTCCNGAAATCGGAGCGGCGATAGGNNTAGGCGTTGCCGACCTTNTAATCAGATTGATGATGTCCAGCAATACGCCAAGCATNCTNGCATTTTCCCGTGACGGAGAAGGNGTATTGATTTACAAGACNTTGCCNGTNGATANAAAAGANNTAATAGGCGCAAAGATAAAGACGGGATTGATATTCTCNATGATNACGGCAGTTTTGAGCGCGGTAGCGTTGGCGTTCGTATCNAATATGAATATCATATACGTNATAGGATTTTTGGCTTCNGCGTTGATTTANGGNTATGCAAGCAATAGATTTTGCGTATANCGCGACCTCAAAAAGCCNAACATACATTGGAAGAATATCCAAGAGATTGTCAAGAACAATTTCTCTTCGATAGTACCTATGCTGTTTGCCTTTATCCCNGGCATAATATCTATGGTAGGCGCGATNTTNGTAGGNACGTTGCTCTCGTCGGNNCTCAATCAGTACGTAATCGCCTTGATTTACACGGNAATTACTTTGGCNGTCAGCGGNATATATTTGTTGATAACNAAATCAATCTACTCNTACAACGAAGATGAAATGCTNCAAAGAGTAGAATAGAAANGAACACAAAGGAANACTTATGAAGTATTTAGCAATTGATTTAGGCGANGCTCGCACNGGCATAGCAGTCAGCGAAAGCGGAATNATNGCAACGGGACTTGAAACGTACAAGAGAGTNGAAGAGGGCAANGATTTGCANTATATTGCNGACTTAGTCAAATCCTANAAAATCGANGTGGTCGTATTCGGACTTCCGCTCAATATGGACGGTACGGCAGGCGAGCGAGTGGAAAAGACCAAGGCGTTNGCCGANAAGTTGCANNCTATGATAACCGCCAAAATCGACTATGAGGACGAAAGGCTTACCACCGTTGTTGCGGAAGAAATGCTCATCGAGGGTGGTATGCGTAGGGATAAGCGCAAGAAAGTCATCGACAAAATCGCAGCGACGATTATCCTACAAGCCTATTTAGACAGACGTTAGAAAAATGTCTTTGGAACTCAATTATTATCAATAAAAGACCGTTAGCGTTGCCGACGGTCTTAATTTTTGCTAAATTTTCGACAAGGCAAAAAATCACTTGCAAAATAGTTATTATTATTATAAAATATTTATGAAATAATTTTTCGGA
The DNA here is from genome assembly GCA_014799645.1 of Clostridiales bacterium. Taxonomy (GTDB): domain Bacteria; phylum Bacillota; class Clostridia; order Christensenellales; family UBA3700; genus RACS-045. Next base: position 261,502 of record JAAVHQ010000009.1, on the reverse strand, counting down.
GGTAATTATGTCCGGACATAGCAAATGGGCGAACATCAAGAACAAAAAAGGTAAGAGCGACGCAAAGAGAGCGAGCGTATTCACAAAGATAGGAAGGGAAATCGCAGTTGCGGTTAAGCAAGGCGGACCTGATCCCAACTCCAACGCAAGACTTCGCGACGTTATCGCAAAGGCTAAGGCAAATAATATGCCCAACGATAATATCGAAAGAGGTATCAAAAAGGCGAGCGGTGAACTTAACGCCGTAAACTATGAAGAAAACGTATACGAAGGCTACGGAGCAGGCGGCGTTGCCGTTATCGTAGAAACTTTGACCGACAACAAGAACCGTACCGCGGGCGACATCAGACACCACTTTGACAAGTGCGGCGGCGCAATGGGTACGAGCGGTTGCGTGTCCTATATGTTCGAGACCAAGGGCGTAATCGTAGTAGACGCGGAAGGCGTTGACGAAGACGAACTTATGATGACCGCGCTTGATTGCGGAGCGAACGATATTCTCAACGACGGCGACGTATTCGAGATTTATACCGACCCGACGACTTTGGGCAGCGTAAGAGAAAGCCTTGAAAAGCAAGGTTCTCTCAAGATTTTATCCGCAGCAGTGGATAGAATCCCCAACAATACCGTTAAGCCCGACGCGGACGCTCAGGCGAAAGTACTCAAACTTTTGGATATGTTGGAAGACAACGACGACGTACAGAACGTATATCACAACGCCGAATTAGACGAGGAAGAGGAAGAATGATAGAAATCGAAAAGATTTGCGCTGACGCAAGGTCGGCTTCTTATAAGCTGGCTTTTTGTAGAAGCGAGGAAAAGAATAGAATATTGACGGCTATTGCCGACGGCATAGAAGCGCATAGGGAAGAGATCAAAAAAGCCAATGCGATTGACATTGTCAACGCTCGCGGGTTTTTGCCTGACGCTATGATTGACAGACTTACGTTGACCGACGGAAGAATTGACCTTATGGCTGAAGGCGTAAGACAGGTTGTCGCCCTTGACGATCCCGTGGGCAAAGTCGTGAGGGAATGGACTACCGCCAACGGCTTGAAGTTCAAGAAAGTTAGAGCGTCGCTCGGCGTTATTGGAGTAATCTACGAATCTCGTCCCAACGTCACCGTTGACGTAGCAAGCTTGTGTATCAAGTCGGGCAACGGCGTAATACTCAAAGGCGGTAAGGAAGCGATAAATTCCAACAGAAAGTTGTTTGAGATTATACAGGAAGCGATAGCGAAATGCGGCTTTGACAAGAATTTCGTAGGCTTTATCGACGATATCGACAGACAGGCGACTTACGATATGTTGCAACAAGCGAAGTATATNGACGTAATTATCCCNAGAGGTAGNGACAAACTTAAAAAGTTTGTNTTGACAAATTCTCAAATTCCCGTCATTGCTTCGTCGGGCGGCAACTGCCACGTCTACGTGGAAAAGAGCGCGGATTTGAAAATGGCGGAAGAGATTGTATACAATGCAAAAATGCAAAGAGTNTCGGTCTGCAATGCNGCCGAGCAACTTCTTGTCGACGAGGCTATTGCCAAAGAGTTCTTGCCGAAGATGCTTGCAAGACTTATGAAAGACGGCTGTAAAATAAACGGTTGCGAAAAGACTTGCGCGCTNGTAGACGGAGTAAATCCNGCTACGGAAGAGGACTACAAGACGGAAAGAGAAGACTANATNCTCACCGTCAAAGTCGTCAANNACTACGTCGAGGCTATCGANAGGATAAACGAAAACGGAACTAAGCACAGCGAAGCGATTGTTTCCACNGACGAAAAAGTNATGGAAATCTTCACGGGTATGGTTGACGCAGGTTGCNTATATACCAACGCGTCGACGAGATTTACCGACGGATTTGAATACGGCTTTGGAGCGGAGATAGGAATATCCACGCAAAANTTGCACGCAAGAGGACCGTTGGGACTTGAACAACTCACAAGCGAAAAGTATATCGTNACCGGCAACGGTCAGATAAGAAAATGATTATNNTAGGTATCGACCCNGGACTTGCAATAGTCGGCTACGGCGTGATAGAAACTCAAAANGGCGCAAGCCGAGCGATTGACTGCGGAGTTATCAACACGCCAAAAGAGGACAGCGTACCTATTAGACTGTCGAAGATATACGACGGAATGATTTCGCTGATTGACAAGTACAAGCCCGATTGTATCGCGATTGAGGAACTNTTTTTCAANACCAACATCACGACGGGTATCAANGTGGCGCAGGCAAGAGGAGTAATTTTGCTCGCTTGCACGCAAAAGAATTTGAAGATGTACGAATATACGCCGTTGCAGATAAAGCAAGCNNTGACGGGNTACGGCAAAGCGGAGAAAAAGCANATACAGTTTATGGTTACAAGACTGCTTAATCTCAAAGCGATACCCAAGCCNGACGACGCGGCNGACGGNTTAGCGGTCGCTCTTACTCACGCGCAGACGGCGAGAATGGGCGGACTTTTCAGCATAAGATAAGTAAAGGAATTTGATATGTATTATTCGATTACGGGCAAAGTCATACATTANGAAGAAGGTAAAATCGTACTTGAAAACAACGGTATTGGGTACGAACTCGGCGTGTCCGCAAACACGCTTTCGGCGTTTGCNAAGAGGGGAGAAACCATCACCGCCTATACCTATCTCAAAGTGTCTGACGACGGAATGAGNCTTTACGGCTTTTATACGAAAGAAGAAAAGGCNATGTTTATCAATTTGATAGGCATTAGCGGAGTNGGTCCGAAAATCGCATTGCAAATTCTTTCGGGTATCGATTTACANCGNCTTGCGATTTGTATTGTCAACGGCGACGTAAAGACCCTCGCNAAAGTAAAGGGCATAGGCAAGAAGACNGCCGAGCGAATTATTTTGGAACTCAAAGAGAAAATTGCCGACGTCGACAGNAGCGACGACAACTCTTTCTTCGGACTTATGGGCGGAGATACGTCNAAAGACGANGTGGTNNNCGACGCGGTGCTTGCGCTTGTAAGTTTGGGTATATCCAAGACNGAAGCGGTCAANGCGGTNGCTNTNGCAAGACAGTCGTCGGACAAGTTGGAGACGATAATNACTACTGCATTAAGGAGTTTTGACAGATGATGGAATTTGAAGACGAAGAGCGTTTTATGTCCTCAATGCAGGGCGTAAGCGANGGCGACAGCGAAAATACACTCCGACCNAAAACCATGNGCNACTACGTCGGACAGGAAAAAATTAAAGANAATTTGGAAATTTATATCAAAGCCGCCGTNGCAAGAGACGANGCTTTGGATCACGTGCTATTGTACGGACCGCCGGGACTNGGTAAAACAACNCTTGCGCATATCATAGCGGGCGAGATGAATTCGCAAATCCGNATTACGTCAGGTCCTGCGATAGAGAAAGCCGCCGATTTGGCTGCGATTTTGACCAACCTCAACGAAAAAGACGTATTGTTTATAGACGAAATNCACAGGCTCAACCGCAACGTCGAAGAGGTCTTGTATCCTGCAATGGAAGACTANGCGCTTGATTTTATGGTAGGCAAAGGACCTAGCGCAAGNAGTATTCGTCTNTCNTTGCCNAAGTTCACGCTTATNGGNGCGACCACNAAAGCGGGTATGTTGACTTCGCCGTTAAGAGATAGATTNGGNGTAAACTGTCGATTGGAAATGTACACTCCNGAGGAACTTGCAAGTATCGTNACTCGCAGCGCGGGACTTTTGAACGTNGAAATTACCGAGGACGGNGCGTTTGAAATTGCGCGTAGAAGTCGCGGAACTCCGAGAATAGCCAACCGCATTCTCAAAAGAGTGCGCGATTACAGCGAAGTTATGGCAGAAGGCGTCATTGACGCGAAGGTTGCCGACGTCGCGCTCGGAAAAATGGAAATCGACAAATTAGGACTTGACAGTATTGATAGGAAACTTATCCTTACGATAATTGATAAATTCAACGGTGGGCCTGTCGGTTTGGACACTTTGGCTGCGTCAATAGGCGAAGACGCGGGCACGATTGAAGACGTCTACGAACCTTATCTTATGCAAATCACCTTTATTGCGCGTACGCCGAGAGGTCGAATTTGTTTGCCCGACGCTTACAAGCATTTTGGCAGAAAAGCGACCCAACTAGCGTATGAGCAACTCACTATGCTTGACGACGAGGACAAGTAATGGAAACCAAAGATTTTTACTACGACTTGCCCAAAGAGTTGATAGCGCAGACGCCTATTGAACCGCGCGACGCGTCAAAACTGCTCGTCTATCACAAGTCAAGCGGAGAAGTTGAGCATAAACATTTTTACGATATAAGCGATTATTTGCGCGCAGGCGACGTGCTTGTGATAAACAATACGAAGGTAATACCTGCAAGAATTTTCGCTACGAGATTGCCAAGGACGGAAAAGACAATCGAGAAAAACACCGAAGTTTTGTTGCTCAAACGAAAAGAATACGACGTCTGGGAGTGCATTACCAAACCTGCCAAGAAACTCAAAATGGGTACAATGCTCGATTTCGGAGCAATGCAAGGCGAGGTCGTAGGCTTTGGCGAAGAGGGCATTAGATTTATCAAATTTATATTCGACGGAGTGTTCGAAAATATTCTCGAAGAGATAGGCAATATGCCGCTTCCGCCTTATATTACTCAAAAATTGCAAGACAAGAGCAGATATCAGACGGTTTACAGCAAGGTTGACGGCTCGGCTGCCGCGCCAACAGCAGGACTTCATTTTACGCCGCAGCTGCTAGATAAGTTGGAAAAACAAGGCGTACAAATAGCCAAAGTCTTGCTTCACGTCGGTTTGGGTACTTTCAGACCCGTTAAAGAAACGGATATACTCAAGCATAAAATGCACAGCGAATATTACGAGGTCGACGAGCAAAATGCCGAGATAATCAATTCCGCGCTCAAAGAGGGAAGACGGGTAATATGCGTAGGCACGACTTCCGTCAGAGTTGTCGAAAGCGCAGTCGGAGACGACGGCTTTATAAAGCCAAGCCACGGCGATACGCAAATATTCATTTACCCTGGATACAACTTCAAAGTAGTAAAAGGGCTTATCACAAACTTCCATTTGCCCGAATCCACTTTGATTATGCTTGTCAGCGCGTTTATCGGCAGGGAAAAAACGCTGGAAATTTATAATACGGCGGTGGAAGAGAGGTATCGGTTCTTTTCCTTCGGCGACGCCTGCGCCTTCCTCTAAGCGTCGCATTACTGTGTTACGCTTCGGACAGCGGCTCGGTCATTTACGTCTAGTAAATTCCTTTGCCTCTGCCTCGCGTGCCTTGTACTGCTAGCTTATAGAAAGTCGATAGCAGTACTCATCTAAATAAATAATTGCATAAGGACGAAAATGGCAGAAAATTTTAAGTATGAAGTAATAAAAGTATGCAAGCAATCGGGAGCGAGAGTGGGAAGGTTTACGACCCCTCACGGCGTTATCGACACGCCCGTATTTATGCCCGTTGGCACGAATGCGACGGTAAAGGCGCTTACGCCCAAGGACGTCGAAGACGCAAAGGCGACGATAGTGCTTGCCAACACCTATCATTTGTACTTGCGACCGGGCGCTGACCTTGTGGAAAAGGCGGGCGGTCTGCATAAATTTATGAATTGGGATAAACCGATTTTGACCGACAGCGGCGGCTTTCAAGTATTTTCATTGTCCAAAATGAGAAAGATTTCCGACGACGGAGTAACGTTCTCGTCCTATATCGACGGCTCTCGCCATTTTATGGGGCCCGAAGAATCTATCGCAGTGCAGAATAAACTCGGCGCGGATATTATTATGGCTTTCGACGAGTGCACGGAAGGAAACACCGATTACAAATACGCAAAAGGCGCAATGAATCGCACGTTGGATTGGTTGGATAGATCAGTCAAGGCACACAAAAATCCCAAGCAAATGCTTTTCCCGATAATTCAAGGCAATATGTACAAGGACTTGCGAATTGAGAGCGCAAAGCGTACGATTGAATACGCAAAGTGCGGCTTTTCTATCGGCGGACTGTCCGTCGGAGAGCCAAAACCCGTGATGTACGAAATGCTCGATATACTCAAAGAGTATTATCCCGACGATCAACCAAGATATTTGATGGGAGTAGGTTCGCCCGACTGTCTTGTCGAGGGAGTAATGCGCGGAATCGATATGTTCGACTGCGTTTTGCCTACGCGTATGGCGCGCAACGGCACGGCTTTCACCAAGTACGGCAATCTCACTATTCGCAACGCGCAATATAAAGAAGACTTTTCGCCGGTCGATAGCGAATGCGACTGTTATTGCTGTCGCAACTTTTCAAGGGCGTACATCCGTCATCTTATCAATGCGGGCGAGATACTCGGCGGAAAATTGCTATCCATTCACAATATCCGCTTCTTGACCAATCTTATGGAAGAAATGCGCAAGGCGATAATGGAAGATAGATTTTTGGATTTTTACAAAGAATACACCTCAAATTACACTTGGGGACACGGCGGAGTAAAGCCGGAGAAAAATTTGTAATCGACGTTAAAATCGCTATTTTTCGGCATTTTAATGTAAATAATAAATAAAAAAGTAAATTATTAAGGGCAAATCGCTTGATATTTTACCGATAGTTACTGTAAACTTTATTATGTTGAAAGACAATAAATCGATATAAGGAGAAAACAATGAATATAACAAATATTATGACGTTGGCGGATGATGCAACACCTACAAGCGGTACTTCGCAAATTGTATGGATCATAGTGCTTGCTGTCCTAATGATAGGTATGTTTGCAATGTCAATCATTCCTCAGAAAAAGCGTCAAAAGAAGGCTCAAGAAATGGTAGACAGTATCAAAGTCGGTACGAAAGTTATGACAATAGGCGGTTTTGTAGGCGAAATAAAGAAAGTAGACGCGCCCAACAATAACTTCACCCTTGACATCAGCGCAAACAGCGACGGAAGTGTGTTGGTAGTAATCGACAGATCTGCAATTTATAAGGTTCTTGAAGCAGTTAAGACGAGCGAAGGCGAGATTAAACTTCAAGAGAAACCCGAAGTCGCTGCAATGGACGATATGGAAGCTGACAAAGCGTCCAAGGAAAAGAAGGCAAAGAAGCAAGAGAGTTCCGAGCAACTCGGCGATTCTTTGGAAAAGACCGACAACGAAACTTTGCTTAAAGACTAATTGATTTTAGAAATTAAGAGGGCAGTCTATTGACTGTCCTTTTTTATTACAAATTTTCGACAATTCTATCTATATATGATATAATATAAATAATTAAGTATCGGAGAAAATCAATGCGAGATATTTGGAATCCTTGGCACGGTTGCAAGAAGTGTAGCGAGGGATGTCAAAACTGCTATATGTACTATCTTGACAGGACGCACGGCAACGGCGATAGTTCTATCGTGCGCCCGACGGGCAATATGTATTATCCGCTTACGAAAAAACGCAACGGCGGTTTCAAGATAGCGAGCGGAGAGATGTTGCGCATTTGTATGACTTCGGACTTTTTTATCGAAGAGGCGGATGAATGGCGCGAAGAAGCGTGGGACGTGATATATCAAAGGCCTGACGTGAAGTTCTTTATTTTGACGAAGCGACCTCAAAGGGTAGAAAAGTGTTTACCCAAAGACTGGGGAGATGGATGGGAAAACGTATTTTTCAACGTCACTTGCGAAAATCAGAAAAGAGCCGACGAGCGTATTCCCATACTGCATTCGCTTCCTTTCAAACACAAAGGCATAATGACCGCGCCGCTCATTGGCGAAATATCAATAGACAGGTATTTAGATGAAGGACAAATTGAGCAGGTAATTTGCGGAGGGGAAAATTACGACGGAGCAAGAATTTGCAAATACGAATGGGTCAAAAAATTGCGCGACGAATGCGCCGCTCACGACGTGACCTTCGCTTTTATAGGCACGGGCAATAAATTTGAAAAAGACGGGCAAGTTATAGATATGCGCAACAATCACGAGCAAATGAAACTTGCCTATAAATTCTCGCTATCTTATAAGGGGAAACCTATCAAATTCAATCTTACCGACAGGCTGGGAATACCTATCGACGAGGAGAGTTATAGACCAAAATTCAAAAGTCAATGCCTTACTTGCGGATCGCGTCCGATTTGCAACGGTTGCGAGAATTGCGGCAAGTGCGAAGAGAATTTTTTGAACAGCGCTCAAATTGAAGAATTTGACAAAAATATGACAAATAGGTAGATTTTTCGCTATTTTGATAAAATGATTATCTTGTAATAACTCGATATTTGTAGGCATATATTTATCCTAGGGAGGAGTGGTATATGTCGCTAAAACTCAACAAAAAAGACTTATTTGAAATGTTCAAAGGAGTATTGTTTTCAATAATAATATCCTTGCTCACGGTCGTTATCTTTGCCGTAGTCGTAAAATTTGCCAACTTATCGCAAAAGGCGGTGCAAATCGTCAATATCTTCTTAAAAATTATCAGCATCTTTTTCGGCACTTTGCTTGCTATCAAGTCGGGCAGACAAGGGCTGTTCAAGGGTAGTATTATAGGACTGTTCTTCGTGCTAATATCATATTTGATTTTCTCGGCTATCAACGGATCTTTTTCAGTAAATCCATTGACTGCATTCGACGTAATTTTCTGCTTAGTGGCAGGACTTTTGAGCGGAATTTTCACCGTCAACGTGAGAAAAGGAAGAGAATAATAATTATATAATATAGATAAAAATATTTAATTATAAAAAAGTACTTGCAAAAATACGCTTTTTATTATATCATATTAGTAATAATATTTTGATATACGCGGAGGACTTATGAAGCATATCAACAGTGTAGTTACAAATTCAATGAAAAAGAGCGGAAATATCGGTTGCGGCGAGTGTCAATCGAGCTGTCAATCCGCATGCAAGACTTCTTGCACGGTAGGCAATCAAAGCTGCAAAAACCGTGACGAAAAAATCAACGCTACAAGAAAACCTTTAATCTAATTTATCCGAATTATAAATGGTACACGCATTTGACTTCTGCTATCACGGCAGGACATATCATTTTATTTGGGACGTAGAAAGTGGCAGTCTACACAACGTAGATTATGTCGCTTTTTTGTATGCAAAAAAAAGATACGGACAAGCTTTGAACGAGAAAGAAAGCAATGACTTTGCCAATATCGATAAGAATGATATTGCCGAACTTGACAGTGAGTTTTCTCAATTAGAAAAAGACGGAGTACTCAATACGCCGTGCGAAGTTTACGCAAAGCGTAAGCGTATCGGCGAAATCAAGGCGCTTTGTCTGCATATTTGCAACGACTGTAATTTGCGTTGCAAGTATTGTTTTGCCGACGAGGGCACTTATCATACTACCGAAAGGGCGTATATGTCAGAAGAGGTGGGCAAGATGGCGATTGATTTCCTTATCGCAAATTCCGGTAAGAGAACAAATCTCGAAGTAGACTTTTTCGGCGGAGAGCCGTTGATGAACCTAGGCGTAGTCAAGGCAATCGTCAAATACGCCAGAGAAAGGGAAAATCAGTCGGGCAAGACCTTCCACTTCACAATGACGACGAATTGCGTACTTTTGGGCGACGACACAATCAAGTGGCTGAATGAGGAAATGTACAACGTTGTGCTCAGCATTGACGGTAGAGAATGCGTCCACAACGCCGTCCGCAAAGCGGTCAACGGCAAGGACTGTTATTCGCTTATCGCAAACAACGCAATGAAGTTTGCCAAAGTCAGGGGAAACAAATCTTACTACGTAAGAGGCACGTTCACAGCAAAGAACTTGGACTTTGCCGACGACGTACTCACGCTCAACGATATGGGCTTTGACCAAATCTCGATAGAGCCGGTAGTCACCGATATTGAAGATTTGAAAATCACAAAGGAGCATTTGCCTACCATACTCAAAGAGTATGAAAGACTTGCCGAGAACTATATCGACAGGCGAAAGACGGACAAATGGTTCAATTTCTTCCACTTTATGATAGATTTAGAGGGCGGACCTTGTCTTGTCAAAAGGCTTACGGGATGCGGTTCGGGATGCGAATATTTGGCAATAACTCCTACGGGCGGAATCTATCCCTGCCATCAGTTCGCCGAGAACAAAGACTACTATATGGGCAACGCCTTTGACGGAAAGATTGATTTGAGCGTGTCCGAAAAGTTCGCCGAAAATATCGTCACCAACAAACCTGATTGCGAGAATTGTATGGCAAAATACTATTGCAGCGGCGGTTGTGTTGCCAACAACCTCAATTTCGCAGGCAGTATGGGCAAGCCTTATTCCATTTCTTGCGAGATGATGAGAAAAAGGCTGGAACTATCTCTTGCTATCGACGCGATAGAGGGCGCGGAAAATAAGTAAGAAGTAATAGTGAAAAGTGAAGAAGTAATTGTTTGATGTCACCTCGACCGCAGTGGAGAGGTCGCAAACGTTATAAAATTATATATTTTATAGGTAAATTCGTTTGCCAAATATATTTTGGTATGCTAAAATACTATCTAGTAAAATAAACACTCGAAGTCAGCACAGGCAGTTGCTTGTTTGCCAACAGGTTGCCGAAAGCGTAAATTTCGAGGAAGAATAAACAAAAAAAGGAGAAACAAAAATGGCAGTAGTAACAATGAAGAGCCTCTTGGAGGCAGGTGTACACTTCGGACACCAAACGAAAAAATGGAACCCTAAGATGAGCAAATACATCTATGCGGCTAGAAACGATATTCACATTATCGACCTTCAAATTTCCGTTGAGCAAGTAGAGAAGGCTTACGCTTTCGTAAGAGACGTAGCAAAGTCCGGCAAATCCGTATTGTTCGTAGGAACGAAGAAGCAAGCGCAAGACGCTATCAAGGAAGAGGCTACCCGTTGCGGTATGTTCTATATGAATCAAAGATGGCTCGGCGGTACGCTCACCAACTTCCAAACAATCAGAAGCCGTATCGAAAGACTCAACAAGATAAATCAAATGGAACTTATCGGTCAATTCGAGCTTTTGCCTAAGAAAGAAGTTGCAATGCTCAAGGCTGAGAGAGATAAGCTTGAGGCAAACCTCGGCGGTATCAAAGATATGACCCAACTTCCGGGATGTATGTTCGTAGTTGACATCAACAACGAAGACATCGCAGTCAAGGAAGCAAAGAAACTCGGCATTCCTGTAGTAGGTCTTGTAGACACCAACTGCAATCCGGAATTGGTTGATTACGTAATCCCGGGCAACGACGACGCTATCCGCGCAATCAAGTTGGTTGCAAGCATTATCGCAAACGCAGTTATCGAAGCAAACGAGGGTATTACTTTCTCCGTTGAAGAAGAGAGCGAAGAAGATAAGAAAGACGAGGCTACCGAAGAAGTAGTCGAAGAGACTGCAAGCGAAGAAGTAGCAGAATAATTCGGAGGTAAATAGATTATGGCATTTACAAATAAAGACGTTATGGATCTCCGCGCTAAGACCGGAGTAGGTATGATGGATTGCAAGAAGGCTCTTACCGAGGCTGACGGCGATATGGAAAAGGCTATTGAGCTTTTGAGAGAAAAAGGTATGGCTACGAGCGCAAAACGCGCAGGCAAAATTGCTTCGCAAGGAACGGTTGAGGCTTACAACGACGGCAAGTTCGGCGTTTTGGTAGAAGTAAACTGCGAATCCGACTTCGTAGCGCGCGGCGACCAATTCAAAGCGTTCGTTATGGACGTAGCGAAGTATATCGCTCAAAACAACGTTGATACCGTTGAGCAAGTTACCGAAGGTATGAGCGTAGCTTTGGCAGAAGCAGTAGCAAAAATCGGCGAGAAGATTGCAGTAAGAAGATTTGCAAAATATCCTGTTGCTAATAGCAAACTTGAAAGTTATATCCACATGGGCGGAAAAATCGGCGTTCTCGTTGAGTTGAGCGCAAACGCAAGCGACGAACTTGCTCACGATATCGCAATGCAAATCGCAGCGGCAAATCCGTCTTACGTTAAGATAGCGGAAGTTCCGCAAGAAGAAATCGAGAAAGAGAAGGAAATTCTCAAAGCTCAGGCTCTCAACGAAGACAAGCCGAAGCCACTCAACATCATCGAAAAGATGGTCGAAGGTCGTATCAACAAGTATTATAAAGAAGTTTGCTTGCTCGAACAACCTTTCGTAAAAGACGGCGACAAGACTATCAAGGCTCTTTTGAAAGAAGCGGGAGCTGACGTAGCAAGATTTACCCGTTTTGTAATGGGCGAAGGTCTGGAAAAGAAAGAAGAGAATTTGGCAGACGAAGTTCAGGCGCAAATCAACAGCGCTAAGAAAGCGTAATTGTTAGTTAAAAGGAAAACAAATCGTTTTCCTTTTTTCATATAATAATTAAGAGGATTAGGAATATGGCTAAGTATAAAAGAGCGATTATCAAATTGAGCGGAGAAGCGTTGGCAGGCGAGAAAGGTTTCGGAATTGACGAAAATATCGTTGCTTACGTAGTAAATCAAATCAAGAAAGTTTTCGAGCAAGGTACGGAAATCGGTATCATTATCGGTGGCGGTAACTTCTGGCGCGGTAGACAGGCGCTTAATATGGAAAGATCGGCGGCTGACCACATGGGTATGCTCGCTACGGTAATGAACTCTTTGGCTCTTCAAGACGCTTTGGAAGCGGCGGGAGTACCGTGTAGAGTGCAGACAGCATTGACAATCACGAGAATTGCCGAGCCTTATATCCTTAGAAAAGCGTTGAGACACTTTGAAAAAGGCAGAGTAGTAATATTCGCTTGCGGTACGGGCAATCCGTTTTTCAGTACCGACACGGGCGCTGCGCTCAGAGCGGCGGAAATCAACGCCGACGTGCTTATGCTTGCCAAGAACATTGACGGCGTATACGACAGCGACCCCAAGAAGAACCCCAACGCAAAGAAATATGACGAACTCAGTTATATGAAAGTAGTCCAAGACGGATTGCAAGCAATGGACGCGACGGCAATCACTTTGTGTATGGAGAACAAAATTCCAATTATCGCATTTGCTCTCAAAGAAGAAGATAGCCTTCTTAAAGCAGTCAACGGCGAAAGAATAGGTACGTTAATTCACTAATTGGTTTAATATGAGAAAATTTGTTTTAGCTGTTGCGATAATAATTCCGCTTCTATTTATATCCGGAATTGTGCTCATCATAATTGGCGGATCACAAAATGAGTCGTTGGCTCTTGCAGGAAGTATGATTATGTCATTGGGACTTCCTATTACAATGGTCATACTTGTCGGAGTCGGTTTAGTCATTATGATAACCGGCGGAGCAAGCGTAAAGAAAAATGACAAAGGCAACGAGCAAGATGACAACGTCAGCGAAATAGAAAAAGAGTATTCGAATATTGCGGAAATAAATACCTCCAACAATTATATAGAAAATAGAACAAAAAATGCCGAGTACGTTGGCAATCATTCGGCAAATATATATCGCAATTCGTCAACTACGGTGAAAATACTAGGTTGGATATTCCTAGGATTTCTACTGACAAACGTAATTCTTGCCTTAATATTTGCATTTTTTGGCAACAAGTTGGGTATGTTTATATGTTTCGGACTATTCGTCGGTACGATTATAATATCCGCTATATGCAAGTTTATTAGCGAAAAAGTGTCGACGAGCGCGAAGGTATACACCGGATCTAAAAAAAGAGAAGTCCTTGACGGCAAAGTAAAACACTGTTTTCTTTCGAGTACGAAGAGCGTATCCGTCGGTAGTCGTCATCCTATTTCAAGAGTAGTAGACGTTACGTATAGGGTTGTGATCACCGCCAACGGAAAAGACTACAACGCGTATACGAAAGATTTTTACGAGACGGGCGACGACGTCAAGATAGCAGTATTAGGCGGCAGTAGAGCAAAAATCGTGACAGAAGAAGAATTGAAAGAGTCTGAAAGTCTATTGAAATGAGCGGTATACAAAGCGCATTTAATGTAAAAAATTTATAATATATAATAAATACGGATAAAAAATTATAAAAAGCATTGTGTTTAGTGCCAACTTTTGATATAATTATGATAGCAAAATTTAAGGAGAAACATTATGGCTTACGAGCAGATAGAGATTTTGGAAGCATTCGACGAGTTCGAGACAAAGATGGACAAGAGTATTTCCAGCCTTCAATATGAATTCAACAATATTAAAGCGGGCAGAGCAAATCCGCACATATTAGACAAAATCGTCGTAGATTATTACGGAGTACCCACGCCTTTGAAACAAATCGGCAATATTCAGACCCCCGAGGCAAGAGTATTGATGATTACGGTATGGGATACGTCTATTCTTAAAGAGGTCGAAAAAGCGATAATCGCCGCAAATACGGGTATTACCCCCAACAACGACGGCAAAGTAATCAGAATGATTTTCCCCGAACTTACACAAGAGAGAAGAAAGGAACTTTGCAAGGGATTGCGCGCTACGGCAGAAAATACGAAGGTTGCTTTGAGAAATGCGCGTAGAGATATCAACGATTCTATTAAAAAATTCAAAAAGGATAGTTTGATTTCCGAGGACGAGGCTAGTCTTTACGAAAAAGACGTCGACAAGAAACTTGCCGAACAAATCGATATCGTCGACAAGATGAGCAAGGAAAAAGAGCAAGAGATTCTTTCCGTTTAATTATAGGGAAGTTTACATATTACAAAACCGATTGCAAGCGGATTGACGTCTGCTTGCTGTCAATTTTGAGGAACTTATGGAAAAGCAGTTGAAAATTCCAAGACACATCGCTTTTATTATGGACGGCAACGGACGTTGGGCTTCCGAGCGAGGATTATCCAGAAGCGATGGACACAGACAAGGCGCGGAGGCTCTCAAAACGGTTGTGCAGGCGTGCGCCGAAAAAGGAATAGAAGTAGTCAGCGTCTACGCTTTTTCCTGCGAGAATTGGTCTAGACCGCAAGCGGAAATCAAATTTTTGTTTTCTTTGATTACGCAGTTTGCCAAAAAGGAACTCAAAAAGTACGCTGATTCGGGATTTAGAGTACGTTTTAGCGGAGACTTAACTCAACTGCCTAAATCTACTCAAAATGCAATCAAGAAAGTAATTGACGTAAGCAAAAACAATACCGGCACAATAGTAAATATCGCTTTGAATTACGGCGCTAAGCAGGAAATTACGAGAGCGGTGAACAAGATTTTGCAGTCGGGAATGAGAGAAATCGACGAGCAAATGCTCGAAGACTGTTTATACACGGCAGGACTTCCGCCGCTTGACTTGTTGGTAAGATCGAGCGGAGAGAAGAGGTTGAGCAACTTTATGCTCTGGCAGTGCGCTTACAGCGAATTGATGTTTATAGACAAATACTGGCCTGATTTTGATAAGGATACTTTGAGTGAAATTCTCGAAGAGTATTCCAAGCGAGACAGAAGATTTGGAGGAGTGAAATAATGTTGAAGAGAATACTTACCGCTCTCGTATTGCTCGCAGTTGTCTTCGGTACGATTTTGGGACTAAGACAAGTATACGTCGAGTTCGCAGATATCATTGCCGTGGCAATTTGTTGCGTAGGCGTATACGAAATGGCTCAAGCGTTCAAAAAAGCCGAATACAATGCGATAAAGGGAAGTCTTATAAGCGGATGCATAATAATTTATCCGTTGATATTGCTATTTGAGAAGACGCTCGACAAAGGCGAGCTCGGCATTGTCATTGCGCTTGCTCTTTCGCTTATGATTGCAATCATAGAATTCACGTTGATACATAAATTCACTCTCAAAGATTTGCTCTCGACGGCATTTATTTTAATGTATCCATTGGGCATTTTTTCCACGCTGGTGTTGATAAACCACAGCAAATACGGACTTCTCGGTATATTGCTTGCGTTGCTCATACCTATTATGACAGACACAATGGCGTACTTTGTTGGTATTACTTTCAAGGGCAAAAAACTATGTCCGAACATAAGTCCAAAAAAGACTATAAGCGGAGCAATCGGCGGAGTATTGGGCGGAATAATCGGCGCAATGCTCGTGTTCGTACTCTTTGACGTAACGGGAGTATTTGTCAATTTCGCCAACGTCGGACTTCTCAAACTTACAAATTCGTTGGGCGCGTCGGCAGGAATTTACGTTGCCGTGGGCTTAATCGGCGGAGTATTGAGCGAACTCGGCGATTTGGGCGCAAGTTGGATTAAAAGACAAGCGGGTATTAAGGACTTCGGCAAGATTTTCCCCGGTCACGGCGGAATAATGGACAGATTGGATAGCATTATCTTTACGTTGCCAATCGTACTTTTGCTTATCAGCGTAATTTCAGCGGTAAACGCTCTATAATTTACATATATGAAAAGATTGACGATATTAGGAAGTACAGGTTCTATCGGCAGACAAGCCTTGGAAGTAGTCGACGCCTATGAGAATAAATTCGAGGTTGTCGGCTTGTGTTGTAATTCCAATAATCTTATAATCGAGCAAATCCGTAAGTATTCGCCTAAATTTGTCGCAGTACTTGATTGCGATTTGGCGGATGAGATTAAGAGTTCTTTTCCAAATATTCAAGTACTTATAGGCGAAGAGGGAATTTGCAAGTTGGCGGAAATCAAAGTCGACGTGCTTCTCAACGCGCTCGTGGGCATAAGCGGACTTAAACCTACGATTAAGGCGATAAACGCAGGTAATACTATTGCGCTTGCGAATAAAGAAACTTTGGTCGCGGGCGGAGAACTCGTTATGCCTTTTGCTAAGAAAAAGGGAGTGGAAATACTTCCCGTGGATAGCGAACATAGCGCAATTTGGCAGTGTATCGGCGAAAAGAATTTGTCCAAGATACTTCTTACCGCGAGCGGCGGAGCATTCAGAGATTGGACGAAAACGCAGTTGGAAGACGCAAAAGCGTGCGACGCGCTCAAACATCCTAATTGGGATATGGGAGCAAAAGTCACGATTGACAGCGCGACGCTTATGAACAAGGGATTGGAAATTATCGAGGCAATGCACTTGTTCGGAGTAGACGTCGACGACATAAAAGTGCTTGTCCATAGACAAAGCGTAGTACATAGTATGGTAGAATATGCGGACGGAAGCGTGATTGCGCAGATGAGTTATCCCGATATGAGATTGCCGATACAAATCGCTTTGCTATATCCCGAGAGAGGCGACTACGCTTTCCAAAAATACGATTTTATAGGCAAATCGCTTACATTTGAAGATGCGGACGAGGATAGATTCCCATGTCTTGCGATAGCCAAGTATTGCGCAAAAGAAAAGGGAATTGCGCCTTTGATTATGAACGCTTCCAACGAGATTCTCGTAAAAGCATATTTGGATAATAAAATTAAATTCTACGACATACCATATTATATAAGACTTGCGCTTGACAAGTTCTATCAAGGACAACGGATAGAGAGCGAAGAGCAAATCTACGAAATTGACGGAGCGGTAAGGACTTTTGTCGAAGACCTTATCAATAAGAGGTAAAAATGGTATTGTGTTTGGCGGTAAGCGGACTTGAAGTATTGAAATGGGTAGGATATTTTTTAGTCGCCCTTTTATGTCTTATGCTAATGATAATGTTGCACGAGTTGGGACATTATACTTTCGGTAAGATTTTCAAATTCAAAATTAATGAGTTTTCAATAGGATTTGGACCTAAACTTTTCAGTAAGACCAACAAGAAGTCGGGCGAGGTATTCTCGGTGAGAGCCGTTCCGCTCGGCGGATTTTGTTCTTTTGCGGGAGAGGATGAAGAGGGCGAAAGCGACGGCGACTTTAATAAACGTCCCGTATGGCAACGCATTATCGTGCTTTTCGCAGGAGCAGGCTTTAATTTCCTATCCGCATTCATAGTAATTACGATATTCTTCTCGGCGTACGGCGAATATTTTCCCGTTGTTGGCAACGCTTATCAGCACGTTGAGTACGTTGAAGACGGCAGTTATACGCTGATAGAAGGTTCTCAACAACTTCAAGAAGGCGATATTATTCTTTCCGTAAACGGTAAGAATTGTTATTCTCTTCTTGAATACAACCGCCTTTCTTCATTGATAGGCAAAGAGGATGACAATATCGAAATCGTCGTAATAAGAGACGGCGCAAAGCAGACGCTCAACGTCCAAAAGCATTATTACGTTACCGATACGGAAAGCGGCGAGCAGGTCAGCACCAACAAAGGTTTGGGCATATCTATGGGTTCGTACAGCGTGCAAAAACTCTCGGCAGGGCAAGCCTTTACTCACGGAGCGGCGTTCGGCTACGACGTTTTGAGAGTAACAGTCAATTCCGTCAAGCAGATTTTCAACGGCGCAATCAGCGTTGGCGAATCTATGGGCGGAACGGCAACGGCAATATTCTCGCTTGCGCAACTCGTTCAAGCAGGCATACCTGCGATAATTTACGGTTTTTGTATATTGTCAATGTCAATCGGCATTATGAACATCTTGCCATTGCCCGCGCTCGACGGATCGCGAATTATATTTGCAATAATAGAGGGCATCAGAAGAAAACCGCTTAATCGCAAAATCGAAGGCACGATACACTTTGTGGGACTAATCGTTTTGTTTGCGCTTGCGATAATACTTGATTTAGTTCACTTTTTCGGCTAAAATATAATTAGACTAAAATTTACGAGGGATATATGGCAAAGCGAACGGTTGCTGTCGGAAACGTCAATATAGGCAATTCTTCCGTCAGTATACAATCTATGACCAACACAAAGACCGACGATATTGACGCTACGATTGCTCAAATCAATAGGTTGCAAGAGGCAGGATGTCAACTTGTCAGGTGTTCCGTACCCGACGAAAAGAGCGCTATTGCCATGAAAGAAATTGTCAAGAGCGTATCCGTTCCGATAATTGCAGATATACATTTTTCGCACAAACTTGCGCTTATGTCCGCGGATGCGGGAGTAAGCAAAATTAGAATAAACCCCGGCAATATCGGCGGAGTAGACAAAGCGAAATATCTTGCCGATTACCTCAAAGAGAGAAAAATTGCGCTAAGAATAGGCGTCAACGGCGGTTCTTTGGACGACGCTCACAAGTCCAAGCCATTGGCGATAGCTATGCGCGACAGCGCGTTGGAATACGTATCCGTACTTGAAAAATGCAATTTCTACGACATAGTCATTTCCGCAAAATCTTCCAACGTTAAAGTGATGATTGACACGTACAGACTTCTTGACAAGGCTTGCGATTATCCTTTGCATTTAGGCGTTACCGAAGCGGGGATTTACCATACGGGCGTCGTAAAGTCTGCCATCGGTATAGGCTCTTTGTTGTGCGACGGCATAGGAGATACGATTAGAGTATCGTTGAGCGACGACCCCGTCAAGGAAGTGGAGACGGCAAAGGACATTCTCAAAGCGTGCGATAGATACGACAAGCCGTATTGCGAGATTATATCCTGTCCGACTTGCGCGCGTACCAATATCGAGGTCAAAGCCCTTGCCGAGCAAGTGGAAGAAATGTGTAAGGACATTGCAAAACCATTGAAAGTAGCGGTCATGGGCTGCGTAGTCAACGGGATAGGAGAATCGCAAGGCGCAAACTTAGGCGTAGCGGGTGGCAAAGATAAGTCGGCAATCTTCGTTGATTCTAAGTACGTCGAGACCGTCGACAACTCTATGATTTTGCCTACGCTGAAAAAGTATATTTTGCAATATTAACATATAAAACCGACACGGAAGAGGAAAATGCAGTTCATTGACAAGCTAAACCAAGCAACCGGCAACAAATATGAATTTTTGAGAATAAGCAAACTCAACCTTGACATAGGCACGAGTTCGCTTTCTCTCGTATGCCTTCTTCCCGAAGATATTTCCGACGATAAGTTTACCGACGAGGATAAAAAAGTGGTGGAGGATTTTTGCAGAACGCAAATCCCAGAAACCTTTTCTTTGAAGATTGCTTTTGTCAAAAACAGGCTCAATAAAGAGGCTATTGCCAAGCAGGTCATTTCCTTTATTTCCTCAAAATATCAGACTTTGACAAGCCAATACGACGCGTCGCTTACTCAAATAAATTTCGAGGGAAAGAAGATTGTAATCGACCTTTATATGTCAAGTCCTGTAATTCATTACTGCGAAAACAGCGGCTTTAAGGACAAGTTGGCAAAATTCATTTATTCTCAAAACTGTTCGGACAAAGTAGTCGTGCGGATAAACGTTTCTCGCACGGTTGACGCTGAAAAGTTGCTCGAAGACAGGGAGAACATCAAGTACGTCGACATTGGAGAGATTGACATTATAGGCGACTATCACTATTACATAGGCAAGGATATCGGCAGAAAACCGCGTTATATCGACAAATACAAGAAAGAAATGGACGGTATTTGCGTATGCGGTAGAGTGGGCGAAGTCAAGAGAATAAACATAGTGGATAAAGAATCGCCCGACAGACGGCTCAAAAAGATACTTTTCAAATTCACCATTGACGACACGACTGGCAAGATGGATTGCTTGTATTTTGCCAAATTGCGTAAGGCGAAAAAGCACGAGGACGACCACGGCACAGGCTTTGTGACTTGCCTTGATTCGCTTGCCGAAGGGGACAACGTGGTAATTTTCGGCAACTACCGCCACAGCGATTTTTCAGATAAAAACGAGCTTATGGTCACAAAACTCGCTCTTTGCAAGATAAATTTCGACAGTATGGAAAAGCGAAGAGAAGATATTAAGAANGCGAACAAGATAAAAATCTTNCAAAAGCCTCAAAAGTACGAAGTNGATATCAANGAAAATCTTCTCGATATGATATGGCACTGCGATTATATTCTCAACAATAAATTCNTCGTGTTCGACTTAGAGACTACGGGAGTAGACGTAGATAACGACGAAATCATTGAAATAGGCGCGGTAAAACTNGAATACGGCAAGATTGTNGAGTACTANGACACTTTGATTGACCCCAATAGACCNATTCCNAAGGGAGCGTCCGAAGTCAATCACATATATGACGANGACGTAAAGAATTCNCCGTACTTAGAAGACGTNCTGGGNTTTTTTATGGACTACATAAANGGNTANAAACTCATNGCGCACAACGGCAACGGATTTGACTTCAAGATACTTCGCAGNGATTGTCAAAAGTATAATTTNCCGTTTGAAAACGAACTTATCGANTCTTTGACGGAAGCGAGAAAGATACTCAANNANGANCGCGCGCACTCNNTGCAAGCGCTTTGNAGNCACTATAATATCGTNAATAGGAANGCGCANAGGGCGTATGAAGATTCCGAGGCTACCGCNAANGTNTTTGTAAAACTTATGGACGACTATTANAGCAAAGAAAAAGAAGAGGACGAAGAGGNCGAAGAGGGCGATAATTAGTAATANTTGTTGTGAAAATANGCCTTTTTTGCTTAAAAATGAATAAAAATACTTGCAATTGTAATATATATATGATATATTATTAGTGCAATAGTTGAATGACTGGAGCGNCTGCAAATGCAGTCGCTCTCAAACTATAAAGAGGAAGTTATGTCAAAGATTACCGACAGCGTCAAAATCACGGTNGANCCTATTATAGANAATTTGGGTATGGAACTNGTCGACGTGGAATNNAAAAANCTCTACGGACAGGATACNTTAATCGTGTATATTGANAAAGACGGNGGCGTGTGNCTTGACGATTGCGAAGTAATTCACAACGCTATCGACGCTCCGTTGGANGAACTTGACCCGACNTGCGGACAGCCGTACAACCTCAACGTATCTTCNCCNGGNATTGANAGACCGCTCAAAACCGCTAGGGATTTCAACAAGAAAATCGGTNTGGAGATGGANGTGTCNTTGTTCAAACCGCTTGAAGAGATNGGCAAGATNAAGAAATTCAACGCAATCTTGAAAGGTTTTGAAGAAGAAACCNCGACAGTAATATTGGAATACAAAACAAAAAATATAAAACTTAATATCAAAGATGTGGCTCTAATCAGAGAAGCCGTCATCTTCTAGGAGGATAAAATGATCAACAAAGATTTCTTTGCGGCGCTCGAAGCGCTTGAAAGTGAAAAGAAAATCGAAAAGCAACAGTTTATCGAGTCTCTCGAAGCAGGACTTGCAGTCGCTTANAAGAAAGAAAGCGGCGAGGCTAGACCNGTTATGGTAGTGCTCAACCCACAACGCGCCGAGATCAAGATTTACGCTTACAAGACGGTCGTTGAAGAAGTANTCGACCCCGAGAAGGAAATTTCGCTTGAAGAAGCAAAGCAAAAGAAAAATNCTTANAAGGTGGGCGACCTCGTGAAAGAGGANGTTACTCCAAAGACTTTGAGCCGTATTGCAGCGCAGACCGCAAAGCAAGTTATCATGCAAAGAAACAATGAAATCGTCAANGAACTCATTAAGGACGAAATGAACAACAAAGAGGGCGAAATCGTCAAAGGTATCGTCAGAAGAGTGGAAAACGACACCGTTTANCTCGAAATGGCAGGAACGCAACTCGAAGGCGTTATGCTTCCGTCCGAACAAATCAGAGGCGAGAGATACAACGTAAACGACGTTATCAACGTATACGTTAAGAACGTGCGTACTACTTTGAGAGGTACGACNCAAGTTATGGTATCGAGAGCNTGCAACGGTTTTGTAAAGAANTTGTTNGAAATGGAAGTTCCNGAAATCAAAGCCAANCTCGTNAATATNAAGAGAATTGTNAGAGAAGCGGGCTACCGTACCAAAATGGCGGTTTACGCAGAAGATTCTTCTATCGACGCAGTAGGAAGCTGTATCGGTCAAAAGGGNATGCGTATCAANAGCGTCGTTCAAGAACTCGGCGGAGAAAAGATTGACGTNATNGGATATTCTCAAGATATGGGCGAGTANATTTCAAGAGCGTTGTCGCCTGCAAAGGTAATCGCCGTTATGCTTAAACCCGAAGAAAAGAGCGCAAGAGCAATNGTCGAGGACGACAAACTTTCTTTGGCTATCGGCAAATCGGGTCANAACGTAAGACTTGCNGCNAAGTTGACTGAATGGAAGATAGACGTNAANCCNTTCTCTTCGGTAGCCAACGAGAGCGGNGATATTGAAGATATCAACGAATAAGATGAAAAAACCGCCTGTCAGAATGTGTATTGCGTGTAGAAACGCATACGAAAAAAAGCAAATGCTTAGAATAGTNAANGACAAGGAAGGCAANATTTCTTTGGACTTTACTTGGAANAAAGCNGGTCGCGGAGCNTATATTTGCGACAANGCGCAATGCGTNGAGAAATGTGTCAANAACAGANTNCTCAACCGTTGTTTCGAGCAAGAGATAAGCGCAGAGGTATACGATGCAATTAAAAAGCAATATAGCGATAAACAAGATTGATTGCTATATCAACTTTGCGGTCAAAGCNGGCAAGGTGATTTGGGGTATCGACAATCTAGAGCGCGCAAAATANTCGCCGCTCATAGTGTTGTACGACAAGTCGCTCGGGGCAAACAGCGCNAAGCAACTNTGTCANTANTGCGAAAAAAAGCGCGTAAAGACGCTTGCTTTNCCTGAAAATNATCTTAATTCGCTATTAAAGAGAGAAAACGTCAANGTCTTATCAATTACGGACGTATCTCTCGCAACTGCAATACTNTCGTATTGCGAGGAAGAGGAATAATCTTAATTCTTTGTATTGCCAANGGCAATAAACGGAGGTGTTTTTGTGAGCAACAACGAAAACAAAAATGAACAATTTAGAGGTTTNAAAGAAATCGAGGCGTTTTTGAGAGATACGTCTAGACCTTTCNTCAACAAAATTGCTTTGACCAAAAGCAAATTAAAGGACGTNTACGATAAAATATCCGCTCTCAAACAAGAGAAAATTCAACAGACTTTGGCAATGCCCGAGGAAGNTGAAGTCGANACCGATTTGACNNNCNTCAACAACGAAANCGAAGTCGTTGANGAAAAGACAGAGCAAGAAGTAAANGANGNGAAGGAAGTACCTGCGCAACAAAAGCCCGCTCAAAGCGAGNCNGCAAAATCGCAGACNTACATCAANCCCGAAATGCTCAAAAGACAAAATCCAAGAACGGANTCCCGTCCGCCTTTTGACAAGAATAAGANCGGCGCGCCNAATAGAAACGGNGNTATGCAAAANCANCCGTTTGCGCCGAATAGAGGAAAAGCGGAGGTAGTTGCGCCTGCGCCGAATACTAATTTCAAAAACAATGACTTGAAGAAGAAAAAAGACGTAAAATCTACTTTTGCCAAGGACGACAACAAGAAGGGAATGAGCAAGAGAGATTTGTTCAAGAAAGGTTACGCTTACGACGCCACGAGAGAGGACGACAGCGATACCGCAAGATACGTCAAAGTAAAGAAGGCAAAGAAAGAGAGCAATACGCCTCAATACGTCAAAATCGAGCACGCAGTGCTTACGAGCGAAAATATACCTATTAAGGTATTCAGCGAAAAAATCGGTAAGTCTGCGACTGAAATTGTCAAAAAATTGTTCGATATGGGTAAGTTTGCGACTATCAACGACGTTATCAGTTTTGAAGAAGCCGAGTTGGTAGCGGTAGATTACGACATCACGCTCGAACTCAAAGTCGACAAGACCGCTGAGGATAAGCTCAAAGATATTATCGATACTCAACAAGTCGATACGACGAAACTCGTCAAGAGACCGCCTATCGTCACTATTATGGGACACGTCGACCACGGTAAAACCTCGCTTTTGGACTATATCCGTAAATCCAACGTAGTAATGAGCGAAGCGGGCGGAATTACCCAACATATCGGCGCGTATACGATAGATTTGAACGGCGAAAAGATCACTTTCCTTGATACGCCGGGTCACGAAGCGTTCACCGCAATGAGAAGAAGAGGCGCAAACGTCACCGATATTGCGATTATCGTCGTAGCGGCTGACGACGGAATAATGCCTCAGACGGTTGAAGCAATCAATCACGCAAAGGATGCGGGCGTATCGATAGTAGTCGCTGTCAACAAAATCGATAAGACAGACGGCAATTTGGATAGAATTAAACAGCAGTTGACCAATTATGAGTTGTTACCGGAAGACTGGGGCGGCGACACAATGGTATGTCCTGTCAGCGCAAAGACAGGTCAAGGCGTCAAGGAATTGCTTGAAAACGTGCTTTTGGTAGCCGAAGTAATGGAACTTAAAGCCAACAAGAAGTGTCCTGCGACCGGTTCTATCATCGAAGCAAGTCTTGACAAGGGCAAAGGTCCTGTCGCTACAATTCTCGTACAAAACGGTACTTTGAAAGTCTCCGACTATATCGTGGCAGGTACTGCAATCGGTAAGATTAGAGATATGACGGACTATACCGGCAAGAGAGTTAAGGAAGCGTTCCCGTCCTACGCAGTNCAGGTGCAAGGTTTTTCCGAAGTTCCTAATGCAGGCGACATAATGGTAGTCGTTAAAGACGAAAAACTCGCTAAAAAGGTTGCGCAAGAAAGGGCCGACAAGGAAAGAGCGGAAATGCAAATGCGCAGCAATGCGAGAAGTCTTGACGATATGTTTAAGAACGTACAGTCTTCCGACGTCAAGGTACTCACTTTGATTATCAAAGGCGACGTACAAGGTTCTGTCGAAGCAGTTAAGCAATCTTTGCTCAAACTCAACGACGATATGAAAGAAGACAACGTAAAAATCAATATTATTCATAGCGCAGTCGGCGCAATCAACGAATCTGACGTTATGCTTGCCGACACTGCAAATAATGCCGTAATTATCGCTTTCAACGTCAAAGCCGAGGCAAAAGCGCAAGCGCTTGCGGATAGAAGCGGTATAGATATCAAGCATTACAGCATAATTTACGACACAATCAACGACGTCGAAAAGGCATTGAAAGGTATGTTGGAGCCGACATACAAAGAAGTCATACTCGGTCATGCCGAAGTCAGAGCAACGTTCAGAATTTCGAGTTTCGGTACGATTGCNGGTAGCTACATCACTGACGGTAAAGTCGCTAGAAATTCCAAAGTTAGAGTTGTACGCGACAATATCATTATATACGAGGGCGTATTGAGTTCGTTGAAGAGAGAAAAGGACGACGCTAAGGAAGTCGCAAGCGGNTACGAATGCGGTATCGGTCTTGAGAAATTCAACGACGTCAAGGTCGGCGACGTAATTGAAAGTTATATTTTGGAGCAAATAGAGCATGAGTAGGATTGAGAGAATCAACGCTGAACTGAAAAAGCAGCTTTCCGTTGTGCTAAGAGACGGTATAAACGACCCTAGAGTTGCAGGAAAGATTATTTGCGTTACAGACGTTGAAGTAGACAAGGATTTGACTTTGGCTCAAATATATATCAGCGTACTCGGCGGCGAAGGCAACGAGAAAGATATCATCGGCGGACTTACGAGCGCGGAAGGCTATATCAAATCTTGTTTGAAGTCCAAAATCAAGCTTAGAAATATGCCTGCGCTTAGGTTTATCTACGACAATAGCGTAAGTTACGGTAGAAAAATCTCCAAAATTATCGACGAGATTCATTCCGCCGAAAGCAAAGAAAATGATAATTCGGGTGAATAATGTATAAAGATTTTATCAAAGCCGTTGATTCGAGCGATACAATCGCAATAATCAGTCATCAAAATCCCGACGGAGATACTTGCGGAAGTTCTCTTGCGCTTTACAGAGCGTTGAAATTGTACGGAAAAGAAAACGTATTTATCTTTTGCGATAGCAAAATCAAGAATTCTTTGACCGTTTTAGACGGTAGCGAATATTACAACGAATGCGAGGTTACGAAATGCGACCTCGCTATTGCTTGCGACTGTGCCGATATGGACAGAATGGGAAAATATTACGACCTTTTCTCTAAATCAAAAGTAAAGGTCGACATTGATCACCACAAGACCAACAGCAAGTTCGGAACAATCAATATTATTGAAGCGGGAGTCAGCGCAACGTGCGAAGTAATGTACAAAATTATCAAGGCTCTCGACGCTATTCATCCTTGTCTAGACGATAAAGTCGCCAAATTACTTTACAGCGGACTTGTGACTGACAGCGGTGGATTTACATTTTCAAGCGTATCGTCGCAAACGCATTTTATTGCCTCTGAGTTGATTAAATACGATTTTTCGGCAAGTTCGGTATGCGAACACTTTCTCAAAACAGTGCCTATGAATACTTTTTTGCTAAGAGCAAGAGTATTGTCAAAAGCCAAGTTTTACGAGAATGGCAAAATCGGTATGATTGTNTTTACGCAAGAGGATTTTGACGCGACGAGTACTTCTGCTGAAAATACCGAAGGAGCAATCAATTTTATTCGCGATATAGAGGGAGTAGAGATTGCCGTATCGATAACNCAGACGNCAACGCCGAATAGNTATAAAGTAAGCGTGCGCACGAGCGANAANGTGGANTCAACGAGAATNACAATGGTATTCGGCGGNGGCGGACATAAGAACGCNGGCGGATGNAGAATTTCAGGTTTCTTTGAGGACGTCAANGANANACTTCTCAAAGCGTGCAGAGATGAATTATGAGCGATAATTGCATAGCTATTATCAACAAGCCGAGCGGAATTTCTTCAAGCGACGTCGTTATTAAATGTCGCAACGCTTTTTCTCACGCGATTGGTAAGAAGATAAAATGCGGACACATGGGCACTCTTGACCCCATGGCTAGCGGTATACTTATCGTCGCTTTCGGCAATGCTACGAGGCTTTTTGACTTCGCTCTTAAAAAAGGTAAGTCTTATATCGCGACATTTACTTTCGGTGAGGATCGGGACACTATCGACGCTACCGGCGAGGTTGTGAAAACTTCAAATTTGCCCGTTTTTCAACACATATCCGATATTTTACCTAAGTTTATCGGCAACATAATGCAAGTGCCGCCTAAGTACAGCGCGGTTAATATCAGCGGAAGACGCGCCTACGACTTGGCTAGAAATGGGCAAGATTTTGAGATACAAGCCAAAGAGGTCACTATAAAGGATATAAAAATATTGGACAAGACCTTGGACGGAGAACTTTGCAAGGACGTCACTTTGTCTATCGAGTGCGGTAGCGGTACGTATATCAGAAGCATTTGTAGAGATATTGCCGAGAAGGTAGGAAGCGCAGCGTATATGTCCAAACTCGTACGCAACGAATGCGCGGGCTTTGAACTAGGCGACAAATACGTCGTGGATTTTGAGATATTTCTATTAAATCCGACCGCTTACGTTTACGACGTTTCGTTGCTTGTGGACAGGCTAATGCCGTCGATAAATCTCAATGAAAACGAGTATTTTAAGATACGAAACGGACAAAGCATAGCATCTTGCGAAAAAGACGGCTTATACAGCGCGATTTATATGGACAAAACGGTATTTATTGTCGAAGTAAAAGATAGCAAAGCAAAGTCGGTTTGCTATCTCGGAGATTGATATGAGCAGATGGAAAGGCATAAAGACAATCGAATATTCGCAGAAAAACGAGCAAGAAATAGTCTTAGCGCTCGGATTTTTCGATTGCCTTCATATCGGACATATCAAACTTATCAATGAATGTAAACTTATGGCTTTCAAAAAGTCCTGCAAAAGCGCGGTCTTTACTTTCCAAAACTCGCCGTTTGAGGTGCTTGGTAAGGATTGCGGGCAAATACTGACTTTTGAAGAAAGATTGTATAAACTTGACACTCTTCAAGTAGATTTTTGCGTAAAAGCGCAATTTGACAAAGCCTTTTCTCAACTTATACCAATTGAGTTTCTCGATAATTTTATCAAATATATGTCGATTAAAGGCATTGTAGTCGGGAATGACTATACTTTTGGCAAGTGTGGAGTGGGCAACGTCGAATTGTTGAAAAAATGGTGCGAGGACAATTCAATCGAGCTGTCAATAGTAGATTTTGCTACTGACAACGGCGAAAAGATAGCGTCCTCAAAAATTAGGGAATTGCTATCAAACGGCGATTTAGAAAAAGCCAACGAATATCTTATCCAACCGTATTTTATTATCGGAGAAGTCGTTCACGGATGCCAAAGAGGTAGAAGTATAGGATTTGCAACTGCAAATCTTTGTTATCCGAGCGATAAATTGAAGATAAAATCGGGAGTATACTATACGAGAGTTTTAATAGACGGAGTTTGGCTCAAAGCGGTAACCAACGTAGGCGAGCATCCTACTTTCGATGACGACAATTTCAATATCGAAAGTCACGTGCTTTACTATGAAAACGACCTATACGGCAAAAAAATCATTATAAAGTTCTTAGAAAGAATAAGAGATATAACAAAATTTTCTTCAAAAGAGGAACTTTCTAGTCAGATTACAAAAGACGTTGAGTTTGCTCTAAACAGCAAATTATGAGGTGAAATATGATAAAATTCGGACCAAGCGGTCTTTGCGAGCAATTTGCGCAAAGCGGAAACAAACATACGATACAAGCAGGTAAGTGGTTGAGCGAACAAGGGCTAGACTGCTTTGAATACTCATTCGGCAGAGGCGTGCAAATCAAAGCCGAGACGGCAAACGAAATCGGGCAGGAATTTGCAAATTGCGGAATTGAGATAAGCGTTCACGCTCCGTATTTCATAAATTTGGCTACGCTTGAAGAGGAAAAAGCGATAAACAATCATAGATACATAATGGATTCGCTATCCGCTTTGAAAGAGTTCGGCGGAAATAGATGCGTATTTCACCCTGGAAGTCCGCTTAAAGCAGCTAGATCCGATGCAATGCAAACGCTACTCAAAAGATTCGAAGTAATATTGAAACTCAAAGAGGAGAACGGATTTTCCGACTTGCTACTGTGTCCGGAGACTATGGGTAAAAAGGCTCAACTCGGCGATTTAGAAGAGATTATATCTATGTGCAATATAGGCGACGAGAGCATAGTGCCTTGCATTGATTTCGGACATCTCAACAGCAGAGATTGCGGAATTTATCACACCCGTGACGATTATAAGCGTACTATCGATAGACTTTTGGAAGGAGTGGGCGAGAGCAAGACGAACAGAATGCACGTGCATTTTTCCAAAATTCAGTATACCGCCAACGGCGAATTAAGACACTTGACCTTTGACGACGACGTGTACGGACCAGAATTTGAACCGCTTATGGAAGTGTTTGCCGAATACAAACTCAATCCGTATATCGTATGCGAATCTGCGGGCACGCAGACGCGCGACGCGTTGGCAATGAAGACGTATTATCTCTCGATAGCAAAATAAAAAAACCGCCATATTTTCTCCTTTTTATATATAAATAAGATTTGTACTTTACATATATGGAAATTTATGGTAAACTAATTGTATGAATATTTGCTCGAAATTGTACGATATTGCAGGCGTGGACAACTTGATAATTACGTTGCCGTCCAACACCTTGTATTTATCGGGATATTCATCGACCAACTGTCAAATAATTATCACTAAAAACAAGTCGTTTTTCCTTACGGATATGCGATATTTCTTGGAAGCGACTCAAAAGTTGGGTGATAAATTTGAAGTAGTGTGTCAAAACTTAAATAGTAGTCAAAATCTTTTGGACGAAGGTTCGGTAGGTTTTGAAAGCGAAATATCTTATAGACAATTCGTAGATTTGCAAAAGCTTGTCGGCGATAGAAAACTTATGGATATTTCGGATAAAATTTCAAGTCTTCGAGATATAAAGAGCGAAGAAGAGATTGACGCTATAAAGATGGCACAATCGGTAACGGAACTTGCATACAGCGAGGCGTTGAAAATAATTAAACTCGGTACAAGCGAGATTGAATTATCGGCATATATCGAATATATTATGCAGAAAAACGGATGTGAAATCGCTTTTGACAGCATTGTCGCATTCGGGGAACATACCGCAAGTCCGCACGCTCATAGAAGTGAAAGGACGCTAAAAGACGGCGACTTCATTACTATGGACATAGGCGCTAAATGCAACGGCTACTGCTCGGATATGACGCGTACGGTAGGATATGGACAAATCGGTTCTTATCAAGCGGATATTTACGACAAAGTATTGAGCGCGCAAACCCTCGCTCTTAGTGGTCTAAAAGCAGGAATGCGGGGCAAAGACGGCGATAAAATCGCTCGAGATTATTTTGCAAAATGCGGGCTTGACAAATATTTTTCTCACTCTCTCGGTCACGGAGTGGGCATAGATATTCACGAAGGCGTAGGTCTTACGCCCAAAGAAGAGAGAATTCTTCAAGAAAATATGATTGTGACCGTAGAACCTGGACTTTATATCGACGGCAAGTTCGGAGTGCGGATAGAAGATATGGTTCAAATAAAGGAAAGTTCGGTCAACAACTTGACCAATGCTGATAAAAAACTTATAATTTTATAAACATAAATATCGGAGGTATTTTATGGCTGATTTCGTATTAGCAGGAGATTTTAGAAAGGGCGTTACGTTCGAAATGGACGGCAAAGTAGTCACAATCGTTGACTTCTTGCACGTTAAACCGGGCAAAGGCGCAGCTTTCGTACGCACAAAACTCAGAGACGTTATCAACGGCGGTACNGTCGAGATGACTTTCAACCCAACCGCAAAGTTCCCGACCGCTCATATCGAGCANAAGAATATGATATATTCTTACAACGACGGCGATTTGTATTATTTTATGGATCCCGTATCTTACGATATGTTGCCAATCAACAGCGAAAGCGTTGANGACGCGCTCAAATACGTTATGGAAAACGGAGAAGTAACCGTATCTTTCTACAACGGCACACCGTTCTCGGTTGAACCGCCAAACTTTGTAGAACTCTTGATTACTCACTGCGAACCNGGCGCAAAGGGCAACACCACGCANGGCGCAACGAAGCCTGCAACNTTGGAGACAGGTTATACNTTGCAAGTTCCATTGTTTGTCAACGAAGGCGATACTATCAGAGTTGACACTCGTACCGGAACTTATATGTCCAGAGTTTAATTAGAAATTTCTTTNAAAANTATTACGGGCGACCGCNAATTGCGGTTGTCCCGTCTTGTATTTTCCGCCGACTTTATTAAATATAGGTCGGTTTTTTTATTTATATTGAATTTTGTCGAATTATTTTATAATTACCATTCATTTGTAGTATTTGCATACGCCAAAGCGTCGGCTATTAAGATATTGTATGGAAANNCTNCTCTCAANACTCTTACCGCTTGCGCTTTACAACGAATTATACTCAGTCTGCAACTTTGACGAATTGAGCGAAATTCGTCTAAGAGTAGACAAGCCCGTATATTACGCGGTAAACGGAAAGTACAAGAAATTGGGAGACGGNACTTTTCGTATTGGCGCAACGGACGTAGAACAAATACTGTCTCGCGCGACAAAGTCGTCGCTATACGCNTACAATACNACTATTCTNGACGGATTNATTACCTACGACGGCGGTATANGNATAGGNATAACAGGCGAGGGNGTCATCAAAAACGGCAGTCTTTGCGCGGTAAAAAACATNACGTCGCTGTGCATAAGAATACCNCATTATATAGAAATCCGCGACAAAAGAATAGACGGAATAGTCAAAAATTTCGCAAATACGTTGATTATATCCAAACCCGGCTACGGCAAGACAACTCTTTTGCGATATATGATAAAGAGTCTATCNGAATNCGGATACAANGTNNTNGCGCTCGACGANAGAGGAGAATTGAGCGGAATCAGCGAGGGCGTTCAGACNATAGATTTGGGCGAGTGTACGGANGTTGCGCTTGGNATTCCNAAAATATCCGCCTANGCGTCGCAGGTGAGAAGTATGCGTCCCGACGTTATCGCCACCGATGAGATTTTCGGCGAAAAGGAAATNGACTGTATTGCCGACTGCGTGAGGTGCGGAGTAAAGGTNCTCGCGACNGTGCATTCCGACGATTTNTCGAATTTGAAAAATAGCGCGCTNTATTCGAGGCTACTTCAACATATCCGATACGTCGTNACGATAATNGGTATNGGCAATATCGANAAAGTCGTCGACTTAAAAAAGNCTCAACTTTGAACGGAGGAGAGTATGCTCAAACTTGCAATAGGGGGTATCTTGTGTTTTATTTGCGCGTATTTNGGAATCGTCGGCAAAAATTACTANGATAAGAGATTCAAATACCTTGCCGATTTCAANGACTNTCTNCTTGCGCTGATNGACGGNATAAGTTATTCAAAAGACCGNTTNCCTGAAATAACGAAAAAGTATTTGACTNCGTCAAAAAANCANTTNGCAAANGATTTAAGCGANTATCTCAGACTAATCGAATCGGGNGAAAGCGAAGACAAGATAGCAAAGTGTTTCGACTGCAAATACTTGAAAAAANGCGATAAAGAATACTTCAANGACTTTTTTCTTACACTCGGAAAAGTNGATTACGATACTCAAATNTCGCGACTNAATTTGAGTAAAGCGGAAACGCAAAAGATGCTTACAAAAGCCGAAAANGATTGCAAGACNACNGGCAATTTGCTCTCAAAACTCGGACTTTTGCTCGGNATTGCNATAATGATAATTTTAGCGTAGAGGAGATAATATGGCGGTTGACATTATATTTAAGATTGCAGGAATAGGACTTTTGACGGCTATAATAAACGTCGTCCTNAAAAAGAGCGACAAAGACGAAATNGCAAATTTCGTNACCATCGCCGGACTTATACTCGTATTGATTTTAGTGTTGGATATGTTGGGAGGACTGTTTGACACTCTNAAATCACTTCTTAATCTGTATTAGGTGAAGCATGGATATTTTCAAGATTGTAGGCGTTGCGATAGTGGGGTGCGTATGTACGCTTGTCCTCAAAAACACTCAATCGCAGTACGCTACGCTCTCGACTTTGGCTACCGGAATAATCGTACTGATTATTGCGCTTTCGTCCTTTTCCAAAGTAATCTTATCATTTCAAGCCATCATTGACAAAACGGGCGTCAATTCCGATCTGTTTGCCTCTCTTTTGAAGATAATCGGAATAGGTTACATCACCGAATATAGCCAAAGCGTATGCGACGATTTGGGCTCAGGAAGTATAGGAAAAAAGGTTTCGTTTGCGGGAAAAGTCGCTATATTTTTGCTTGCGTTGCCAATAATCGAAAATCTTATCAACGTAATCGTGGAGATATTGTAGTATATGAAAATAAGGGTAAAATCAACACATAGCGCATATATTTTACTATTGCTTGCGCTCATTGCAGTGGCGTTGATTTGCTTTTATAACTCAAATATTTGCTATGCGGACAAGTCGCAATCGGGCGAAGAAATCTTACAAGACAACGTCGACGAAAATTTATCGAAAATGGATTTAAGTAAAATCGAAGAGATCCTTGCTAATCTTGAAGATGACTTTCAAGCGCTGTTTGGAAGCGACGTAATTACGACGATAAAATCAATTATCAACGGTGATTTTCAGGGGAATTTTACCGATTTTCTTTCCGTCTTGTCAAAAGGTATCGGCAAGAGTATACTTGACGTTTTACCTATGGTGCTGACAATCGTCGCGGTAGCGATAATATATAGTTTGTTGGAAGGATTGAGTTCGGGATTTGTCCAACAGCCCACTAAAAAACTAATCTATTTCGCCACGTACAGCGCAATAATNCTTGTCGTCATGGTNGAANTCGGCTCGATTATATCGCTGACNACNAATACGATTTCGACNATAAANACNGTCATGGAAGGTATTTTTCCCACNNTNTTGACNCTNGTCACGCTGCTCGGCGGAGTAAACTCGTCAGCGGTATTTAAGCCCATGATGGTTACGNTATCTACCTTNATTACNTCTTTTATATCAAANATNATTATTCCGTTCTTTATCGCTTCNATAGCGTTCAGCGTGATTGGCAATCTCACAAAAAGCGTAAAACTCGACAGNNTGACAGGNTTTTTCAANTCGAGCGCAACTTACGTTTTGGGCGGAGTATTCAGNCTNTTTATNGCNTTTCTTACCTTTCANGGGCTNACGGGNGGAGTGATAGACAGCATCTCAATNAAGACNGCAAAGTTNGCGATACAAAGNTACGTCCCGATTTTGGGCGGATANNTNTCNGACGGNTTCGACCTNATGCTTGCAAGTTTAGTCTTNATNAAGAACTCGCTNGGCATNGTNAGTCTGCTGATGATACTGTCGGTAATNGCNTTGCCCACNATNAAAATCGCAGTATTAAGCCTTGGACTGAAACTNGCAAGCGGAATTATCGAACCGATATGCGACAACAAATTCAGCAAGATGTTGCACAGTATTTCCACNAATNTGACGCTCTTGATAGTCTCTTTGGTGGGAGTNGGNTTTATGTTTTTACTGACGGNAATGCTTGTCATCTATACTTTCAACGTGGGGGTGGTGTAATTGAGCGCATGGCTGATNAGTATCGTCGGCGTNGTGAGTTTGGGAGTACTGATAGAAATCGTATTGCCTGACGGCGACAATACTAAATACATANGAGGTATATTTTCNNTAATAGTAATCTTNGTAATNATANCTCCGNTGCCAAAAATGNTGAAAGGAGATTTNTTCAAAGAATTTNCAAGCGAGGACGGCGCGCAAATCGANATTGACGAGGANTACTATCAAGCGGTGAGAGATAGCATACACCAAAGCGTAATNGACGGACTTAANGANAAATTGTCNTCAAANGGNTANGAAAACGTAGANTTTGACGTTACTTTTGACGAAAACTACGCTTANGCGGTGGAAAAAGTAGTGGTNAAAAGTTCTTTTGCNAGCGAAGAAGAATGGCAGAAGAGTNAAAAAAATAATTAGCGAATACGTTGGCAGAGCAACGGTNGAAAAGGGGTAAATATGAATTCTAAACTCAAAGACATTGTAGAAAAATGCCGAAAAATAAAAGGTTTTGAGATAATTTGCGCAATAGTCATAGCCGTCGTTGCGATATGCGTATATTTTAGTGTAAATGCGATGACGGGCAAAACCAAGACGACAANTACGNNATCAGACNCAAAAGCAGGAAGGTCTTGTCGGAGAGGTNCAAAGNATCNTGTCAAGNATCGACGGCGTAGGCGAATGCGAAGTGCTTATCACCTATAAATACGGCTCGGANGANATCANCGTCGGNTCNCTNAACTCAACGGACAACATTCAAGGCGTTGTCGTNGTNGCTAAGGGNGGACAAGACGTTTACACNAGAATAAAAATCACTAATGCGTTATGCACGCTTCTGAAAATCGAAGCANGCAATATACAAATCTTTGAAATGAAATAATTTGGAGGGTCAACACATGGCAAAAAAAGAAAGAACAAAAAAACTGTCCTCAAACGGAAAAAAAGTGCTCGTACTATGTTGTATGGTAGCGCTCTTNGTGGTAACCGGCGTATTGAACTNCGTGCTCAATNCCCAGATTAAAGACAANGATNACAATCTTGTCAACGGCGGAANCNCNNCCGACGGCACTGCGGTAGAAACNTTCTTCTCATCGCANAGAAGCAATAGAGAAACCGCAAGAGCGGAAGANTTCAGCTATCTTGACGCAATCATCTCNTCCGAAAGNACAAGCGAAAGCGTAAAAGCTAGCGCGCAAGACAAGCAAGTCGAACTCCTTACTTTTATAGANAAGGAACTCGTACTTGAAAGNCTNATCAAAGCAAAGGGCTTTGAGGACGCAGTAGTTACGATGAGCACCAACAACCTCAACGTTATCGTTAAACANGCAGAATTGACAAAAGAGGAAGTAGCGCAAATCCTCGGCACNATTCTTCAAGAGACGGATTACGTAGCAGGTCAAGTATACGTCGTACCNTATACTGCATAAAATATACTTATTGAATATTCAATTACTTTTGCCGNCTCTNAATGGGTCGGCAAAACGTATTTATAGGNCGTTTGAATACAATTAAATATAATATTAATAATTATAATTATATAAATAATACAATCTATACTTGTCAAAACAAATTTGTTATGCTAGAATAAAAATATNAGCGGAGGTACAAATGGCAATGGAATTCAGTCAAGACAACAGCAAGTCAATTGAGACGTANGTCAACGTAATATCTTCAATTACNGGNAGCGCNGCGTCGCAAGTCGACGGCATTGTGTCCGTAACCTACGGCAACGGAAAGAANGAAACGAAGAATAGAAAGAATAAAAATAAGGCNATCGACGTNGTAATNTACGACAACAAACTTTGTAAAATCGANTTGTCNGTAAGTATCTATTACGGNTACAACATNCCNGTCGTAGTNTGCAAACTGCAAGAAAANATTAAGCAAGANGTAGAAAANTCTACTTTCTATAAGGTAAGCAGCGTNAACGTCAACGTTGTCGGAATCGTTGCCGGCAACTAACAAGGAGAATTACCTATGAGCAGAAGAAGCGCGAGGTTGAGCGCATATCANTTGATATTCGGCTATTTGTTTTCCAAAGAAATAGATACAAAGACTTATGATACAATGATAGGCGCNGAAGACATAAGCGAAAGCGACGCGGAGTATATCGACANCGTNGTNAACGGCGTNAAAGAGCATTATGACGAACTTATGCAAATGATAGCCGACAACAGCAAGAATTTCAAGATTGACAGAATNTACAAACCCGATTTGGCAGGCTTATTGCTTGCGTGCTACGAGATGAAGTACGTTGAAGATATTCCGCTCAANGTNTCNATCAGCGAAGTAATNGANCTNGTCAAGACTTTTTCTACGGAAAANAGCAANAAATTNGTNAACGGCGTNCTCAAAGGCGTATTCAACCAACTAAACGGAGAGAAATGATATGTTAATATACGGAAAAGAAGTAGCGGCNACAACGCTCGAAAAAATAACTTCNATGACNAAAGANTTTGAAGGAAAGTATAANAGAAAACCGACTTTGGCTGTCATCATAGTGGGCGACGATCCCGCNTCNCAAACCTACGTTCGCAACAAAATCAANGGTTGCAAGCAAGTTGGNTTCAATTCCTTNTCNTANGAATATCCCANCGGAACGGCTCAAGNTGAAATAATACAAANNATNAANAGCCTTGCCGACGACGACNCTGTCGANGGTATNTTNGTTCANCTTCCGTTGCCNAAAGGTTACGACGANGANAAGATACTTGCAAATATTCCNGANAGCAAAGACGTCGACGGCTTCAACGCGTCAAATATNGGTTATCTTTGTTTGGGTAGACCNCATACCGTNTCTTGCACGCCGCTCGGCGTAATGCANATGNTGGAGAGCACGGGNGTNNANCTCAGCGGAAAGAACGCAGTCGTATTGGGNAGAAGTAATACGGTAGGCAAGCCTATGGCAATGTTNCTTCTCAACGCCAANTGCACNGTNACNGTATGTCANAGCAAGACNCAAAACCTTGCTGAATTTACAAAGAANGCCGACATTCTTGTCGTTGCTATAGGNAGACCTAANTTTGTGACGGCAGATATGGTNAAAGACGGGGCAATCGTAATTGACGTNGGNATCAACCGCGTTGACGGAAANCTTTGCGGNGACGTGGACTTCGACAGCGTTGCNCCAAAGACNTCTTANATTTCACCNGTNCCNGGCGGAGTAGGNCCNATGACCATATCNATGTTGTTGTACAACACNCTCATGTCTGCAATNGCNCGCGAAAATGAACGGTAATATAATCAACGTAACGGNGCTCAATACCGTCATAAACTCAATATTCAGAGCGGAAGAGCANTTGCACGANATTCAAGTGGCGGGNGAAGTATCGGGACATAANATTGCCAAAGGTCACGCTTACTTCACTCTCAAAGANGAGAATTGTCAAATATCGGTCACNTGNTTNAANTGNGCAAAGACTTATATACCCAAAGACGGAGAGAGTATAATCGCCAAAGGCTCGGTAGATTACTACGCCAAAGGCGGAAAACTCAATTTCAACGTNGACAGCATNACNCCGATAGGCAANGGACTGTTGGCNATTCAGCTNGAAATGTTGAAACAGAAATTGCAAAAAGAAGGTTACTTCGACGAGCAATTCAAAAAANCNATACCGCCGTATCCGACTAATATTTGCGTGATTACTTCCTTCAACGGAGCGGTAATTCGGGATATNAAAAAGACNATTCGCCGNAAAAACGATTTGATAAATATATTTATCAAAGACGTAAGAGTNCANGGNGCGGAAGCGAGCAANGACATAATNAAGTCTTTGGAGAAAGTNGATAATATGGGNTANGACCTCTTGATTATCGCAAGAGGNGGCGGCTCNGCGGAAGANNTGATGCCATTCAACGACGAAGCGCTTGTCAAGGCGATTTTCAAGTGTAAGACTCCGATTATATCGGCNGTGGGACACGAAACTGACGTCACGTTGTGCGACTTAGTCGCGGATTACAGAGCGGCAACTCCNACCGCGGCGGCAGAATATATCGCGTATGANACTGCTATGCTNAAAGANTATTTCGTNGNCGTTTTGCTCAAAATGGGCANGATTGTNAANGCAAGCGTAGCCGACGGCGAAAGAGAATTGAAAAACAAACTTAATTATATCAATTCTCAAATGAAATTAAAGTATACGTCAAACAAGCATCTTATCGAGCAGTATTTGACTAAACTAAACAATACGGTAAAAAATACCTATATTGCGCAAGAGCATTATTTGGCTAATAAGATTACCAAATTGCAGGCTCTCAATCCTTTGGGAATTTTAGAAAAGGGATATTGGTATATGAGCAAAGACGGCGCGCCGATTGCTTCGGCAAAATCACTCGGAGTCGGTGACAACGTTTCGTTGCAGACGCGCGACGGAAAAATCAAAGCGCAAGTTGTGGAGGTAGAAAATGAAATTTGAAGAGGCGTTAAGTCAACTTGACAGCATAGTTGAAAAGTTGGAAAGCGGAAAATTATCCGTTGACGAGAGTATGACGCTATATTCCAAAGCAATGGAGCTTTGCAAGGATTGTAGCGACAAACTCAACGAAGTCAAAGGACAAATCGCTTTGCTTGAAGAAAAATCCAACGAGTTGGTCGCAAAACTCGTAGAGGTAGAATAATGCAAGAGATTTTGGAAAAGTACAAAAGTATCTTTTCTAGACAACTTAACGATTATTTCCAAAATAATCCTTGCGATATTCAACCTATCTTCGACGCTGTAAAATACGGCATCGAAAACGGCGGCAAGAGAATTCGTCCTGCGCTTTGTTATATGGCAAGCGAATTTTGCGGAAAGGACGTCGAATTCGTTGCGCCGACGGCTGTCGGAATAGAAATGATACATTCCTATTCGCTCGTACACGACGATTTGCCTTGTATGGACGACGATTCTTTGAGGAGAGGAAAGCCTACGACGCACATAGTCTACGGCGAGGGAATGGCNGTGCTAAGCGGCGACGCTCTCTTAAATATGGCGTTTGAGGCAATGCTTTCCGACAAGAACTTTGACGAAAATGCGTTGAACTCNNTAAGGTANATTGCTAAAAACAGCGGTATCAACGGCATGATAGGCGGTCAGTGTATCGACCTNTCCAACGAAGATAAACGCAANTATACGCTTGANCAAATAAAGCATTTGAACAGATTGAAAACGTCATGTTTGCTCAAANGCGCTTTGGTAGGCAGNATAATTAGATGCGGAGGAANCGNAGAGGAAATATCNGATATGGAAAGTTTTGCAACAAAACTAGGCGAGATTTTCCAAATTGTCGACGATATTCTCGACAAAACTTCTACTAAGGAAGTCTTGGGAAAAGAAACAAATCAAGACAGCGNCAACGGCAAAAAGACAGTNGTGGACGTTCTCGGTATCGAGGAGTCGAGNAAATATATTCAAGANTTNGAGANCTCGGCTATATCGG
Organism: Clostridiales bacterium; assembly: GCA_014799645.1. Taxonomy (GTDB): domain Bacteria; phylum Bacillota; class Clostridia; order Christensenellales; family UBA3700; genus RACS-045. Next base: position 221,014 of record JAAVHQ010000009.1, on the reverse strand, counting down.
ATATANGTCGCTACGGAGNAAGGGCAAGTACNCTAATTGATTTGTGCAAGTACCTTACTCATAGATTATATTGATTTTGCATAATAGATAGTTTTTTGCCATATTTTATAATATGGACAGAAAAAACGGATGCAAGAATCTAAACAAACACCGCGCTCGCAAGGAAAGGGCTAAGATNAANATTGCCGAGCTGTGGGTAATAAAAATAACGATATTCACCTTTTTCGGAGCGGTAATTTGCAGTTTTATTTCTCAAATTACCACCTCGAAGAGCGATATAATAATATCAATAATGCTGTTGTCGTTTATGATACTGGTAAGTATTATATTCGANGGTATAGGACTGAGCGTAGCGTCATGCTCGCAAGAGGCTATAAAGAAATATTCTCGCTATACCAAGCAGTACANNATTATGCAATTTCTTATCAAGAATGCGGAGAAAGTAAACAATATNTGCGCGGACGTGATAGGAGATATGTGCGGAATATTGAGCGGAGCATGCGGCGCGTCAATAGTCGTTCAACTCAATCTGCACGCAAACGGCGGTCATTGGATTACGATNATNATATCNAGNGTAATAGCNGCAATAACCGTCGGCGGCAAAGCGTCGCTNAAAAAAGTAGCGGTAAAGAACAGCGCGGAATTNGTATTCATGTCCGCAAGAATAATAGGGATATTCATAACGAAGAAGAGGAAGAAGTAATGAGAATTCTTGACAAAATTAAGTTGCCGGAAGATTTGAAGAGTCTTGATATACAAGAGCTCAATATTTTGGCTGACGATTTGAGAGAAGTCATCACCAAATATACTTTATCCAACGGCGGTCATTTGGCGTCAAATCTAGGGGTAGTCGACTTGACTTGCGCTCTTAATTATGTTTTTGATTTCCCAAAAGATAAATTGATTTTCGACGTAGGTCATCAGTGCTACGCTTATAAAATTCTCAGTGGCAGATTGGAAGAATTCAAGAATTTGCGTCAGAAAGACGGTTTGAACGGTTTCCCAAAAAGAGAAGAAAGTCCATTTGATACGTTTAACAGCGGTCATGCATCAACTGCGCTTTCTATTGCTTGCGGTATGGCGAGAGGCGGCGAAAGCGGTCAAATCGTATGTTTAATTGGCGACGGCGCAATGACCGGCGGTATCTTTTACGAGGCTTTGAACGACGTACTCACGCTTGATAAAAAGGTCATTATTATCATCAATGACAACAACAAATCCATTTCCGACAACGTAGGTTTTGTCAATGATTATCTCAAAATCGTACGCAAATACGGCGATGAGATTTCTTATATGAATATCGAGACTCTTAATAATATTGACGGACACAACATGAATGATTTGATTGATAAATTCAATTATGCGAAAAATTCCGATAAGTCGATAATTCTGCACGTTGTCACTCAAAAAGGTAAGGGTATGCCTTGCGCGGAAGAAAATCCGTGCAAATACCATAGCGTTGGAAAACCGACTGCTTTACCGTGCTACGGACAGGTCTTTGGCGAAACTCTTATAGAATTGGCAAAAAACAATAAAGATATTTACGCTGTTACCGCGGCTATGGCAGAAGGTACGGGATTAAGCGAATTTGAAAAAACTTTTCCTGATAGAATAACCGACGTAGGAATAGCGGAAGAGCATGCCGTGACAATGTCGGCGGGGTTGGCGCTAGCGGGCAAAAAGCCTTACGTCGCAATATATTCGACTTTTCTACAACGCGCGTACGACAACGTCTTGCACGACGTTTGCCTCACTAGACTTCCAGTCGTATTTTGCATAGATAGAGCAGGATTTGTCGGCGGTGACGGCGAAACTCATCAGGGATTGTATGACGTGGCGTATCTTGGCTCTATGCCAAATATGAGCATTTATGCGCCCAAAGACGGGCAGGAACTCAAATCAATTTTGAAGTGGTCGCAAGACTATAATTTGCCGCTTGCAATCAGATACCCAAAGAGCGAAATTGCGACTGACTACGATAATTGCATGCAAATCGAATACGGCAAATGGGAGTATATCGTCAAAGGCGGCAGCAAAAATGTACTTATATCTAACGGCGAAATCCTGTCCAACGTATTAAAAGCATCTGAAATTTTGAAGGCAAATGGAATTGACGTCGACGTAGTAAACGCGCGATTTATCAAGCCGATAGATAAGGAAATGCTATCGACAATGCTTGATGGAAAAAACGTTTTCATCTTCGAGGAATATATTTCAAGCGGCTCAGTATACGCTCAAACGCTTGAATTTTTCAACCAAACTAATCACACGAGCAAAGTCTACGGCGTGAACGTAGAGAACAAACCGTACATGGTCGCTTCTCGCAGTGAACTTATTCAATCGGCGAGTCTCGACGTAGATAGCATCGTTAATTTTGTTATTTCAAAAAATTAGGCTAGGCGAGTATGAGACTTGATATATATTTAAGCAAAATACTCAACATAACAAGAGCCAAAGCGCAACATATGATTGACAACTCGTTCGTCCAAGTCGACGGTAAAATTATTACTAAATCGGCATACGACGTAGACGATACCAATGATATAAAAATCTTAGATACTTTCAAGTTTTCCTCTCTAGGCGGCGATAAACTGTACAAAGCCTTGATAGATTTCAATTATGACCTAAACGGAAAGACTTGCGCCGACATTGGAGCGTCCAACGGCGGATTTACCGATTGTATGCTCAAAAACGGGGCAAAAAAGGTATACGCGGTTGACGTAGGCGAGTGCGCTTTTGACGAAACTTTGAAAAATGATTCCAGAGTAATTATTAAAGATAGGACAAACGCCCGCTATATTGACAAAGATACCTTTGGAGAGTTAGTGGATTTTGCGTGCATCGACGTCAGTTTTATTTCGCTCAAACTAATTCTTCCCGCTGTGTTCAATATATTGAAAAAGGGCGGTGATATTATCGCGCTGATAAAACCGCAGTTTGAAGCAGGAAGCAAACATTTGAGTAAAAAGGGGATTGTCACCGACCAAAAAGTAAGAGAACAAGTCTGTGAGGATATCAAAAACTTCGCGATAAATCTCGGGTTAAAGTATATTGATATCACTACAGCGCCAACTAAGCCAAATAAAAATATAGAATTTTTAATATTTTTATGCAAACCTATTGAATAATTATACAGGACAAGTTATAATAGTATTATGAAAATCGGTATTAAAACAAATCTTAAAAGAGATATTGACGCAAAGGTTGCGAAAGTATTTTGCTCTGAACTCAAAGAGAACGGTTTAGAATACAAAGTATGCGACAATGCAAGCGACTTTTTTGATAAAAAAGAAGTCGCGCCTACGTCCGTCGTATTTGATTGGTGCGACATAGTAGTATCTTTCGGCGGAGACGGAACAATGCTCGACGCAGTGCGTAATCTCAAAGAAAATCGACCTATACTTGGAATAAATAAGGGAAAGATAGGATTTTTGACGGAAATCGACGAGATGGATATCGACTACGCAGTCAAATGTCTTAAAGAGAATTCCTTTAATATCGAAACAAGAACGATGTTATCCACAAAAATAAATTGCGAGGAATATTTCGCGCTAAATGAGATTATCGTCAACAATCAAGACACTTGTCATATATCGGCTTTCAATATTGATTTAGACGGAGTACGCGCCGATACCGTACGAAGCGACGGCATTTTGGTATCAACGCCTACGGGCTCGACCGCTTATTCGCTTTCTTGCAATGGTCCGGTATTGAGCCCGAGCGTGAAAGCACTGATAGTCAATTCTATTTGTCCGCATTCGCTACACAGTTGTCCAATGGTAATTGAAGACAATATGTCAATCAAAATTTCCACAGATTCGTCTAGGATTAGAGTTATCGTTGACGGTAATATCGTATACAAAAGCGATTCCGACGGCTTTGAATTGGTAATTGAAAAGGCGGAAAAATGCGCGTCATTCGTGAGATTTAAAAACGAAAACTTCTATAATAAACTTAGGAAGAAGCTCAACTACTGGGGTGAATAAATGGCAAATTCGGCAAGACAGCAAGCGTTATTAGATATTGTTACGTTATACGAAATCGACAAGCAAGAGGATTTGGTAAGCATTTTGCATGAACGCGGTTTTGACGTTACGCAAGCCACAATTTCGAGAGATATTAAACAACTCGGACTTGTTAAAGTCGCAGGTTCAACCAAAAAATACCGTTATACTCAAGTTCATTTCAAAGAAAAGGGACTGAAAAACAAATACGACAATATCTTCAAAGAATGCGTATTGAGTTTGCAAAGCGCAGGAAATATTATCGTCATTAAGACAGTATCGGGCGCGGCAAACAGTGCAGGCGCTTATTTGGACAATTTGATGATACCTACAATACTCGGAACGATTGCGGGCGACGACACTATAATTTGCGTAGCAACAACCGAAAAAGACGCTCAAGACACGTTGAAATTCTTAAAGGACACGTTTTGATATATGTTGAGTAATCTGTCTATCAAGAATATCGCATTGATTAAATCTCTTGACGTAAACTTTTCCACGGGATTAAATATACTTTCCGGCGAAACGGGCGCAGGTAAGTCAATTATTATTGACAGCCTTAGTTTTGTCTTGGGTAAAAGAGCGGACAAATCCTTGATAAGATACGGCGAAACTACCGCGTCAGTTACAGCAGTATTCGAAAATATTACGCAAAATACAGTCAAAGTCCTCGAAGAATTTGACGTGGATAATGACGATTGTCTTATACTCAAAAGATCAATGACAGTTGAGGGCAAAAATACTTGCTCGGTAAACGGACAAAGAGTGACTTTAAGCGCGCTAAAAGAGATAGCGTCGACCGTCGCCGATATTTACTCGCAACACGAGAACGTATCCGCGCTCAACAGCGATTATCATTTGTCAATTATAGATAAATACGGCGAATCTACAATAAATTCTCTAAAAAAATCGCATATCGAGTTGTATAATCAATATAATGAAATACGCGAAAAATTGAAAAAATACGGTTCACTTACCGACGTAAACAAGAATATCGACCTTTTGGAATATCAAATCAACGAGATTTCGCAAGCCGAATTAAAAGAAGGCGAGGAAGATGAGCTTATATCCTTAAGACATAAACTCAATAATTCCCAAACCATAATTTCCACGCTGAATGAATGCAATAATCTTATCAACGGCGACGATAACGGCAACGTATTATCGGCTTTGTCGTATGCAATTTCTCAACTTACTAAGATTTCAAGCTATGACAAATCGGTCGAAGAGGTATTGGAAAGACTTGAATCTTGCAAAATCGAGCTGAAAGATATTGACTCGACAATCGTCGATATGGCTGAAAACAATCAATTCGATATACAGCAATATGAGTACTGCGAACAAAGGCTTGCGTTGATTAGAGCTCTAAAACGCAAATATGGCAATTCTATAGAAGAGATAAACAATTACTTAAAAGAGATAGAAGAAGAATACGATTTTCTTGCTGACGGCGAGGAAAAAGTAAAGCAATACGAAGAAGAAAAGCGTATTTTGACTAAAAAACTCTATGAAAGTACGCAAAAACTGTTATTAGAAAGACAAAAAGTTGCAAATATTCTTGCAAAAAACATATTGAAAGAACTCAAAGAGTTGGGAATGCCGTCATGCAAGTTCGAAACGCAGTTTTCGCAAATTCCATCGTTGGAGGAATTTATTCCTGATGCTGACGGCGGAATTGAAGCGATCTTTATGTTCAGCGCAAACGCGGGACAACCTGTAAAAGAATTATCAAAGGTTATTTCGGGCGGTGAATTATCTCGTTTTATGCTTGCCTTAAAGAAGATTATTGCAAATCTAGACGGTATTTCTACAATGGTGTTTGACGAAATCGACACGGGTATCAGCGGAAAAATTGCGCAAATCGTCGCGGAAAAGACTTACGATATATCCAAAAACAAGCAAGTTTTGGCTATCACGCACCTTCCGCAACTCGCATCGATGGCGGATAGTCATTACCTTATTGAAAAATCTACTCAAAGTGGCAATACCGTCACAGGGCTCAAATTTTTGGATGATTCTAGCCGTATTGAGGAGCTTGCGAGACTTATTGGCGGGCAGGATATTTCGTCTCACGCGATACCTCATGCCAAAGAATTACTCGAATATGCCGAGAATTATAAAAAATCCTGAATAATTTACTTTACATTTCTCAAACTAAATTGCGAGAGGTTTGGAAATGAACGTAAATTTGAAAAAAAAGTTTTGTATATTCACACTTATTGTCTTAATAGTATTATCTGCAATTACCATATTTGCAGTCAATCAAACAAATTATATTAACGGAGAGACCATTTCGGTAAACTCTGATAATTTATCAAGAATTCAACTTAATTCTACTATTCAATCAGAAGAAACAACCGAGGTTGTCAATTTCAAATTATTTGGAATTATCCCGATTGGCAAAGTGCAAATCGAAACGCAGCCCGAAAAATACGTAAATTTAGGCGGTTATCCTATAGGTATTGCAATCAAAACAGGGCTATATATAACTTCTAAAGTGAGCGTTGTCACAAAAGACGGCGCAGTTTGTCCCGTTGACGGCATAGAAATTCAAAGCGGCGACGTTTTACTTTCTATCGACGGTGTAAAACTTGATTCCGTCAACCAAATAAACGATCTTATTCAAGATAAAGAGCAAGTCAGTATTAGCATTAAGCATAAAAATGAAACAAAAGACTATACAGTCACTCCTGCGCTTGATATTTTAAGCGGTAAAAATAAGTTAGGACTGCTTTTACAAGACCAAATTGAGGGTATAGGCACTATGACTTATACCGACGGTGATAAATTTTACGCTCTTGGCCACGCTATCAAAGATATTAACGGCGACGACGTGTCTGCAAGCGGTGGCAGCATATATAATGCGAATATAGTCGGCTACGTTAAAGGGCAAAAAGGCAAAGCGGGGGAATTGAGCGGATCATTTAGTACGTTGACCAATTCACTTGGCTCAATTACTGCAAATAATATATATGGAATGTACGGCAATTTGAATAAAAATAGTGAAAGTGAAAAAATCTTGCTCGGTAGTAAAGCAGACGCTCAGCCGGGTACTGCATATATCTATACGACAATAGACGGTATCGCGCCGCAAAAGTATGAAATCCAAATTATTAAAACAAACAGCCAAAGTAGTCCTGCCGAAAAGAGTATGGTATTGAGAGTTACCGACCAAAGATTACTTGACACGACCGGAGGAATAGTGCAGGGTATGAGCGGCAGTCCTATTATACAAAACGGAAAACTTATAGGCGCAGTCACGCACGTTTTTGTTTCCGATCCGACAAAGGGATATGGCGTTTATGTCGATTGGATGCAGCCATAAATCCAAAATACTTCTCAATTAGAGCGTTTTATTTCTTAATTATTGCGAAAATTAGAACAATTTGCGGTATATTATAACATTTACTTGTAATATTCCGCAAATTTATTATTTTAACAATATTGACGGCTTGCTTAGTCTTTGAGACCGATTTTTTATATTTAAGATTAAATCTACGGTCTATTTTGTTGATTTAATTGTTTTACTATTATATAATATATTTATAATTATATTACAATTTTCGAGGTGTAAATATGTCTACAAATTACGTTGACCCATTGACTACGCGTTATGCTACAAAACCGATGTTGGAGCAGTTTGCTGAAAAAACAAGAATGATTTTGTGGAGAAAACTTTGGCTTGCTTTGGCTGAGAGCGAAAAAGAACTTGGATTAAACATCACTGACGAGCAAATTTCTCAGATGAAAGAGCATATCGAAGATATAAACTTCGAGGTAGCAAAAGAAAGAGAGCGTATCGTCAGACACGACGTAATGGCTTACGTGTACGCGTACGGACAACAATGTCCCAAGGCTATGCCGATTATTCACTTAGGCGCTACAAGTTGCTACGTTACGGACAACTCGGACACAATAATTTATCACGACGCTTTGGTTCTTGTCAAAAATAAACTCGTCAACGTAATGGACAAACTGGCAAAATTCGCGTTAAAGTACGCTGATATGCCTACTTTGGGCTTTACGCACCTTCAACCTGCGCAATTAGTTACCGTCGGAAAGAGAGCGGCATTATGGTTGCAAGAATTGCAAATGGACTATGAAAATCTTGAATATGTGATTGCTAATACCCGTCTTAGAGGCGTTAAAGGCACGACGGGAACTCAAGCAAGCTTCTTGCAATTATTTGACGGAGACCACGAAAAAGTCAAGAAATTAAACGAATTAGTAGTAAAAAAGATGGGATTTGACAAGAGTTTTGCCGTCAGCGGACAAACTTACACGAGAAAATACGACTATAATATTCTTTCCGTACTCTCGCAAATCGCACAAAGCGCATATAAATTCGCAAATGACATAAGAATTCTTCAAAATATGAAAGAAATAGAAGAGCCGTTCGAGAAAAATCAAATCGGTTCTTCCGCTATGGCATACAAGCGTAATCCTATGAGAAGCGAGCGTATCTGTTCGCTTGCTAGATACGTGATGACTTTGCCTGCAAACGCCGCAAATACCGCCGCTACCCAATGGTTTGAGCGCACTTTGGACGATTCAGCCAACAGAAGACTCGTAATGGCGCAAGCGTTCTTATCCATTGACGCGATTCTAGAGATATACATGAACGTAGCCGACGGTCTTGTAGTCTACGAAAACACAATCAATAAGCACATAATGGCAGAATTGCCGTTTATGTCTACCGAAGTAATCCTTATGGAATGCGTGAAAGCGGGCGGGGATAGGCAAGAATTGCACGAAAAAATCAGAGTTCACTCTATGGAAGCATCCAAAATGGTCAAGCAATTCGGCAAAGACAACGATTTAATTGAGAGAATTAAGAAAGACGACGCTTTTTCTGCTATAAACGACAAAATAGACAGCATCCTTGATCCAAGGAACTTTATCGGAAGAGCAAAAGAGCAGACAATCGAGTTTGTCAACGAAGTTATCAAGCCAATTCTTGATAAAAACAAAGACTGCCTAGGTCAGCAAGGACAAGTAAACGTATAAAACAATGAAAAATGACCCTTGCAGGTCATTTTGGCAGGGGAGACGCGATTCGAACACGCAACCAATGGTTTTGGAGACCACTACTCTACCGTTGAGCCACTCCCCTAAGTTATGAGATAATTTACTTCTTAAATATTATATATAATCTTTTGAGAAGTGTCAACAGAATATCAATGTTTTGGAGCGATTTTTATGAATTATAAATACAAACTAGGTTTTATCGGTTGCGGCAATATGGCAAAAGCAATAATAAACGGACTTTTGTCAAGCAAATTTTTGTCTGAAAAAGACATGTTTATTTCCACGCCAAGTATAAAGGAAAAGTATCAGGGCATAGAAACAACAAACGACAACGTCGAAGTTATGACGTCGTGCGAATACTTGGTTTTAGCGATAAAACCGCAAATTTTCCGCTCGATTTCAAGCGAATTTAGAAATAATACTTCTAAATGCATAATTTCTATTATGGCAGGCGTAAGTTGCGAAAACATAGCAAAAGAGTGTAATTGCAAACAAGTAGTAAGAATTATGCCTAATACGCCATGCTCGATAGGCGAAGGAGTCAGCGCGATTACTTCTCGTCAGGTAAGCGAGGAAAGCATAAAGTTCGTTGACAATATCTTTAAGACGATATCTAAGACCGTTTTTATAGAAGAAAAGTATTTTGATGCGGTGACTTCAGTGAGCGGAAGCGGTCCTGCCTACGTCTATTATTTCATCAAAGCTATGATTGACGGAGGAATGAATGGCGGGCTTACGTACGAGCAAAGCAAAAACTTGGCAATCAGCACAATGATTGGCGCAAGCAAAATGGTAGAGAATTCATCCGACGATTTGGACACTCTGATACAAAAAGTATGCTCGAAGGGCGGAACAACAATTCAAGCGATTGATACTTTCAAGGAAAATTCCGTTGCGGAAAATATTATTAAAGGCATTGACAACTGTCGCAAGAGAAGCGAGGAATTGAGCAAATTATGAAAAATGTGACGATTTACACTGACGGAGCATGCTCGGGAAACCCAGGTGTAGGCGGTTGGGCAGCAATTTTGATGTATAACGGACACGAGAAAGAACTTGTCGGCTACAACAAAGACACAACCAACAACCGTATGGAAATGTTTGCTATAATTCAAGGTCTAAGTGCGCTGAAAGAACCTTGCAACGTAGAAGTATACAGTGATTCCGCTTACGTTTGCAACGCTTTTAGCGAAGGCTGGGTAACTCAATGGCAAAGCAATAATTGGCGCACAGCAAGCAAAAGCGCGGTTAAAAACGAAGATTTATGGAAATTATTGCTTATGCAAATGGCAAAGCACAAAGTCAATTTCAATAAGGTCAAGGGGCATGCCGACAACGAATATAACAATCGTTGCGACAAACTCGCCACTGACGAAATCAAGCGAGTTAAACGCTTGGCTGCCGAAAATTAGAAATTTATTATATTTTATATAAAATTTATTGCTTTTTTGTAATTTTTCAAAGGTCAAATGCTTATACTAATTATAAGAATATGACCTTAAAATCCAGAATTATTTCTTCTATAATTATACTTATATCAATGGTTGCATACAACGTTGTATTTTTTGCTACAACAGTGAATTTTGACGTCAATTATTACGTTAAAATCGTATGCTTTTCTATAAATATACCTCTTATAATAATCACGTTCTGCGCCGTAGGGTTGAATTATCAACAGTTGATCAGATGGATGATAAGCGCGTCGACATTGTTGTTCGTCGCTGCGCTAATATATTTTATAATACTAAAATACGATTTATATTCCAAATTCGATAGCGCAGAAAAGATAAAGCTATTTCTGTCAAAATACGGCGCATTCGCAGGATTTATATTTATTATAATACAATTCCTTCAAGTGACAATCATACCTTTACCGGTGGCATTGACAACAGTCGCGGGCGTCGCGCTTTTTGGCGTATGGAAAACTTTATTGTATAGTACGATAGGAATAATAAGCGGTTCAATGTTTGCATTTTTCCTTGGAAGAAAATTCGGAATCAAGCTTATGATTTGGTTATGCGGAAAGAACGTTTACGAAAAATATATGAAATTCGCAAAGGGTAGAGATAAAATTGTTTTGACAATGATGTTCCTATTTCCATTTTTTCCGGACGACATATTATGCATCATAGCCGGTATGACAAATATGACGTATTGGCAGTTCTTTGCGCTAATGTTGGTCACAAGACCGCTAAATATACTTGTAATGGAAGGAGCGTTCAAGGGAATATCGGCAATTCCGCTCACCGGCTACGGTATCCCGATATGGATAGCAATAATCAGCGTAACATTGCTTGCCGTCATTCTCGCATTTAAGTTTAGCAGCAAAATCGAAAACGCGCTGATTAAGTTATGCGAAAAAGTTTCTTCAATTTTCAAGAAGAAAAACAAAAAGCAAGAAGTTGAAGAAAAGAAGTATTCCATCTCAAAATCTTGCTACGATAAAGACAATATTATAAAATAATCGTTAATTTACGTGATACCTATATGTTCTATATAACAAGGAAAATACGACAAAGTAGAGCGGTACGTTGAACAGCATTATACTCGGCAAAACTATCGTTCTTTCCATTGACGCGTAGTCGTTTATATTAGCGCCAAACTGCACAAATGCCATGAGCGCAAACACTATCGGCAACGTGATAATCGGCAGCATTGATAAAAGTAGAGAAGTTTTAGGATTATAATTTGCAGGCGTCTTTTTCGTAGGATCTATCAAAAATAATACGTATCTAGCGACCGGATACAATGCAACGGCAAGAATTCCCAAGAATAAAGCCCAGCCCGGTACACGGTCATTGACGTTTCTATTGCAAATAAAATGTGAAATTATCAGTTCCAACGCCAAAACCGCAAATATGATAAGCGACACATGCAAATGTAACTTGTTGGAGTAGTAATATCTATTTACGTAAAATTCCATTGTATCTTTCTTGTCGTAAGGCTTTACGCTTACTCCCTTAGATTGGAATTTGTAAACCATTTCTTTCATTGTCAAATATTCGACGTTTTCTTTTTCTTCATCGATAGGAATATCTTCCGGAATCGAATTAAACATATCGGAGAATGAGGAAATATAATTGACCTCGTTATTTTCGTCAAAATACTGTTTACGTTGATATATCGGAGAAGGTTTCTCTTGTTCAACAACTTGTTGTTCTTCAAATACCTCTTCAACCTTTTCTTCTAATTGACTTTCAGGCTCAATATTCTCGATTGCTTCTTCAGTAACAGCGTTTTCTTCAATACTTTCTTGCACTATGTCCGCAACAATTTCTTCAATAGACTTGTCGTCAATATCTTCAACGCTCTCGTCAACAACTTCGGTAGTAACAAAATCAACTATCGAATCCTTTTCCTCGACTTCCTCAATTTCAGCAATTTGCTCTTCAGTGACCTCGATTGCATCGTTCTTATCTTCGACTTGCTCCAACTCATCCTCATTGGTTTCCAATAGAGAAGCGTTGTCGTCAATAGATTCGTCAACTTGATTTTCAAACTCGGGATTAGAGCCTTGAGGGAGATAGACATATTTTATTACGACTTTCTCATTCTCGGAAGACGCTTTATTTCTACGAGTCAAAGGTCTGAAATCAGCGGGATCGAAAGGCTTTTCATCATTTTGAGGATCGAATTTATTGTCAGATATTAGGCTTGACATCAAAAAACTGGAAAATTCCCAATAAGACCTATCGTTATTAAGATGGTCACGTCCTTGCTCTGTAAGACCGTAATAAACTCTTTTAGCGCCGTTTGATACGTCGCCGTCATAAGAATGTACGTAGCCGTTTTTTTCAAGTCTCTTCAAGCTGCTATATAATGTGGCTTGCTTCAAGGAATACATTCCTTGACTTTTTTCTTGGATAGTATTGAGTATTTCAAGTCCGTACATATCATTGTCAGAAAGAGCAGAGAGAACTATCATATCTGCTTGTCCGCGGACAAAATCAACGTTAGCATTGAAATTATCTTTTTCCAACTCAAAACCCTCCAATTTTTCTTTTTCAAGTATATTTTACTATAAGAATTACAAAAAATCAACAAAATATTTAGACAGACTACTGTAATTGATAAGAATTATTTCAAAATAAAGCAAAGCAGGGCAGTATTATGAACAAGTGTTTATATTTAATTTATATAATTAAGACTCTCTTAAATTAAAACCATCGTCATCAGCCAACAACCGTACGTACACATAGAAGAACATAAATAGACTTGTCCAGACGGCATAAAAAAACAAGTAAGCATCATAGATAAATCTACGGAATCGCTTACTTGTAACATAATAGTATTGCATCTGCCAGTGAATAGTCAAGCGATAGGAAGAAAAAACGCCAAAGAAAAATTCTAGCTTTACTTAAAAAATCGTATGGTTTTACGAAAAATATATAGTAGAGCGATATCTTTATCTATTCGCAAAACGATAGCTTTACGAATAGTTGAACGCGTTTTAGCCGAAAATATTCTAATATTGTTTCTTTTTTAACTGCAATTATCTAAATATATTGCAATAATATAACCATTGATTAACAATGCTAATATTACTTTTATTCTGAATTATTTTGTCAAATGATATACTATATTATTGTTGAAAAAACGTATATTTAGTGATATAATTTAATTAATATTATGGCTGAAAAAACTTATTTTGATCAAAGAAATTATGATTGTACGTTAAAATTAAGGGAATTACTTCGCGAATTGCCTACGATTTGCAATGAATATTTTTTAGGAATTGAAAACCGTACTGCGATACTCACCCGTCTTGGCTACGCTCAGGACTTGAAAATTTTCTTCAAATTTTTATGTACTGAATGCGTAGAATTTGTTGAAATTAAGGATATTAGGCGTTTTGGTTATGAAGATTTGCGCAAAGTTGAAACTTTTCATATAGAAATGTTTCTGAACTATTTAACGGCTTTTGAGGTCGATGGAACTGAATATAGCAATTCCACTAAGACGAAAGCAAGAAAATTGGCTACAATTAAGTCATTTTTTAAGTATAATTACAATAAAGACCATATTTCAGCCGATCCAGCATCCAAAGTTTTGAGCTTAAAGTTGCACGATAAGGCGATTATTCGCTTAGAAGTAGACGAAGTAAGCAGATTACTGGACAATGTAGAAAACGGCGCCGGACTTACTCCAAAACAATTGTCATTACAAGCAAAGACAAAAAAACGCGACGTTGCTATATTAACCTTATTTTTAGGTACCGGAATAAGAATAAGCGAACTTGTCGGAATCGACATAAAAGACCTTGATTTCAACGTAAACGGCTTTAAAATTACACGAAAAGGCGGAAATCAGACAATTTTGTACTTTTCAGACGAAGTTGCGCAGGCTTTGGACGATTATTTGATAGAAAGAAGCCAAAATCCGCTTCTTGACGATGAACCTGCCCTTTTTGTTTCATTACAAAACAAGCGAATTACCGTACGCGCAGTTCAAAATCTCGTAAAAAAGTATGCTAGTATCACAACTCCGCTTAAACATATCACTCCTCATAAACTTAGAAGTACATACGGCACAAATTTATATAAGGAAACAAACGATATTTACGTTGTCGCCGAAGTTCTTGGACATAAAGATATAAATACGACGAAAAAGCACTACGCCGCTATCAGTGACGAAATCAAGAGAAACGCTGCGAGAAAAGTAAGTTTACGCAATAATAACAACTCCAATTATTAATTATTGTCTTATCATTCCTCTTTTACTATACGAATTTATATTATCCATAGTTATATTTTTAATTGATAAGTATAATTATACTTCTTAATTACACTGAATAACATAATAATTTGCGGGGAAATCATAAATTTAATCAAACTTATGTTCACTTTTGCTAATAGTCCAATAATTTTTGCTTAAATTATAAATCACCATTGCTTATATTATAAATATAAACAAATATTCAAATTTTATATTGAATTTGCTTGCTATATGTGAACATTTGTGCTAAAATTTAGTCGTAATAATTAATTTATAAATCGAGGTACCTAAGATGGCAAAAAGTAAGACCATAGAAAAAACTGCGGAAAAATGTTCGCTAACTCTTGAATTTATCAAAAAATTTGTAGACGAAAAAGGCTACCCCCCTACTGTTAGAGAGATTTGCAGTCAAGTGGGCTTCAAATCTACCGCTTCGGCAAAATATTATTTGGATAAACTCGAAGAGCAAGGCGCAATCCGTAAGGGCGATAATAAAAATCGCGCTATTGAAATTGTCGAAAAATCATCAGAGACCACTCCTCTATCCCCAATCACGTCCGATAATATTAAAAACATCAATGAAATTTTCAAAAATTTGGTCTCCGTACCAATGCTTGGCAACGTTGCCGCAGGCGCTCCACTCTACGCCGACGTAGAAAATGACGCTTCCTACACCATTCCGAGCGACTATTTCAACTGCAAAGGTCAAATGTTTTTATTGAACGTTAAGGGGGAAAGCATGAAAAATATAGGTATCTATAACGGAGATATGGTTTTAGTCAAGCAACAAAACGTCGCTAGAGACGGCGAGGTAATCGTTGCGCAAATAGACAACAATGAAGTTACGTTGAAAAGATTCTTTAATTGCGGCACGTATATTAGACTAAGACCTGAAAATGACGATATGAGCGATATTATAGTGACAAATGACAGAGAATTTAGAATTCTTGGCGTTGCAACCGGTCTCATGCGCAATAGAATTTTTTAATTTAATCTACACATATCCCAAAAAAAGACGACATTTATGTCGTCTTTTTCTATTTATCTTCTACTCTATTTAATTACTTTCTCCATACAATGCATTGTTGCAATCTTTGCGTGTTCATAAGTCAATCCGCCTTGCATATATGCAATATAAGGCTCTTTGATTGGACTGTCAGCGGAAAGTTCTATTGATGCGCCCGCGACAAAAGTTCCCGCAGCCATAATAACCTGATGTTCGTATCCAGGCATATCCCATGGGAAAGGAACAACGTTACTATCTATAGGCGAAACCTCTTGAATNGCTCTACAAAAATCTATTAACTGCTCTTTTGAGTTGAATTTTATCGACCTNATTATATCGTTACAACGCTCNNTTGGTCGCGGCATNGTTTCAAAACCTANGTCACTAAACACTTGCCCCATGAGCATTGANCCNTTCAATGCGTTGGCAACGGTATGCGGNGCAAGGAATAATCCTTGATAAAAATCTCTATATCCGTANGNATANGANCCGACTTCCATTCCNATAGACGGCGCGGTCAGCCTATTTGCAATCAAGTCGACGTACTTCTTCTTTCCGCATATATAACCNCCTGTCGGAGCAATTCCNCCACCCGGATTTTTNATGAGCGAGCCCGCAATNAAGTCAACNCCTACTTCCAAAGGCTCTTTATAATCCAAAAATTCACCGTAGCAATTATCAACCATTATACATACGTCTGACTTAACTTTTCTAATTGATTCAACGGCATTTTGGATATCNGATATTGAGAGAGCATCTCTCCANTCATANCCTCTAGATCTGCCNATAAAGANCAATTTTGTCGCCTCTGTGANGTTTTTAATGACATTTTCTANATCAATCTTACCNTTATTNAGTTGTATTTCTTTATATTTTACTCCAAAATCTTTAAGCGANCCATTNCCNTCGCCCACTATCACTTCTTTTAANGTNTCATACGGACTGCCCGTTANNGCCAATAATTCGTCATTAGGTCTAAGCACCCCGTATAATGAAAGTGACAGCGCNTGCGTNCCGCTNACTATCAGNGGCGAGACAATAGCNCTCTCTCCGCCAAAGACCCCNGCAAATAATTTGCAAAGCGTATCTCGTCCTATATCGTCATAACCATAACCGTTTGTTTGAGAAAAATGCCTTTGCCCAACGCTATTATCTTGAAAGGCCTTCAATACCTTCATTTGATTGAACATAGCNACTTCATCAATCTTTTCAAACTGNTCTTTTAATTTTTCTTGCGCAATATTGACCGNNTCNANCGTATTTTTGTTAAATTCCATATCAACCTCTAATATTTTTTAGAATATANTCTTTAGCCATATCAATTTCCGTTTGCGTATCAAACCATTTTGCAAATTGATATTTTTTCAGCCANGTAATTTGTCTTTTTGCATAATTTCGAGAATTTTGCTTNATTTTTTCTNTTACTTCGCTTAAATNGACGTTNTTTTCNAAATANTCCTTAAATTCTTTATATCCGATNGCTTGCATACTTTGATTATCNAAAGTCACTCCGCCAGACAATAAANNTTTAACTTCATCAATAAGCCCGTTTTCAAACATAGCGTCCACTCTCNAATCTATTCTTTCATNCAANGCTTCTCTCTTCGGACTNAGTACAACCATNCANCNATCATACTGAATTTGTCTTTCGTCNTCNAGCATACTNGATTTNCATTTTCCAGTCACGCGATAGATTTCCAATGCTCGAAGCACTCNCTTTACGTTGTTGGGATGAATCTTTTGNGCNTCAANNGGGTCAATTTGAGCAAGAAGTCCGTGCATATATTCTTTACCGTACTTTTCNCACTCTTNTTCAAGCGATTTTCTTATCTCTTCGTTTTTATTCCCGCCNAANGACATNGGATACAAAATCGCATCAATATACAATCCTGTNCCGCCCACTATAATNGGNANTTTGCCGCNNCTAATAATTTCTTCNATAANTTTNTTNGCNCNCAANGCNTATTCTCCAACGCTAAATTCCTCNCANGGATTNACNACGTCAATTAGATGATGNTTTANGCCTTGCATTTCATCAAAAGTCACTTTTGCAGTACCGATATTCATATCTNTGTAAATCTGCATACTGTCGCAAGAAACTATCTCNCCGTTGATTTTCTTTGCNATATCNACCCCNAGCGCAGATTTTCCGCTCGCCGTAGGACCTGAAATAATTACAATTTTGTTCATACAATCCTCTTNAAGAGCTTGTCAAAATCTTTTCTNGAATANGNAATAACCGCTGGGCGACCGTGNGGACATTGNAGCGGAATGCCGTCTTTCATGCCATCAAGCAATTGTCTTATTTGCTTTTCGTCCAACTTTTCACCTGCTTTTATTGCGGACTTACAAGCTTTTTGAGCGAGTTTATCTCGAATCAAATCAGAACTTTTTAGATTCTGTACCGTATTTTTTTCAGCATAAAGATTATCGAAAAATACCGCAAGATTGATATCTCTCAAAATATGCGGAACGCTATTGACCTTCAAACTTAGTCCGCCAAACTCTTCGATGTCAAAACCTAATTCTTTCAAATTCTCCATCATTGAGGTAAAAAATTCATATTGCGCGTTGCTGCAATCCAACACGAACGGCACTAACATATACTGAACGTCAACTTGTCCGTTATTAACCTCTTCAAGCAATCCATCGTATATAAATCTCTCATGACAAGCGTGTTGGTCTATAAAATACACCTTGCCGTCGTATTCAAGTATCAAATAGGTATTGAACACCTGCCCGACGACTTTATATTCCTTTTCCAACTGACTTTCAACCAAATCCATTAGCGATGAATTAAAGTCGGTTTGCTTATTCTCACTTTCAATATTATTTTTCTTTAATTCACTTCCACTCTTAACTATACCGCTGTCGGCAACCCTAGAAAATGATTTAGGCAAATCTCTGCTATACTTCAATTCTTCCAAAACCCTCTTTTGCTTTTCGATAAGGTCGGTATAACTTTCTCTATTTGAAGTATTTTTATCGTCCGCAAAAATGCGTTCAGTCACACGATTTACACTTTCATCAATCTTTACCGTGTCTTCTGAATTCTGATTTTGTCCGATATAGGTCGGTTTCTCCACTTTTGATTCTTCATTATTTTCAGTAACAGCGCTTTCAGACTTGGTCTTTCCCAACAATAGCGCCTGATCTTGCTCAGCCAATATAGAATTTATCGACTTGTATACGCAAGAAAAAATCTTGTGCGAATCGGCAAATCTAACGTCAGTTTTCGTCGGATGCACGTTGACGTCAACTTCATCGAATGGCATAACAATGTTAAGGACAAATACAGGGAAAGTCCTTGTCATAAGCCTATTGCCATACGCCTGCGACACTGCAGTCGATATTGTCGTATTCGTAATCACTCTTCCGTTTATAATTATCGTTTGGTAATTTCTATTGTGTTTTGCTATTGAAGCCGAGCCCGTATAGCCGTACACCCTATACTTATCAAAAGTATAGTCGAAGGCAATAAGTCCGTTGGCAATTTCATTGTTGTACACTGAATACACCGCCTCTTCAAGACCGCCGTTTGTTTGGAAAACAGTTTTGCCATCAACCGTATATTTGAATTTTATATCCGGATTTGCAAGCGCAAGTTGATTCATTACCGAAGTGACCGACGACTCTTCCATTTTCGGTTTTTTCAAGAATTTTTTGCGTACGGGAGTATTGAAAAACAAATTTTCAACAGCTATTGAAGTACTTTGAGCTATTGCCTTTTGTCCCTCTTCGACCACTTTACCTGCGCTTAGCGAAATATAATTCCCTACGTTTTCATCACTAGTCTTAGAAGTCATTTTGATTTGTGAAACCGCGGCAATTGACGCCAACGCCTCGCCTCTAAATCCCAAAGTGGCAATATTGTCCAAATCTTCCGCTTTTGATAACTTTGACGTAGCATGAGGTAAAAATGCCAATCTCATATTCTCTTTATCTATACCGCAACCGTTGTCGGTAATCACTATTGACGAAATTCCACCGTCTTTTATTTCTACTGAAATAGCAGTCGCGCCTGCGTCAATACTGTTCTCGACAAGTTCTTTGACGACCGAAGCGGGTCTTTCGACAACCTCGCCCGCGGAAATCAAATTGAATATACTTGAATCTAATACGTTTATTTTAGCCATATACTACCTCTTTGACAATTCAATCAAATGCGCAAGTTTCGACAGCGCTTGCATTGGCGTAAGATTTTCTACGTCGATATTACTCAACTCGTTTTTAATCTCGTTATCCCTACTCATATCCAACAAATTGTTTTCTTCAAAGGCATTTTTCTGCATTGTCAGAGGATTGCTTTCAAGCAATTTGCTAATCTCTTTTGCCCTCTTAATTACGGGTTGAGGAATTCCTGCGTATTTTGCGACTTCGATACCAAAGCTCTTGTTTGTTCCGCCCCTTGTAATCTTATGTAAAAATACAATATTCTTATCGACTTCACTTGCCAAGACCTTGAAGTTCTTTATTCCCTCCATTGTATTTTCCATTTCTGTAAGCTCGTGATAGTGAGTGGAAAACAAAGTTTTGCAACGAATTCTGCTGTTGACATCTTCCAAGACTGCCCTTGCAATGGACATTCCGTCGAAAGTCGAAGTGCCTCTTCCAATCTCGTCGAGTATTAAAAGGCTTCTAAATGTCGCGTTTTGCAATATTGTCGCTACCTCGACCATTTCGACCATAAACGTACTTTGACCGTAAGAAAGGTCATCGCTTGCTCCTATACGGGTAAATATTCTATCCGTAATGGATATTGAAGCTTTCTCCGCAGGAACAAAACTTCCTATATGCGCCATCAACGTAATCAACGCGACTTGTCTCATATACGTACTTTTACCGCTCATATTCGGGCCGGTAATTATCATAGTGCGGTTTTGACAGCAATCGAGTTGAGTATCGTTTGCGACAAACTCATTACTTTTGAGCAGACTTTCCACCACCGGATGTCTGCCGTTTTTAATCGTAATGCCCTCTATTTTTTCATTTATTTCGGGTTTGACGTAATTATTTGCAATAGCAACAACCGCCAATGACAGCAAACTATCGCAAAAAGCAATGCTTCTTGAAGTAGATTGCAAATGTGGAATAACTTGGAGCAATTCAAGTTTCAACTCCTCAAATATTCTATTTTCTATTTCTATCGCCCTATCCTTTGCCCCTAGAATTCTATCCTCAATCTCCTTTAACTCTTGCGTAATATAGCGTTCGCCCGTGGTCAAAGTTTGTTTTCTTTGATATCTATAAGGGACTTTATCCACGTTCATTTTGCTTACTTCTATATAATAACCGAATACCTTATTGTAGCCTACTTTAAGATTTTTAATTCCCGTAGCCTCTTTTTCGGTATTTTCCAAATTCGCCAACCACTGCTTTGCCGATTTGTCGACGTCGCGCAATTCATCAAGTTCTGCATCATAGCCTTCGCGAATATAACCGCCCTCTTTGATTACCAAAGAAGCATTTTCACTTATTGCTTTAATCAATTTATCCGCAACTTCGTCAAGCGTGAAAATATTCGAGCAAATTTCTTTGAGCATAGGCGTATTGGCATAACTCAACAACTCCTTGACAGGCGGTAAGTTTGTCAAAGACGTACCCAAAGTCAACAAATCTCTCGGCGTTGGCGAGCCAAAGGCAATCTTTGACGTAAGTCTTTCGATATCGCGAATGTTGCCCAACAAATCATATAAATTGCTTCTTAGCTTGGTATTATTGACAAATTCTTCAACGCTATTAAGTCTATTATTGATGACGACGCTATCTCGCAATGGCTGCTCCAGCCACCTTCTTAGACACCTAGCCCCCATACTTGTCCGAGTCTTATCCAATACCCACAAAAGCGTAGCTTTTTTTGACGCATCTCTGGTATTTTCGCAAATTTCCAAATTTCGACGACAGTTATTATCCATTATCAAGTATTTGCTGTTTTGAACGTACTTGATAGTCGAAATATGCGCAAGAGATCTCTTTTGCGTTTCATTGACGTAATTTATTAACGCGCCTGCGACTATGACCGCCATTTTCTTGTCTTCAAACTCAAATTTCGCAAGCGTGGTGACGCCAAACTGCTTCAAAAGCAAGTCGTAAGCAGTCTTGTAATCGAAAACCCAATCATAATACTTTTGGAATTTCGGCAACCTGCCTACTCTAATCGAAGATAATTTCTTTGATTCCTCATAAGCGTATTCATTGCAGATAATTTCCGACGGCGAAAAAGTCGCCAAAACGTCCTCTATTGACGAAAAATCCGAATAATTGGACTGAATTGTGTTAAATTCGCCCGTAGATACGTCAATCCACGACAGCGCGTAGCATTTGCTATCCGCGCAAATACAAGCAAGATAATTGTTCTTCTTGTCATCCAAAATATTGTCTTCTATAACTGTACCGGGAGTAATGACCCTTATTACGTCTCTTTCAACGAGTTTCTTACCCTTTTCAGGTTCGGAAAGCTGTTCGCAGATAGCCACCTTATATCCTTTTTGTACTAATTTTGCAATATATCCGTCAGCCGCGTGATACGGAACGCCGCACATAGGAGCGCGCTCTTCCAATCCGCAATTCCTGCCGGTAAGCGTCAAATCAAGTTCTTTACTCGCAACTTTCGCATCTTCGAAAAACATCTCATAGAAGTCGCCCAATCTAAAAAATACGATTGCGTCCTCATATTGTTTCTTCAAGGTAAGATAAAATTTCATCATACCCGAAAGTTCATATTTACTCTTCTCTGCCATTATTTTTCCTCCGTAAGTTCCCCAAACAGCGACGCCGATTGCGATTTGTTAATCTTGACGTTGACAAATTCTCCAATCAATGATTTATCGCCTTGGAAAGTTACCATTCTTCCGCTGTCCGTTCTTCCGCATACAAATCCTTCTTTTTTCGGCGCGACGTCTTCGCACAGCACCTCAAAGACTTTTCCTTCGTATCCGCGAGATAGCTCTTTCGTGATTTTGTTTTGTTCTGCAATAAGTCTAGTTATCCTATTTTTCGATACTTCGGGCGCAATTTGTGGCATCTGTGCCGCTTTCGTGCCCTTTCTTACTGAATAGATAAAAGTAAATGCGCTTGAATACTTGACTTTTCTGACAATATCAAGCGTATCCTCGAAATCCTCTTCTTCTTCGTACGGAAATCCAACCATCAAATCGGTTGTAATACCGCAATCGGGAATCTTTGCCTTAATCGCATCAATAGTGTCAAGATAATACTCTCTCGTATAGTGCCTATTCATAAGTTTTAGAATCTTGTTTGAACCCGATTGTATAGGCAAGTGAATATTATTACAAATATTCGGACTTTGCGAAATGATATCAATCACGTCCAAATTCAGGTCCTTTGGGTGCGACGTCATAAATCTAATTCTATGCTTTCCGTCAATTTTAGCAACCTCTTCAAGAAGTTTTGCAAAATTGCTTCCGTCATCCAAATCGTGTCCGTAAGAATTTACGTTTTGCCCTAAAAGCGTAATTTCCTTATACCCTTGATCGACCAAACTCTTGAATTCGTCAATTATATTAGCCATTTTTCGACTACGTTCTCTACCTCTAACGTACGGAACTATGCAATAAGTGCAAAAATTGTTGCAGCCGTACATTATATTCAACCACGCATTACAGCCGCTCGTGCGGTAAACCTTTTCGTTTTCCAAAACCTCGGGACGTTCGTTGGGATCAATCAAAACGCTCTTTTTTTTGCTGTTTTTTAGTTTTTGAATACAGTTTTCAAGTTCAAATAAATTATTAGTACCCAACACAATATCCACGTAAGGATATTTGTTTCTCAAATTTAAGCCTGCTCCGTCTTGTTGAGTCATACAACCTGCAACCGCAGTAATCAACTCAGGCTTGAGTTTTTTTAGATGTTTGACTGCGCCGATATTGCCCAACGCCCTCTTTTCCGCATTATCTCTGATACAACATGTATTAAAGACGATTATATCTGCATCTTCTTCATTCTCGCATGCCAAATATCCCATATATTCAAGAATTCCAGCAATTTTTTCCGATTCGTGGATGTTCATCTGACATCCGTATGTAATAATCTTATACTTTTGCATATAACAATTATATCGAAAAAAGAGGAAAAAGACAAGTATAAAATATTATAATGAAAAAAAATAATAATAGAAAGAAAATATTCAAAACTTTATTTGTAATTGCCTGTATTATGATAGGCATTTCAGTCCTTGCTCTCAGTATATTTTTCGGCGAATTATACTTTGGAGGAGATCAACCCGATATGGCTCAACTTGGAAAAATTCATTATTCACTCAACGTGTATGACAATGAAAATCAAGTCATATTTGACAATAAAAGTCAAGAATACGTCGATTATGAGCAAATTCCGCAACTTTTGAGCGACGCTTTTATCGCCGTTGAAGATAAAAGATTTTATTCTCACCATGGCGTAGACTACGTTAGAGTTGCAGGCGCTCTAATAAGTAATATTAAGGGAAACCGAACGCAAGGCGCGTCAACTATTACCCAGCAACTTGTAAAAAACACGTATCTTAGCAGCGAACAGACGTTTTCAAGAAAATTTAAGGAGATGCAGACCGCAATTAAGCTTGAAAAACAACTTTCCAAAGAACAAATACTTGAATACTACCTCAATATGCTCTATTTCGGTAGTGGCGAATACGGTGTTAAAAATGCGGCTAGAAGATTTTTCGATAAAGAACTTAGCGAACTCAATCCTCTAGAATGCGCAATGCTTGCAGGCATCATAAAGAGTCCGACAAAATACAATCCTATCAACAATTATGACAATTCAATTGCCAGAGCGAGGGTCGTATTGAAATTGATGTCTGAACAAAACAAAATATCAGAAAATATTTATAATGATTATAAAAATAGCGATATTATTATAAAAAACACAATAATTGAGAATACATTTGACAAAAATTATATTAATTCAACGATTCTTGAAGCGACCAAGTTGTTGTCGTTAGATGAGAAAAACGTATTAAATAGCGGATATAACATCTACACTTATTTTGATGCAAACTCTCAAAATACACTATCCTCTATCATCTCAAATTCCGATTATTATCAAGACCAGACTACTGGAGGAATCGGAATAATTTGCGACAATTCTAATTACGGAATCAAGGCGTTCGCATCGAATCGCAATATTGACAACGTGTATGAATTCAAAAGACAAGTCGGCTCGACAATTAAACCCCTTGCTTGCTATGCCCCAGCTCTCGATCAGGGCTTGATTAGTCCCAACGATAAAATATTAGACGAACCTACGTCATTCGGAAACTATTCACCCTCCAATTACAAAGATAAATATTACGGATGGACAAGCGTAAACGATTGTGTAGCAAATTCATTAAATATAGCCTCAGTTAAGGTTATGCAACAAGTCGGATGCCAAACTTCGGCGGATTATTTGCAAAAAATGAACATAAATATTGCCGAAGAGGACAAAAACCTTGCCCTAGCGCTCGGCGGAATGACCTATGGCATGAATATGATAGAATTATTGGGAGGATACGCTACGCTAGCAAATTATGGACTATACAAAACACCTTCTTTTATAAAAAAAATAACCGATAGTAACGGAAAAATCGTCTATGATGCCGAAAATACTGTCCTAACACGCGTTTTTGATGAGCAAAGCAGCTATTTGATGACTGATATGCTTTTGAATTGTAGCAAAAACGGTACGGCAAAAAAATTGAAAAGCTTGAACTATGACATAGCATGCAAGACAGGTACGGTATCTATGGAAAATAAAGCGTTCAATAGCGATATTTTCGCAGTCGGCTACACAACGGCTGACACAATGCTGTTTTGGCAAGGTAATAATGCTATGGATTCTTCCCAAACTGGCGGCGGCGCGACTACGTTAATGCTGAAAAACTTTGCAAATGCATATTATACCGACACATACCCAACAAATTTTTCAACGCCTACCGGAATTGAAGAGTTGAATATTGACAAATTTTCTTATGAAAATCTCAATCAAATCGTACTTGCCAGTCAAAATGCCCCTCAAAAAAGTGTAATTAAGGGAAAATTTTCACAAAAATGTCTTCCTACAAACAAAGATACGACGTATGATCGAATGTCTATTGACGATATAACGTTTGAACAATCCAACGATAGCGTAACAATAAGCTTCGAATACAATCCAAAACTCGGATATAAAATATACAAACGCGATTTCGCGAAGGGCGAATATCTCATTCAAGATATCAAAAGCAGTAGCGGACAGGCAAATATTGAGATAGGTATCGATAGATTTTTCGGCAATAAAATTACGATAATTCCTTATTATATAGACGACAACAACTTGGAGATCATAGGCACGCCTCACAAATATTATTCAAATTCCCTCATATCGGGATTGTATTCTTAATAATTGAATAAAGACGGCAAAATGCCGTCTTTCTCTTATAATCGACACATATTCAATATTTTTATCGTTAATACTCAGCCTTGATTATTAAATCTTCCACCGACTCGATTGCCTCTTCAATCATTTTATCCAAGTCAACGATTTTTGCCTGCTCTTTTTTTGCTATCTCCAAATCCGGCTTTATCACAGGATTTTTTGGCAAAAATACAGTGCAACAATCTTCATACGGAAGTTCAGAAATCGCATATGTATCTATCTTCTCAGCCGTGTCCATAATCTCGTATTTATCCATTCCTATCAACGGTCTAAATACCGGAAGCGACTTTACCGCTTCGTTGGTGACCGTAATACTTCTAGTCGTTTGGCTCGCGACTTGCGCAAGGCTTTCTCCCGTAATTAGCGCTCCGCAATGATGCTTCAACGCAAGTTTTTCGGCAATTTCAACCATAATTCTACGCATAATCGTAATCATATAATCTTCTCTGCAATATTCGTGAATTGCTTGCTGAATATCCGTAAATTTTACGACAAAAAGTCTAACGTCACCGCAATATTTAGTTAATTTCCCTGCTAAATCTATTACTTTTTGTCTTGCAAGTTCGCTTGTATGCGGATAGCTATGGTAATGCACACCGAAGATTTCCATACCGCGTCGAGCCATTCTATAACCGGCGACAGGGCTATCAAACCCACCGCTCAACAAAAGCATACCTCTACCTGCAGTTCCGACAGGCATGCCTTGTGCGCAATCTATCTTATCTGCGAATATGTATGAATATCCATTTTCCCTTATATCGACACATATCTCACATTTTGGATAATAAAGGTCTACGCTCAACTTCTTATTTTGAGCCAATAAATAGCCGCCTAGCATAGCCGAAATTTGCATACTGTTTTTATCCAAGCGCTTATCCGCTCTCTTTGTCGTCACCCTAAAAGTGCCATCTTGTGGCATATATTCGACTATTGCTTCTTTAAGATTATCATAACTTGTCAGTATTTTTGTCGCAATCGACAGTGAATGCAGTCCGAATACTTTCGTTACTCTTTGGATTATCTCTTCTTGCATATATTCTTGATAGTCTTCAATATAATATCTGTTTTGCGTGCGAATGAATTTATATTCAATTCCGACCAAAACCTTTTTTATATTTTCAATCAATCTTTTTTCAAAAAGATTTCTATTCTTACCTTTAAGGAAAATTTCTCCGTATCTCAATAAAATTACTTTCTTCTTATCCATAACTACCTCAATTTCAACCTTGTCAATATACAATCGCTCTTGCCGACAGACTTATTTTGATATTTTATAAGTTCTTGCAGACTATCCTTCAACGCTTCGATAAACGCGTCGATTTCACTTTCCGTATTCTTTTCGCAAAAACTTACCCTCAACATACCTTGCGAGTAATCATCGTCAATTCCAAGTGCCAATGGAATTCTTTTTGTAGACTTCTTGGCGCTACACGCAGAGCCTGTTCCTACAACTATTCCCTTATCTTCAAGACAATGTACCAGCACCTCGCCTCTTGCGCTATTGAGAGCAAATGAAAAGACGTATGGCGACGATTTTTCCGCGTCTGTGTTGATTTTCAAATTGTCAAAAGTATCAGACAGCCTGTTATAGAGATAATCTCTCAACATCTTCACCTTATCGTAATTCTCATTTATTTTGATTAAATTACGCTCAACAACGTCCGCAAATGCCATAATAGACGGCACGTTTTCAGTAGCCGATCTTATGCCTGATTCTTGACCGCCGCCAAATACGAAGGTTTTTAGATAAAGTCCGCTTCTGCAATACAACGCTCCAATTCCTTTCGGCGCATGAACTTTGTGCGCGCTTATCGTATAAAGATCCACACCGAGCGTTTTCAAATTGACAGGAATCTTTCCGTACGCCTGCACGCCGTCCGAGTGAAATATCGCTCTCGGCGATTTTGCTTTAATCATTTTGGATATTGCAGATAAATCGTTCAATGCTCCGGTCTCGTTGCAAACGTGCATAATCGACACCAAGACGACTTTTTCATCCAAAAGTTCAGATAATTTCTCTAAATCCGTTCTTCCATATCTATCACAAGGGGCAAAAACCACGTCATATCCCCGCACTTTGAGTTCCAATGCGCAATTATAGACCGCGCTATGCTCGCTTGATCCCACTATGACCTTACCCGACTTTGCTCGCATCGAACATAAAAGAGCGATATTATCTCCCTCGCTTCCCGAAGCGGTAAAAATAATTTCTTCGCCTTTTACTCCCAACGATTTCGCAATTACGTTCCTAGCGCTTTTTATCGCATTACCGCTTTCCATCGCCTTACGATACAAAGCCGACGGATTATAAAACTCATTTACGCCATATTCTTTAATTATATCTAGACATTTTTCGTCTAATTGCGTAGTCGCGGCATTGTCAAGATAAATCACGTTTCACCTCTATCAACGAATACATATAATCGTCTAAATTCAGCAAATATTTTCTACCCGATAATTTTACCATATATTCTTGCATACCGCAACCTTTCGAGCATAAATCGACGACTTTTTCTTCTAATTTATCTTGCGAATATCTCTCTATCTCAATCTCTTTCACGTGGATAGCAAATACTGATTTTTCAATACCCGAATATGATTTTTTTACGCTTAAAATACCGTCAAAATATGATATTATTAACTCATAGCAGAGAAAAATTGTAGAAAACTGTAATGCGAAAACTACTAATAGAGCGACGAAATAGTAGATTAAATCGATATATTTTTTATTCCTAAGACAAGCGATAACTCCGACTACTATAACCGCAAGCGCAATTAAGCAAATTGCAAGAATGCAATTTCGAAAAATAATTTTATCGTTGTTTTTCACTTTTAGCGTGTATGTTTTCTTTTCCATTATCCGATCGATTCTATTTCAGCGTGGCTATTGTGACACCGCTTTCGCCCTCTCCATACTTGCCAAGCCTGAACGAATCCACGTGTTGCGAGGTTTTCAAAAAGTCTTGTACCGCTTTTCTCAAAATCCCCGTGCCTTTGCCGTGTACTATTCGAATTTCACTGCAATTATGCAAAATTGCTTCGCTAATATAGTTTTCGAGATTATACAAAGCCTCGTCGACGCGCTGACCGATTAGATTGAGTTCAAAAGAAAACGGTTTATTAGTGTATTCTCTTGTCAGCGTAACTTTGACCGCTTCTTTTTCCTTATGCAAATTTACTTTTTTGCAACTATCAAACTTGACGTTGGTTGTCAAAATGCCGACTTTTACTTGATATTCTCTCTTTTTGTCGTTTATTTTTTCAACTTCTCCAACCTTTTCGAGCGTATCAACGTATACGTTATCCCCAACTTCGATTTCCCCGTCGGAAAATTCAAATTTATTTACAGGCTTTTGTTCCTCGATCCGAATATCCGACAACTTTTTCTTCAAACGTCTTGCTTCAAAGAGCGCTTGCTCGTCGCCCTTCTTAACTTGCTCTTTCAACTCATCAAGCAAATCTTCCGCTTCTTCAAGATAATCGGCAAGTAAATCCTTCGCTGATTTTCTCAATTTCTCTTCCAACTTTTGCTTTTGCTCGTTCAATTCCTCTAAGGCCTTTTTCGCTTCCTGTGTCGATTTCTCGGATATTTCGTAGTTTTCTCTTGCTTTTCTCTCGTACTCCAAAGCCTCTCGCCTAGACTTTTCCGCGCCCTTGATAACGTTGTCAAACGCAAGTTTTTCCTTAGACAATCGAGATCTTGCATCTTCGACAATATTCTTTTTCAATCCCAAAGACGACGCTATTTCCAACGCGTTTGACGACGCGGAATGCCCCATAATCAATCTATAGGTCGGCGCAAACGTTTGCGGATCAAAGTCCATACCTGACACCGCAACCCCTTTTTGTGCATACGCGTATTCTTTTAATTCATTATAATGGGTACTTGTTATCGTCTTGCATCCCCTATTTTTGAAGTATTCAAGCAAACTTATTGCCAGGGCGCTACCCTCAACGGGATCCGTTCCTCCGCCTAATTCATCAAGCAACAATAAACAATTCTCGCTTACGTGATTACTGATATATATCAAATTAGTCATGTGCGAAGAAAAAGTCGATAAATTTTGCTCAATATTCTGCTCGTCGCCTATATCGCAAAATACGTTCTCATATACCGCCAACTTGCTATCGCTATCGCATGGTACAAATATTCCGCTCGCTATCATCAATGAAAGAATTCCGACCAACTTCAAACATACCGTTTTACCTCCGGTGTTCGGGCCTGTAATAAGCAAAGTATTATACTCTCCGCCCACGCTAATCGACACAGGGACGACTTTTTCCTTATCAATAAGCGGATGTCTGCCTTGAATAACGTTGACGTAACCATTGTTATTGAGCGCCACTCTTTTGCCTTTAATCTCTTGCGCGTACCTTGCCTTTGCGAATATACTGTCTAGATATGCGACAGTTTCGTAACTAAGTTCTAGATTTTCGCAAGAATAAGTAATTTTTTGAGAGAAAAATTGCAAAATTCTTTCAATCTCATTATTCTCCTCTGCGCTTAATGAGCGAAGTTCATTGTTCAACTCAACGATTGCCATAGGCTCTACGTAAACTGTAGCTCCCGACGACGACTGGTCGTGAACTAAGCCTTTAATTTGCTTTGAATACTCGCTTTTTAGCGGAATAACGTAACGATTATTACGCATTGTTATCAACGAATCTTGCAAATAATTGCTATAATCCGACGAAGTGACGTAAGAATTGAGTTTTTGGCGAATTCTATCATTGCAACTGCGAATACTTTGTCTAATAGACTTTAATGCAGGCGATGCATTATCGCTCACCTCATTTTCGCCTAAAATACTCTCATAAATACTCTTTTCAAGTTCATTATCAATAAAAATTCCACTCAAAAGCGACTTAATATCACCTAATTCATCGTCATTTATTTGATTTATTGCGCTATACGCTAATCTTGACGTACGAAATAATCTACCTACTTTCAATATATCCGCGCAAGACAACGTAGCGTGTTTTTTAGCATTATTAAGGATTTCCGTCATATTATCTAAAGCAAAAGTAGGCGAAACGCAATGTTCATAGGATATTTTGTACGCTTCTTCGGTCAAATTGAGTAAATACTCTGCCTCTTCTAAACTTACGGTAGGTTTTATGGACAAAACGGTATTTTTGGCGCGCTCCGAAGAGGTATAGTTTGCAATACTACCAAGTATTTTATCATATTCTAAAATTTTCAAACTTTTTCTATTGATAAATTTCCCCATATTGCTACTTCACTCCTCTAAATAAGTGCCCACACGTAGAATTATCGTCACTGACGCCACTTTTTTTCATAAAATCATTTATTACTCCAACAATTTTATCTTCCCTGCATCCACGTAAATTAAGATAAAATCCTGTACTCAACGTTGACAATTTGTTCCTTACGTCGATAATTTGTTGATTATACAACTCAAATTGACAATAACGTATCTTGCTTCTGCTTATCTTATACTCGCCCCTCTTGTCAAAGTAGGAAAAATCGTCTTTATATTTGCAAGTACCGCAATCGCATTTCGTATTAACTTGAACAGGACAATGCAACAAAGTCATTATCGGCAATTTTCCGTAGCCGTAAACAATTCCGTTTTCTATCAACTCGTTTTTATTGAGTTCAACCGAATTAACTGCTCCGTTTAGGCCAAGCACTTTCGTATATGAATTATTGAAAATATTCAGTCCAATTCCACCGACAACCTTCTTATTGTACTTTCTTGCCAAATATACCACATATAGATTATCAGCAATAATTCCATCGATTGAATCGATGGTTTTTTCAAGCGATTTTTCGATAATATCAAAATCTTCACCGCGAGCAACACGAGGCATTTTTAGAAATATTTCTTCTATATTATTCTTAATTAAGTAGTCTTTTAGAATAATTTCTAGAATTTTAGTCAAATTATGGCTAAAATTCAAACAGACGTTTACTTTTCTACTTAATTTCTTAATTGCATTCAAACTCTCTTCATTAGCGTCAATTTCGACAAACAAATCATTTTCTATAAATGCTTTTTTAGCATTATCAAAGTTAGTTACTTGTTCACCAAAATCAATTTTTACTCTTCCCTTTTCAAATTCATCGATCAGTCGTAATCTCAATTTTTCAACTACTTCTCTTCTAATATTATTAAGCTGCGACTTAGGAATAAAGCACGGTTTCTTTTCATCATAAACAAACTCTAAGTCGTCGATTGACGATATAAAATCACTATCCCCTAAACGCAATAATTGTTTAGCAACACTAATTTTAGTTGCGCCTTGAGATTTTGCGCCTTCTACAATATCACCGACGACAACCTCTTCAATATCTCCGCAAATGGCTTTTAACGTCAATTTTTCTTCGCATATTGCCGTAAGCACAAATTTTATGGACAATTTGGGTGAAATATCGTTAAATTTATCAATTTGAGTCTTTTCGGAAGTCAAACATACCTTACTGCCAACTTGAAAGGTCTTGTTTACGTTTATAGCATATACCCCATTTGACTCTTGAAGATTGTTAACTCCAAATCCGCCGATTTCCTTGCCGTCTTTGAGAATTTTCAAGCCGTCGCCTATATTAAGAGCATATTT
This sequence comes from Clostridiales bacterium, assembly GCA_014799645.1. Classification (GTDB taxonomy): domain Bacteria; phylum Bacillota; class Clostridia; order Christensenellales; family UBA3700; genus RACS-045. The sequence goes on along the minus strand of JAAVHQ010000009.1, from coordinate 188,266 downwards.
TGACTTAATTTTTACTATGCCTTTGCCGCTATATACGATTTCTCCTATTTCCTCGCCGATGTTACCGTTTATTTTATCGTAAATAATGCTTTTACTACCCTCATAATTATATCCGAGAGTAAAATTTCCTCTGTTGTACGCACGTTTTAATGCTGAATAATCGATTATATTCTTTTTACCAATCAATACGCCGTCAACAGCTTTTCTATACTCGGCGACCACATTTCCCACGTAATGAGGCTGCTTCAATCTACCCTCAATCTTCAAACTATCGACACCTGCGCGATATAATTCATCGATTTTGTCTATTAAACACTGGTCTTTCGGGGATAATAAATACTTTTCTTCCTCGTCATAAGTGGACGAATACTTTAATCTGCACGGCTGATTGCATCTACCTCTATTGCCGCTATCGCCGCTCATCATTGACGACATCAAGCATCCGCCGGAAAAGCATACGCATAGCGCGCCGTGAACAAAATATTCGATTTCAAGCGACGTATTTTGCTTTATTTTTACAATATCTTCAATCAAAGACTCTCTCGCCAAAACAACTCTGCTAAATCCCAAATCTTCTAAGACTTTTGCGCCTGCTAAGTTATGAACGCCAATCTGCGTGCTGCCATGCAAAGGCACGTCGTGTTTTTTGAAAATATCTAAAGTCCCCAAATCGGTCACAATAAAGGCGTCAACACCTGCTTTTGCCGCAATATCGACGTATTCCTCAAAAATTTTCATTTCTAAGTTCTTTATCGAAGTATTAAACGTCACGTAAACTTTTACACCAAAAAGATGACAATACTCGACGTATTGTCGAATATTGTCTTTGGTGAAATTGTCCGCTTTAATGCGAGCGTTAAACAAATCAAGACCGAGATATACAGCGTCAGCTCCCGCGTATATCGCCGATTTTAATGCTTGAACGCTTCCGATAGGCGCTAATACTTCCAACATACGATTATTATCTTTGTACCGCGTTGAATTCGCTACTCAACTTATTGAGAATTCTATTTACCTTAGAACTTACCTCGTCATCCGTCAATGTTCTATCATTCAGTCTGAATATCAAGTTGATCGCAACACTCTTCTTGTCTTTGCCCAATACCTCTTCATTTCTATAAATATCGAATATTGAGGTATCTACAAGCAAATTTCCGCCGCCTTTTCTCACGCACGCAAGCAAATCGCCCGCAAGTACGCTTTCATCTACTACAACCGCAATATCTCTTTCAATCGGCGGATAACTGGAAATAGGCGTAAACTTGTAACTATAATCCGCTAATTTATTGAGCAAATCAACGTTTATCTCGGCAATATACATTCTATCGCTTACGTCAAATGCGTTGGCAACCTCAGGATGAACTTCTCCCAAATAGCCTAAACACTCCTTGCCAACAAAAATATCCGCGCTACGTCCTTTATGCAAATAATTGCTATTTGAGCGCTTATATTCAGCCGTGATACCGAATTTTCTAAGCAAAACCTCAACGTTTCCTTTCATTGTGAAGAAATCTTCATCATTGCCGTAACTTCCCATAGCTAGCATATTGACTTCATTCGGCAACTCACTCATATCTTTTGCCGTAGGCAAATACACGTTTGCGAGTTCAAATAATTTAGCCTTTTTATTGCTCTTCAAATTATTGCTTGCGAGCATTGAAATCATACTATAAGCCAAAGTCGTCCGCATTATAGACAAATCTTCGCCCAAAGGTTTGAGCAATTTAATGCAATTCCTGCGATTATCGGCTTCGTCCAACTTTAATATATCAAAGCATTTTGGCGTAGTAAACGAATAAGTAAGCGTCTCGCTCATACCTTGACTTACGCAAATACTCTTAATAATATCCACGTTTTGTTGAGTTCTATTCTTTCCGCCGAGCGTTTGATTACCGCCGTCAAGCAAAGTTCCTACGATCTTGTCATAGCCATACAGTCTAATGACTTCCTCAGCCAAATCGTTTGCGTTTTCTATGTCGTCTCTAAATGCAGGACAAACACATTTCAAAACGCCGTCTTTCAACGTGCTTTCTATTTGCAAGCCGTTCAATATGCTCAAAATTACGTCGCTAGGCACTTCAATACCCAAAATATTATTGATTTCTTCCACGCTTGTTTCAACGGTTTTGGTAGTAATCTCTTGCGCAAGCCTGTCGATAATTCCGTCCGCAATTTTACCGTATCCGTACTTATCTATAAGCGTAAGCGCGCGCATCAATCCAAGTCTTTGACTGTCAAAATCAATTCCTCTTTCGTATCTAAACGAAGAATCCGAACGCAAATTGAGCGTTCTTGACGTGCGTCTGATATTATCTCTCATAAACTTCGCCGATTCGAATACGATCGTCTTAGTGCGATCATTAATTCCGCTATCAAGACCGCCCATAATACCGCCGATAGCGCAAGGCTTCTTCTCGTCGCATATTACAAGCATACTGTCGTCAAGCGTGTATTCTTTATCGTCAAGAGCGACGATTTTTTCGCCATTTTTGGCCCTTCTCGTTATTATTTTACCGCCTTCAAGATAGTTCCTATCAAATGCGTGCATAGGTTGACCTATTTCAACTCTAATATAGTTGGTAATATCGACTATATTATTGATAGGTCTAAGCCCTACTGACTTCAATCTCTTTTGTATAAAATCTGCGCTAGGCTCAATCTTAATATCTTTCACCGCGGCAACCATATATCTAGGACACAAGTCGGGCGATTTGACTTCCACGTCAACAATGTCGCCTACTTTAACGCTTTTGTCCGTATTAAATCCAATTTCAGGCATCTTCAACGGCTTTTTGAGTATTGTCGCTACCTCTCTTGCAATACCGAGCACGCTGTTGCAGTCCGAACGGTTTGCAGTGACACTTACGTCCAAAATAACGTCGTCGCTACCGAAAATATCGTTGAGATCAGTGCCGAGCGGATATTTTTCGCCGTTCATAAGCATAATGCCGTAAACGCCCGCGCCCTTGTAATCCTCTTCGGTGAGTTTGAGTTCCTCACCCGAGCACAGCATTCCATCCGATAAAACGCCTCTCAACTTACCTCTCTTTATTACTTGTCCGGTCGGCAACAAGGAATTATGCAACGCAGCAGGTACTAAATCGCCCTCGCTGACGTTTTGCGCGCCCGTAACTATTTGTACCAACTCGTCCTTACCAATATCGATTTGACAAATTTGCAATTTATCTGCGTCGGGATGCTTTTCCAACTTGACAATTTTTCCGAGTACGACGTTTTTCATACTGTCGCCCGATTTGATAATTTCTTCGACTTCAAAGCCTGCTCCGACAAGTTTATCGGCAAGTTCTTCTACCGTCACGTCTATATCTACAAAGTCTTTTAACCAACTCAATGAAACTTTCATAATTACCTCCTTATTTGAAATCCTTTAAGAATCTTACGTCATTCTCAAAGAGAATTCTCATATCCGGTATGCCGTACTTTATCATAGCAACTCTCTCTATGCCCAAGCCGAACGCCAAACCTTTGTACTTCTTACTGTCGATACCGCAGTTGTCCAAAACTTTGGGATTAACGACACCCGCGCCCAAAATCTCTATCCAACCCGTGCCTTTACATATCCTACAACCCTTACCATGACATACCGAACAAGATACGTCAACCTCAACGCTAGGTTCGGTAAACGGGAAGAAAGACGGTCTAAATCTTACTTTCGTACTGCTATCAAACAAACGCTGAGCAAAAGTCTCCAACAATCCCTTCAAATCGCAAAGCGTAACTTTCTCATCTACCACAAGTCCTTCAATTTGTTGGAACATCGGCGAATGCGTAGCGTCGTCGTCAGGTCTATACACCTTGCCAGGGCAAACGATTCTGATAGGCGGTTTTGACTTCAGCATCGATCTAGCCTGCACGGAAGACGTNTGTGTTCTAAGCAAAATATCGTCGGTAATATAGAATGTATCTTGCATATCTCTTGCNGGATGNTCAGGCGGAATATTNAGCATTTGGAANCAGAACTTGTCCAACTCAATCTCNGGNCCTTGCGCCATAGTAAANCCGAGCGACGTAAAAATGTCAACNATCTCATTNGTCACGAGAGTGCAAGGATGNAGACTGCCTCTTTCGCTATTCTTTCCNTCAAGCGTGATNTCNACGCTTTCTTTCATCATNTTTTCGTCGATTTCAGCTTGNGTNAGNTGACNGGTCTTTTCCTCNGTCAACTGCGTGATTAAATCTCTTGCTTCGTTGACGTATTTGCCGACCATAGGACGCTCTTCTTGCGGAACGTCTTTCATACCTCTTAGCAACTGCGTGAGTTCGCCGTTTTTACCCAAAAACTNNACTTTNANGTTGNTGATAAAAGCCAAAGTATGACTCTGCTCAATTGCGCTTTTTGCCTGTTCGATAAGTTTTGCAATTTTCTCTTTCATATTTACCTCTTTATATAATAAAAAATACGCCCCTATTTATTAGGGCGTATTCTACGCTGTACCACCTAAGTTCGTCAATTATAAATCGACCTCATTACGGCTATAACGTTGCCAACGATTTTGCCTACTTTGATTTCAACAAAATAACTCCGAGGCGAACTCTCCCAAACTCACGAATTACCCTTCCAGCCCATTGAGGTAAAATCTCTGTCGCTCGTCTTGCGCGGGACACGCTCCTCTTCATCGTTTATAGTGTTATTTTACCATTAAAGNCTATCATTTGCAAGCGTTTGGATAAGTTTTGCCAACATTTCCGCCNAAAACACNGNCTAAGGCAACAAATCNATCGAGCCAATCCCGTTTTGNAAATAAAATTCNGGTACTTTTCCGACAATCANNTTTTGATACACGACCATATTATTGTTNACNTTTACGTTTTTGACGTATAGCGGNAGCATNACGCTAATGTCNGCAAAAAGGTCNATATACATACACATAAGCGTTTGNTTNACTCCTTTTGATTCAAACGTNGTGCGATAATTGCATTGAATATTCCCNANNAGTTCCATCTTCAATTCGTANTTTCCGCCGTAATTGGCAATCAGCATACTTCCCAAAATGCTNCTGTACGGNACTTCAACGTTTTCTTCCTCGNAAAGTTTATTGACNTTGGTNTGAGAAATTGCAGCGACGTCTCTCATCAAAGCGTTGATTACNACCATATCCGTACTNATCANCGTTACGTTGCCGTCACTNTCGTACCTTATCTCATAGAANTTGGATTTATCCTGAAACATTTCNCCNTCCAACGCTTGCGTNGTCGAAGAGTTGAATACGTCNACCACTCTNGTCGTAATAAGGCTGCTTGCGTATTTTTCNACGTAGTTAATCAAATTGCTTCTNAAATACAAAAACGAAGCAATCACAAGGGAAAANGATATNAAAAAAGCCAAATATCTTCTAAAACGGGAATATTTTCTTTTCCGCATACTTCATTATATGCNGAAAGTNNTGTTATATTGCAANACTCTCGCCNATTATGGCGAGAGTACTTTTACGCTTTTTTCGAATGAGATTTGAATATCAACGCAAAGAAGAATCCGAAGAATATTGCCGCNGTCAATCCGCCCGCCATATTTCTAAATCCATANGTCAAAGCCTCAAATAGNCCGACTTTNGCGCCTTCTTTCGCGCCNTTTACAATNGTACTGCCAAATCCNGTAATAGGTATNGTAATACCTGCGCCTGCGAACTCTTCGATATACTTGAACGCTCCCACGAATTCCAAAAATACNCCNATNAGCAAAAACATAACNAATATTCTTGCCGAAGTCATTTTTGTNTTATTGATAAATATCTGCGCAATCATNCAGATNAGACCNCCTATTGCGAACGCCTTTACGTAACCCAAAAATATTTCCATATNAAACCTCTCTTTCTATCACTACTGCGTGAGCGATACCNGGTATACTTTCNCCTTGCAANGCCGANTCCTTTGACANCATTGCGCCCGTCGGCACGAATAGTATTCTTCNCAACGACTTGTCNANAANNTTNTTATACAAATACGCNGTAAANACGAGCGANCANCANCCTGCNCCCGAACCGCCTTGACCNGNCTTTTGATCGTCGCTATANACAAGACTNCCGCAGTCATTNAGATTATCCAAATCGTANCCCTCTTTTTTGCACAAATAATGCAANGTCTCTCTGCCAAAGCGTCCTANGTCNCCNGTGATNATCATATCGTAATAATCGGGCGANCGACCTGTGTCTTTGAAATGCGTAACAATCGTNTTCGCCGCGGCAGGAGCCATAGCNCCNCCCATATTGTTGGCGTCAGTAAGACCNAAGTCCAATACTCNNCCNATNGTATATCCNGTCACCATAGGATAATCGCCNGGCTTTTTNGACANCAAAACNGCTCCGCTTCCCGTGACCGTCCACTGCGATTCNGGCGTAGGTTGCGTACCCAATTCAAGCGGATATCTGTACTGTCTTTCCGCCGTGGCGTAGTGCGAACTCGTGCANCATACTATNTTGTCAAAGTCGCCNTTNACCAANGTNGANCCTATCGCCAACGCNTCGCCAAANGTNGCGCAAGCGTTGTAAAGTCCCATAAACGGCGTATGNAANTCTCTTGCCGANAANGACGTAGGCACGATTTGATTTATCAAATCACCGCCCATAATCGCGCCGCAATCCATAGGATTGACGTTNACTCTTGAAAGGCACTCGCCTATGACGTACCTTTGCATTTGAATNTCAGCCATTTCGTGCGACTTNCACTTCCATTCGTCGTCTTCCATTACAGANTCGTAGTAATCTCTGAAATTACCNTTNGCCTCNTANGGNCCNGCCAACGAATACGCAGACTGAATATANACNTTGTTGTCCAATAAATAAGTTCGTTTTCCTACTTTCATTTCTACCTCAATTAAACAATCCNACTATCCAATAAATCAANCCGGTCACAACNGACGAAACCGTTCCNGCGACNATAATAGGTCCTGCGATTACGAACATTTTNGCCATCATACCGAGGACTATNCCCTCTTTATTNAATTCCATTGCAGGCGACACNACCGAGTTGGCAAANCCCGTAATCGGNACGATTGAGCCGCCGCCNGCGTGAATACCTATCTTGTCATATACGCCAATCGCNGTAAGAAATGCGCCNAAGAATATCATNGTCATACTTACCAANGCGGCAATCTTCGANTTNTCCCAATCGGGCAAAACCGCTCTGTATATATCGCCNAANGCCTGACCTATNCAACAAATCAGACCNCCTACCAAAAATGCCCACACAAGCGTAGTGANGTGACTGCTCTTTTGCGCGTGAGCATGAATGTACTCCATATACTGTTTATCTTCCATATCTATCCTCCTTTACGCNGATACTTGCGGACTTATTTACTACTATATCCTTGTCTTCGGGCAACAAAAATTTTATTTCNTTGTCCTCNACGTTATCTTTGAACAACGGATTTTTCATAAAAAAATCACCCCCGTTTAGATGTTATCCAAACGAGGGTAAATTATACAATACTATTATTTTTATGCCAANGCNTGCTTCAACTGACTGATTACTTTGCTTTCTATTCTCGATATTTGCACTTGNGANACGCCCAACATCTGCGCGATTTCGCTCTGCGTCTTATCTCTATAATATCTGAGNATTATTACTTTCTTCTCTCTCTCGGGCAAAGAATTTATATANTCTTTTAGCAAAATCTTNTTTATCACGTCGTCNTTGTTCTCGTGCGACGCAAGTTTGTCCATTACGCACTGATTNTTATCGTCTTCGTATTTTTCAAAAATNGATACGGGATATTTATTGCTNTCCATTGCNAATACNACTTCTTGCTCCTCNATCTCAAAATGNTCGGCAATATCCTTGATNGTNGGAGAATTGTTTTGCGCGTACTGGTCGTTGACGTAAGTTTGNATTTTCGAGCAGAGGCTTTTCATTGCGCGCGACACTTTGATTGAGCCGTCGTCTCTTATGAATCTCTTNATTTCCCCTGCTATCATAGGTACGGCGTAAGTAGAAAATTTGACGTTGTATGAACAATCNAAATTATTTATCGCNTTGACAAGTCCNAGCGCGCCCAACTGCAATANGTCGTCGTATTCCACTTGCTTATTGCGATAACGTCTTGCAATACTCTTTATCAACGGCATATTAGCGTTTATCAACTCGCCTTTCGCGTTGTCGTCGCCGTTCTTTGCAAGTTCCAAAAATTTTAAGGTAGTTTCGTAATCGAGCATATCAATCCTTCTTAATTTCTTTTTGCATTACAACTCTCGTACCTTTATCCTTTTGCGAAATTATATCNACCTTGTCCATAAANGTCTGAATCAACGTAAATCCCATACCGCTTCGCTCTTGCTCGGGTTTTGTGGTAAAGAACGGTTGAACGGCTTTGTCAACGTCGGCAATACCGCANCCTTCGTCCTCTATNATTATTTCCGCTTTTTGATTTTCTAAACTTACCGATATATCTATATATTTGCCCTCTTGACCGCCGTAAGCGTGNACGATACAGTTGGTNACCGCTTCGGAAACGGCTGTCTTAATNTCGTTGACCTCTTCAAGAGAAGGATTAAGTTCCAGACAAAATGCNGATACGCAACTTCTCGCAAAACTTTCGTTNCCCGTCTTTGCCAATAATTTCATACTGAATTTGTTCATAAATACCTCGCTGCTTTAACTTATTTTCTTCATGATTGTGTATATGCCTGCCGTAGACAATATAAAGTCTACGTGACCTCTGGCATTACTGATATATATAGGTACGTTGCGTTTTTTCAACTGCTTATAACGTCCCAACAACATACCTATTCCCGTGCTATCCATAAANGAAAGATCGGAAAAATCAAANACGAATTGNGAAAAATANTTGTTGCGAATAAAGCCGTCAATCTTCTCTCTTATGCTCTTTACGCAACCTTCGTCCAATTCGCCGTCCAACTTTGCTACTGCGCTGTCNGCTTGGATTGATAATTCAATGCGCATAACTTACCTCCATAGTTTGTCATAAAGGTATTTTAACGCATTATTCGTGATAAAAAATTGTAANTTTTGTAGAAAAAAAACNTATTATAGATTNNATATTTAACNNAAAAAAGACCGNGTCGTCTATTNGACACNGTCNTTTANTTAATTCNAATNATTTNCANANGATNACACGTTGCTCTTTCTCTTNGTNGNTCTTGACATATACGCAAAATCTGCGACNACTCCGATTATTGTNANGACNACCGTNATTATAATATCNANATAGAAATCGCCCCTAATTTCTTCATCTTGCATTATNATNTTGAANGCTTCCATAGCCGACATATCNACGCCTGTTTCGGCNACGGCAATTGCCGCNTANACGTAATACAATATGACTACCGACAACATCATAAAGACGAACGTNGTNCCGACTACGATTANTATCATCANNTTGGTAGGNTTACCGCCGAATTTTTGATACANTANNGTNCCAACCACAATCGANNCNATTGAGCCAATAGCNGCNTAATATCCCANAAGATTNATNATAATAGCGACTACNACGCCNNCTACACCGCCGACANCCGCNCCTGCAAATCCGCGAAGATAATTGTTNGGNGCTTCTTCAAANGCCTTGTTCTCNGCCTCGATTTCAGCGTTGATACTATCTCTGCATTCCCTNTCAATGCTNATATTAAATCCGTCAATGCTAATCTCNCATTTATTGTCGNNAAATTCCTTTCCGCACTTAGGACAATAGTTGCTGNCAAGTCCGCCNTTACTNGANATTGCCGAAATNACCGTATNNAAAATCTCNGGCANACGCTCGACNAGTTTTCCNACCGTAAAATCNGTCAACNTAATCTTCAATCCNTATTCGGTGAAAATNCGATTNCAACGTTTGATTTGAGCNTTNTCCAACGNNTTTCTTATATCGCGNTTTTGATCGTCNGTTGCNTAAAAATTNAAATGNAANTGATANGGATACTCNCCNCTATTTGACGCTTGATTGACGTTNAGTTCATTTACGCTTACTTCGTAACCGTTGACAACGCCACGCGCGCGNCTNCCNAANACNTCCATTCCGCGTCCNNCNCAAAANTCTNGTAGTTTCTTGTTCATANACTTCCTCAATAGTAATATAANTTTTTCAACATAATAATACCAAAATGTAAAAATTATGTCAAGAATTTTTACTATCTATTTCTGCTTGCAGAGTACGTTTCTACTTGCCTGCGGAAATTCTTAGAGGTAAAGGCAAGAAGTCCGACGATTATTACGATAATCAATTCGGGAATTATATACAAACATTGATATACGAACGAATAGAAATATGGGTTGGCAAGCGCGGGCATATTGTAATCTTCGGCATATCCTGCCCCGTATGCGCCAAACGCAAATACGCCCGAAAAATAGTGAGACAAAAATCTTAAAATGCCTGCAATAAGCGCGCCAAGTAAGAATTGAACACTCATATTATTCTTAAATGCTCCAAAATCTTTGATAATACCCGTGAGTCCGATTGCTCCGAATGCGACAAGATAGTCAAGCGCGAATTGTGCAGGATGGATAATCCACGGATCTTGAATTGCTTGCAATATTCCGTAAATCATACCTACCAATAGACCTTTTTTACTTCCAAACATAAACGCGAACAACATCAATGGCAACATTGAGGCAAACGTTATGCTTCCGCCCATAGGCATTTTGAATACTCTAATATATGAAAGCGCAAAGCTCAACGCTACGCATACTGCCGCAAATGCTATAGCGCGAGTATCGAAAGAATTTTTTCGTTTATCCGCAATGAACGCAAGAGTTATGATTATAGCGGCAACAAATATAGCCGATACGTACAATCCAACGTTGTTAAACGCTTCCCCAGCATCACCGCTTGCATAATATACAATCATACAAACCAAGACGGCAATAAACGCTGCGCCACAAACTACTGCGCTTATTATCTTTACTTGCTTTATCGGCTTTATTGCAAGCGTAATCGCGCTGACAACCGCCAAAATTGCGAGTACAAGCAACGGATAGAACAAAATAGGCATAAGCGTATCGTCACCCTTTGCTACTTCCGAGAAGTAACATGCTGCAAAAGTAATTATAACAGCCGTAGCGAATACCAACGTAATCGCAAGTATAGTCTTATTGATTCCTCTATTGGCAACTAAATATTGTTCCTCGCTATAATTTGCGTACTTCTTTTTAAGCATAAGTCCGCATTTCATTGCTATGAAAGCAATTACAAGTGCAACGGCTATCCACAAAAATACCGTTCGGCAAGTGTTTGTCGTTCCGTTGAAGTTGGCAAAGTAGTTTTTAATGTCATTAAGCATAAATTTTCTCCTTAGAAAGGTTTTTTACAAAACAAAAGACGCTTTGCGAAAACTAGCAAAGCGTCTTGCAGAAACGAATTTGTATTTACACGAACACAAATTCGCCCTGCGAAAAAGATTCGTGCCAAAAACTTGCGACGACTCCCTACGCGAGTGCTAACTCTCAGGTTCAAAGGTACTGCCGTGCTCAACGACATCTCAGCAACTTATGGGTTGCGCCCCTGCATCTAGTTAAAATATATCACTATTATTTTTTGTTGTCAAATGAATTTATGAGTAAAAATAAAAATCGGTAATCTTTACGACTTACCGATTTTTGGTGGGCAGTGGCAAAGCAAAACAAATTTTTATAAATCTATTAATTGCTTGACTTTTTTCCATTGCACTTGGAACATAAGACTTGTAAATTTGACGGTATACTTTTTCCACCCTTTTTTATAGGCACGATATGGTCTATATGCAATCCTACGCCGTCGGGCATATATTTGCCACAAATTTGACAAGTATAATTATCGCGTATAGCAATTTCTTCTCTTAATGCAGTCGTCATTCGCTTTCGTTGGTCTTTTGAATGATATTCGGATAATGTACATTCAAAATCGATATTAGCAAGATCATCATATCGTTGTTGAATATATTTAAGATCAGAAGTATATTGAGCAACCGTAACATATACGCTATAAGGCGATTTGACATAGTTCACCTGTTTATAACGAGTTTGTTTTCTAATGAGTTCAAAATGAAACATATGCTCATCGTCAATTATTTTTTCAAATTGTTGAGAACGTAATTTCTTTAATTTGCTTTTTTGAATTCGCTCTTGGCAATCTAGTTTCCACTTTTTTACGATTTCATAATGTTGTGGAAACTCATTAAAACCATATGCATTTAGATGATTGTCAATCAAATCATTGACGTTTGGCAAGCGCTTTCCGGATACATCAAACTTAATGGTATGATATGGATATTTAAATGGTGATTTTAAAATAGAATATAGTATAAGTGATAATATTGGAACTACTATCACGCCTACTATAATACCAATAAAAGTATATATAAAAATATAGAATGGATCCATAATAAAAACTCCAATTTGATTAAGCATAACATATAATTCGACATTTTTCAAGCATATTAAATAATCTAAAACTGACTTTGTCACAACTAAAAATACATAATAGAAAATGACACCTAAATAGGGGAAAGTAAAAGCGACAAGTCTTTTACAAGTCTTGTCGCTTTTGGTGGGCAGGGATGGATTCGAACCATCGAAGACAGAGTCGGCAGATTTACAGTCTGCTCCCTTTGGCCACTCGGGAACCTACCCATATTTACTTTTTGGAGCTGGTGATCGGAATCGAACCAACAACCTGCTGATTACAAATCAGCTGCTCTGCCTATTGAGCTACACCAGCACATACCATAACAGGTATGGTGCCTCGGGGCGGAATCGAACCACCGACACGGGGATTTTCAGTCCCCTGCTCTACCGACTGAGCTACCGAGGCATAAATTAAGAGATTATAAAAAATCTCAAAATTCAGAAGTATATTAAATTTGTTGGCGACTCGGAAGGGACTCGAACCCTCGACCTCTAGCGTGACAGGCTAGCGTTCTAACCAACTGAACTACCGAGCCAAATTCCATTTAATATTAAATTTATGTGGTGGGCCATCAAGGACTCGAACCTTGGACCGACCGGTTATGAGCCGGTTGCTCTAACCAACTGAGCTAATGGCCCACATAATTAGCGCTTTTGCAATTTGGTCGGGGTGAAGAGATTCGAACTCCCGGCCCCATGGTCCCAAACCACGTGCGCTACCAAACTGCGCTACACCCCGACACCGCAAAATCTATTATCAACTTGCGACTACTCAAATATACTATATACTGAATGATTTGTCAAGGAATTTTTTATATTTTCGGATATTTTTTTAGCAATAGTTTTGCGCCTAGAAAAGTCTAAACGCAAATACCTTTACTATTTAATATCCAATTTAAGTCCTTTGAAAAGATCNGCCATCGTAGCGGTAGCNTTTTCGTCGCTAGACCAAGACGATACTTCCTCTTCTTCTTTCTTGACNGGCTTTACTCTCTTTGCAGGAGCNGAAGTAGTAGCAGTTGANGCGTCGAACTTCTTCGCATTCTTCTTTGCTCTCTTCTCCTTAGCCTCTTGATAATCTTCTTCGCTNACGGTGGTNTCTTCTACCGGCTTTTCTTCTTTTGCTATCAAAGCNTTGATAGAAAGCGTAATTCTATTGTCTTCAAATCTAATGATTTGAGCNGTAACAGGATCGCCTGGCTTCAAAACGTCCGCAGGATTCTTCGTATAGCTGTGAGATATTTCAGATACGGGAACAAGNCCGTCGATNTTGTCTTCGATAAGNACGAATGCGCCGTANTCCTTTACGTCTCTTACAGTACCGTTGATTACGCTACCNACAGGATATTTCTCNAAAGCGATTTCGTAAGGTTTCTTTTGAAGTTGCTTATATCCGAGTTTNACCTTGCCAGTNTCTCTGCTAACGTATCTTACGATAAAGTCATAGGTCTTGCCGATTTCAAANACTTCGCTTGCAGGNACGTTTCTGCTGTAAGAAGCGTCGCTGTTGTGAACAAGACAGTCAAATCCGTTCACGCTGACGAATGCGCCGAACTCTGCAAATCTCTTTACTTTACCCTTTACGATTTTGTCTTTCTCAAAGAAAGCCCACATTTCGTCTTCTTTCTTTTGTTGTTCCTCTTCAAGAATTACTTTCTGAGAAGCGATGAAAGACTTCTTGCTCTTCAAATCAAGTTCCTTCTCCGGATCATCCTTGTTGGACTTGATAAGGCGAAGTCTAAGCGTCTTTCCAACGTATTTAGGCAAATCAGCTTCCGTAACGTAAGCAATCTTGATTTGAGATGCCGGTACGAAAATGGAATAACCGCCGTAATAACCTTTAAGTCCGTTCTTAACGACTTCTTTCATTTCCAACTTAAACTCAGATTGAGAAAGCATCTCGACAGCGTCGCTGTTTTCCTTATTTCTTTGATCAATCGACTTCTTAGAAAAATATATGTATTCCTTTGCCAAGGACTTAGAATTCTTATCAATAACGACCGCAGTAAATTCATCGCCTACCTTGTAGTTGTCAGCGACGTACTCTACACCGTCCATTTCTGCATCGTCTTTGCACACGAATCCGTCTTTCTTACCGCCGAAGCTTACGGCAATGCCGTCCTCGTTCGCGGAAATAACGGTACACTTGTAAGCCTTGCCAGCCTTGATATTCATAGACTTATCAGCCTGCGAAGCTTCAAGAAGCGCGCCAAAATCCTCCTTTGCAGTTTCGTTCTCAATTTTGATGTTTTCTTGAGATTCATTCATTAGATTTTTTACCTCCTCAATCAACTCCGTCGGAGTTGAAGCACCGGCTATTATGCCGATTTTTAATTTTTTATCTACAGTTACCGACTTCAAATCGGATATTGTCTCTATCAAATACGTTCTTTCGCAATTCTTGACGCTGATGTCAAAAAGTTTTGACGTATTAGAGCTGTTTTTGCTACCGACTACGAGCATAATATCACTGTTTTTACTAAGTAAATCACACTCTTCTTGTCTGCAAAGTGTAGTATAGCATATTGTATTATTTCTATCAAGCGATTTTATATTATTTTGTAAAAATTTAATAAATAATTCAACTTTTTTGTGGTCGTAGGTCGTCTGAACGACAAGACAATAATCCTTTTTGTCGTCAAACTCTATATTTTCCTCTCCGTTGTAAATTATGGCGGTATTATCGCACCATCCGTTGATACCGATTACCTCGGGATGATTTGGATTGCCTATAATAATAATCTGCTTACCTGCAAGATAATTTTCGTGTACGATTTTGTGGATTTTCTTTACGAATACGCACGTGCAGTCGATATATTCTATACCGTTTTTATCCAAATAGTCATAGACTTGTTTGCCTACGCCGTGAGAGCGAATTATAAGTCTTCTATCGCCGAGTTCGGACAAATCGTCGATACACTCGACTCCTCTTTCTTTGAGCTTTTCAAGCACGGTTTCATTATGAATAAGTTCTCCGTACACAGCCGAAGGAACGTCTACGTTCATTGCGACGTCGACGGCTCTTTTCACCCCTTGACAGAAACCGCTACTCTTTGCTACGGTGATTGGCATTTTCGTGCAACTCCTTGCTTTGTAGTCGCTTGTACTTCAAATATCTTTTCTTACTGCCCTTGAATTTTTCCACGAGCAAATCGACTTCTCTTCGCAAATCCATCATCTTGGAATAGATAAAATCCGTCGCCTCTTCTTTGACGTCGCCCGGTTTTTGTCCGTAGAATTGATCGAGCCAGAAAGGTTCTCCGACTATAAGTCTGTTTCTACTGTAAAACTTTGTCTTCTTATAATACATAAGCGGAACGATTGGCGCTTTTGCTTTGAGCGCAAAAGTAGCAACGCCGTTTTTGAACGGCAACATCGTCTTGAAATCTTTCGTTCTGTTGCGAGTACCTTCGGGGAAAATCAACACTTGCTGATTCTTATTCAGCGCAAGAAGTATCTTCTTTACCGCGTTTATATCCGCCTCTCCTCTCTTTACGGGAATACAGCCGAGTTCTTCCGAGACGTTGGCAACAAACTTATTTTGCGCAATCTCGTCTTTCATCACGACTTTTCCGTTCTTGCCCAAAAGTTTGGACATAATAATGCATGGGTCAAGTCCCGAATAGTGATTGCAAATGACGACCGCTTTCGAGTTTTTAATAAAA
Organism: Clostridiales bacterium; assembly: GCA_014799645.1. Lineage (GTDB taxonomy): Bacteria > Bacillota > Clostridia > Christensenellales > UBA3700 > RACS-045. Next base: position 172,253 of record JAAVHQ010000009.1, on the reverse strand, counting down.
TTGTCTTTGAAATAAATTTTGGTAATCCAAATTACGCGCATTGCCCTTTTTACCAACTTCGCAATGAATCTNATAAACCAACTTTTCTTTTTCGGCGCGGACGCGTTTGTTTTTTCAACTTTTTTTACGGGAATTTCGGCGGACTTTGCGTCAATCTCTTTTATTCGACCCAAAATCAACTCCGTGACTTTCTCTTCGTCAATCGACGTGCTGTCTATCTCATACGAATCGCTCGTCTTGACTAGCGGAGCAAATTCCCTATGCGTATCGTTGTAATCTCTGTCATTTATATCTTGTAAAACTTTATCGTAATCTACTTCCTGCCCTTTCTCTTTGAGTTCCGCGCATCTTCTTCTCGCGCGCTCTTCGGGCGTAGCAGTGAGGTAAAATTTATATTTTGCATCCGGCAAAACGTGACTTGTAATATCTCTTCCGTCAAGCACAACGTCGCTTTCGGAAGCGATTTTCCTTTGCATCTCGACTAAGAAATTCCTTACCTGAGGCAATTTCGATACGTCCGAGGCGCATTTNGANATCTCGTGNCGTCTTATCTCTTTGGATACGTCGCGTCCGTTAAGGCAAATAGNNTTGTCGCTTCCGTTGTCGACAAAAGTAATCTTNATNTCGTCNAGNAATGGCGCGANNTCTTCCGACTTTGCCAAATCAGCCCCTTTTTCGACAGCNTACAAAGCAACCGCGCGATACATTGCNCCTGTATCAAGATACGTAATATTCAACTTTTGGGCAATNTTTCTCGCTATCGTGCTTTTTCCTGCGCCCGACGGACCGTCAATGGCAATGTTTATCATATCTACCTCNTTATGTCGATAATACTATTTTAACCTATATTCGATAATTTTGCAATCAATTATTGCAATCTATAATGCTTTTACACNTTTGATNNGCCGTACTNAACGCAAGTTGAAGATTGAATCCGCCCGTCAANGCGTCNANATCCAACACTTCTCCTATAAAATGTAGATTGCGTATCAATTTACTCATCATTGTNTTTGGATTGATTTNNTTACAGTCNACTCCGCCCGACGTNATTATNCCTGCATTNATATTTTCAAGTCCTGTGATNGTAAACTCNATNTTCTTAATNGTATNGACNAGTTTTTCCCTTTGNNNTNTGGTAATTGCNTTGACCGCNGTCTTTCCGCTTATACCNGATTGNTGCAATACNACCGCTACCAACGCTTTTGGCATCAACGGCTGAATNGCGTTTTTAATCTCGACGTTNGGCTTNNNNGAAAATTCGCGTAGCAATCTATTGTCCAATACTTCGTTTGTCAAAGCAGGCTTTAAGTCAANGGCTANNTTATATTTAGCGTCAAATTTTCCGTCTACGTAATGCTTGTTGATAAGACTTGACAGCGANANTATAATCGGACCGCTTACTCCGTTGTGAGTAAAAAGCATTTCCCCAAANTGNGNNCAAACGCNCTTGTTATCCCTCANCACCGAAGCCGTTACGTTTTTCAGACTCAANCCNTGCAAGCCGTAATCCTCTTTGAGCAANATGGGAACAAGCGCAGGTCTTGGNGNAATCACGTTGTGTCCCAACTGCTTTGCCCACTTATATCCGTCGCCCGTACTGCCNGTNGACTGATAGGATATTCCNCCTGTNGCAATTACTACGNAATCNGCAAAAATTTGNTCNCCTGTGTCGATTANCNCGCCTATNGCNCTATCGTCTTCCGTCAAAATCTTTTTNACCGCGGTATTCAATCTTACATCANCGCCATTCCTAGATAATACTTTTTCAAAGCATTTTATCACGTCGCTTGACTTATCNGATTGAGGAAAAACTCTGTTTCCTCTCTCTACTTTGAGTTTAAGAGAATTGTCCTCAAAGAATTTAATNGTGTCTTGCGGACTAAAACCGTTGATTGCCGAATACATAAATTTTGANTTGTTGACNATATTAGAGAAAAACGTCTGCGTATCGCAATCGTTNGTGACGTTGCATCTNCCTTTGCCNGTAATAAAGAGTTTCTTACCNAGTTTTTCATTCTTCTCGANAAGCGTCACGTCTATTCCGTTTTGCGANAGCAATGACGCNCACATCAATCCGCTTGCGCCNCCGCCGACAATCAAGACCTTCATAGATTGAATTCCTCATTTTTTAGTTTATCGTACGNTTNANAATCATTCCAATCGTTNTTAATCGTTGAAATCGTAATATAGTTNTTATCGTACAAATACACGTCNTCGTCTTCGGTATTATAGTCGCCNAATTCGCTNACNCCTCTCAATTTATANCCAAAANTATTCTCAAANGTATAAGTTTCAACGTAGCGTTTTACGCCGACTTTTGCGAATTTTACGCCCTTTATTACGTCTTTATCGTCGCTTGGCACGTTTATATTTATTATNGTTTGAGCGTCGTTTGGTAGCAAATTNTAGAGTTTTTTGAGGTTTTTTGCCACAAATTCNGACGTAAAATCAAATTTTTCCAAGAAGTATTCTTGCGATACGGCAATCGACTTNATNCCTTGAACCGCNCCTTCGAGNGCNGCGTTGACNGTACCCGAATAGAACACGTCNGAGCCGAGATTAAATCCCTTGTTGATNCCGCTGATAATCAAATCGGGCTTGCCNTCCAATATCAAATTNAANGCAACTTTTACGCAATCGGCGGGCGTNCCGTTGACNGCATAGCACCTNGCGCCGTCCAAAATCTTCAATTCNGTATAATTNACGTAGCCGTAAAANGTAATAGAATGTCCCATACCGGACATNTGNCCCTGCGGAGCGACTAAGACAACTTCGTTGCCANANATAAGTTTTTTTGCCAAAGTCAATATACCTTGAGAGTAAATTCCGTCGTCGTTTACCAATAAAATNTTCATAGTTTTATTTTAGCAAAATATGTAGAAAAAGTAAANNAANANAANNNAACTCNTGNNTTTTTACNNAAGTTNTCNTTTAATACTAACTTNNNTAACTCGTTTGNCGAAATGGGAGTGACNACCAGCAAAACCCTACACAGGTTGAATACCNGACACAGTGTCGCCCACTTCTCTATCAACNCGCTTTTTGTTTGCTTGGCGATACTTGAAGAAGTTCAAAGCCACTTGTGGGAAGAGCGCGTANGAAAGCACGTCTTCTTCTTGCTCGATATACTCTTTNATCTCTTCACGGTANTTTGCAAGTTCAGGTTTCAACAAATCGGCAGGTCTGCAAGTAATTCTTTCAGCGTCGCCGAGAACCTTTTTNATTACTTCNGCGTTTGGCTCTGCCGGAAGTTGACCGTACTCGCCTTTGAGAACGCCCTTTGTNTCTGCGGAAACCATCTTNTATCTCTCGCCNGCAAGNACGTTNAATACCGCTTGNGTACCTACGATTTGGCTGGTCGGCGTAACGAGAGGCGGATAACCCAAATCCTTTCTTACGTTTGGNACTTCAGCCAAAACTTGCTCGTANTTATCCAAAGCGTTGGCTTTCTTCAACTGACCTACGAGGTTGGAAAGCATACCGCCNGGNACTTGGTAAATCAATGCGTTTACGTCGGTAGCCAAAGACTTTTCAGTCAACCAACCGTCNGCNTTCAATCTATCNGCNACTTTCTTGAAGTGATTTGANATCTCNTTGAGGTATGCTACGTCAAGACCNGTATCATACTCCGTGCCNTTCAAAATNGCNACCATNGGCTCNGTCGCAGGCTGAGAAGTTCCGTTACCCAAAGCGCTCAACGCGCAGTCGATAATATCTACTCCCGCTTCNATAGCTTTCAAATAAGTNTGNTTGCCCGTTCCTGCCGTTTGGTGAGTATGCAAGTGAATTTTGGTCTCGGGTTTGAGCACTTTCTTCATACCNTTNACNAGNTCGTAAGCGACGTANGGCAACAAAATACCCGCCATNTCCTTGATACAAATATTATCCGCGCCCATATCTTCGAGAGTCTTNGCNAGCTTTATAAAATACTCGTTCGTATGNACNGGGCTTGTNGTATAAGAAATCGTAGCCTCGCAAATACCGCCGTATTTTTTACANCTCTTGATAGCTTGAGCCATATTTCTTGGGTCNTTNAGCGCGTCGAATATACGNAGTATATCGCAACCGTTTTCAATCGTCTTCTTTACGAATTGGTCAACTACGTCGTCCGCATANTGCTTATANCCCAAAATATTCTGACCTCTGAAAAGCATTTGCAACTTCGTCTTNGGCATAGCCTTTTTCAAAGCGCGNAATCTNTCCCATGGGTCTTCGTTGAGGAAGCGCAAGCAAGAATCNAAGGTTGCTCCGCCCCAACANTCTATCGAATAATAACCTGCGTTGTCCAACTTCTCGCACATNGGAAGCATCTCGTCAAGTCTCATACGGGTAGCNGCTTGNGATTGATGAGCGTCACGCAAAATTGTTTCTGTAATCATTACCATAAANTTATACCTCTCTTNTTTGAATTATGCGCCGAAGATAGCAAGCAACACGCCTGCTGCTACGGCAGAACCGATAACGCCTGCTACGTTAGGTCCCATTGCGTGCATGAGCAAATAGTTGTTGGGNTTTTCTTCCTGTCCAACCATGTGGGATATTCTTGCCGCCATTGGCACTGCAGATACGCCTGCCGAGCCGATAAGCGGATTGATTTTNCCCTTAGAGAGTTTGCTCATAAGTTTTCCGATAAGAAGTCCGCCAGCCGTACCGAATGCGAATGCGAATACNCCNATNANNATAATCAACAANGTGCTNGTCTTCAAGAATACGTCNGCAGTAGCCTTACTNCCTACTATTACGCCAAGCAATATCGTAATGATNTTGATAAGTTCGTTTTTAGCGGTATTGGTAAGTCTAGGTACGACNCCCGATTCTTTCATAAGATTGCCNAGCATCAACATACCGAGAAGNGGAATTGCCGANGGCAANACGATACCCACAATACCCGTAACGGCTATCGGGAAAATTACCTTTTCGGTCTTGGATACNGGACGAAGCTGNTCCATTATGATGCCTCTTTCCTTCTTNGTCGTCAAAAGTTTCATAATAGGCGGCTGAATTACCTTTATCAATGCCATATACGAATATGCNGCNACTGAAATTGCCGGCAACAAATGANCCGCAAGTTTTACNGTAACGTAAATAGCCGTAGGTCCGTCCGCACCGCCGATAATACCGATAGACGCNNCTTCTTCNCCCGTAAANCCGATATTTATCGCAATAAGGAACGTTACAAAGATACCCAACTGAGCGGCAGCACCCATTATCAAGGACTTTGGATTTGCAATCAACGGACCGAAGTCTGTCATTGCGCCGATACCAAGGAAGATAAGCGGCGGATAGATAACCCACTCAACGCCCTTATACAGATAGAAGAACAAGCCTTGATCCTGAACTACTTCGTGACTTACGGAGATATCAACTCCTTGGAACATTGCTTGAATAGCGCTCTCTACCGCAGGAACCTTATCAACCATACTCATTGATTCAAAATTGCCTATGTTTGCGCTTATCCAATCTGACACTGCAGGTATCTTAGCAATCAAGTCAACCGGAATCCCCGACAAGATAATCGAACTACCATCCGCAGAGAGATAAGGCAACAAATCCTGCTTCAATTCATCCGTCAATATTGATACGTCCACCGGAATAGAAAGTGGAACTTGTATTCCGTCAATTAAACTTGTGAACGTATATCCATACGTTCCGTACAAGATGTTGTATGCGCCGGGAATATTTATAATAAACATGCCAAAACCGATTGCAAGTAGAAGGTTCGGCTCAAATTCTTTGGCTACAGCAAGATAAATGAGTATGCACGCAATGGCCATCATAATAAGATTTTGCCATATAGGCGTCAACGTCGTCATAAATCCTGTACTGCGCCACAAGTTTTCAAGCGATTCTACCATTGAAAACGATTGAAGCGTCGTAACTATGTTAAACATTTTGCCTCCAATAAATCAATGATTATGCAATCGTACAAAGCACTGCGCCCGAATCTACGTTTGCGCCTTCTTGAGTAGAATAAGTGATTACGCCCGAGAATGGAGCGGATATAGGAGTATCCATCTTCATTGCTTCAAGAATAATGATTGCGTCGCCTTCTTTTACAGTTGCGCCGTTGGCAAAGCAAAGTTTCTTGACCAAACCTGGCATTTGTGACTTAACCGGCTTGCCATTACCTGCGGGAGCGGCAACCGGAGCGGCCTTTGCCACAGGAGCTGCAGCTTGAACAGGCGCGGATACTGCGCTTACTGCGCCGTCGGTAATCTCCTCTACTTCGACAGCGTAAGCCTTACCGTTTACATTGATGTTAAATTTACGCATAATATTTTTCTCCTATCTATATAGTTTTGATTAAATTTCTTTTATTGAGCGAACTCTGAATTTGAGGTTTGACTTATACGTCGTCTCTTGCGTTTCGTAATAAGCGTTGAGCGCCGCCATAATGACAGCCACGACTTCTTCGTCTTCCTCGCTTGCAGTTTCTGCAACCGCTACTGCCTGCTTTGGCAATTCTTCGGCTTTTTTAGCAGTTTTCTTTTCTTGCAACTTGCCTACGCCCTCGAATATCAATCTCATAAGCGTAACGACGAGTATCAAAAGAATGAGCATTACGAATACCGTACCTATACCGAGCAAAGCAACCTGCAAACCGATAAGCAATCTTTGNCCGAAATTNCTNTTGGCAATATCNAGNNTNTCNGGNTNGCCGTANTCTTGCGGCAAAACCATCATTGTAATCAANCCTGCAATCAATGCNGCAAAGACTACGCAAATAATAGTTGTTTTTATTATTTTCTTCTTTGACATACTCTACCGCCTTTTAGATNCCTAATACCATCAACAATGCCGACGACAAATAAGGTCTNAGNTTGGTCGCTTCGATGACGTTGTCGATATATCCGTCTTTTGCCGCAACGAGAGGATTGCTCTGCATTTCTGCGTACGCTTNNTCNACGCTCTTGCCCTTGATTTCAAGATTAGCCATAACNTTTTCAAAGTACTTCATAGCCTTTTCCAAAGCGTTTGCGTCTATATCCGACTTCTCCGACGCTTCTTTAACTTNCTTTTTGAGTTCCTTGATTTGGTCGGTAGCAATAACTTTGCTCACGTCCATACCTATCGGAGCTACTACCGCGTTTGACGTAGCCAAAGTNTAATCAAATCCTATGGATTTGCTCATAAGCGCGCTGTACGCATAACCAACCGCATTGCCTACCGCTACGCCGATTTTTGGAATAGTGCTCAACGCGATTGTCTTCATCAAAGCGTTGGTTTTCTTTGCAAAACCGCCNATTTCCTCTTTAAGAGTGGAGTTTACNCCCAAAGAATCAACCAAAGTGATAAGCGGAATATTGTANGCNTCNANCTTTTCGATAAANGATGCAGCCTTTTCGATACCTTTTTCGGAAATATANTCGCCCTCGGTAGCNACAACGCCGACGGAAATNCCGTTGAGTTTCGCAAGCGANCAAACNACTTCTTTCGCATAAGTCGGGCAATACTCTATNACGCTGTTCTTATCGCAAACAAGCGTNGTTCTTTCCTTTGCGGAAGTCGTCTTTTCNAGTTTCGGATCNACTCTATTNGGGTCGTCNCNNGGTTCTCCCTCGTCGCTGAGCAAAGTCGAAGTAAGTTTTTGCAACTGCTTAGCGAGATCCTTTGNNTCGCTGTATACGAATTGAGCCATATCGCTTTCGCCNTCGTACGCTTTGTATCCCAACTGAGCNTTGTAATCAACAGGGAACGACTTNGCGTCCGATACGAGATACATCGGAGAATTTACCGACATAATAGCGTCTTTGGACATAAATACNAAGTCTGCTCCGGCAACGAAAGTAGCCATCATACCNACTGCCGTNCCCTTAACNATACAAATATGCGGAACTTCGTCGGCAAGGTCAAAACTTCCTGCAATGAGTTTCGCATAGCCTTCCATAATGCTTGCGCCCTCGCCTACTCTAGCTCCGCAACTGTCGATAATCGAAATCAACGGCGTACCGGATTTTATCGCTCTTTGCATNCANTTATAAATCTTGTTGGCGTGAGCGTCGCTCAAACTTCCNTTNANTACGNNNGNATTTTGCGCAAAGATGTGCACGGGATTTCCGCCCATAGTAGCGTAACCTGTCACAACGCCTTCGCCCAACGCCTCGTCAGCGCTGTCAAAACTCTTGCCCGTAAGAAAAACGTCAGTCTCGACAAAACTTTCGTCGTCAACTATACTTTCCAAAAACGCCTTTANGTCCGACGNCGCTTTATCCAAAGCCTTAACGCTTGCCGAGAGTGTTTTGTTCTCCATAAAAACCTCCAAATGTTGTATATAAAAATCAATTTAATTACTATATGTTGTTATCGAAGAAATTTTCTNCNAAATTCCCTCTCAAATCCGCAATCAAAACTATTATATTTGCATTTGTATTTTTTTGCAAGCAAATTGACCCAAAAAATATTAAATTTGATAAAATATTTATATATTAAANANTATTAGGNGAAAATAANAAGACGTCCGACGAATTTTCGTCGGACGCTNACCCTAAATGTGTTTCAAATAATAGACTTCTTCTTCGCTCAAATACCTATANCCGCCTCTGGANAAACCNCCCAAACGAAGTTCTCCGACCGCTATTCTTTTGAGGAAGATTACTTCTCTTTCNACNGNCTCNAACATCTTTCTTACTTGGCGATTTTTNCCCTCGGTGATNGTNATCTGCAATTTNGATTCGCCGTCTTTGTATTCGAGCAACTTGACTTTACATCTCTTTGTCAACTCTCCGTCTACGACAACTCCCTTTCTNAGTTGAGCNAGNTTATGCTCGGGCATNTCGCCTTTGACCTTTACCAAATAGGTCTTGGGGACNTCGAAACTNGGATGAGTGAGNTTGTGCGCCAAATCNCCGTCGTTGGTCAGCAAAAGCATACCTTCGGTATCGTAGTCCAATCTACCTACGGGAACAAGGTGCGGNATATTGAGTTCGGACAAATAGTCGTATATAGTCTTTCTGCCCTTTTCGTCGTTGANNGANGTAATACATCCCTTNGGCTTATAGAACATAACGTAAGAGTAATCGCTTGCNGGNTTTACGATTTTGTCGTCAACCATAACGGTATCNTTGACCTCNTTTATGGATTTTCCNAGCTCTGTGACGGTTTTNCCGTTAACTCTTACCCTTCCTTCGGCAATCAACTTGTCAGCGTTACGCCTTGACGCCACCCCTGTCGACGCTAAATATTTGTTCAATCGCTCCATTAGNATAACTTACNCGCCAATCTCCNACGTANGCCGAGAGNGCGCGNAATACTCCTATATCGTTAATCTCATTTATATTAACAATATTTGCGCTAAAAAGCAATCGATTATCGTCATAAAACTCTATTTTTCCTATGATTGAGCCTATTGCCGTAGGCAATTCCATANNCNCNTTCATATTAAACTTNCAGTTTAANCCTAGGTTTTCNCCNTCTTTTAACGGCAATACNAGGTCNTTATCAAGAGCAATATCGTATCTTTCGCCGTCTATTTCAAAAGATTGCAATACGCTCCCTTTCTTTCCGACTTCNACNGGCGTATATTCGCCAAAAGCCTTATCCATACCCGACGAACAAGTGCCGTAAGTGTCGTAAATATTCAACACAACGCATATCAACTGCATGCCGTTTCGCTCCGCCGAACTNACNAAACAACGTCCGGAATCCTTCGTATAGCCCGTTTTTATGCCNTTTGCNCCNTCNTATTGNGTCAACATCTTGTTTTTNTTGGCAAAATANTAGGTCGGATGAGTTTCATTCGCCGCTACGGTATACATNTTNGTNCCNACTATCTTCTTAAACTCTTCGTTNCGCATTGCAAACGCCGAAATCACCGCNAGGTCGTANGCGGAAGTATAGTGNGTATCGCCGTGCAAGCCGTTGGGGTTNTCAAAATGAGTATTACTCAATCCNANTTGCTCAACTTTTTGATTCATCATATTGACNAANNNGTCCACNCTACCGCCTACNGCNACTGCAATNGCGACCGCNGCGTCGTTACCGCTTCTAAGCATTANTCCATANAATAAGTCCCGAATTGTCCATATTTCATTATACTTCAAATANATNGACGAACCNTCTACNCCNACNGCNTCGTCGGCGACTTNAACTTGTTTATCCAAGTCGCAGTTTTCAATAGCGACAAGCGCGGTCATAATCTTCGTCGTGCTTGCCATNTCTAAGTCGCAAGTCCTTATTGCTTTCATCCAACACTCGNAGCGTNGACTCTTCCAANACTACCATTGATTGCGCTTTGTTTGCGCCNACGTCCAAAATATCNCGAGNGTCGNNTTTNGTAGTCAAAATCTTTTCCCACGCTTTATTTGAGCCNNTNANCGTAGAATTATCCTCAATTACTTGATTTAATTGAATAATNAAGAAATTTAGAAGNAAAATGACTAAAATTACGGTAATTATTTTACAAACTGATTTAATTGAGAAATATNTATTCATTATTTTTTNTCCTTTACTAGATTTAACGTTGCCGAAATCAAGTCTTTCCACTTACCGTCACTNCTCTTTTCATCCACCTTGACAAGCACNGGNTGAGAGTCGTAAAANACCAAAAATCCCATTGGNGAAAGCGATATTCCACCNCCTCCNCCACCCGCGTACGGTTGAAGTTTATCGCTCTTNNTNTCGGAGAATTTATTAGTCTCNCCTCCGCCNCCACCGCTNACAAAGCCTACCGANACCTTNGTCAANGGTATNGCCATAGTCTTATCGTCNAGNTATATNGGCTTGAATACCATNTCCTCGCTCTTGACTATACCTCTAAGATTATCGAGCGTATTGTTCATAATTTCTTGTAACGAATTGTCCATATANTTTTTCTCCTTGCTAAATNNTGCTAAGCCTTTTGNAAACGCTTTTTCACGGNTATTATGTGAAGAAAATATAAAAATATTTTTATTAAAGAAAACTTNATNGTCCCCTCTAAATANGCGCCCCNAAANGTCGACGTNTCGCTTACGTTTTTGACCGACAAATTTANCGCATCCAACTTGTCAAACAANATCCCTACNCCNCTGTTNACAATANCGGANACNCCGCCGTCAAACAGCGCNCTATTCTTAATATCCTCAATATCNGCTCCATATTNGATTGTNGGATTGATTATNCNAATTTTCGGCATCTTGTCGATTATATAGTAGGCGAATGATAANANGTTAATCTTTTTCTTTTTTTTCGCCTTCTTATCGTCCTTTTCGTCTTTTTTNAGTTCNANNNCCTTGATTTCTCTTTTATTGATTTGGTAAAANAACTGNTGATTGCATACGAATATCTTAAAACACAGCACNTCAATCCAATCAAATATAAATACTTTNACACACACGCTNAGATTGCTAGAATCAATTCTNACGCACGTTTTTATTCCGTACGCAAAAACTATCAATATNNCGTAAANNATTAAAAATAAAGCAAANAACAAATAAATGCACCACATATTGCTATGTTGTGCATTTTCATTGATAATATTTTATATTNTTAATGNATATTCGNANTTTTACGTTACGATTTCGCCGNCGTCATCGTCATCTTCGTCGTTTACCACNGCGTCGCTNGCNACTTCNCGTTCCTCNTAAGCCTCGCCGTCGCCTTCCACGACTTGATATTCTTCGCCTTGCAAGAATTCNGGNGTATCGCTNCTATCAAGCATNTCNTCAAGCGCCTTAGCCTCTTCATCCTCGAATTTNTCGCCGATAACTCTTTCTCTATACAANCCTTCNGTCTGAATATTGTAGTTGCTGTATTCAACAAGTCTACGCATTACTTCTTCATAATCAGGCANCTTATCCANNCCGCTTATCTCGAATTTCTTCAAAAACTCNTCGGTAGTACCGTACAATATCGGTCTTCCNGGCGCATCTTTGAATCCGCAAGTCTTNATCATATTTATNTTGAGCAATACNCTGAGCGGATAATCCGCGCTTGCGCCTCTCGAATCTTCNATTTCAGCNCTNGTAATCGGCTGTCTATACGCAATCAAAGACAATACTTCGAGCAANATTTTGGACAANTCCTTTTCTCTAACGGGTCTTAGCATATCGCTGACAAGTTCGCCGTACTTGCTGTTGGAAGCAAATTGNACCTTATCGTTGAATATTTCAAGCACAATACCGCAATCTCCGCTGTATTTTTCAGCCAACTTATCTATTGCCTCGTTGAGTTGNTTTCTACTCACGTCTTCGGGCAAACTATTGAGAATNTCACTTCTTTTCAAAGGCACTCCTGCGGCAAATATNATTGCTTCAAGNGTTTCCANTAAGTTTTCCATATCAATAAGTCTCCTCGGTCTTCTTTAATTCTTGCAAATTTATATCNTCTGCATTGACTTGCTCGTTGAGCGAAATNAAAATATCGTCGCCGAAATCTTTCTGAACGGCTATTACTATCTGCTTTTTCATAAGTTCCAACANCGCCTGAAANGTCGTGATAACTTCGCTTCGAGTAATATCTTCTTCAAAAAGTTTGTTGAAAACCACACTTTTGTTCTTTAAGACAAATTTTGATATGTACTCAATNTTATCCGCAACGGTAAATCTGTCTTTTTGAATTTTCTTNGTCGCGTGCTTTTTCTCTTTTTCAATCGTTTTGAGCAATATTACGCCGTACGCNTCTATCAANTTNTCAAATGAAAAATCATTTACGACNATNACTGCGTCGGCATTAGTAAACTTAGGCTTGCGATAGAACTTNTTTTGAGTNTCCATCTCTTTGAGTTTCAACGCCTGNTCCTTACANAGTTGGAACATCAAAATCTTTCTTCTGAGTTCTTCCTCAGGGTCNGTATCGTCNTATTCCTCTTCATTAGGATCTTCTATCTTAGGTAGACAAGCGCGAGCCTTNATTTCCAACAANACNGCNGCTATTTTNATATACTCGCTNGCNTCTTCCATATCCAATTGCTCAACNTGTTGCATNTGCAACATATATTGATCTACNATTTGAGCCAATGGAAAAGTACGGATNTCGTACTTCTTTTCTACCATAATAAGTTCGTAAAGAAGTTCGATAGGTCCGTCGAAATCCGCNATATTTAATATTATATTGCTCGTAGCGTGTTGATCAAAAAAGTTTGCCATCTNTCTCCTATATCCATTTNAGCGCTAAGCCNAATATTTTATCNAATAGCCATACCAACGCNGTCCTTACNGCATTGATATAGTTGGANANTATGTCNAATGCCGGAATAANTCTTCCCAANACAAAACTNATAAGCAATATCGCGAGCATTACCACCGANCCGTGCTTATACATAAAGTTGACGTACTTGTTNTNAGGCTTTGCAAGCGTCTCNATTACTCTAAATCCGTCAAGCGGATATATNGGCAACAAGTTGAACGCCATCAANACNATNTTGAACNTTACCGACANCTGCAANAAGAAACTTATAAANAGCAAAAAGTACGTCAATGCGTTNTCNCCCAAAACTACGTTTGCNGTNACTTTCGTAAATATNGCAAGACACAACGCGCTGATAAACGCAACGATAAAGTTAAAAGTTACGCCNGCAAGCGCCGTGAAAACCATTCCTTTTTTATAGTTCTTGAAATTTCTNGGGTCAATCGGNACTGGNTTTGCCCAACCGAATCCCACCAAAACCATCATTCCAAAACCTATCGGGTCAAGGTGCTTTATAGGATTTATNGAAAGTCTACCCATAAATTTAGCNGTCTTATCTCCGCTCCANTAGGCGGCANATCCNTGCGCCATTTCATGNCCNACAATAGCGACAAGCATNGCGATAATATACGCCAGTATGCCAAGCACAACTACGCCAAANCCCAAATATTGAACGAGTTCGTTATTTACAAGTCCTTGTATGAATGAAAACATTTTGCTCTATATCCTATATATAATATTATAATAAATATTGACTTTTAAGTCAATGATAAACTATCTTTTTGACGTTTTATTTAANCAAACAACACCGATACTTTACAATTTAGTTATAAAATGCAAATGCGGACGGCTAGCCGTCCGCATAAATATAACTTANTNATTATTACCAATCCTTAGTTATGCCCTTAATAATATCCAAAAACGTGCTTTTTCTCGCGTCTTGCATTGCAATCAAATCGACTGCNAATTCCTGNCCGTCAAGAGTATANACCGCCTGACCTATTACGTCGCCTTTGNTTATCGGCGCAACTATTTCTTCCGGAAGNACAAGTTGAATTTCNTCTCCGGCTGNGCCNAGTTTCGAGAACTTNGTAATATCCTTNGATATCGNTACNTCAATACTTTCGACAGGCGATTTCTTGACTTTNACGTTTCCTACTACGTCGCCTTTGCTAAANTACACTTTATTGACGTAATTNGANAAAGAATAGTCAAACATTGCTCTNACTTGATTNAATCTTGACTTGCTGTCCGTACCNCCGACTATCGTAGCGACNACNTTCATTCCGTTTCGTTGAGCGCANGCNGACANACAGTGNCCTGCCGCGTCCGTNTATCCCGTCTTACCGCCGATACATCCGTTGTATTGTTTAAGAAGTTTATTNGTGTTGACAAATTGCGTTATTCTTCCCGACGGATGCTNATAATCTTCCATCCACACGCTTGCATATTCATAATATTTGTCGTGACTCATAAGTTGTCTTGTCATTATATTTACGTCTTTTGCCGTNCTNTACTGCTCNTTTTCNTTGGGCAAACCCGTGCAATTTGCNAATTTAGTNTTTACCATACCAAGTTGCGNAGCTCTTTCGTTCATCATCGCAACGAACGAATCTACACTGCCCGCTATTCTCTCAGCCATAGCGTAAGACGCGTCGTTTGCGGATACGACGATAATACCTTTCAACAAATCGTTTACCGAGTATTGCGCGCCGCTGTCCAAAAACATCTGACTACCGCCCATAGAAGCCGCCTCAGGCGATATTGTGACCATTTCGTCATAACTCAACTTGCCTGCGTCAATAGCCTCGAAAATAAGATTTGCCGTCATAATCTTTACCATACTTGCAATTTGATGACGGGACTCCGCGTTATGCTCATACAACACGCTACCCGTGTAATATTCCGTCAAATATTCGCCAAAACCGTTAGGCTGAATAGATTGCTCGACCTGCATTGTCGCGCCTTGCGCGGTCATATTCGACTGCGATGCCATACCTATTGGAAAGATTGCCAAAAGTCCGATTACAAGAATCAAAATAGGCAACAACGTTTTCTTTTTCATAGTTCATCCCCTAATTTTGTATTTTCGCAAATATTGTGTCGCAATCTCGAATTTTTATTCAACCTATCAAAACATACTCGAAAAATACAATTATAGACATAAAAATATATCTCTTTTATATTACTATATATCTATGGAACAAGAAATCTATTCTTATATGCTATCTATCGGACTTCGTCCAAACTGTTTGGGATACAAGTATATTTTCGACCTTGCGGGACTGTCAACGCGCGGAATGAATATCCTGCCGCTTAAACTTAACGGCTACGTACTACTTGCTCAAAAGTACAATAAAAAGATTGCCAGCATAGATAAAAATATTCAAAATTGCATTTCCAAAGCATGGCTTGAAGGCGATATTGACAGTCTATATAGAGAATTCGGCAACACTATTGATATAAGCAAAGGCAAACCGACCGCCAAACAACTTATTATGCATATTTGCGACAAAATATCGTCAAAATAACGTAATCTTGTCATAAATTGTCTTTTTATCAAATAAAATTTACTACAACTTCTAAAAAGGCAATAATCAATGGGCAAATTTAACGGTATTAAAATCAATAAAGTCTGCGTTACACCTTACGTCAAAAATTATATTAAGGACAACAAATTATTCTTCATTACCTTTTACGGATTATATTTGGCGGTATTCGTGCTGTCGCTTTTCGTCGTATTGAGTTACGAAAGCGAATTCACGCACGTCAACTACTATCAGCTGATTATGAACGGCGAATACGGATTTGTCAAAGTAACGCTCAAATACTTTCTCTACAATCTTTTACTCGCCGCTTGCGCTATGCTTACGTATCGAAAAAAATTCGCATTTGCCATTATGTATTTTGTCGTCACTTTCCTTGCCTACCGTCTGGCGGTAAATATTGTCGGAAGTTGGAATTGCAACATGATAATAAACGTCCTAAATGCGATATTATTCTACTTTATGATATATCTCATATTCGTCGTTACGATAGTCACGATAATTTGCTATATCAACAAAAATTACTTATACTGTAGCCGAAGCTGCCCGATTACTCTCAAAAAAATGCTGGGATTTACGCTTATAGTAGCAATAGTTACAGGAATTGTAATTGCTATATTTACCGTAGTATTACCGCTTATATTGAAATGTATACTCTTCTGATTATTTCATAGATTTTACGGCAAGAAAAAAGGAGTATCTTTCGATACTCCTAAAAACAATTATTTTGCATATTCGATTTTTCTTACTTCTCTAATCACGTTGACTTTAATTTGTCCCGGATATTCGAGTTCAGCTTCGATTTTCTTTGCAATATCCTTAGCCATAAAGGTTGTAGCTTCGTCGTTTACTACCTCAGGCTTGACTATTACTCTGATTTCTCTGCCTGCTTGAATTGCATAAGACTGTTCTACGCCTTCAAAGGAATTTGCCACTCCTTCAAGTTTTTCAAGACGTCTTACGTAATTTTCGAGCGATTCTCTTCTTGCGCCAGGTCTTGCTCCCGATATTGCGTCCGCAGCTTGCACGATAATCGCTTCCAAAGTCGTAGGTTCTACGTCGCCGTGGTGCGCTTCTATCGCGTGAATAACGTTGCGTTGTTCCTTAAATTTCTTTGCAATCTCCACGCCTATGGAAACGTGAGTTCCCTCAACCTCGTGGTCGACAGCCTTACCTATATCGTGAAGTAATCCCGCTCTTTTTGCAACTTTAACGTCCGCGCCCAATTCCGCAGCCATCATACCTGCTATATAGCTTACTTCAAGAGAGTGATTGAGCACGTTTTGACCGTAACTCGTACGGAATTTCAATCTACCCAAAAGCTTGATAATCTCAGGGTGAAGTCCGTATACGTTCGCGTCGAACGCCGCGTTTTCGCCGGCTTCTTTCATTTGCTGTTCAATATCTCTCTTTACCTTTTCAACGGTCTCTTCAATCTTTGCCGGATGAATTCTTCCGTCCGATACAAGTTTTTCAATCGTAAGTTTTGCGATTTCTCTTCTTACGGGGTCAAATCCCGAAACGGTAACTACGTCCGGCGTATCGTCGATTATCAAATCAACGCCCGTAGAATTTTCAATCGCTCTTATATTTCTACCTACTCTACCGATAAGTCTGCCTTTCATGTCCTCGCTCGGTAGTTGAACAACCGAAACTGCGATTTCCGAAGCGTGATCGGCAGCGCATCTTTGGATAGCAAGTCCGATTATATTCTTAGCCTTTTTGTCTGCCTCGTCTTTGGCTTTCTGTTCGATTTCCTTAGCCTTGGCAACAGCATCTCTCTTGACCGTCTCAATAAGTTCGTTCATGAGAATGTCTTTGGCTTCGCTTTGCGTCATTTGAGCAACTTTTTCAAGTTCCAACAACATATTCGCGTGCGCGTTCTGCAATTCTTGCTCGATATTATCGAGTTCTCTTTCTCTGTTTTCTAACTGTTTTTTCTTTTCGTCGATAGCGTCTGACTTTTTGTCTATTGCCAACTCTCTCTTGACAAGTTGATCCTCTCTTTGAGCAATTCTCTGCTCGCTTCTAGACATTTCCGTCCTATGCTCTTCCGACTTTCTTTCCAACTCCTTGCGAAGTCTGTTCTTTTCTTCCTGCGCTTCAAATTTTGCTTCCTTGAGATAAGACTTTGATTCTTCGCGCGCGTCTTTTTTCATACGCTCGCACTCTTCTTTGATTCCACCAACGGTCTTTTTTGCATAAGACTTGTATATACCGATGCCGATACCAATGCCGCCGCCTATACCTAACAAAGCTACGACAATAGCGATCGCCACTACTATACCTGTGTCAACCCCAAGGAGAAAATTCAAGCAATTCATACTGAATTTCATTTTTGCCTCCTCTTTATTAAATTTTTAAGTTACAACATAAAAAAATTTATGCAATTAAATTATAACCTATATACAGTTATAAAGTCAATAGTAATTATATTATAAATATAATAATATATTATGTATTACTCTTCTTTCGCCTTTTGAATAATCTTATTTTGGATTTCCAAAGCGACTTCGGGATTATCCTCTAAGTATTGAATGGTCTTATCTCTACCTTGACCGATTTTCTCGTCGTTGTAGCTTATCCACGAACCGCTCTTTTTAAGAATATCCATACTTACGCCGACGTCGACAAGACAGCCGTTGTTGGAAATACCCTTGCCGTAGATAATATCGAATTCNGCCGTTCTAAACGGAGGCGCAACCTTGTTCTTAACAACCTTTGCTTTTGCTCTGTTGCCGACAAATTCGCTACCGTCNTTTATTACGTCGCCCTTTCTGACCTCNATTCTGATACTTGAATAGAATTTAAGCGCNTTNCCGCCNGGGGTAACTTCGGGATTACCGAACATTACGCCGACTTTCTCTCTCAACTGGTTGATAAATACGACGCAAGTCTTCGTCTTATTGATGATAGCCGTGAGTTTTCTTGCCGCTTGCGACATAAGTCTNGCTTGCAANCCTACGACAGCNTGNCCCATTTCGCCGTCGATTTCAGCCTTTGGNGTNAGCGCNGCAACCGAGTCAACTACNATAATATCCATTGCGTTNCTTCTTACCATTGTTTCAACGATATCGAGAGCCTGTTCGCCGTCGTCAGGTTGGCTGACGTACAATTCCTTNACGTTTACGCCGAGTTTTTCCGCATAAATCGGGTCGAGAGCGTGTTCAGCGTCGACGAATGCAGCCAAACCTCCCGCCGCTTGACAAGCNGCGATAGCGTGCANTGCAACCGTAGTTTTACCGGAAGATTCAGGTCCGTATATCTCTATAATTCTACCCTTTGGCAAACCGCCTACGCCAAGCGCCATATCAAGCGTAAGGCAACCTGTGCTNATAACGTCTATTTGCTCTATTTCTTTATCGCCCAATTTGATAATCGAGCCTTTGCCGTATTGTTTCTCAATCTTAGAAATCGCGTCTGCAATGAGTTCGGATTTTTCTTTGTCTACGTTAATTTTCTTTTCCATTTCTTCCTCTTCCTATAATTCTTTTATATTTTTCAATGCCAAATACAAAGCCGTATTTGTCACACATTTTCTGATTTCGTTNCTATCCTTGTCAAAGAAGGTATCGAATACTTGAATATTCTCTCTATCTCCGATTCCTATATAAGAAAGTCCCACGGGAGTATCGTACTCGTCGCTTTGCGGACCTGCGCAACCTGTAGTGGAAATNGCAAAGTCTATTTCATTGTTTTCCAAAAGTCCCTGTACCATTTCTTTGGCGACTTCTTCGCTTACNACTCCGTATTGCTCAATCGTTGAAAGTTTNACGTGCAATCTGCGTACTTTCGCCGACGCGTCGTAAGTGACGAATCCTTCGTAAAGNACNGAACTGCTTCCCGGNACGTTGACGAGNCTTGCGCATATCATTCCGCCGGTCAACGACTCCGCCACCGCTATCTTTGCGCCTTTGCTTCTTGCNTTTTCAATCACGCATTGCTCCAAAGTCGTATCGTAATTCGCGTATACGTTGCTCTTCAANTGTTCGAGTATTCCGTCAAGGATACGCTGATAGGTAATATCGCTTGCAGTCTTGTTGATAAGCGTAAGTTTGCAATCGAGATTTTTTTGCGCAAATTCAAGACTTACCCCGTCCACNTTTGCCAATTCACGGCATTTGGCAAGCATNTCGCCGTCAATGTCAAANGCTTTCAACACGCAATAATTTTTGCANGTCTCTATCATATTACCCCCTATTCTACCACTCTACCGACGTANTCCGCGCCGTTGAGTTCTTCAAGTTTCACCTTGTATATTCTGCCTATTTCNAANGGCATATCNGCGACGAAATAGACCTTAGTATCTATCTCGGGCGCGTCAAACATACTTCTTCCGTAGAAAATTTGCATATCGTAATCAATNCCTTCGTACAANACGTCGACTACGCTNTCAAGTCTTGACTTCATCTTTTCAAGCATAATACTTTCTTGCAAAGAATAAAGTTTTTCCTGCCTTGCAAGTTTGACGTCCTCGTCGATTTGTCCGCTCAATCGACACGCAGGCGTTCCTTCCTCTTGCGAGTANGCAAAGAATCCGCATCTNTCGAGTTTTGCAACCGATATAAATTCTTCCAACCTCTCAAAGTCCTCTTCGCTCTCGCGAGGGAAACCTACGATAAACGTCGATCTTATCGTAAAATCGCCCTTCGAGCGTATCATATCGATAAGTTTATAAATTTGCTCCGACGTTACTCTTCTGTTCATAAGTTTGAGTATGCCGTCGCTTATATGCTGACAAGGTATGTCGATATAATTGCAGACTTTCGGATTGGACACGATATAATCTATCAATTTTTCGTCGACGTTTTCGGGATAGAGATACAATAGTCTTATCCACTCCACGTCCACTTCCGAAAGCCTTTCAAGAAGTTCGATAAGACGGATTTCACCGTATATATCTACTCCGTATCTCGATACGTCCTGNGCGACNAGTATNAATTCCTTGATACCGTAATCNNTTACGAGCTGCNTTGCTTCTTCGACTATGTCCTCGATTTTACGCGAAGTATACTTACCTCTAATGCTTGGTATAGCGCAATATGTACANTTGTTGTCGCANCCNTCNGCGATTTTGATATACGCGTAATGATANGGCGTAGTCAANACTCTTCTAGGCGAAAAATGTCTTACGTCCTTGTCGTTGGTATAACTTCTTTGACTTCTTCCCGCCACAAGGTCTTTTATCAGTTGNGGCAAAATATGATAATTNGCAGTNCCCAAAAACATATCCACTTCNGGAAATCCCTCTTGAAGTTCTTGCATATATCTTTGAGTAAGACANCCNGTNACGATAAGGTACTTGCAATTATCTTTCTTANANTCCGNCATTTCCAAGATNGTNTCAATGGANTCNTTCTTTGCGCTGTCGATAAATCCGCAAGTATTGACGATAATNATATCCGCCTGCGCAGGNTCGCCCGTCAANTCGTAGCCGTCGTCTTGCAAATACGAAAGCATATTCTCGCTGTCAATTCTATTCTTATCGCATCCTAAGGATACAACGCCGATTTTCATTCCTTATCTCCGCTACTTTCGCTTTCGTCAGTTTGNTTNTTACCAAAAAGCATNTCTTTGTTTTTTACAATATAATTTGCGCCNGATATTACNGTAACGACAGTCGCCACAACGAGCAATGCCGCGCCGAGATANTTAAAGACCTCGCATACCTTTCCTGCGTGCGCCGAGCAAAGCAAGAATCCAATTGAGAACATCGTGCTTGCNGTCTTAATCTTGCCNAGTTTATCAGCCGCCAAAACGACTTTTTTGAGAGCCGCAACCTGTCTAATTACNCCNATCATAAACTCTCTTGCNATNATNATGACNGANCAAATCAACTCAAAATACGGCAANTCNGGCAAATAATTTCCGTCGATAAGTATAAACAATCCCGTAGCGACCAACACTTTGTCNGCAATCGGGTCAAGCAATTTNCCCAAATCGCTGACCAANTTATACTTTCTTGCAATATGTCCGTCNACATAGTCNGTCATTGAAGCGACGACAAACAAAACTGCCGTAACTATAAANANGTACTCCCACAACGGTTGAAGGCAGTAACTCGCTATCAACAACGGTATCATNACCAATCTTATAATCGTAATTTTNGTAGGCAACGTAAGNNCCGATTTACCACTCATTTCAACNAACACTCCTCACTCTTTATTTCCTCTTATTTCTTGCAAGGCGGATTANTCGTCCGATCCGCCCTCGCCTGTTCTTGCGTTTTCGATAATCTCTTCGACCTCTTCGCTANTCAAACGGCATACGCATTTATTGTCCGCCGTCTTTTCGGTATATCCCACGTTCAANAGCCANTCGTAAATCTTNCCGCCTCTCGAAAANCCTATCGAGAANGCTCTTTGCAATCCCGAAATCGACACTTTGTCAGANCCTGCNATTCTTCTCAATACGTCNGGNATNAGGTCGTCNGGGAAGTCNAATTCCTTAATATCCTTCGGNNCTGACGANTCTTCCGTCTTNGGNGGTTCGGACATCTCGTTGATACGGCTNTCNATNCTNTCGTCATAATATGCCGAATTGTGCTTAATAATATCGGTCATNATATTTTTAATTTCAAAGTCGTCNACNAACGGATTTTGCAATCTATCAAANTGCTTGGACAATCTTCTTGTCTTGACCAACATATCGCCCTTACCGAGCAATTCTTCCGCGCCGACCGTNTCNAGAATCGTCTTACTGTCGACACCNGACGAAACTGCGAATGCGATACGCGTAGGCAAGTTCGCNTTAATCAAACCNGTAATTACGTTAACCGANGGTCTTTGCGTAGCCAAAATCAAGTGAATACCGCAGGCGCGCGCTTTTTGAGCNAGCGTAACGACGAGCGTNTCTACTTCTTTCGCATACTCGCTGACCATTATGTCGCCGAACTCGTCAAGTATNGCGATAATATACGGCAACTTCTTATCTTCNGCTACGACTTCGTCNAGCATATTGTACGTTGGCAATTTGTTGACGCCNTAAGTCTCTAACAACGAGTATCTTCTCGACATTTCTTCTACAAGCCATCTCAAAATNACAACCGCNTCTTTTGGCGTNTTGTANATNTTCGGCGTGAGCAAATGCGGAAGTCCNCTGTATTGACCGAACTCTACTCTCTTCGGGTCNACAAGCACNATTCTCAACTCTTCNGGAGAATACTTGTATACCAACGAGCAAAGCATAGTGTTCAANCATACCGATTTACCGCTACCCGTACCGCCGGCNATAAGTCCGTGCGGGAAGTCGGTCAAATCTTCAAAGTGACAGTTGTTNTCNACGTCNTTACCCAAAGCGAAATACAANCCGTCAGTCTTGCTCTTNAATTCTTCGTTTTCNATAAACTCNTTCAAGCCGACAGTCTTTCTCTTTGCNTTCGGAATTTCAATNCCGCAAAGCGATTTNCCNGGGATAGGCGCTTCNATTCTNAAAGACGTAGCAGCCAAATACATNCGGAGGTTGTCCGCCTTTGTACGAATACGTTGNACGTCTATTTTGGATAGAACTTCGAACTCNAATCGNGTTACCGCNGGTCCGCTAACGACGTTTTTCACGCTTACTTCAATNCCGAAGTTGGCGTANGCGTCTTCNATTATCTTGGCTTTTTCNGTGAAATCCTCTTGATAATCGCTCTTATCTATATAATCTTTNAGATTATCNATGCTAGGCGGAATATACGGACTTCTCTTGACNTTTTCCTTTGGCTTCTCNTCTTCTTTCTTTTCAGGCTCANCCTTAGGAGCNGGNTTCTCTTCGATTTTGTTTATCGGAGGNTTNGGCATAATAGGCTGTTTNGGCGTAATNGGNTTAGGCTCGAAAGTCTTTTGGAAATAGCCGTCNGTAGGCTGNGCTTTTTCNGCCTTGACCTCGACGNTNTTNGTAGCGTCATAGTTTCTGACTTCNGGCAAGTCNTCNCGNTTNTTNTGNCTATTCATATTGGCAATAAAATCNTCCATCGACTCGATTTCTTTNGTNTCGGTTCTNTCTTCAACCTTAGGNGANATAACTTCCTCGTCTTTCTNCTCTTCCTTCTTNTCTTCNAATTTGTTGCCGTTCTTCAACGCCTTGAAATCAAACTCNGCAGCTTTATCCTCGCTTTTAATAGGTTCGCTGACTATCGGCTCGCTCTTGAACGATTCNAATTTNNTTTCAGGTTTCTTCTCAATAATACTATCGACTTTGCGCTCTATATCGCTGNTTGTCTTATAGTCGGATTTTTTATTGATAATNTCGTTGATTCTCTCGCCGAANCTNTGCGTTTCTTTGGGTTTATTNTCGCTTACTCNGAAATTATCTCTNCCCATTTGNCTNCTTCTTCTATCGTTTTCAGCCATAATACGCAATCTTTCGCTTGTNGAAAAACCTGCGTATCTNGAAGTATCGTAATTAGGAGTNAAGGAATTATCTTGCGNTTTGATACGCTCATNNATAGGCTTATCCTGNTTACCCTCGTCAATNACGTTCATCTTTTCAAAGCCGTCAATACCCAAAATCTCTCTNTGCGCNCTNGATATATCCACGCTTCTGTCTTGCANCTCTATATCTTCGCTNGCATAAATAAGTTCGGGTCTGTCNNCTTCCTTCNTTATCTCTTCGGTATCAAGAATAAGTTGAGCGTCNTCNTCGGGAAANGTATTGCTGTAAATCTCAAAGTCTTGGTCTTGNGANACGTTTATNCTATCTATCGGCACNTAGTTGTCCAAATTGTTCTTTCTTCTACCCTTTGCCGANAGACTATCGCCCATATCCTTTCCNTCNACNGTATGATTNTTGAGCGTAGGCGCGNTTTCGTCTTGATAGTCNACGTCGAACATTCCNACGTTGACGTTTTGTCCTCTTGAAATCTTGTTGGATTTCTTGCNACGCNTAAATCTTTGAAGATTTATNTCGATATTNACTTGCAAAAGAATAGCAATNGCAATCANNCCNACNGCCAATATACCNTCCAANACAAGACTTAATATATAAATTTTCTTCCAAGCAAACGGAAATANGAAAATACTTGCAATCGCTCCGCCNGCNGTATTTGCGCTTTTNTACGACTGAGAGATATANCNNCCCCANCCNTTGTNNGCNTANTTNTGCGACACCAATATATGCGNAAAAATNATTACNAATACTGCAATCGCAACGTANAGCAANATTATCTTCANGTTNTGTTTCGGCTTNACGTTCATAAACATCAACACNCCGAGAAGCGTCAATGCAAAACTATATCCNTANATNGCATANCCGAACAATCCGACAAANAANTTGGTNAAGNCTTGTCCNGNTTTTCCAAAANCGCCNAGCAAAATCAAATCCATAGNAAANAATNCTATGGCAATANCCAANCCGTTTACGCGNTNTGACTTTGCTCTCTTATTTTGTTTATCCTCTTCGTAACCTTGTTGTTGCATCAAATTTCTCCTTACAATCTCATTTTAGATTATAACACAACTAAAATCGAATTACAATATTTTTAATATAATAATTATTATATAAAAGACGCGATAAATTCTNAATTTGTATTTNNAATATNNAAATGNGCNANTNTTTACACATTTNNCANGCANNTTNNACTAANTTACGCNTTATTTATANAGCNANAGNNCTATTNNANTGTCTAAACNAGAAAAAGATAGGCTGACCTATCTTTNNCCGAATTNCCGATATTCTANNTTAAAATCCTATATCAATTTTTCAATATCGCATTTNGGCTTTTTGCCGATATACGCAAGACTTGCTTTGCTTAAATCGTAGGAATAGTCGATTACGTCTTTCGTCTGTTCGAGAGTAATACTCTCGATTTCCTTAATCTTTTCGTCGATATCGAAAATNTTNTCGGTAAACAGCGCGTTTTTNGCGTTGACTCTCATCATTACGCCCGTACTTTCCTGNCCNAAGACGTAAGAGCCTTTGAGTTGCTCNATACCTCTTTCCAACTCTCTTTTTGTGAGTCCGTTCTTTCTCAATTCCTCAATCAAGTCCACCGTGCANTCNACCGCCTTTTTGACCGACTCGACGTTCGTGCCTATATAGAGCGACAANAGTCCGTTGTTGATATACGAAGAATTGTANGTNTANACGTTGTATGCAAGNCCTCTCTTCTCTCTTACCTCTTGGAAAAGCCTTGAACTCATNCCNCCGCCGACTATCGTATTGACCAACAATTCCGCCATAGAATATTTGCTCTCGTANTCAAACGCAGGGAAACCTATNGCAATATTNGANTGCTCTATGTCCTTGAATTTGCTTTTTANGCTAGGAGTTGTGTCGTGNCGNTTGTCTTGCCATTGNCGNTTGCAATTNGANGANAACTTNCCCTCAAAGTATTTTTCCACCAACTCTTTTGCGCNGTCAAATGCTATATTGCCGACAATGGACACAACNGTACTNTCNGCGCANTAGTTATTGGAAATATAGTCAATCAAGTCTTGACGGCTAAANTTCTTGACGTTCTTACGCTCGCCNAGTATAGTCATACCAAGCGGATTTTTGCCAAAGTACCCTTCCGCAAGCAAGTCCAANACAATATCGGAATTATCGTCCTCGCACATNGATATTTCTTCGAGNACTACCCCCTTTTCNCTTTCCATTTCGCTTTCGTCGAACGTGGACTCAAATAGNATTTCACTCAAAATTNGAGCGCAATTTTCCGCCTGCGTGTCGATTGAGAGCGTATAGAAACAAGTAGTCTGCTTTGACGTGAAGGCGTTTATTTGCGCGCCTATGCCGTCGATATACTCNACTATATCGAAAGCGCTCTTGTCCTTCGTACCCTTGAAATACATGTGCTCAATAAAATGCGATATGCCGTTGTTTGCGNNAGTTTCNTTGCCGCTGCCGACGCCNGTCATTACGGCTATACCGACNGACCTAACCGACGGCGAATATTTATAAGCCAAGCGAAGTCCGCTCTTAAATCTATAAATCTCGTTCATAATNCCTCTCAAAAGTCTAATTGATTGCTATCAAATATATTNTACAATAATTATTATCAATAGTAAAGTGTATTAGTATTNTTCGACANCAATCGTACNTAAAATTTATTGCCGACTTTTGTCGACAATAACTATCTTCTATATNATNTCTTGCTTNATTATTTGCGAAACCGTAACNGGCGTNAGGTTGTTTTCCTCATAAAANGTCAGTATATCGCCNAGAGCCGCCAACGTGTGCGCGGTNGGATGCATGAGTATCATATCNCCTGCCGTNACTTTACTCGTCGCTCTGCTNTATACCAGCGANCTNTCCTTATCTCGCCAATCAATCGTNTCCCTGCTCCACATAATNGTTTGCATACCCAAATCTGCCGCNACTTTTANCGTAGTATCGTTAAAACTACCCGACGGNGGCGCAAAAAGCGTCATTTGATAGCCGGTCAATCCGCTGACAAGCACGTTGTTGGATTTNATTTCACTTTCGTTTTGNGCGTAGTTCAAAGTNGCATGGTCNTTNTGGAAATAACCGTGATTTCCTATTTCGTGACCTGCGCTAATCATCTTATTAAGGTATTCGCTGTTCTTGCTTGCCCAACTACCGCCTACGAAGAAAGTACACTTTGCGTTGTGATTATCCAAGACTTTGAGCATATCGTCGAGATATTCCGTNCCCCAATATACGTTTATCATCAACGCTACTTCCCCTCTTGCGGTATTTCCCTTATAATACGGNCTATCGTTTGCTTCCGANAANACAAAAGNCGAATACTGTCCGCTGAAACTTACTACCGTAAGNCTAATCAACATTACGATAATAATNATATTTGTGACTGCGCTTGTAATTTTCCACTTCTTTTTCATATACACACCTCAAAAAAAGATATGCANCNAAAAANCGTATTATACTANCCACGCAATATNAAAATCTATNATAANTTGATTTTAATAATAAATTACTTGCGCCTTACAACCTCTACGCCAAGGTTGGAAAAATTTAATTCCCTTGAAAGTCTTGGGAACGTATATCGTCTGATATTCCGTCCAACCCGAGAACATTTGTCCGCCCATAAATTCAATATTCTGCGGAACTTTGAATTCTCTTATATTGACGCAACCCGCAAACGCTCTAAAAGATATATCCTTTACCGAATCGGGTAGATATACTCTTTCCAAAGACTTGCAATCTTCAAACGCCCTTGCGTTTATCATTACAACCCCGTCCGCTACCGCAAACTCGCTGTCGTCGCCAAAGTATTTTTCAAAGCAAGGCTCGTCCTTATCCTCGGTCCTAGCAATTATACTTTCAAATTTCTTGCCGCCTATATATACCTCTTTGAGCGCTGGATTATCGCTTATTGCGCCCTCTATTATCTCTATATTTTCATTTTCAATATATATTTGAGTAAGGTTTTCGCACTCAACGATAGCTTCGCTCTCCAAAATTTGCACCGATTTGGGTATATATATCGTCTTTAAGCTGTTAGAAAACGCAAAGACGTACGCGGTAATTTTCGTTACGCCGTCGGGAACTCTGACTTCCTCCGCGTCGTAATCATGGAATTCTTTCAATTCCCCGCTCTCAATCAACCAATAGTCGTTTTCGACGTTCAGTTTAGATACTTCCATTGATTCATTATTTTTGCCCGCAAACTCTTCGTCCTCAAAAAACATTTTACACCTCGCAATTAAAAGAAAACGGTCTTTCGACCGCTTTCTTACGTTTGTTATTTATTATTACTTCAAAACTTCCAAAAGTCTCAAAGCCACGCCCTTATCGGTGATGTCGGTAACTTTAACCTTAACTTTATCTCCGATATTTACTACGTCCTCGACTTTCTCTACTCTTTCCTTTTTGAGTTTTGAAATGTGAATCATAGCGTCCTTACCGGGGGCAATCTCTACGAATGCGCCGAAATTCATAATTCTTACGACTGTGCCTTCAAATTCTTCGCCTACTTCGGGATCATTGACAATTAAGTCGATAATCTTCTTAGCCTTAGCGTTCATAGCCTCGTCTACGCCCGATACGAGTACGTTGCCGAAATCGTCGATATCAATCTTGACGCCGGTCTCGTCGATAATCTTGTTGATTACCTTACCGCCGCTGCCGATAACATCTTTAATCTTGTTCGGATCAATGCTGAAAGATACGATCTTCGGAGCGAACTTGGACAAAGAAGTCTTAGGTTCGGGCAATACTTCAAGCATCTTGTCAAGGATAAACAATCTACCCTTCTTAGCCTGAGCAAGAGCCTTTCTCAAAATTTCTTCATTGATACCCTTGATTTTAATATCCATTTGGATTGCCGTGATACCGTCTTTAGTACCTGCAACCTTGAAGTCCATATCGCCGAAGAAGTCTTCTAAGCCTTGAATATCCGTGAGTACGGAAATCTTGGACTTGTCCTCGTTGCTGATAAGACCCATAGCTACGCCGGCAACAGGTTTTTTAATAGGTACGCCTGCGTCCATAAGAGCCAACGTAGATCCGCAAACTGACGCTTGCGAAGTAGAACCGTTGGACGAGATAACTTCGCTTACCGTACGAATTGCATACGGGAATGCTTCAACCGACGGAAGCATAGGCTCTAACGCTCTTTCAGCCAAAGCGCCGTGACCGATTTCTCTTCTGCCTGGGCTCTTGAGCGGTTTTGCCTCGCCCGTGCTGTACGGCGGCATATTGTAATGGTGAATATATCTCTTGCATACTTCGTCGTCAAGACCTTCGAGTTTTTGAACTTCGGAAAGGCTACCGAGCGTACAAATCGTCATAACTTGAGTTTGTCCTCTCGTGAATACGCCGCTTCCGTGAACTCTCGGCAATACGCCGTGTTCGCACCAAATAGGTCTGATTTCTTCAAGACTTCTTCCGTCAGGTCTGATACCCTTTTCCAAAATCTTTGCTCTTACCTTTGCTTTCTTCATTGCGTACAAAGTCTCGGCAATATCTTTCTTTCCGTCTGGGAATTGCTCTGCAAAGTGAGCGAATACGTCCTTATCGAGAGCGTCTTCAGCCTTGTCTCTATCTTGTCTATTGAAGTTGTCGAGTACGTCGTCCATCTTCTTGTCCGCGTAAGCCTTGACAGCCTCTTCGATTTCTGGAGCGGGATGATAAAGTTCGGGAACGACCTTTTCTTTACCGATTTGCGCTTGAATACCGTCGATAAACGCAACGATTTTCTTGATTTCTTCATGACCGAACAAGATAGCGCCAATCATTTCGTCTTCGGTAAGTTCGTTTGCGCCTGCCTCAACCATGAGGATTGCTTCCTTCGTACCGCTCAAAGAAAGGTGAAGTTTTGACTTCTCTCTTTGCTCAGTGTCAGGGTTAATAATATACTGTCCGTCAACGTAGCCTACGATAACCGAACCGGTAGGTCCTGCAAACGGAATATCGGAAATGCTCAACGCAACCGAGCTACCTATCATTGCGTATACTTCCGGCGGAATGTTGGGGTCAACCGACAAAGCCGTAGCAACTACTGCAACGTCGTTGAAAAATCCCTTCGGGAAAAGCGGACGAAGCGGTCTATCGATAAGTCTTGACGTCAAGATGGCCTTGTCGCTTGCGCGTCCTTCACGCTTCTTGAAGCCGCCCGGAATCTTACCTACAGCGTACATTTTTTCTTCATAATCTACTCCGAGTGGGAAAAAGTCTATTCCGTCTCTCGGGGTTTTTGCCATAGTAACGTTTACCATAACTGCGGTGTCGCCGCATCTTACAATACAACTACCATTGCTGAGTCCACAATATGCGCCCGTCTCAATGCTGACTTCTCTTCCGCCGATTGTGGTAGTAAAAATTTTTCTGTCTATCATCAAACTAACCTCCAATAATTAGTAATTTAATCGAATTGTAAATCATAAAGGAACTCAAAAAAAGGGGTGTCGAATGACGCCCCATTTTTCTTACTTTCTGATGCCGAGTTTTGCAATCAATTCACGATAACGTTCAATGTCCGTATCTTTGAGGTACTTCAACATACTTCTTCTCTTACCTACCATTTGCAACAAACCTCTTCTCGAATGGAAGTCGTTCTTGTGCTCTGCGAAGTGATCGTTGAGTTGAAGAATCCTTTGAGTCAAGAGCGCGATTTGCACTTCAGGAGAACCTGTGTCGCCTTCGTGCTTAGCGAAACTTGTCATTACTTCTTGCTTCGTCATTTCCTTTACGTTGATAATTTCCATTGTTTAGCCTCCTTCCTTGGAAATTTGATTTAGCGTTAGCCAAGTAAGACATCGGAGTCTTTGCCAAACCTAGCTTACGTTAGTACAATTATAGTAGCATAATTTCATATCATTAGCAAGCGTTTATTGAAAATAAAATAAATAATTTTCCGCTTTCGAGCATATTCGACACATACCCCGTTTTTTTGCCAAATTATTGCAAGCGCGACGACATTTTATATCTAGATTATATTTTTGAACAGTGTTCAAAGAACGATTTTTTATCTTCAATCAACTTCTCTGACCTTTGCAAATACACGTCGATTCCCTTTGGATTCGCCAAGCGTTCTAACCTGCCTTGATTGAAAATTCTCTTTGATATTCCTCCCGCGCCGTTTGCGATAATGCTCGCAATCTCTTCCATAATATCAATATTATAAATACAAACTTTGCCTTTTTTGCAATATCCCACGTTTTCAAGATTGCCCGACATATATTTTTGTTTATACATATAATAAGGCGAATATCCCGAATTTACCAGACTTTCATAGGCGTAGTCGACCATAGCGTTTGCCTTTTCCCACGAATCGCTCTCGTAGCCGTCGACTTTAAGCGTCGAGCCTTTCTTTATAGCGAGCGTATGTACCGTGATATTGTCGGGGTCAAGCGCAATCGCGCAATCTACAGAATACTTGAAGTCTTCAAAACTTTCGTTAGGCAACATAGCAATCAAGTCCATATTTATGTCAAAGTCATACTCTCTCGCCATCTTGTATACCGAATAAATATCTTCTATGGTATGGCTTCTGCCGATAGCGTCGAGCGTCTTTTGATTGAAAGTCTGCGGATTTACGGAAATTCGGTTGACGCCGTACTTGCTCATAATATCCAACTTCTCTCTCGTAATAGTATCGGGTCTACCCGCTTCCACGGTAAATTCTTTGCAATCAAACGCGCTTGCTTTGATTACTCTCTCGAAGTTGGCGTCGTCAAGCGAAGTTGGCGTACCCCCGCCTATATATACGCTTCGCACACTCAAGCCTCTATCTTCAATGATTTGCCTCGTTCCGTTCAATTCTTTTACCAACAAATCGCAGTACGGCGTGACAAACTTCTTTATCTTGTCCAACTGCGCCGAAATAAAGGAACAGTATACGCACCTTGACACGCAAATAGGAATATTTACGAATACGTCGACTTCGTTCTCAGCCACGTCGTAATATCCCACTTGATTTTCGACAATTGACTTTATAAGCGAGGTCTTGCTCTTTGAAACGTCCAACTTATCGAGAAAATATCCGTCCGCATCCATACCCTTCGCCATTACTTCGTGATACAGTTTTGTAGGACGAATACCGGTAAGCGAGCCGTACGGCAATTTTACTTTGGTAATATCGGACAAGAATCTATACAATGCGACCTTGCTGTGTCTTTTGACTTGCGCCTTGTATTTCACTTCAAAATACGGAGACGACTCCTCTTCCAAAAACTCTTTTTCAAGTTGAAAGTTACTATCTAATTTCTCTTGACGGAAACTGATTTCTACGCAAAAGCAATAATCGCTTACCTTATTTAAGGTAAGTTTTAATAATTCGCCATCTTCGCTCAACTTAATATGCGGATCGAAAGCACGGATAATATCCATATAATCGTTGTCGAATTCAACTGCGTTTGTCTGGAATTTGATTTCAATCATATATCAATAACTGTCCCCTAAGATAGGATTATTAACTCTTTCAAAACCTAGCGTTGACGGCGCGCCGTGACCGCAAAGCAAAGTATAGTCGCCTTGCAAATTCAATATCTTATTTATAGATTGATACAACTGATTAAAATCTCCGCCGCGCAAATCAGTCCTGCCGTAACTGCCTCTGAAAATCGTATCTCCGCAGAAAATTACGCTGTCCGAGATATAGCATACTCCGCCGAGCGAATGCCCCGGAGTGTGTACGACTTCAATCTTGCTTCCGCACAATTTCAACTCATCGCCGTCCTTTACCATTACGTCGACGGAAAACTTATCGTACTTTCTGCCCATTTTAAGCGGATTGTCGATAAAATCTACGTCTTCACCGTGCATATACACTTTTCCGCCGAATTTTTCTTTGAAAAATTGCACTCCACCGATATGGTCGAAATGTCCGTGAGTGAGCAAAATGCCCTCCAACTTCAAGCCGTTGCTTTCGATATATTCGGCAAGCTCCTTGCTCGGCGTCGACGGGTCAACTAAAAAGCAAGATTTATCTTGCTCGTTGATTACCAAATACGTATTATTGCTCAAAAGTCCCAAAACAAAAGTCTTTATCGTCATCTTAAGTATCCTTTATTTTTCCAAAATCATCGTTATAGGTCCGTCGTTGGACATATCTATATGCATGTGCGCGCCAAATACGCCCGTGGCTATCTTGCCTAGTCTGCGTCTAAATTCTTCTACTGTGAAATCATAAAGAGGCTTTGCAACGTCAAACTTCGCCGATTTGGAAAAATCAGGTCTACGTCCGCTGAACGCGTTTCCGTAGAGAGTGAAATTGGACACGACCATTACTTCTCCTCCCACGTCCGACAAGGTCTTGTTTAGTTTGTTGTTATCGTCCTTAAAAATTCTCATACCGATAATTCTATCGACGATATATCTACAAGTCTCCTGCGTATCGCCGTCGGTATAGCCTACCAATACCAAATATCCCTCGCCTATTTGGGATATAGGTTCGCCCTCTACCGTGAGTTTGGCATAATTTACTCTTTGTACTATCGCTCTCATTATTTGCTCTTTACGTTCTTTGACGCTCTCTTTATTTCTCTAATACCCTTTATGGACTGCATAATCTTGTTCATAAGTATTTCGAGCATATTCGTATTCGTGACTTCGACGGACACTTTTATCGTAGCCATATTGTTCTTCTCCGACTTAGCCGATATACTCGTCATTGCGACTTTCATATTAGTAATAAGCGTAGCCACCTCGATGACAAGTCCCGTTCTGTCAAATGCAGATATGACCAAATTTGCAATAAACTTCTCGTCGTTTGACATCGACCATTCAACTTCGATAATTCTCTCAGGTTCAAATCCCTTGCAGTTGGGACAGTCGACTCTGTGGATTACGACGCCGCCGTTGCGCGAAATATATCCAAGCACGTCATCGCCTGGAAGTGGTGAACAACACTGCGAAAATCTGTACTTCAAGCCGTGTTCGCCTTTTATGGTGACGCCGCCTTGTTGTTTGCGTACAGTCGATTTTTTGGTCATATTGTCAATCGTCTGCTCGTCTTGAACGTGTTCCGATTTATAGAGTTCAACCAACTTATTTATCACTTGCAAGGAAGTCAACTCGCCGTAGCCTACCATTGCAAGCACTTCTTCGGACACGCTCAAACCATACTTTTGACGAATGAATTTGTTCCAACTTTCGGTAGCGAGCAAATCGTTTAGCGCATAGCCTCTATGCTTTGCTTCCTTTTCAAGAATCTCGCGACCGCGTTTTTCGTTTTCTTCCCTCATTTCTTTCTTAAAGAAAGTACGGATTTTATTCTTCGCTCCGGGGGTAATTACGAATTTCAGCCAATCGCGCGACGGTCCTTTCGTATTTGAGGTAATAACCTCGACTACGTCGCCGTTGTTGAGTTTCGTGCTCACGGGCATAATTCTAGAATTTACCTTAATTCCGCTACACTTCTCGCCAACTTTGCTGTGTATTGCGTAAGCAAAGTCAACGCCAGTCGAGCCGTTGGGCAGATTGAAAACGTCTCCCTTAGGGGTAAATACGAATACTTGGTCGGAATACAAGTCGACTTTGAGCATATCCAAATACTCTTGCGAATCGCTTGCTTCCTCTTGAAGTTGCATTACGTTTCTTATCCATGCCAGCTTGTCATCGTCGATTTTCGACGTGTCGGTATTACTGCCTTGCTTGTACTTCCAATGCGCCGCGATACCGTATTCGGCTACCTTGTGCATTTCATAAGTACGGATTTGTATCTCGAACGGCGCGCCGTAAGAGGTCAACACCGTTGTATGCAAAGACTGATACAAATTCGCCTTAGGCACGGATATATAGTCCTTAAATCTACCCGGAAGAGGTTTCCATTTAGTATGAATAGAGCCAAGCACCGCATAACAGTCCTTGACGTTGTCGACTATTACTCTCAGCGCTATCAAATCGTAGATTTGTTCAAAAGGCTTGCCCTTATTGAGTTTTCTATAAATACTGTAAAAGTGCTTCGGTCTGCCGTTGACTTCGCCCTTTATGCCCAACTCGTCGAGCATCTCGTGAAGTTCGCCAGAAATATGTTCTACAATTTCTTGTCTTTCAAGTTTCGTTTGAGCGACTTTTTCTGCAATATAGTAATAACTGTCGGGATACAGATATCTAAGACACAAGTCTTCAAGTTCGCCCTTTACACTGGAAATACCAAGACGGGCGGCAATCGGCGCGTAAATATCGAGTGTTTCCCTAGCCACACGCTTTTGTCCTTCCTCGTCCTTGAAAGAAAGCGTACGCATATTGTGAAGTCTGTCGGCAAGTTTAATAATGATAACGCGAATGTCGTTGCTCATCGCCATAAACATTCTTCTGAGGTTTTCGGCTTGTTCTTCAAGTTTAGACTTGAAATTGAGTTTTCCCAGTTTAGTAACGCCCTGCACCAAAGACAGCACTATCGTACCGAACGTCTGAGCAATCTCCTCTGCGCTCACGTCGGTATCTTCAATTACGTCATGCAAAAGCGCAGCCACGACCGTGTCGCAGTCAAGACCTAAGTCTATGAGAATATCGGCTACCGCATTTGGATGAACAAAATATTCCTCGCCCGACTGTCTCTTTTGACCTGCGTGCGCAGTCTTAGCGAAGTAATACGCTTTGAGTATCTTTTCCGCATGCGCTTCGCTGTAATTCTCTTTTATTTTATTGATAAATATGATTTTCTGATCTTCCACTTCAATCCTCAATTATCCTATATATTCTGCTTTCGCTTAGTTTCGTTTTTACCGATGGGTCGATATAGAATTTGCTCGATAGTTTGAGTATTCCCAAATCGGCAAACACGACGCTCGCAAGTACAAATTCATTATACTCCAAATCAATATTTTTTGCAATAGCGTAATACAAATCCGATATACCGCTTATATCTCGACTTGCAAGCAAATTTCTCAATGCTATGAAAATTTGAGTCAACTTTGAATAGCCCGGCAAGTATTTTTTCAACTTAGACAAAATATTCACGTTTTGGATATAATATACGCTTTTGTCCTTACCTAGCGCGCGCTCGAAAATCTTAAAGCCGAGCGGTCTGTCAAGCAATACGATATTCTTGTAATACCCCAACTCTTTGAGCGTCGTCGGCGCAAAGAAAATTTTCGTAGTCGGCGCGATATTTGACGAGCATCTGTTCTGCGTCGCAATTTCACCGTACATTTGAGTGTATTTTGCGTAAAATTCTTGATATGTGTCGATATCATAGGCGATATAACAAGTCGAGAATAGATTGTTTCCCATCTCTATCGCCTTGTCTAAATCTATTTCTACGCCCCCGTCTTCCCCGCCGAAAAAGCCCGTCATCAAATAGGCTGAAAAGTCGCCTTGTTCTTCTACAAATCCACACTCGAGCGCGCCTACTTTTGCCTGTGCATACACCCTGTTTTTGTATGATTGAAGGCTCAAAGAATAGTACAAATCTTTTTGCACGTTTTGGGACAAAAACTCTCTGTATTTTAGTCCGCCAAACAGCAAGATTTCTTTATCTCCATCTTTGCATACAACGTGCGATGTATTGCCCATTTGTTGAAATTCTTTGCTTTTAATACTCTCTTTGAACTTGATTCTCGGGTTACCCTCTCCGCAAGGCTCTAACATTTTGAGCCCCCTTGCCATATCCATTGCGCTTTCCACGCTTGCCATATCTATATCGAATTTTCTTTCGGGCAAGAAGTAATTCATATCGAAGTCCGCTTTTATTAAATCGTTGATACGCTTTATAAATTCTTCGATATCGCTTTCCTTAATAGATAGTCCGCAAGCCATAGCGTGTCCGCCAAACTTGACTAATATATCCGCGCACTGCGACACGTACTTATAAATATTCAATCCCTTTATACTTCTTCCGCTACCCTTGAATATCTCTCCGCTTTTGGTAATAAGAATCGTAGGTCTATGGAAAGCTTCGGTAATTCTCGAAGCGACAATACCGATAATTCCGTCATCCCAATAAGCGTTGTGTAATACAATCACAGGATTTTCCTCAAAATCGTAGTTTTTGAGCATATCCATGCAATAATCGGACAGATCGTTCGTCAATTCCATACGCTTTGCGTTGCTGTCATTAAGTTGCTTTACGACGTTTTCAAGCAAGAAGTTGTCTTCCCTGCAAAATAGGTCAAGCACGTCGTTGGCGTCGCTCAATCTACCTATCGAGTTTATTCTCGGCGCAATCTTGAAAGATATGTCAAAAGCGGTAACTTCCCCTTCGACGCAACTCTTAGTAAGCAGTTTTATTCCTCTGCGAACACTAAACGAATTGATTATTTTCAATCCCGCGTGAGTAATTATTCTATTGTCGCCGACAAGCGGAACAACGTCCGCAACCGTGGCGATAGCGGCGATATCGAGATATTTTTTCATCTCTTCAAGGCCGCCCAGTCCTTCGACTATTCTCAAAGCCACGCCCGCTCCGCACAAATCTCTAAAACACTCTTCGCCCGATAATTTCGGATTGAATATAAAGCAATCGGGCAATACTTCTC
Organism: Clostridiales bacterium; assembly: GCA_014799645.1. Lineage (GTDB taxonomy): Bacteria > Bacillota > Clostridia > Christensenellales > UBA3700 > RACS-045. The sequence goes on along the minus strand of JAAVHQ010000009.1, from coordinate 134,773 downwards.
CCACCTCGTGGTGGTCGGTAACTATTACGTCAAATCCCAAAACTTCTCTTGCATACTCGACTTCTTCGACCGCGGTAATGCCGCAGTCTACCGTGATGAGCAAATCGCTCAAATACTCTTCGGCAAGTTTTTCCAAAGTTTCTATAGAAAGTCCATATCCGTCGGTATGTCTATTGGGCAAAAAACAGTTTACTTCAACGCCGCGAGATTTGAAATAGTTGTATAAAATCGAAGTTCCGCATATACCATCGCAATCGTAATCGCCGTAAATTAAAATCTTTTCGCCATTCTCAATAGCGTAATTTATTCGCTCGATTACGTCAACGTAACCTTTGTATTTGCGAACGTCAGTCAAATTTTCCAAACTCGGATAAAGAAAGGCATACAATTTTTCTCTTGTGTCATAACCTCTGTCCACAAGAATTTCGATAAGTTTTTTATCCACGGCAAATTCCTTTGCCAAAATTGATAATTGCTCTCTATCCATTATACAATTTCTTTCCTATACGTTAATTATACAATATATAAGTCGATATTCTCAATTATTTGTATATATTTATTTATAAAAAAATCGAGTCGCGATTTGCAACTCGATTTCGTATTACTATTTAAGCTATTAGTCTTTTGCTCCTGCGTATTTAGGTTTGCTATCTTTTTTGATAATATTCTTCTTGATAGCCTTTCTCTTGTCTACGCTGTTTTTCATCAAGCAGTAGAGCGACGGAGCGATAACCAACGACGAATAGAAACCTGCAATCAAACCGAATATTACCGGCAATGCGAATTCTCTTACGGAAGCCGTACCGATAATCGCAAAGATTGTGATTGCTATCATTGTGGTAATCGTCGAATTGATAGATCTGACAAGCGTTTGCATAATCGAATTGTTGACAATGGAATTATTGTCCAAGATTGCGCTCTTGTCAGCTGCCATAGCCTTTTTCCTATTTTCTCTCACTCTATCGAATACGACGATAGTATTGTTGATTGAGTAAGAAACGATTGTTATCAAAGCGGCGATAAACGCGCTGTTGACTTGAATTCTGAAAATTATTACCAAGAATACCATCATTGCAACGTCGTGGATAAGGGCTACAATTGCTGATATACCGCTCCAAATCTCAAATCTAAACATAATATAGATAAGGATAAGGACTATCGTAATTGCTACTGCAATCAAAGCAGTTCTGATAAGAGAAGCCGATGCCGTTGCGCCGATATACGACGTGCTTACTTCAATACCGCTTTCTTGATAATTTACTCTGTAATATTCCTTTATTTGATTTACAATAATATTATTTCTCTCATTAGTGATATCGTTGCTCTTCGTATCGTAAGCCGACGAGATATTGTCAAACTTTATCAAAAGCGACATACCCGTATCGCTACCCGACGTCTGCACGTAGCTTATAGATGCGACTGCCGAACTCTCGGGAATATCAATATCGTGATTTTCTTTTGCATACTGCACTACTTGCTTTGCAATCTCTTCACTGGTCAATACGCTTTCAAGGTAATTGTAATGCTCATTGTACTTATCCGTATCTTCAAGAATATCCGAACCAAGTTCAACGGTCAAGATTGAACCGCCCGCGAAGTCAATACCGATATTCATACCCTTTGACATATCTTTGTTTACCACTGCAAAGGAAGTGAAGACGATTACCGCTATAAGGAATATCAAAACAGGCGCGATTGCCCAAATTCCATGCTTTTCAACTATTTTTGCTTTCTTTGGCATTTTCATCTTACAGCGCCTCCTTTTTTAGTCTTTTTGCTGACATATTTCTCGGTAGGGGTTTCCTCCACCTCTTCAGTTTGCTCTTCTACTACTTCTTCTTGCTCCTCAACTACTTCTCTTTTAAGACCGAATGCCCTTGCCTTACTCTCGTCGTTGAAAACAAGGAAACAATTGAGAACCAATCTCATCAACAAAAGTGAAGATAACAAAGAAAGAACAAGACCTATCAAAAGCGTAATACCGAAACTCTTAATCGTCGACGCGCCGACAACAATCAGTACCAATGCGCCGATAATAGTCGTGATGTTACCGTCCAAGATTGCGCCGAGCGAACGTTTGAAACCTGTTGTAATCGACGTACGCATCGTCTTTCCGCCTCTATACTCTTCTTTGATACGCTCGAATATAATTACGTTTGCGTCAACCGCCATACCTATCGAAAGCAAAACGCCTGCGATACCCGAAAGAGTAAGCTGTACCCACGGGAAGATTGACAAGAAGAATAAGTACGTAATCGAATAGTACCAAAGCGAAAGGCTTGCAGCCAATCCCATAAGTCTATACATTGCAATCAAATAAATAAATATAAGTACAAGACCTACGATACCGGAAATAAGACCCGCTTTGATTGCCGAACTACCCAAAGTAGCCGTAATCGTATTGCTCTCTTCCATTTTCAATACCAATGGGAAAGAACCCGCTTGAATTTTTACTGCCAAATCGTATGCTTCTTCATATGAGTAATTACCGCTGATAGAAGCGTTTGTCGAAATCGTTGCGTTTACGCTAGGAGCCATAACGAACTCATCGTTTATCCAAATGGAAAGTTGAGAACCTGTCAACGCGCTTGTTGCCGAAGCAAATTTAGTCGAACCTGCGTTGGTAAAAGCCAAACTTACAACGTAATAACCCGTATCTTCATCATACGATACGCCGGCGCTTGAAATGTCGTCACCGGTAATTTTGCTGTCCAAGTTAACTTTGCCGCTGGGGTCGTCGAGCGAAAGGTCGCCGTCCGCGCCGTCAACGTATTCCTTGAATTCCAAGCTGGACGGACGTCCGATAAGATTAAAAATCCTCTCCGGATCATCTTCGTCAGGAATTTCCACACGGATTTTATCTTGAGATACGATAACTTGAGCCTCCGTGTAGCCTTTACCAAATAGCAAAGATTCCAAGCTAGACCTAGTACCCTCAATCAATTTGCCTAAATTATCTTGTTGCTCATCGGTAAGACTAGATTCGTCTACTCCGTATACGGCATAAACGCCTCCGCTGAGGTCAAGACCAAGACTTATATGCGTGATATATGCGAGGTAATTTGTAATACCCAACTCACCCTTATCCAAAGTCAAAAATCCGAATACAGAGCCGAGCACAATAAGAATCGCCAAGACTGTCAAAATCACGATTGACTGCCACTTTTTCACGTTATTGTTGCCTCCTAAAATATTAGTCATTATTTATTATATATATATAATATAAATAAGTCAATAAAATTTTCGGCATTTTTATGTGCAAATATAATTTTTTGGCAAAAAAAATTAAAAATGAGCCGACAAAGCGTCGGCTCATTTCAAACTTGATGATTTATTTTAATCTTCTTCTCCGTCTTGCAAATCGCACTCTTTGAGGTATTCCTCATAAAGAGNCTGCAACAANTCCTCGTCCTCGATAGGCATAAACACGTCGTTGCCTTCCTCGTCCGCCTCGATTTTGAATATAAGCATTTCGTCGTCTTCCATCTCNCCCAACTCAACNGGTTGNAGATAGATATACCAATCGTCCTTATAGTCCAANGTAGCAATATGNTGGAACTCGACTTCCTCGCCNTTGTCGTCGACGAGCACCATAATTTCCTCGTCNTCNAACGNTTCTTCTTGATTTTTAATATCTTCTGCCATAGTAAATATCCTCCTATTNGTTTTATAATACAACTTTTATTGCTCTTTGTCAAGNAGCATTATTTNNCNAACACAAANCTATACANNGCGANNGACANNCTTACNCCNGCGTTGAGAGATTCGATATCCCCTTTCATCGGNAAAGCNACNATTTGNGAATTATTTCTCAATTCCGCGGAAAGNCCCTTGCTCTCGCTTCCNACCGCCAATGCNAACGGCTCGATAGGCTTNGANAGTTCGTAAATACTCTCTCCNCCCATATCCAAAGCGTATAATTTNTGATTTGAGAGCATTGNCAACGCCTCATTGCGGTCACATTCGGTTATATTTACNCTAAANATTCCGCCCATNGAGGCNCTTACAACCTTTCCGCTAGTATAATCCACNCAGTTGATAGCGATNANNTCTTTAATATCGCAAGCGACGCACGTCCTTATTATCGTGCCNAANTTACCNGGNTCGCTNATTCCGTCCAAAATNACGANGTTGCCGACNNTNTCCNNCTTTTGGGCATTNGCCTTGACNACGGCGAGAATTCCGCTCGGCGTGACCGTTTCGCTCAANGANTTCATNACCTTGTCGTCCACTNCGATAATTTTATCTTNCGCNTAGCGTTTGAGAATNTAATCNAATTCTNCGACCTTGTCNTTTNNGACGAANANATTCTCNNCCTCGACGNTNGANGGCAAATCCTTGACTATATTTTCNCCCTCGACGACNAGCAAGCCTTCNCGCTTGCGGAAAGACTTGTCCTGCAATTTTTTGACAAATTGTACTTTTGAATTTTTTACCGATNTAATCTCTATCATACGTCCTCTATNCAATNTTACACGATAAATNNTTTAATTTCAATGATTTACAAATAAAAAGACAAAAAAATAAGGCAGTCCTAAGACTGCCGAATATTTTTTATTACGATTAACCTTTAACTTTATCGCACAAAGCGGTAAATGCGCTTGGGTCGTTTACGGCGATGTCAGCCAAAACCTTGCGGTTGAGGTCGATACCNTTCTTTTTAAGACCGCTCATAAACTTGCTGTAATTCAAGCCGTTGAGTCTTGCNGCTGCATTTATTCTGGTAATCCACAAAGATCTGAAATCTCTCTTTTTNAGTTTTCTTCCTACGTAAGCGTAGTTTTGAGATTTCATAACAGCCTGACGGGCTACTCTATACAACTTCGACTTTGCGCCAAAATAACCTTTTGCGGATTTTAATATCTTTCTACGCTTCTTAACAGCGTTNACACCTCTTTTAATTCTCATTTTATAGTACCTCCGTTAGACTAAATCATTTCCTTGATGGTCTTTTCTTGTGTTGATGAAACGTAAGCGGTCTTTCTGAGTCCGCGCTTTCTCTTAGGCGCNTTTTTACTCAAAATGTGTCTTCTGTTCATTTTTGCTCTTTTTACTTTGCCCGTACCGGTCAAATGGAAACGCTTCTTAGCGCCACTATGTGATTTTTGCTTTGGCATTTATCCGTCCTCCAAAATTTTATTATTTCTTAGCAATAGGAGCGAGCGTCATTGCGATACTCTTGCCTTCCAATAAAGGTTTTTTCTCCATTTGCGCGATGTCTTTTAATATATCGAAAAAGTCGTCCATTACTTTCATAGCGAGTTCAGGTCTAGCCATTTGTCTACCTCTAAGTCTTATAGACACCCTTACTCTGTCGCCGTTGGCAATGAATTTCTGCGCTTGCTTTGCCTTGGTATTGAGGTCGCCTACGTCGATAGTAGCGGACAACCAAACCTCTTTAAGTTCTACAACGCGCTGATTTTTCTTGTTCTCTTTCTCTTTCTTTACAGTCTCATATTTGAATTTGCCATAGTTCATAATTTTGCAAACAGGCGGGTTTGCCGTAGGAGAAATCAACACGAGGTCGAGGTTCTTCTGCTCTGCAAGTTCGTTTGCTTCATTGCTGGACATAATACCGAGTTGAGCGCCGTCTTGATCGAGTACTCTGACGGATTTTTCTCTTATTTGTCCGTTGATAAGCATTTCTTTTATGGTCGTATCCTCCTAGCCTATTAGGCAAAAAAATATGAGCAACAAAGAATACCGTTACTCATAATAAAATCAATTTTATTAACCAATGCGACCCGATTGTCGAAAGGTGAGTATCAATACTGCTTTGTTTTCGTATGTATGATAACAAAATTTTCTCACCTTGTCAATCGTTTTTCAAAGGTATTTTGATATATTTTCTAAAAATATAATCTATTTTTCTCTTTAATCGTGCAGTTTCCGTCCTGAGAGTCGTAAAGTTCAAAGGTACAGTATTCTCCACCGCTTGTGAACGACACCACTCTTCCGCCGCGAGCATAGTTCTTGTACAACTTACGCTTTTTAGCGCTCGTCATAAAGTACTTCCACTCGCTATATCCGTAGGACGACATTCTGCCGTATGCCAAAACCACGCTGTAATCGTCGCTCATTTTCAAAATGCCAGAGAAGTTGCTCAAATGGTCGTGTCCTACGTATATACCTTTGACGTTTTTATTGGACTTCATACTCTCTCTGAGATACTCGTTGGTTTCGGGACTTGCAGTAGGATAATAAGATATACCGTCCTCGGGACTTTCTATCTCTCCCAAAAACTGCGAAACTAAATCTTTGTTTTCCCTAGCGTCGTACATAGTCTGAAATTCTTCGGTAGGCTCGTGCGTATAGATACTGAACGGAACGTCCTTGTACTTTTCGCTCATTTGATTATAGAAATCGATTTGTCCTTTGGTGTAGCCTTTGTACGGTCCGGTAAGACANGACGCGCAGTCGAGCAACATCACGCCGTGCGCGACTTTTTCGCCGTCATACACGGGAATGAAGTAATTGCAGTATGTATCNTCTTCCTCGTTGATATANGTTTCCCANTTATCGTTTTGNTCCAAACCGCCNATGAAGTANGCCGATTTTTGATAGATTTCGAGCATTTCACGTTTCTTGATTACACCGCAAGTTCCGTCGTGATTGCCAAACTCGGCAGTCCATGGAATTTTCTTGCTATCGAAATACGAGGTNATTTGATTNAGNATCTTCTTTGCNTTCCACTTTTGACCGACCAAGTATTCGGGACTTATCTGATCNCCCGTCAATACTATCAAATCGGGNTTNGCGCTTGCAATGGTAGCGTCCATTACTTGAAGGCTATTCTCNCCGATAGCGCTGACAAATTGAATATCCGCCATTTGCAAAATATCAAATCTGCCGTCCTCGCCGACGCTCAATTTCAAATCTACGCTTCCCTTCTCGTCGCCCGACCACTCGAATTCATTATATTTCGAGCAACCCGTCAGCGCAATTGCCGTCATNGCGATTACGAGAATNAATACAGTCAATTTGCTTAAAAACTTTTTCATATTTCCCCCATATCAACTAATCNAGTCTNTTCGTAGCGACGTCGTCCAAAACTTTNTCGGCAAATTCCATNAAGGACATTTCGCCCATTACTACTCCGCCTCTGCGTCTTACGGCTACTACTCCCTTNTCGACTTCCTTATCGCCGATAATGAGCATATANGGTACTTTTTCCAACTGCGCGGAACGTATCTTGTAGCCTACCGTTTCGCTACGCGCGTCTACTTCCGCTCTGATACCCATTGCTCTGAGTTTCTCTTGTATCTTGTTGCACTCGTCAACGGTACGATCCGTCAAACTGATAACCTTGACTTGCACAGGGCTTGCCCATACAGGGAACGCGCCTGCAAACTTCTCTATCATCAAAGCCATTGTTCTTTCATAACAGCCTATTGACGAACGATGTATAATGTACGGTCTTTTCTTTTCGCCGTTCTCGTCGATATAGGACATATCGAAGTTTTCAGCAAGGAACATATCTACTTGCACGGTAATGATAGTGTCTTCTTTGCCGTGTACGTTCTTAATTTGAATATCTAGTTTAGGTCCGTAGAAAGCCGCTTCGCCCTTTGCCTCAACGTAATCAAGTCCGATATTATCGAGAATTTTTCTCATAGTATCTTCAGCCATTTCCCAAACTTCGGGTTCGTTGATATACTTGTCGGTATCGGCAGGATCCCACTTGCTGAATCTGTACGTTACGTCGTTTTCAAGTCCCGTACATTTGAGCATAAACTTAATCAAGTCTACTACCCCTCTGAACTCGCTTTCGAGTTGTTCGGGCGCGCAGACGATATGACCTTCGGACAGCGTAAACTGTCTCACCCTTATAAGTCCGTGCATTTCTCCCGACGCTTCGTTTCTAAATAACGTGGACGTCTCGCCGTATCTCAAAGGCAAATCTCTATAAGACTTCAAGCCGTTGTTGTAAATCGTATATTGGAAAGGACAGGTCATCGGACGCAATGCGAATACCTCGTCGTCCTTCTTCTCGTCGCCTATGACGAACATTCCGTCGAGATAGTGATCCCAGTGTCCGGATATTTTGTATAGATTGGACTTCGCCATATACGGGGTCTTCGTCAAGACGTAACCTCTTCTCTCTTCCTCGTCCTCTACAAATCTTTGAAGAATTTGGAACAACTTCGCGCCCTTTGGCATGAGCAAAGGCAAACCTTGACCGATGTTTTCATCCGTCATAAATATTCCCATTTCTCTGCCGAGTTTGTTGTGGTCTCTCTTCTTAGCCTCTTCGACTGCGTCCAAATACGCTTGAAGTTCCGACTTCTTGTCAAAAGCCGTGCCGTAAATTCTAGAAAGCATCTTGTTCTTTTCGTTACCGCGCCAGTACGCTCCCGTGAGACTCGTCAACTTGAAAGCCTTTACCATACCCGTAAACGGCAAGTGCGGACCTGCGCACAAATCTACGAAGTCGCCTTGCTTATAGAAAGATATTTCCTCTCCCTCGGGCAAATCGTTGATAAGTTCCACTTTATAGTCTTCGCCAAAGCCCGACATAAGTTTAATAGCCTCGTCTTTCGGCAAGACAAATCTGGTAATAGGATAATTTGCCTTGATAATATTCTTCATTTCCTGCTCTATCTTATTGAATTCGTCGGTAGATATAGGGGTCTTGAAGTCAAAATCGTAATAAAAACCGTTGGCGATTGCAGGACCGATAGCCAACTTGACCGTCGGGAAAATGTTTTTGATAGCTTGCGCAAGGATATGCGAAGCCGTATGTCTGTAAATAAGTTTTCCTTCGTCGTCGGCAAAAGTCAACAATTCCAACTTGCAGTCCTCGCTGACGATAGTTCTCGTCTCCACTACCTTGCCGTTGATTTTTGCACCCACAGTCGCTCTTGCCAATCCTTCGGAAATCTCCTTGGCAATCTCATAGACGCTCATTCCATCGTTAAACTCTTTAATTGAGCCGTCTTTCAACGTAATTTTCATATATTCACCTCATCTTAATATATATCAACTATTTTGTTTACAAAAAAAATATCCTCAAAGTCATTTGACTTTAAGGACGATTACTCGCGGTTCCACCTTAATTACGGCATTTGGCCGTCGCTTAGTTGCGCCGATTCGTACGGCTGACGTGTTTTTCCTCGCGGTGGTATGACTGACATCCTCGCGTATCGTTCTCAGCATTCCGATACTCTCTGTGGCGATTGCCTCTCAATCACGTGTCCTCGGGTACGCAATTTCTTGCGTTGCAATTAAATTGTACTGATATTATAATACCGACTTTTGTACTTGTCAACACAATAAACGGACTTTTTTCGACGGTAAAATTTGGCTTTATAACCCAAAAACACCATATATTGCGGTTTTGCAAACAATATGATTATCTATCAATACAATAAATAGTTGTCACAAAATTTTTACGTCGACGATATTTCTAAGGGCATTGAGGAGTTCTTTGTCCGCATTCCCCCTCTCTATTACGACTTCGCTTGCGCCATACTTGACGATAGCGTTGATGATATTGTGAATTTTTTCGGTATAAATCTCTGGGACTTTGACCAATCCGCCTTGCGATACGTTTGTAATCAAAATTTCTCTGCTGTCGGCAATGAATAGACTCGTGTCCTTTCTCTCGCCCAACATATACAAAGCGAGAGAATAAATCTCTTTTTCGCCAAAGCCCTTGCCGAGCGTGTTGAGAATAATAGTGCCCAATTCCTTCCACTCGCTTGAAAGTTCTCTCAATCTAAAACTTACTATGCCGTCCACGCAGTAATTTTTGAGATTGGAAATCTGTCTTTTGACAAATTCCTCTTCCTTTTTGTTGTCGTAATAAAGCATTGACGATATAAGCGTGCATAGCGAAGTATCTATCGCCCTCTTGCCGAGCGACGAGAGAATATACTGTAATTTTATATTGTTGAGTATAATATCCGCAATAAGTTCTCTTACGGCTTTCTCGCAGGCGTCTTTGTCATACTCTTTTGCCGCAACGTCGTAAGATGTATACCCCTCTTCTTCGCCTTCTGCGAAATACAACCCTTCTATTCTTTCCAAACCTTTTTTCAATACGTTGTCTTTGTTAAACTGTTTACTAATTAAAATAGTGCTCTGCCACATAATTTCCTCATTAGGTATTGTATGCCAACATTTTCAATTTATGCTTGCCTCCGCTTCCAAAAATTGTGTTTTAATAAGGTTTCCGCTAGGTATATTTGACATCAAATTGTCAACTTAGTATAATATATATTGTATATATAATCGCGCGAGGTATATATGAAGAAAAAAGTATTAAAAGAATATGCTAAACTTATAGCCCAAAAGGGCGTCAATATCCAAAAGGGTCAAGAGGTGTGGATTACCGCTTCGTTGGATCAACCCGAGTTCGTGGAAATGCTTGTCGGCGAGTGCTACGCTCTCGGCGCAAAAGAAGTCGTCGTAGACTGGCAGCACAACCCGTTGACGGTTCTTAACTCGAAATATATGAGTCAATCTACTATGAACGAATTTAAGGATTGGCAAATTGAAAAAATGAAATATCAGTCGGAAATTCTTCCTGCGAGAATATATCTCGATTCGGACGACCCCGACGGCTTGAAAAATGCAAGACAGGACAAAATCGCCAAAGAGAAAATGGCAAAGTACCCTATTCGCAAGCCGTATATCGACGCTATGGACAACAAATATCAGTGGTGCATCTGCGCCGTACCGAGCGTGGCTTGGGCAAAGAAAGTTTTCCCCAACGAACGCGCCTCTATCGCCGTAGAAAAACTATGGGAGGCTATCCTCTACACTTCGAGAGCCGAAAGTACGCCTATTGAAAATTGGAACAGGCACAATGCGGACGTACACGCAAAATGCGACTATCTCAATTCGCTCAATCTCAAATATCTCGAATATTCGGCTACCAACGGCACTGATCTTAAAGTCGAATTGCTTGAAAACGCCGACTTCCTCGCAGGCAGCGAAAAGACCTTGCAAGGCGTGGAATTCAACCCCAATATACCTAGCGAAGAGGTCTTCACTACCCCAAAAGCAGGTTCTGTCGAAGGCGTAGTATACGCGACGAAACCGCTCTCTTATCAAGGCGCGCTTATCGAAAACTTTTGGATTAAATTTGAAGACGGCAAAGTCAGCGAAGTTCACGCGGAGAAAAACGAAGACTTGCTCAAACAAATGGTCGCTATGGACGAAGGCGCAAAGATGCTCGGCGAATGCGCGCTAGTGCCTTACGACTCGCCTATCAGCAACAGCGGAATACTCTTCTACAATACTCTCTTTGACGAAAACGCAAGTTGCCACCTCGCTTTGGGCAGAGGCTTTTCCAACTGCATAAAGAATTTTGAAAAGTATACGCAAGAAGATTTTGACAAAATGGGCGTAAACACCAGTATGATACACGTCGATTTTATGATAGGTTCAAGCGATATGAATATCGTCGGTATCACGAAAGAGGGCAAGAAAATTCAAATATTCAAAGACGGCAACTGGGCTTTCTAATAAGTCATCAATTTTAGCCTATAATCTTTTTGACTATAGCTACCGCGACAATTACGATTACCGCTAATCTCAATACGCCCGATAGCAAGGAATAGACTTTGCGACGGGCCTTTGCCGTCTTGTCTTCGACGTACTTCTCGTCTTCAAGCAATACGTCTCCCTCGCCTACTACTTTGAGAGCGACGTTTGGCGCATACTTGGGATTGGACACGTTGAAGAATACCGTCAACGGCTTTGAAGTCGCTTTTGCCGTCATTTTGCAATTTAGAGAAAAAGTGTTTTTAGAAAACTTTGGCGTGAAAAATCCCATTATGCCAACTATCCAAAACAGTATTGCGTAGACAAACCACATTGGACGGCTGAATTCCGATTTCTTGACAAATTCAAGGGTATACTCTTCCCCTTCTTGGACGTCAACCTCGACGTACTCTTTGCCCTTTTCTCTCTTTATATCCAACGCTTCGCCGCGATAGAATACGTATACGTCTTTTCTGTTGCTCAAATACACTCTCATACGCTTGCCCCCATTATCTTGGATTTGGTCGCGTAATAAGTGATAAGACCTATACACAAAAATACTATCAACAAGATTGACGATACCAATCTTTTGAATGAAACCTTACCGTTTTGGCTTTGAGCGAAAGCACTAGCGACGCCAATGCAAAACACAATCCCGCAACGAACAAAATAGGCAAAACTGCGCTGAACGCTGAGTATACTTTTTGAACCAAAGGAAGCACGTCGACGTTTTGTGAATCGAATGCTTTTCTAAATCCCTCGTTGAACAAAATCAAAAAGAACGTCGCCAAAATCAATATCGCCAATACTGCAAAATACAGTATTTGAGCGACGGCAAACGCATAATAAAGCAAATAAAAGAGCGTAGGGATAAACGTCGCAATTCCCAGCAACCAGCCAAGTCGCAACACAGTACCGCCTATTCGCTCTCTTAGTTGTATTTTATTCAAATTTTCCCCACTTGATATATTCTCAATATATTATATTCATTATACCAATTTTATATTCAAGTGTCAATAGTCAATCAACCTATCCTATCTTGTTGTACTTGGCTTTTGATGATCCCGAAGTCGAGATTTTTGGGTCGCCGTAGTAATCTACTTTTACGCTACCGCTTGCGTGAGAGTTTATTTCGTCCTTGACGTTGACCGTCATATTGACTGCTCCGCTTGCATTTATACTAAGCGTGTCGAGTGTAAAAGTCCCCGCGTCAATCGAACAATAACCCGACGCATGAGCATTAAACTCTTTTCCCTCGCCATTGAGCGTAATCTTTGCCGATCCGCTCGCATTTACGTTTATCTCAGGGCAAACAAGTTCGTTTGAATTGAAATTCGTAGCCCCCGAAGATTTCATAATTATGCTTTTCGCGCTTCCGTCAAAAGTCATACTCGAAGAACCTGATACCTTCAAATTGATACTGTCGAATTCGCCTTTCAAACTTGCCGTAAGAACTCCCGATACGTCGAAGTTTAATTGCTCCGCTTTTATTGGCGACTCTGACGAAAGTGTTGTCGCTCCGCTTAATTTCATATTTATATCGCCGTATTCCCATTCGGGCAACTCAAGAGTTACCGCTCCGCTGAAATGGCAATCCATTGACAATATTACGCCCTCTGGCACGGTAAGCACTAAATCGGTCTTTTGCTGTTTGTTACACCACTTTGTGATTATATTTTTCCACTCGTATTTTTCTTGCATTTTGAGAGTGCCATTCTCTTCCAACACTGTGAAATGCGAAATCTCGCTTTCAAAATATGACACCGAGCAAGTATCTCCTCTTTGAAGGATAAAGTTGTACGCTCCCATCAAAGAAAAGTCTATTGCATTGATTTCAGACTCCGCCACGTACTCTTTTTGAGTATATTCCAAATCTTTCTCGAAGATTCTGTTGTCGCTCTGCGCGTAAACTATCGCGCCTCCGCCGCATATTATCGCCCCGATAACGAGCAATACAATCATACTGATTAAATACTTTTTCATATACCCTCCTTAGGCTCTGCCTTTGACAACACGCTTAATTAACTTGCGAGATAAAAAGCCTACCGAATTCAACAAACCGCCGACTGCGATTATTATTACGCCTACACCGATTAGCATTATGAATGCGCCTATATTTTGCGTAATGAGCGTAAACGACGCAATCATAACCGCTATGCCTGCAATGACGAATCCGATATGAGCGACAAATAGCACGATTGACAACAAGACGCTCAATATGCCGAATACTATCGTAAATATCGTCTTGAACAAGCCGCCTATCAGACTTCTTCTCTTTCTGCGAGGTTTCTCTTTCTCTCTATTCCTATCTCTATCGTCGTAGTCGTCGCGATCTCTCGCTCTGTCACGGTCACGCTCGCGATAGCCGTCGCGGTAACCTTCTCGATATTCGTCACGGTAATTATCACGGTAATCGTCGCGATAATCCGAACGCCTTCTCAGCGCTCTTCTATCGTCGCTTCTTACGCTATCGGCTACGTCCTCGGGGAAACCGAATTCGCGCAAGACTTCTTTCTCTGTCAAGCCGTCTTCGATTTTATCTCGATACATTTCTTCGTAGTATTTGAGAATCTCTTTGCGCTCGTCTTTTGACTCGCCTTGCGCAATCAATTCTCTATCCAACTGTTTGAACCAACTTCGCTTATTCATTTCTCCATCCTCCTTACTTCCTTAAAAAGCGGTAAATCTCCATCATTTGCTCCATATCCAAACAAAACTCTCTGAGTTTTGCCCTTCCTCTATCTGTTATTTTATAGTATTTCCTAAGTCTTCCGCCATATAATCTGTTGCGAACGACAATGCACTTTGAACTCTCCAAACGTTTAAGTATCGGGTACAAAGTTGATTCGGATATTTCGATGTATGGCGAAAGCTGCCCTATTATCGCGTATCCGTACGACTCTTCGTCGCGGATAGCCGCTAATACGCATCCTTCCAAAAGTCCCTTTTTAAGTTGAGAATCCATCGCTCACCTCAATACCCTTTATTACATAATACTATACATTGCATAGTATTGTTTGTCAAGAGTTTTTTTGCAAAAAAATCTAATAATTTTACAAAATTTTTTCGTCGCCAAATACTGATAAAATATTTAAAATATATAAAGAAAATAAGAGGATAATTTTGCTAGGAAAATACCCTTTGTACAAATTTATAATAAAAATATTCAAAAACGTTTGACAATCCACAAACTTTTATATATTATTAGTAGTGCAATGTTAAGCGGTTATGGCGGAATAGGCAGACGCGTACGTTTGAGGGGCGTATGGGAGACCGTTCGGGTTCAAGTCCCGATAACCGCACCAAAGAAAAAGACGGTTATAAACCGTCCTTTTTTATTTCTCTAAACCGACCAAAACCATTTTTGAATTTACCCGTTCTATTTTATCGGTAGTTTTATATCCTAAATGCATATAAAACTTTACAAGATATCTTTCTTGAAAAATCGTCTCCACTTCCCAATCTTTCTCGCCGTGTATTTTTTCCGCTTTCTTTATCGCCGAATATGCGTATCGATTGCGCCTATACTCCGGCATAATGAAAATTTGAGCAAGCCGCTTTTTCTCCCCCGTTTTCGGGTCGACTATTCTTATTACTCCTACGTTTTTATCTTTCACTTTTATGAAATAATGATAAGTGTTGGGATCTTCGAATCTCGATTTTACTTTGTCAATCGTCTCGTTTGCTGGCGACGTGTCGTAGTCCCCATACTTTCTCAATAAATCTGCAAACGCAAACTTTTGCATTTTCCATATTTCTTCCGCTTTGCTTACGCTCGCTCTTGAAAGTTCGACGGGGACTTCTCTATTGGAAAAAGCGTATTTCGGTTCTGTGGTTGTACTTTGCGGCGAAACGTTCCCGTCCATTGAGCTGGCAATATTCACTAAATTGCGAGCTGAATTGTCATATTCGCCTCTACTAACTGAATTACCATACTCTCCTCTTTGACTGTTTCTCTGCTGCTTTTTCGTATAAACGTTGCTGACGATTATAATAGTAGCAAAACACAAAACTCCAAAACCAAACAACAATCCGCCTATGAGGAACTTGTTCAATCTGAACATTATAACTCCTACAAAAGGACAACCTAGAAACAATACTAATAATATTATATAGAACCACGCAATTTTAGGGAAACGTTTACTATCGTTATCATCTAGCGGAACAACTATAGAATCATCGTCTTTCCTCTCTTTTAATGCGCCCGATACCGGATCTATTAAGTTTTCGGGGGCATTTTTTGCAACACGGTCTTTATGACTTTGATAAATCTTCTTTGCCGCAGACGTCGCTTCTTTAATTTGAAATACTCTTGTGCCTATGCCTCCGAATATAATGATAAAAAACATTAAAGCGATATCTATTCTGACCAAATTCTTTGAGAGTTTCTCATTAGACACGTAAACGCTTACTATGGCTAAGACAAAAATCATAATGCCGCTTATGATGCATAGCGCGTTTATTATCTTTTTCCACTTTCTCATCTTATCTTTGTCCATATTAAAGCCCGCTACCTCTACTTGTCGCCATTTTGATTATTATAACATATACTTTAACCAATGGCAAGTATGTTGCTCGGAGCAAGTATATCAAATATATTGCCAAATTTGATAATTTTTGATATTATTTAAGCAAAATAACAATAGAGGGAGTAAAATATGACTTATTTGATGTCTGTGACGTTTTCCGAAATACTGACTACCGTGAGCAACTGGCTTGTAACGGAAGGCTTGAAAATTGTCATTGCTTTGATTGTATTCTTTATATACTGCGCGATAGTCAAATCAATTTGCAAAAAAATCAACAAGAGATTGGAAAAGAAACACGTCGACGAAACGCTGAGAAAAGTATCTATACCTTGGCTTAGACGTATACTTGTATTTATAGGTTTTGCATGCGTACTCGCCTATCTCGGTATCGAAACTTCGTCCATTGCCGCGGCTATTACGTCGGTCGGCTTGACAATTGGTCTTGCTTTGCAAGGCTCGTTGTCCAACTTCGCAGGCGGCGTAATAATCATCATAATGCGTCCGTACAAAATAGGCGACTATATCGAATGCGACGGCAATAGCGGCACGGTTGAAGACATTAAACTCTTCTACACTTACCTACGCACGAGCGACAACAAAGTTATTGTCATCCCAAACGGCGTCGCCGGCAACAGTACGGTAACCAATTACAGCGTAAAAGACACGAGAAGAAACGACCTCGTGTTCAGCATTTCATACGACTGCGACTTTGAAAAGGCAAAGGAGCTTATCAAAGAATGCATCGATAAGAATGAACTTATTCTCAAAGACCCCGCGCCGTTTATAAACATCAAGGCGCATTCGGCAAATTCCATTGATATTCTCGCAAGGTATTACACCAAAAGCGACGACTATTGGACGGCTCACTGGTATATGTTGGAAGCAGTCAAGAAGACTTTCGACGAAAACGGAATTTGCATTCCCTATCCTCAACTCGACGTACACGTCAAGAATGACGTCAAAGTCGAAGAGACAAAAGAAACGACCGATAAAGAGTAAATTTATAAGATTTCTCCACTACTGTTGAAATAAAGAAATACGGCAAAAAGTGCCGTATTTTTATTTGTGATTTTATACCATATTGTCCATATAAATTTCATTCGAAAATTTTACTTATCCAGCCACTGTAATATCCACTCTACTTGGCTTTCCAAAGACCCTATATCGCCGTCGTTGACAATTACAAAATCGGCTACGCTTTCCATCTCCTCGTCGCTCATCTGCTTTGACATTACGGATAAGACGTAATCTTCGTCACATTTATTTCTGCTCATTACGCGCTCAATTCGAGTAGATTTTTGACTCTTGACATAAATTATCTCGTCGAAATAATTCTTCATATCAATATCAAAAGCGGACACTTCGACAAAAAGCTTGCCGTCGTTTTTTTTATAGATTTTGTCAATCTCTTCAAAGACCAACGGATGCGCCAAAGAATTAAGTTCACGCAACTTCTCTCTATCTGCAAAGACTATTTCTCCAAGCGACTTCTTGTCTATCTTGCCGTCTTTTACCGCGCCGAATTTATTTTGAATTTGCTCGATATACCTAGGTAATTCGCATATTCTGTTATATATTTCATCGCAATCGCATACCCTTTCGCCGTAATTAGCCAAAAGCGAGAGGACTCTGCTCTTTCCGCTGCCTATACCGCCGATAATCGCGATTTTCATTATTTAGCCTCCAACCAACTATTACCTGAGCTACACTCGGCAATAAGTTTGACGTCAAAGTCAGTTGTGATATTTTCCATACTCTCGACAAGCAATTTCTTGACCTTTTCGCACTCGTCAAGCGGTGTATCTATTATCAATTCGTCGTGGACTTGCATAATAAGCTTTGCCTTGAATCCGCCCTCTTTGAGCGCCTTGTGTACTCTGAGCATAGCAACCTTTATTATATCGCTCGCGCTTCCTTGCAGCGGCATATTCATTGCGACGCGCTCGCCAAAACTACGCAAATTGTAGTTGGAAGATTTGAGTTCAGGTATCTCTCTCCTTCTGTTCATATAGGTGGTGACGTAGCCTTTTTCTTTGGCAATTTCTACGCATTTGTCCATATATTCTTTTACTTTGGGATAGGTCGCAAAATAGCCCGCGATAAAGTCTCTCGCCTTGTATACGGGGATACCCAAATCTTCGGAAAGACCGAAGTCGCTTATGCCGTAAATTATGCCGAAGTTGACGGCTTTCGCTTGCCTACGCATATCCGCAGTGACCATATCGAGCGGTACGCCGAATACTTTAGACGCAGTCGTCGAGTGAATATCAACGTTGTTGTTGAAAGCGTGTATCATAGTTTCGTCACCGCTGAATTGAGCCATTAGTCGCAACTCAATTTGCGAATAGTCGGCGCATACTAAGGTATTGCCCTCGCTCGCAATAAACATCTTGCGAATTTGCTTGCCTTCCGTCTTTCTTATCGGGATATTTTGCAAATTCGGCTCGGTCGACGAAAGTCTGCCCGTCGCAGTAACAGTCTGCTTGAATATCGTGTGAATCTTTTGCTTGCTGTCGATAAGCGGCAACATTCCGTCCAAATAGGTTGATTTCAACTTGGAAAGTTCCCTTTGACGTAAGATAAGAGGCACGATTGGGTGTTGATTTTTTATCGAATTGAGCACCTCAACGTTGGTAGAATACCCCGTCTTGGTCTTCTTGCCGCTCTTCAATCCCAAATCTTCGAAGAGTACGCTGGCAAGTTGC
Organism: Clostridiales bacterium; assembly: GCA_014799645.1. Classification (GTDB taxonomy): domain Bacteria; phylum Bacillota; class Clostridia; order Christensenellales; family UBA3700; genus RACS-045. Next base: position 116,049 of record JAAVHQ010000009.1, on the reverse strand, counting down.
TTGGTCGAATTGACGTTGAACGGCTTACCCGCAAGTTCTACAATCTCTTTAATAAGCGAGTCAAGTTCCTTAGAATATTTGTCGCTCAAATCTTTGAGTATCTCCAAATCTATTCTAAATCCCTCTCTTTCCATATCAAAAAGTACGTCGACGAGCGGCAATTCAAGATTATAATATAAGTCTTCAAGTCCTCTTTCTTGCAATTCCTTGTCCAAAATACCGTCGATATATGCTATCAACGCGCTTTCTTCACCCTCGGGTAAATTGTACGCATTGAACAATTCTTGCTCGGACTTATAATTTCTGTTGGCGTCAATCAAGTATGCTTTGAGCAGTACGTCGTTCTTAACTCCCACAAGCGAAATATCGTCTTTGGCAAGCACGTGAAGATTGTTTTTGTAGTCAAAACACGTCTTGATAATATTCTTACTCTCAAAAATCGGCTTGCACGCGTCAAGGAAATCGCCGTAACTTATGCCTTCGCCCAAAAGATTGTCGGCAATCACTATGTTGTAACATTCGTCGTCAACGGCAAAAGTAATACGCCCCGACAAGGAAAACGCAAATTTCCCGCACAAAATTATCTTGGACAATACTTCGCCGAGAGCGTCCAAATTGTCAACGTCGATAGCCGTAGGGATATTAACTTCCGCCTTGGCGGTCTCTTCTTGCGAATCGAAATTCATTCTATCTACGATTTTGGTAAGTTCAAGTTTTTTGAGAAGAGCCTTGACTTCGCTTGAAAATACGCTATTCAACTTGGCTCTATCGAGGTTGTCGAACTCTATCGGCGAATTGACGTTTATAGTCGCCAAATCGTAGGAAAGATAAGCCATTTCCTTGTTTTGAGCGAGTTTTTCTTGCAATTTGCCTTTGATTTCGTCGATATGCTCGTATACTCCGTCCAAAGTCTCGTACTTCGCAAGCAAGTCGCGAGCAGTCTTTTCGCCCACGCCCGCAACGCCTGGGATATTATCCGACGAGTCGCCCATCAATGATTTGAGGTCTATTATCTGCGATGGAACAAGCCCCTCGCTTTTGAGCATAGCCTCGTCGTAATAGGCAATCTCGGTGATTCCCTTCTTCGTCAAAAGTACGGTCGTAGTGTCGTCAATAAGTTGTAAAGAGTCTTTATCTCCAGTGACGATAAACGTCTGCGTATTGAATTTTTTGGCAAGCGTGCCGATAATGTCGTCCGCCTCGTAGCCGTCCATTTCCAAAATAGGAATTTGCATTGCGCTCAAAATCTCTTTGAGAGGGACGAGCTGACTTGCAAGTTCGTGAGGCATAGGCTTTCGAGTGGCCTTGTAGCCCTCGTACATCGACTTTCTAAACGTTGGCGCTTTTCTGTCAAAAGTGGCTATCACGTGCGTCGGCTTATAGGTGTCGATTATCTTGATAAGCATATTCATATACCCGAAAATCGCTCCCGTATACTGACCGTCGTGNTTTGTAAGATTNGGCAAAGCGTAGTACGCCCTNTTTATCAAACTGTTGGAATCCAAAAGAATAAGTCTGTCCATATATACCTCATATATTATTATATCTTATAAGTAAATTAANTTCAATTATAATTTGCAAAAGTTTTTGCATATAAATATAGTAATCAAAGCGCGCGCGTTACTTGGATAGAAAAATTATGGATAAATTATAAAGAATATGGATAATTTTACATTTTCCGCTATAATTCGCGTGCGTTTTTGAAATATATATGTTATAATGTCGATAATATGTTTGCATCAATACTTTTATTGCTAGGAGGATTGGGAACTTTCCTCATCGGTCTTAAAATGATGGGCGATAATCTGCAAAATATTGCAGGCGACCGTCTTAAACTACTTTTCAACAAAGTCAGCAACAATAAATTTATGGGTATCGCCACCGGCGCAGGTATTACCGCCGTAATTCAGTCGTCTTCCGCGACGACCGTAATGATAGTCGGTTTTGTAAACGCAGGTATGATGACGCTCAAACAAGCGACAAGCATTATTATGGGCGCAAACATAGGTACTACGATTACCGCGCAAATCACGGCGTTGCAAAGTTTGCCGATTACCCCGTTCCTTACGGCTTTGGCGTGCGTAGGCGCATTTATGGCAATGTTCGGCAAGGACAAAGTTGCCAAGGCGGGTATGCTTATCAGCGGTATCGGTATTATCTTCGTGGGCATGAAATTTATGAGTTCGTCTATGGACGAAATAAGCAAGAGTCAAGCCGTAATAGATATGCTTTCTTCCGTGAAGAATCCATTCTTGCTTATGCTCATAGGTTTGGTATTCACGGCAATCTTCCAATCTTCGGCGGCTACAACCTCGATATTGATTACGCTCTGCTCCGTAGACTTAGAGACCGGAGGGCAACTGATGACCTTGCAAAGCGCGATATTCGTCACCTTGGGTATCAATATCGGTACTTGCGTTACGGCTATGCTCGCCTCGATTGGCGCAAATACCAACGCAAAACGCGCGTCCGTAATACACTTGCTTTTCAACGTATTCGGTACGGCAATATTTATGATATTTATCTTTGTCGCTCCCCTTATCAATGAAAAACTTGCAATGCACTATTGGCTTGCCAAAGCGTTCCCGAACGTTGTCAGCACGCAAATTGCAATGTTCCATACGATATTCAATATACTTGCCACTGTGATACTTCTCCCATTTACGGGCGGACTTACTAAGTTGGCAACCCTACTCGTACGCGATAAGAAGAATACGCAAGAGGGCGAAAATGAAAGCGAAAAATTCGAATATATCGACGAAAGAATACTTAGATCTCCTGCAATCTCTCTTATGATGTTGAGAAAAGAATTGTTGTCTATGGCTTTCCTTGCAAAGACCAACTTCGACTTGTCCGTTGAAATTTTGTCTACTCTCAACTTCGATAAAGCCGAAGAATTTGCCGAGAGAGAAAAACGAATTGATATGCTCAACAAAAAGCTTACAAAATTCGCCGTAAAAATCTCAGCGAAGGACATTTCGTATAAGGAAGAAAAAGAAATCGCCTCTTTCTATCACGTCATTTCGGATATAGAGAGAGTCGGCGACTATGCGGAAAATATCTGCGAATCGGCTCAAGAACTCGTCGACAACTCGCTCAACTTCTCCGCTACCGCTATTGAAGAAATAATGATGATGAAAGGCGCAATCGACAAGTTGTATGAATTCGTAATGCTCGGCTTTGAACAAAAGAGTATGGCGGTAAGCGACGAAGTAAACGGCTATGAAGATTTGGTCGACACTTACGAGGAAGACCTATCCAAGAATCATATCGTAAGATTGCACAACAATGAGTGCAGCGCGGAAAGCGGAGGTATTTTCCTCTCTATCATAAGCAATATGGAAAGAATAGCCGACCACTTCCGCAACGTCTTTAAGAGTATGTCTACGTACGTTACGCCGATAAAGACCAAAGCCAATATCAAGGAAGAAACTCCCCTTGTAGACGCTAAAAACAATGATAACGTGAGAATTTTGCCGTCGGCAAACGCTAAAAGCGAAGTAGTTCAAGATAAAGAAGTTAAAGAAGTTACTTCAAAGGTCAGCACGAATAACAAACATAAGAAATGATATATTGATATTTAATAGAGAAACGGCAAGATTAAACTTGCCGTTTTTGTTTTCAATTTATCCTGATGACTTGACTTCCCTAATTCTTCTTAGCGTCGTTCTTTACGTCGTCTAGTTTATTGTAATTGGCTAAATCGTCGTAGGAATTAGTAGCGATACCTACGTTAAGAAATCTTGAAACGTCGTACGCGCGCCAAGGCACTTCGTCCTTTGGCGGATGTACTATAAAGGTCATTTTCTCTTTTGTCGTGGGATGCGTGAATTTGATTTGAGTAGCCCAAAGACCGAGATTATGCTTGAAAGTCGCGGGATTTGCGCCGTACTTGCTATCACCGAAAAGCGGAAGTCCTTGCGACGCCATTTGCACTCTTATTTGGTGCGAACGCCCCGTCTGTAAATTTATTTTGAATAGGCTAAAACCGTTGACTTCTTGAATGAATGAATAATCGAGTTCGGCAAGTTTCGCGCCGTCGGTAGCCTGCGGAACTATTTGCACGAGATTTTTTGCCTGATTCTTTTTGAGATAATGCTTTAAGTGCGCGTTTCTCTCCTTAGGAATACCGCAAGATACGCAGAGATATTGCTTTTCAAATTCGTGATTTTTGATTTGCTCGCTAAGTCTTGCCGCCGCTTTGGACGTACGCGCGAATACCATTACTCCGCCCGTAGGTCTGTCAAGTCTATGTACAAGTCCGACGTACGCGTCGCCCTCTTTGTTGTACTTGTCTATTATATACTCTTTGACAAGCGTCAACATATCCTTATCGTTGGANGAATCGGATTGCGANGGTATATTGCAAGGCTTGACAACNACTANAACGTGGTTGTCNTCGTAAATAACCGCTAAATCTTTGTANGTAAATTCCTGCGCCATAATGTGTATCTCTCTTTATTTCTTTATTGCGTTTTTGCCTTTCCAAAGTCCGCTACAACCGCACGGCAANATTATTCCCTCGTCAGTNGGCAAACCNACTTCGTACGCTTCGCTTGCGCCGTCAAAGTCCGCNANACANANTCTTANNATATTNTCTATCACTTGCGGTTGAAGTCCCGTCGTATAGGAATTGATAAGGAAAAACAACGGATTGTCNGACAATACTTTCGTACACTCTTTGACCAAATCGAANATNCAGTCTTCAAGTTTCCACACTTCTCCGTTTGCTCCTCTNCCGTACGACGGNGGNTCCATTATAATCGCGTCGTATTTGTTTCCGCGACGGATTTCTCTCGCTATAAACTTCTGACANTCGTCNACTATGTATCTTATAGCGTCGNTTGGGATACCGCTGAGCGTAGCGTTGGTCTTCGCTCTGTCGACCATNGCTTTNGCCGCGTCAACGTGCGTGACGAACGCGCCNGCNTTTGCGCACGCGACGGTTGCTCCGCCCGTATAGGCAAATAGGTTGAGGACTTTNATNTTCCTTCCGCTNGACTTTATCAAGTCTTGCATAATATCCCAATTCACCGCTTGCTCGGGAAAAAGTCCNGTATGCTTAAAGCCCATGAGTTTGAGCGAAAAAGTCAGTCCNTTTCTCTCAACGGTAAAGTTGTCGGGNACGTTGCCNTTGTACTCCCANCTACCTCCGCCTTGATTTGAGCGGATATACTTNGCGTTGATAGACTTATTGTTTTCCAAAGGACGGGAACTTTTCCAAATAATCTGAGGGTCGGGACGAAGCAAAACNANCTTGCCCCAACGCTCCAANTTNTGACCGTCNCCGGTCGCGATTATTTGATANTCTTTCCACTCGCGCGCTACTTTTATCATTNTACTAAATCTTCGCTACNGTTACGACGATAGTCTCGCCGTTGATGTCAAGTTCCTTCTTGAAGCCGTCGATTGNTCCCTCAATNAGTTCGTCGCACAATACGCCTTCGCNAATACTCTTGTCTTCTTTGAGCACTTGCGCGCACTTGCCTTTGCCCTCNAAAGCCACTTTNATATGNTCTACGACCTCAAAGCCCGCTTCTTTACGCATTGTCTGTATCTTCGAGGTAAGTTCTCTTGCNATACCTGCGTTNATAAGTTCNTCNGTAAGNTTNGTATCTATTACTACNGTCATTTGAGCGTCGTTTTCAAGCGCGTAACCNCTCTTGTTGATAGGCGTGATNAGCAAGTCTTCNAGCGACAACTCNACGGTATTTCCGTCTACGTCGAATTTGTATACTCCNCCGCCGTTTACNCAATCGACAATCTCGCTTGCATTGTCGCAAGTAGAAAGGAATTGTCTTATACCGCCCAACTGCTTGCCGTACTTAGGTCCGAGCGTTTTGAGTTGNGGTTTGAGTTCATAAGTCATAAACTTCGACTTATCNGTCACTATCTCGCAGTGGTTNACGTTTATCTCGTCGGCAACGAGNCTCAAAATATTGACGTCGTTGACCTTTTTATCCGTCAAAATATAGAGNTTGCCAAGNGGTTGTCTATTCTTTATATTAGCCTTGTTTCTAGCCGATCTGCCGAGTACTACCGCTTGCAATACGAAGTCCATATCCGNCTCTAAGGCTTTGTCTACCATAGACATATCTGCCGTCGGGAAATCGCAAAGATGAACGCTCTCGGGCGCATCCTTGAAGAAATTNACTACCAAGTTTTGATANATNCTTTCGGACATAAACGGCGTNTAAGGCGCGGTAATCTTGGCAAGAGTNACNAGNACCNTATAGAGCGTCGTNTAAGCCGCTATCTTNTCGTCGTTCATATCGCTTGCCCAATATCTCTCTCTTCCGCGACGAACGTACCAGTTGGAAAGAATATCCGCNAAGTCTTGAATNGCTCTTGCGCTCTCNGTAATCTTGTAAGTATCAAGACACTTGTCTACGTAGTCAACCAACGTATTGAGGTTGGAAAGTATCCANTTGTCCATGTGCGAAAGTTTGCAATCCTTGANGTTGTATTTGCTCGGGTCGTACTTGTCGATATTTGCGTAAAGCACGAAGAANGAATAGGTATTCCAAAGCGTACCCATATACTTTCTCTGACANTCGGANACGTTGTCAGCCGAGAATCTCGANGGCAACCATGGCGCGGAAGACGAATAGAAATACCATCTNACAGCGTCTGCNCCCTGCACGTCAAGCACNGACCACGGGTCTACTACGTTGCCCTTATGCTTGGACATCTTGATTCCGTTCTTGTCGTTGACGTGACCGAGTACNATACAGTTCTTGAACGGCGCTNTATCAAACAAAAGCGTGGATATAGCCAAAAGCGTATAGAACCAACCTCTCGTNTGGTCNACCGCNTCGCTTATGAAATTCGCAGGAAACTGCTCTTCGAATANCTCTTTGTTTTCGAAAGGATAGTGAAGTTGCGCNAACGGCATACTNCCGCTNTCGAACCAGCAGTCCATAACTTCGGGCGTGCGTTTCATTTCGTGACCGCATTCGCACTTAATTACAACCTTGTCGATGTAAGGCTTGTGCAATTCTATATCTTCTTTAAGTCCGCCAAGCGTTCTTAATTCCTCTTTGCTTCCTATTACCTTTATCTTGCCGCAGTCGGGACATACCCAAATCGGCAACGGNGTACCCCAGTATCTTTCACGNGATATACCCCAGTCGATGACGTTTTCAAGGAAGTTGCCCATACGACCCGTACCAATCGTAGGNGGCATCCAGTTGACNGTAGCGTTGTTTTTGAGAAGTTTATCNCTCACTTCCGTCATCTTNATAAACCANCTCGATCTTGCNTAATACAAAAGCGGCGTGTCGCATCTCCAACAGAATGGATAACTGTGCTCAAACAAAAGTTCCTTGAACAANAGTCCTCTTTGAGCCAAATCNTTTATGATAAGTTTGTCGCCGTCTTTGACGAATATGCCTTGCAAATCGCCCATTGCAGCGATAAATCTACCTCTATCGTCTACCATTTGCACAAACGGCAAATCNTACTTCTTGCCGACTTTCGCGTCGTCTTCGCCGAATGCNGGCGCGATATGTACGATACCCGTACCGTCAGTCANNGTNACGTAAGAATCGTTGGTGACGTAATAAGATTTTTTCTTCGTATCGTTGGTATTGTATAGCGGCAAGTATTCTTCGTATTCGTAGTCCTTACCGAGTTTAGTAGAAAGCACTTCGTATTCTTCAAAAAGCGAAGGCGCAAGCGCTTCGGCAAGTACGAAAATTTCCTCGCCCACTTTGATTTCGACGTAATTCTCTTCGCCGTTCATACAAAGAGCGACGTTGGACGGCAACGTCCAAGGAGTGGTCGTCCATGCAAGGAAGTAACCTTCGTTGTTCTTTCTCTTGAATTTGACGAAAACGGACTTTTCCTTTACGTCCTTATATCCCTGCGCCACTTCGTGGGAAGAAAGCGCCGTTCCGCATCTCGGGCAATACGGCACGATTTTGTGTCCTTTGTATATCAAGCCTTTGTCGGCAATGGTCTTTACCGCCCACCATACGGACTCGATATAGTTGTCGTCGTAAGTGATATACGGGTTGTCCATATCTACCCAGTAACCTACTCTGTCGGACATCTTTTCCCACTCGCCTTTGTATTTCCAAACGCTCTCTTTACATTTCTTGATAAAAGGCTCGATACCGTACTTCTCTATTTCAGGCTTGCCGTCGATACCCAAAAGCTTTTCTACTTCGAGTTCTACCGGCAATCCGTGCGTATCCCAACCTGCTTTTCTAGCCACATAGTAGCCTTTCATAGTCTTGTATCTTGGGATAATATCTTTCATTACACGGGTCAAGATGTGACCGATATGCGGTTTGCCGTTGGCTGTCGGCGGACCGTCATAGAAAGAAAAAGATTCTTTTCCCTTATTCTTTTCTACACTCTTTTCAAAAATTTTGTTTTGTTTCCAAAATGCGATAACGTCTTTTTCTCTCTCGCAAAAGTTCATTCCGGAATCGACCTTTTTGTACATTTCTGCCTCCTAAATATATACTTATACGTTAAAAAGTTTTCTTGTCTGTTCTTCCTCGCCGTCCTCTTCGACGTTGATTACTACTTCGGCTTTATCAACGACGGTGTTGTCCATCTTCTTGACGGTAATAGCGAGTTTTTCAAAGTTGACTATATCCCCTACTTGCGGAATTCTGCCGAGCGCGTAAGCGATATATCCGCTGAGCGTAACGGTATCGAATTCTTCGTTCTTTTCGTTGGCGTTGAAGAATTCGAAAAATTCTTCGAGGTTGGTGTCGCCGAGTACCAAATACTTGTCGTCGGTGAGTTTGACAATCGGCTCGACGATTTCGTCTCTCTCGTCGTAAATCTCGCCTACCAACTGCTCTAAGATATCTTCGAGCGTGACGATACCCATTGTTCCGCCAAACTCGTCGGTAACGACCGCGAGGTGCATTTTTGCAATTTGAAGTTTTCTAAGCACGTCGCTGATTTTCATAGTATCGGGAACGTAAATTACGTTTTTGGCAATCAAATGCGTGTATTTGCTTTCGCCGTCGATATACGCTTCGTAGAAGTCTTTTTGGTTGATTACGCCCACGATAGTGTCGATATTGTCTTTGTATACGGGAAGACGGGAATATCCGCTCTCTTTGAATACTTTCATTACTTCGGACATAGAATCTTCGATTTCCACCGCCTCGACGTCTACTCTCGGCGTGAATACGTCTTTGACAATCATATCGTCGAATTCGATTGCCGAACGAATGAGGTCGCCCTCGTATTTGTCAAGTCCGCCCTCGGTCTGCGCTTCGTCGACATAAGTGATAAGTTCCTCGTCCGTAATATTCTCGCTGTCCTTCTTCTTGAAGACCTTTGCGATAAGTTTCTGCAAAAGACCCATAAGCCATACGAAAGGATAAAGGATATAATACAAAGCCAAAATAAACGGCGCGGTAAATCTCGCAAAATGCTCGGGACTGCGCTTTGCCATTGACTTGGGCATTACTTCGCCGAAGATAAGCACGACGACCGTAATGACGGCAGTCGACACTGCTCCGGCTGCGTCTTGATTGGATATCAATGCGGAAAACATTATCGTCGCAAGCGTGGTAGCCGTGATATTGACGATATTGTTGCCAATTAAAATCGTGGAGATTAGAGCGTCAAAATGTTCGCTTAGAAAATAAACTTTCGAGTATTTTTTNNTGTCTGTTTGCACGAGGTTTTTAAGTCTGATTCTGTTGAGAGAGGAAAAAGCCGTCTCGGTAGAAGAAAAGAACCCCGATAAAAAAATGAGAATGACTATTGAGACTATATAGCCTGTCAATCGCGATACTCCGAAGTCAGACAATGCGGACAATAACGGAACAACCATAGTGTGTAAAAATCTCCTTTTATAAATAAAATATTTAATTTATTATAATACACTAAATTATTTTTGTAAAGTGATATAGAGAATTATTCACAAATTTCGCTTATTTTTGCTCAATAAACGAAAGTTTTCCCGACTGCGCAGATTTTACTAAAAAAAGGACCGATTTCTCAGTCCTTTGATTTTCGATTAAATCCGCTCAGCGAATCAGCCTGTATCCTATGCCTCCCTGCTCTGCGTATGCCGAATAGACGGTATATTGAACCTTAGAAGGTGAAGATTTCATCAGGTTTGACAGCATAAGCGACGATATGTTGTTTATTTTCAACGCAATTCCGCAAGAATGCGTGATACTTCGCGGCGCGTTGATGATAGCGCAAGATACGCCTCTACTAGCCAAATAACTTCGCATTGTCAAAGCGTCGTTGCGGGAGCGAAAAACTATTACAAGATAATTCATGGCTTTCTCCTTGGTATTTATGTACCTCGCTCCTAATATAATATACTAAATAAAAATATAAATTGTGAGGGAAAAATGATATATTTAGACAATGCCGCAACTTCTAGATTCAAACCGCGTAGAATGTTTGACGAAATCTTCAAGCAACTTTCCTATTCTGCCAACCCCGGACGTGGCGGTCACAACGATGCGATAGACACTGCAATCAAGATTTACGACGTAAGACAGACGCTCAAAGGACTGCTTTCCTGCGACGATAGATACGAATTGATATTCACCCAAAACTGTACCGAAGCTTGCAATCTTGCCATTATAGGGTATTTGCTAAACTTCAAAAATCAACCCATAGACGTTATTTTCACGTCCAACGAGCATAATTCCGTCGCTCGCCCCCTCTATTATCTCAAAGAAGTATTGGGCGTAAATCTCATTGAAATTACGCCTGACGAAAACGGAACGATTTCTCCTAGCGCAGTCGCCAACGCCGTCACAAAAGACACGAGACTCATCTGCGCAAATCATATTTCCAACGTCACGGGCACGCCTACCGACGTCTTCCAAATAGGCAAAATCGCTAAAAAGCACGGCATACCTTTCTTTGTCGACGGCGCGCAATCGCTCGGTCACGTCGCAATCAACGTACCCGACAACAATATCGACTTCCTCGCCGCAGCCGGTCACAAGGGATTGCACGGCTCTCAAGGCACGGGATTTTTGCTTTTTAACACAGAATATAAACTCTTCCCCATTCGATTTGGCGGAACGGGTACGCACAGCGAAAGCCTTGCGCAGCCGACTATGCCGCCCGACGCGTACGAATCGGGAACTCTCAACAGCGCGGGAATCATCGGTCTTGGCGCAAGCGCGGAATGGACGTACCAAAACCTAGCGAAAATAAGTCTAAACACTCGCTATTTGACAAGCGAATTGCTCTACGGTCTTAAACAAATCAAAAACGTCAAACTCTACTCTTCTCAAAATACGGGCGTTGTGTCTTTCAATTTCAAAGACTACCCCTCAACCGACGTGGGCGACTANCTCAANGAAAGAGATATTGCCGTAAGGTGCGGACTGCACTGCGCTCCGCTGATTCATACGAGATTGGGCACTTTNGAGAGCGGTACGGTGCGAGTAAGCGTAGGATACAACAACTCGATAGGCGATATTCATACTCTTTTGAAATATATCGACCTACTNAACAAGTAACCGCAAAAAAGTTTTCTACATACAATATTTATGAGGTGAATTTATGGATATGGACTTTGCAAAGATTATGCAAATGATGAACGGCGGTGGCGGCGGCAAAAACGATATGTCTATGATAATGCAACTACTTCCCCAACTTATGAGTAGCAACAATCAAAATCGCCCTGCTCAGCCTGCTCAAATCAACCTAAATCCCGAGGAAGTTAATAANACTATAAACAAACTCTATAACGATAACGATTAAAGGAAATTTATGAAAAAAAACAATTTTATACCTAGACAAAATAACGTAAACAACAATATTTTTAATAATAATACCGATTTTAACGCTTTTGCAAATATGGGCAANAACAATCAATCTACGGGGCAAGGCTCGCTTGAAGAAGAACTCAACAANTACTCGCANATGTCCGAAGAGCGNCTTATGCAAGAGATGTTTGCCNTAGTGGACAACGGCAGAAAAAACGGTACGCTGGANAATGAAAAACTTGAAGCGTTTTTCAACTCGGCAAGTTGTATGCTNTCGGGCGAGCAAATAACNAAACTAAGATATTTAATCGANATGGCAAAAAACAGTTGATTTATTCATAAATTTTCATCTAGAAGGGCGCNATATATCTTCTGCCTCGTATCGTTTAGACTTTGCGAGTAAACGTCGCGCTCTTNGCGAGGNTGCTCTATGACCTCGCNTGCGAGAATATTTACCGCGCTTCCCTCTACTCGATTTAATNCGATTACTCTATCCGCTACGGCAAGCGCCTCTTCCACGTCGTGAGTGACAAAGACAACNGTCTTGTCCTTTATCAGCGGCGTTAAAATATCGAGAATTTGNTTTTTAAGTTTTATATCAAGCCCNTTGAACGGCTCGTCCATCAACATNATATCGCTATCTACCGCNAGCGCNCTTGCCAAAGCCACNCGACTTGCCTGTCCTCCGCTTATATATCNNGGNTAAGAGTTGACGCAATCNGCAAGNTGCATTTTCNCAATCACTTCTTTTACTTTCAANGCTTTNTGCTCTTTGNTCAANGTNTTNGGCAANACGTANTCTATATTCTTTGCCACAGTCATTGACGGAATCAATCTNGGTTGTTGGAAGACGTAAGAAATGGATTTTGAGCGCAAATCGCTATCCCCGTTTTGTCCATANAAAATTTGTCCTTCGAAGTCTAGTTGTCCGCTGATACAGTTGAGAAGCGTGGTCTTTCCGCANCCGGACGCGCCCATTATNCAAACGACTTGACTAATGGGTATATCAAGATTGAAATTATCAAATATCGATTTGTCGCCGTAGGCAAAATTCAGTCCGCAAATTTTCATCTTCCCTTCACCGCCTTTTTCTCAATCAAGACTACGANACCCTCGAAAATNCCGCCCAAAATTATTGCGACNACAGTCCAAGCAAGCAANGTNGCNGTNTCAAGATTTATCTTTGCAAGTTGCATATANACGCCGATACTATTTGCCGTCTGCGCCAANACTTCCGCNGCNATGACAAGTTTGAGATTTAGACCTATAGAACTCTTAATTCCCGTCAATGCCATAGGCANGGTCTGNGGTAGNTACATCTTGAAAATTTGATTGTATTTNCTGACCTTATAGACCTTTGACATCTCTATCAAATCNTTGTCTACCGCGTGGATAGCGTCACAAAAACTCGTATAAAGCATTGGAAAGATAACGCAAAACGCTACCANTANCGTCGATTGAAACGAGTTGAACCAAATCAGCGCAAGCAAGATTATCGACATCGTCGGCATAATCCTGATAAGCAACACNATAGGCGAAAGNGCGCGCCTNAGATANGGACANATTTTGGTGAGTATTGCAAANATNACNGCGAATACAAACGCTAGCAAATANGCAAGCGNCGCCCTACCCAAAGTGCCAAACAAAGCTTTGTAAAAACTACTTTCCGCAAACAGCGAAAAGAACTCTTTAATCACGTTAGAAACGGACGGAACAAGCATCTCCACACCGACAACTTTGCTGACAATCGCATAGATAATGACGACTGCAAGCAATGTCGCAATCGGTATAGATAGATTGAGTATTGAGTATAGTCGTTGTTTACTAATCTTATCTTTCATTATTATACTTAGCCCAATTTAGTATTGATTTGCTTATCCCTAAATTGTCCATATATTTTCTGTCAATTTGCATAATAGAAATTATCGTCAGGAAGTTTTCCGCCGATGGCATTTGCGTTTATCGCCATTACCGCTTGAAGGGTCTTTTCGTAATATCCCCTTCCGCTTTCCATAGTTACTGTGTTTATATTACATCTAGCGATTACGTCTTTATTCAAGTTGCCTTGCAAGGACGTTTGCGGATAAATAGCCTTAATATTATTTTCGGCAAGCGACGCGTCTTTAAGCAAAGCGTCTTGATTTTTTTCGAACTCTTTGAGCAATTTCTCTATGAATTTGCTATCCTCGCATACGCTTGACTTTGCAATCAATACCGCTTGCGCATAGCCGGTAACGTCGTCTTGGCTGTATTCCGACCACAACTTTTGCAAGTCGAAGACCTCGTACAAGCCATTGCTTACACCGGTCTGCACGTCAGGCTCGGCGGCTACTCCGTAGACCTCTTCACCGTTTTGTTTTGCCAACAGTAATTGAGAATTGACTTCGCTACCGCTTGCGCAGTATTTGATAGTGACAATCCCCTCTTGAGCATTTTCACCTACGCTGAACTTAATGCTCTTATTCTTCAAAAGCGTTTTGAAAATCATATCGGGTACGCTTCCTTGACCTATCGAATAGACGAGTTTTCCCACTAGTCCGTCAATACTCTCGATTTTGCTATCTTGCGACGAGGTAACGAATAGATTGCCGTTGGTCACTACGGCTAGTATTTTTATATCCGCCCCTTCATTGTATATCTTAGCCGCTAGGTTGGCGGGCACGACTGCCAAATCGCTTTGCAACGCTTCCGCGCCTATATTAGATGAAGGAACGATTTTCTTATTCAACGTGTAAATCGTATCGCTTGTCGACACTTTGTCGCCAAGACACGCGATTGCAAGCGCGGGCGCTCCGTCGGGCGCAACCAAAGTATACCCTTCCTCATCCTTATTGCACGCTGAAAATGCCACTATGCCCAATGCGAGGACAATTACCAATACAAAAGTTAAGACTTTTTTGCTTTTCATAAATATATCTCCTTATAAATGAATTTAGATTCCTTCCTATTCTCCCACCTCAAAAGAAGTGACCGCGGATTTGACGTACACTTCGTTGAGTTTGCCGAGCTTTCCGCTGAGAGCGGATATTTGCTCATTCGTGCCTTTGACAATTACGCTAATCGTGCTAATCCCCGTTTCCTTGTCGGGTACGCCCATTCTACCTATGACTATGTCGCTGAACGAGGAAAGCAAGTTTTGTATAGCCAAAGCCGTCTCCTTGTCTTTTTTAAGTACGATACCTATTACGCCTATTCTCTTCATAAAACTCCTTTGAGCATACGGGGGAAGAAAAACTCCGCAAAAATGCGGAGTATAAGTCAAAATATTAAACCTTTCTTACTCTCCGATTTCTCATTGATTTAGATTTTTGTAATTTCCGAAACGGCGAGAAGTATCACCGATTAGGATTTCTTTATCTTATTATAGTCTTTATATATCGATTTGTCAATAATTAATAACCGAAAATCTGCATTGCTCTTTGTACGCATTTGTCCATAGAATAATCGGCAATTCTATCCTCTACGATATTCTCTTCCAAAGGCGTGAATCCTTTTTCGTGAATAGTAACAGTCCACTCCAAAGTACCGTTTGCGCTCTTTGTGGGAATAAAGTATCTGCCGTTGGTGACGTACAAAGACTGACCGTTGCTAAGCGTGAACACTCTTTGCGCAACGCCCTTTCCGTAGGTCGTCGTACCTACGATTTGCGTACCGTTGTAATACTGCAACGCGCCTATCAAGCCTTCTGATGCGGAAGCCGTACCGTCGTTGGTCAACACCACTATATCAAAGTCTTTTATTCTCTTGCTCAAAGGATACGCGTCAGGCAAAATATTGAAGTAATTTTCCGCGCTCGACGAAACTATTTCAGACTCTTCTTTGCCGTAACCTACGTTGCTAATCAAGTTCATAATAGGCAACGCTTCTGCTGTTGGATTATTGAGCAAAAACTGAGCGATATATTGAAGGCTCGTCAATTCACCGCCTCCGTTGTCGCGCAAATCAAGTATCAATTTCTTTTTATTATCGCGGACAAACTGCTCTATACACTCCACAAAGTCAGCGTCAGTATCGCGGTCAAACGAAGTATATTTGATAATACCTACGTCGCCTTCATAGTTGTAATAGTACGCGCCTTTCATAGTATCTTCATAAGTCTTTCTAATCTCAAAAGCGTAATAGCCGTCGGCATAAAGATCAATACCGTTTTCATCTCTACCGACGTATTTTTTGACGACATATACCAATTCTTCAAAGTCTGCGTATTGATTGAGAACAGCCCTAAAATTAGTGGAACTCATATTTTCTACCCTTTGGGTAGCGTACTTTTGATTACCTTCCGAGTCTTTGAATTTGTAGCCCACGCTGACAATCTTGTCGCCCTCTCTCATTCTGATGACTTCATTCGAAGGGTCAAACGTTTCGTCTAGCACGTTGTTGTCGTCATATCTATTTATCGCTCTTGCGCTATAAGCCGGCATATTCGGCGCAACAAAAGAAATAATCTGCTCGTTGTATAAAGAACTTGTAATTTGAATACCGATTGAACCCGACGTAGACGTCGCGCCGTCGCTCGCCGCTATACCCGAGAAAGCGTCCAATGAACCCGCAAAATATGCGGCAGCCATTTCTTGGAAAGTCTCCCACGAAATGTCCTTGTAATAATACTTCTTAATGTATTCGTACACTTCTATCATGAGCGGCATATCTTCGTTGATACCCGTATTGCGTCCGACCACAATACCTGCGACAAAACCGCACACGGAAAATACTATGACTATCGCCGTGATAATAGCAATAACCTTTATAGACGTCTTGCCGTTTTTCTTTTCATTGGCCATTGCAGTAGGTTCGTCTGCAAAAATATCCTTCAATCTATCGTCCAAATTACACCTCTTTGTAGATATGCAATCTCTTGCAAATCAAGTTTTCTTATTGTTTAGCGCGAGATAATTCTCTCGCAATCTTTATCGTAATAAAAGCGCTTTGCGCCTATTCCCTCCTGATACGCGAAGCAAACTTGCTTGCCTACGTATACGTCGCTCAGCGGTCTGTCGACTTCATACTCTTTGCCTTCGATTGTGGCAAAATAACAATCGCCTTTCTTTCCCAAAACGTCCATATAAATCGAGTATCCGCAAAGTATTGCGCTTTCGATATTTATCGGACGCGCCGACATCTCTTCAAGAGAACAATTTTTACTGCATTCGCCTTTCGCGACAACGGCGATATTGTCCTTACCGAATCTCCTAGCAAATTCTATATCTTGCGTAGCGATAATCACGCTTTTGCCTATTATTGCCTCTTGCAATATATCCGCTATCTTATATTGCTCTTCGACTTGCAAGTCTTTCCATACGTCGTCGACTATATAAAGCCGTCTTTCTATACAAAATAATCTCGCAAGTAAGAGCTTTGCCTTGTCAAAATCGCTCAAATCGTCGACTTTGTCGTCTTTGTTTAGAGAAAAGGTCTCTTCAACGCTCTTGACTCTATCAATAATACTCGCGTCGTCGTATTCCCTAAGCCGCATTGGATATTCCAAAATATCCTTGACACTCTTTCCTTTACTAATTGAAGAAAAGTCAAAGGTAAAACCTATATCCCTATCCTTGAAGTCAATCTTGCTCAACTTCTTGCCGTCAAGCAGAATATCGCCCGAGTAATTTTCAAGTCCTGCGATTGTACGCAAAATCAAAGTCTTGCCGCTTCCCTCTCTTCCATATAAGGACATTACTTCGCCGCTCTCAATTGAAAGACAAATACCGTCTATTGAAAATTCGCTCCCTATATATGCGGTATTTACGCTATCTAGCGTGAGAAGTCTTTGCGTCATATTTATATTATATTACTAATTATGTCTAATTACAAGTAAAATATAGCAATCGGCATATTGAACAAAGTTCAGAACATTGTTCAATACTTAATCGCCGATAAATTCAAGCAAAATGGAATAACTTTGAATATAATTTTTGCATTTTGGCGAAAAATTCGTGAATTTGTTGGAATATTTATCATACACGCCGCAAGTCAAAAAACCGCCCGCGCTTGCGCCCTCGATTGCAAGAGGGATATCCTCGAAGACCATACATTTGCTCGGCTTGACGCCAATCTTCTCCGCCGCTTTGAGATAGATGTCGGGAAATCCTTTGCCCCTAGACACTTCCTCTCCTGTGATTAGCGGACACTCTATCCCCAATTTATTAAAAGACAAACCATTGTTGTCAAGGCATTGTTCTGCGCTCTCCCTGAAAAGCGTCGTTGCAAACGCTATTTTTACGCCTTTGGACAGCAACTTGCGTATAAATTCGTATGCGCCGTCTTTCAATTTGATATTATGGCGATACTCTTCCTTTACCATTTCTATCCATCTATTCTTGATTTGTTCGGTAGAAAGAGGAAGATTGTAACGCGTCTTTGTATACAATGCCGATTCTTCAAAGTGCATTTGCTTAACCGCGTCGGTATAGTCTTCGGTGACGATAATTCCGTTTTCGGCAAGAAAATCGTTGTCAACCTTTTGCCATACCCACATTGAATCCAGCAACGTTCCGTCTAAGTCGAATATTACGCCGTTAATTTTTTCGCCAAACAGTTTTACCATAAATCACCCTTACAATATATTATTAGCGTAATTGAGCCATCTGAAAACAGATGGCTCATACCTTTTATTGATTGAATCTAATTAAATTATATACTTATTTTGCTTTTGAGGAGCGTTTGCAAGTTCCGTTCTCTTTTCGTCGTATCCGGGTCTACCCAAAAGCGCGTAAGTTGCGTTTTTGCCTTCTTCAACGCCGGGTTGGTTGAACGTGTCGATATTCAACAAAGCGCCTGCGTAAGCCGTCTGCAACATAAAGTACATCAAAAGCTGTCCGAGAGTGAACTCGTTGAGTTGCGGAAGCATAATCGTGTAGTTGAGTTTGCCCGCTTTGGTTACCGCATACTCGGTCGCTACGCGCTCTGCTTGAATAAGTTCGTTCATAGAATGTCCGCAAAGGAAATTCACGTTGGGATATTCTTGACAGCCGTCAGGGATTTTTACTTCGCTGCGGTACTCGTCTACGCCGATAAACGTGATAACCTTATCGAAAGGACCTTCAGCGTAAAGTTGCACTTGCGAGTGTTGGTCGGTTACGCCCAAAGACTTAACAGGCGTTTGACCTACGTGGCAGTCCTTGCCGTCCAAAGTCTTGTTCTTACCCAAAGACTCTGCCCAAAGTTGCGCATACCAGTCGGCAATGAACTTCAATCCGTCAGCATAAGGCATCATAACGCCTATGTTCTTGCCTTTCTTCATAGCCAAATGTTGAAGCGCAGCCGCCATCAACGCAGAATTCTTCTTTGCATTGTCGCTGTTGCATTCTTCCATCATAAATTTTGCTCCGGCGAGCATTGCCTTGATGTCGATACCTACGACAGCCGCAGGAAGCAAGCCCACAGGACAAAGTTCGCTAAATCTACCGCCTACGCCGTCAGGTATATAGAAGGTCTTGTAAGCCTCTTTTGTAGCAATCTTGATGAGATTACCCGTATTTTTAGACGTGGTAGCGATAATGTGGTCTTTTGCCTTATCGCCGAGTTTTGATTTGAGAATATCGTTGATAATGAGATATTGTGTCATAGTCTCCGACGTCGAACCCGACTTCGTGATTACGTTGAACATAGTCTTTTCAACTTCGATTACGTCCAAAAGAGCCATCATTCTTTCAGGGTCTACGTTGTCCTCGACGTAGAATTTAGGTCCTTTACGCTTGCGCTTTGGCAAGTCGTTGTAATGCAAGTGGCAAATCGCTTGGAAAGCCGCGATAGGTCCGAGAGCGCTTCCGCCGATACCGAGTACGACGAAGTATTCGTAATTCTTGCGAATATCCTTTGCCGTTTCGAGAATATCCTCGACGATTTCGTCTTGATTGTAAGGCAAATCTGCCCAACCCATCATACCTTTGCCTTTTCCTTGCTCGACGGAATTGAAAGCCTTCGTCAAATCCTCGCTCATATCGGCGAGTTTTTTATCGGTAAAGCCTTCTTTGCCGATTACGGACGACATCATGTTGTTGTAATCCATTCTGATTTTCATAGTTTTCTTGCTATAACGCATATTTTTCTCCTGTCGACCTTTCGGTCCGAATGTTTTTTACTAATATAATATATCAAAATTTTATCATCAAGTCAAAGACCTTGCCAAACAATCTTTGAGAAATTCGTACGATTGCTTCAAATCTTCTTCGTTTTTGTAATCTTTGGCGTATACTTCCAAAAGACAAACGCCGTCGTAGCCTATATCTCTCAGTCTTTTGAAGAAAGTGACGAAGTCGAATTTACCTCTTCCCGGGATTTCCGTCTTGCCTTCTTCGCTGTAATCGCACAAATGTACCGTCTGCAACCTACCCTTCATAACGTCCAAGTATTCGGTATAGTCTACTCCCGACTGTCTTGCCTGCTTAATGTCGAACGTACAGCCCAAATTCGGACACAATTCCCGAAGGGTCGCAAAATAACTCGGATGCGAGAAATAAGTCCAATGCACGTTTTCATAACAAAAATTTACGCCGTACGACTTAGCGATTTCCACAAGTCGGTTTACTCTGCTTGATATATGCTCGAAATCGAAATTATACTTGATCGCTCTTTTAAGCATAGTCGCGCCGTGGAAAGTATAATGCGTCGCCCCAACGTTTTGAGCAACTTTTAATACATTTTCAAAAGTAATCAAAGCGTCGGAATACGCTCTGTCGTTGCGAGAAAAGAGTTCGGGCTCGAATTGATTTGTCAGCGCGTGCACCGAATGTACTCTAAAAGGATTGATTTCGTTTGCCTTTTTCAGTTCCGCAAGAAGTACGTCGGAAAATTCTTTGGTATACTCGCAATGCGTAGCCAAAAAGACTTCGCAAACGCTCGCCCCCAACTTCGCGATAGGGACAAGAGCCTCTTCGGTATAACATCTCGTAAAATACGACGCTGTCGAAATTCCCAGTTCCATAATAATATTATTATATCAAATTTTTATTCGCAATCAAAACGTTTTCAAGTAAAATTATCGAATTTGCAAAGTCCAACACTTGTACGGTTTTTTGTACGAAAATAAATGGGCGTATTCGTTGCGAATTTACGCCTTTTTTGTTATATTATTATTAGAATAATTTCGAGGTGATTAAAATGCAAAAATTATCGCAATGGATAATGTCTCACAGAAAGACGTTGATTATAATTTTTGTCGTTGCAATAGTTCTTTCAATCGTCGGCGCTATCTTCGTGCAGAAAGAAAGCGACCTTATCTCCTATTTGGATAAAGATACCGACACTATCGTTTCTAAGAATATTTTGGAAAACGAGTACGAAATCATAGGCGACTGCAACCTTGCGGTTTCTTACGTCGATAAGGATACCGTACAAAAAATAGTAGACGCTATCAATGCCGACAAGACTATCAGCAGGTATTTGTCAAAAATCGCGTGGGTCGGCACTTTCGACCAACTCGATGAAATAAACGAATATACCCACGTAGACGTCATCGAGGCGCAAGAAAAAGCCGCTGAAAAATTCATTAAGACAAAAACGGTGACTTTCAAAACCACCGTAAACGGTCAAGAAACGGAAGTGACGAGAGAAGTTGACACCTATATCGTATCAATGTATTTTAAGACCGCGGGCGGTTCGGACGAAACTATCGCTTGTCTTGACGCAATGGACGACGCAAAGAACGGAATTATTCCCAAAATCCTCAAAGAAGTTCAAGAACAAAATCCCGAACTCGGACCGACAAACGTAGACGAATGGTTCTATATCGGCGGTAATGCTCAAAACGCGCGTACCCTACTCAAATCGTCGCTCGGCGATATGCCTAAATTCTTTATTATCGCAATAGTCGTATGTCTTGTAATTCTTATGTTGACTACGCAAAGCTATTTAGAGCCGTTCATTTTCCTTGCGACGCTGGGTATCTCAATCTTGCTCAATATGGGTACGAACGTCATTGCCGGTAACCCGATGGGCAGAATTTCTTCAATCACCTCGTCGTGCGCGACGATACTCCAACTTGCAATCGCAATGGACTACTCGATATTCCTTATGCACACTTATTATGAGGAACTAAAAATACATCCTCAACCGCAAGACGCGTTGATCGCCGCTTTGCCAAAGACAATCACCGCAATATCGTCAAGTATGCTTACC
Organism: Clostridiales bacterium; assembly: GCA_014799645.1. Classification (GTDB taxonomy): domain Bacteria; phylum Bacillota; class Clostridia; order Christensenellales; family UBA3700; genus RACS-045. Next base: position 94,213 of record JAAVHQ010000009.1, on the reverse strand, counting down.
ACCGTAGGCGGATTTATCGCCCTGTTCTTTATGGACTACGGCATCGGCTACGACCTCGGATTCGTACTTGCAAAGGGCGTTATCCTCTCCTTGCTCGCGACTGTATTCTTGCAGCCTATCTTGATTATGATATTGAGCAAAGGTATTGCAAAGACAAAACACAAATGGATTGTCGCGCCAAAACTCAAATTCGTGTCTAAGACTGTCACTAAGCCTGTCGTTGCCGCGCTCGTGATCGTGGTCATTTTGGGACTTGCGCTACCTTGCGCTTACTTCCAACTCAAAGTACCGCTCAATTATATATCCACGACAAAGGATAACGAAAACCCCACTCTCCCCGAAGAGACGGCGATGCTTATCAACAATCAGGCTATCTTGATTTTGCCGTACGACGGTCCTGAATCAATGCCGCTCCACTATGAATTTATAGAAAAGGTCAAGAAAGTCGGCTACGACTTAGATGAGAACGGTAATATTCAATATGACGAGAACGGCAAAGCCAAAGTATCCAAAGACGTCAATTACGTCACGGAAGTGTTCTCGTTGGCTACGATTATTACGCAAGACGACTTCGACAATATCGAAGATTTCGGACTTAGAAACAACGGTATCAAAACCGTAATTTACGGTAGATTGCACAAAAGCTTTATTGCCAACATAACGGCAAGCGAAAGCAAGACAAGGTATATGCTCTATACTATCACTTTGAGCAATCAAAACGAAGACGGAAGTTACGCAAATATGATTGAGACGGAATACACCTACTCCGCTCTTAAAGAAATCAAGTATTTGGCGATAGAAAACTTCTCTCTTTATGAAAAGAACGCTGACTGTAAGGCCGCTTATCAAGACTTAGTAAATAGTCAAGGTAGCGAGCAATATGCGGCTAAACTCGCCGACTTCAAAGAAACGGTAATGAATCATTCCACCGACTTTGACGTCTATATGACGGGACTTTCGCAAGGCGCGTACGAGTTGGATAGAGTTACGCCAAGCGACTTCTTGTTGGTATCGCTACTCTCTGCTGCAATCGTCTTGATAATATTGCTATTTACGTTCAAGAAATTCAAACTCTCGATTATCTTGATGCTTGTAATCGAATCTGGTATTTGGATAAACCTCTCGACGGTTTACTTCTCGGCAATGCTCAACCCTGCCAACAAAATCAACTTTGTCGCATACTTAATTGTTACGGCAATAGAACTTGGCGCGACGGTCGACTATGCGATTATGCTTACGACGAAGTACCTCGAAGAAAAGAGAGACGGCGTCAAGTCAATCGCCGCTGTCAAGAACGCAATCAACCGCGCCGCTCCTGGCGTAACGACTTCGGCGTTTATACTTATCGGCGTGTGCGCATGCGTGCATTTGATTACGACCAATATGATCGTCGCGCAAATCACAAGATTGCTTGCGATAGGTACGTCAATGAGCTATGTATTCGTCTTCACCCTACTCCCTGCTATTCTATCGTTTGACGAAAGACTTAAACGCAGAATTAGCATTAAAAAGGGCAAGGGCGACCCAGACGTGGGAAGATTCGACTATAATCCGAATTACTACAATGAAGACGGTACTCCGCTCTCGGAAGAAACCGTTCCCGTTGTCGAAGGCGAAGGTCAAGCGCAGATCGAGGACGCAGTTGAAATACAACAAGACGTCACAAGCGACGTTGCGGAAGAAGTCGAAAACGAAACGATCGTAAAAGACGACGCTGAATAAAATCAATTCAACTATAATAAAAATAACGGAGTTAAAACTCCGTTATTTTTTACCTAAATACTATTTGATTTGATATTTATTTATTATGATATTCATTTTTGTGTATCATATAATGAATTTTATTTATATTTATTATAACTATATAAGCATATAAACATAAGCCGATTATTCCAAAAATTGTCGTCATTAAAATTTGCGGGTTTTGAATAATATAATTGATTATTGAAATTTGGCTACGTTCAATAATTAGCATTGGGACACAAAATCCAATGATAATAAATACGCTGCTAATAATAATGCCCTGAACTAAAAAATGGGTGTAAAGATAAGAAGAGAAAAATATAATTACTGACGTTAGAATTAAAATCACGCAGGATATGGTTAATGCTAAACTCTTAAAATTTAATAGATAAGGAACAATAATTGATGTTATGGCAACAATTAAAATTGCAAGAGAAATTAGTGAATTTTTAAGTATTTGATTATTATTAGTTGTCTCAATATCTATATTAGATTTTCCGTCTACAATTAATTTATCTAATAAGCTTGGAAGTTTGCCTTTTATAAAATTTTCTATTGCCGTGAGATTTGTATATCGTAATGAATGAGTTACAGTGTAATCTAGTACTTCAAAAGTGAACGTAACACTGCCAAATAATTGATTTTTCCTTAAACTATGAATTACAAACTCAATTTTTTGCACACTATCATATGGCAAAGTATAAAAAACTTTTGAAGTTTCCACTACCCCGTCAGTAAAATTAAAAATGAAATTTTCACCTATAATAAATATCGGGAACTCTTCTTTTTTCTTGTTTGTGTTGATATTGCTAAAAATAGCGTAAACAATAAAACTAATAGCAAAAAGCCCTACTAGCGTGCCAATTATATCTATTGAAAAACTTGAATCAAAAATTATAGATATAATCATACCAATTAAATTGATTACAACATACAAACCCAAACTAAAAAATAAAAAGAATTTTATTAACGTGTTAGACAAGGTTACAGTTTCAAAAAACTTTGCGTCATATTTTTTTATATTGCTCTTTTCGAAAATTGTGCCTTCTTCAATTAATATCTTTTTTACTTCTTTTAGTTTATTTTCTTCAAGCTCCAATAAATTCATATAATTGGCATCACTATATTTTTACAAAATCTTCTTTACTGCAACTGCGATAGCGTCGATTTCTACCATTACGTTCTTTGGCAAGGTCTTTACCGCTACGCAAGAACGAGCGGGTTTTGACGTGAAATACTCCGCATAAATTGAGTTGAAAGTAGCAAAGTCGTTCATATCCGCTAGGAAACAAACTGTCTTGACTACTTTATCGAGCGACGAACCGCTTGCTTCCAAAACCGCTTTAAGGTTTTTGCATACTTGATGAGTTTGCTCTTCGATAGTGGTCGCTTCGATATTTCCGTTTGCGGGATTGATAGCGATTTGTCCCGAAGTATATACCATGCCGTTGTGTACAATTGCCTGTGAATAAGGTCCTATTGCAGACGGCGCGTTTGACGTGCTGATTGCTTTCATTTTCTCTCCTCCGATTAAATTATTTTGAAACCCGCTTTGGTAAGTTGGTTTTCAATTTCTTTGATATGCTCAAAGTTTCTCGTCTCGATTTGTATTCTCAAGAAGCAACCGTTGACGTCGCTTCCCTCGTTGGAACGCTCGTGGTGAATAGAAATTACGTTTCCGCCGAGATTTGAGATGATATTCGATACTTGCGTAAGTTGTCCCGGCTTGTCGACTAGTTCCAACGTAACGAGATAGTTGCGACCGCTCATTTGAAGTCCTCTCTTGATTACTCTCGAAAGTATCGTAACGTCGATATTACCGCCAGATACAAGACAGCATACTTTCTTGCCTTCCGTCGGTATCTTGCCGAACATCGTCGCCGCTACTGAAACTGCGCCTGCGCCTTCGGCTACCATCTTGTGTTGCTCGATAAGAGCGAGAATAGCGGCAGAAATTTCGTCGTCGGTAACCGTCACGATATCGTCAACGTATTTGGATATGATATCAAAAGTAAGGTCGCCAGGCTCTTTTACCGCAATGCCATCGGCGATTGTATGTACGCTGTCAAGTTTGCAAATCTTATGCTCTTTGAATGACTTTTCCATACTCGGTGCGCCACTTGCCTGTACTCCATAGACCTTTACGGAAGGTTTGAGCGACTTGACTGCAAAGGCTACTCCCGCGATAAGTCCGCCGCCGCCGATAGGTACGACTACCGCGTCCAAATCATCGATTTGATTGATTATCTCTAAACCAATCGTGCCTTGTCCTGCAATTACGTCAGGGTCNTTNAANGGATGAATAAAGGTATAGCCCATTTCCTCTTTGAGTTGAAGAGCCTTGTTGTAAGCGTCGTCGTATACGCCTTGAACAAGACANATTTCCGCGCCGTAACTTCTCGTCGCCTCGACTTTGGATATAGGCGCGCCGTCGGGCAAACAAATCAAAGACTTGATGCCGTTCTTCTTTGCAGCCAAAGCTACGCCTTGCGCGTGATTGCCTGCAGAACAAGCTATTACGCCCTTTTTCTTTTCCGCATCGGAGAGTTGGGATATTTTGTAATACGCCCCTCTCACTTTNAACGAACCTGTAACTTGCAAGTTCTCCGTCTTCAAATATACTTCCGCGCCCTTTTTGAGTTTTGGAGCGTAGATAATATCNGTTTCTCTTATCGCCTCTTTGAGCACGTAAGAGGCGTGATATACTTTGTCTAACGTCAACATATTCTTTCCTTCTTCCAATTATTTAAGCACTGCGCCTTTGTCTGCGCCCGTAACCAATCTCGAATATCTNGAAAGCCAACCGCTCTTGATATTCGGTTCTTTCTCTTTCAAATCCGCTCTTCTAGCCTGCAATTGAGCCTCGTCAATTCTTACGTTTACGCTGTTTGCAGGGATATCGATATCGATTATATCGCCTTCTTTAATGAGAGCGATTTCTCCGCCGTCAGCAGCCTCGGGAGCGACGTGTCCGATTGACGCGCCTCTCGATGCGCCCGAAAATCTTCCGTCGGTGATGAGAGCAACGCACTTGTCGAGTTTCATACCTGCCAAAGCGGAAGTCGGATTGAGCATTTCTCTCATACCAGGGCCGCCCTTCGGTCCTTCGTATCTGATTACTACTACGTCGCCTGCGTGAATTTCGCCGCCGTAAATAGCCTTTATCGCGTCGTCTTCGCAGTCGAATACTCTCGCAGGTCCGGAATGTTTGAGCATTTCCGGCGCAACTGCGCTTCTCTTGACTACGCAACCGTTTTTCGCGATATTGCCCCAAAGAATTGCGATACCGCCCGTTTCGCTGTAAGGCGTTTCGATAGGTTTAATCGTCTCGTAATCTTTGACGAACGCGCCTTTGATATTCTCGCCTACGCTCTTGCCCGTAGCGGTGAGCGCGGTGGTGTCTATCAAACCTTTCTTAGCAAGTTCGCTGAGCACTGCCTGAACGCCGCCTGCGGCGTCAAGGTCTTGCATGTGCGTAGGACCTGCAGGAGCAAGGTGACACAAGTTAGGCGTCTTTGCGCTGACTTGGTTGATAATATTCAAGTCGAGCGGGAATCCCGCTTCGTTGGCTATTGCAAGCAAGTGCAATACGCTATTGCTCGAACAGCCGAGAGCCATATCGCAAGCCAAAGCATTGCGGATAGATTTTTCATTGATAATATCTCTTGCTTTGATACCCTTCTTTACAAGATCCATAATTGCCATACCTGCGTGCTTAGCAAGCGCAATTCTTCCGCTCATTACCGCAGGAATCGTTCCGTTGCCTGGGAGCGCGATACCGATTGCCTCGCAAAGACAGTTCATGGAATTGGCGGTATACATACCCGAGCATGAACCGCAAGTCGGACAACAATTCTCTTCGTATTCAAGAAGTTGAGCGTCGTCAATCATATTGGCTTTTCTAGCGCCGACCGCTTCGAACATCTTTGACAAAGACGTTTCGCATCCTGCGACCGTACCTGCCATCATAGGTCCGCCGCTGACTACGACTGCCGGAATATTCATTCTTACCGCCGACATAACCATACCTGGGACTATCTTATCGCAGTTGGGCACGAGTACCAAGCCGTCAAAACAATGCGCCATCGTCATTGTCTCTACGCTGTCGGCAATCAATTCTCTTGACGCCAAAGAATACTTCATACCGATATGTCCCATTGCTATGCCGTCGCATACGCCAATGGACGGAACCATAATCGGCGTACCGCCTGCAAGTCTGATTCCTGCCTTAACCGCTTCTGCTATCTTGTCGAGGTGCATATGTCCTGGGACGATTTCACTGTGCGCGGACACTACTCCGATGAGCGGTCTTTCCAACTCTTCTTTAGTATAACCGCAAGCGTAAAGCAAAGATCTTTGCGGAGCGGTTTCTACTCCCTTTGTCAAATATTCGCTTCTCAAAGCCATAATTTCTCTCCTTGTAAATAGGATAATTTTTGTGTTTATTATAAACAAGTAAGCCATTTATAAAATAAACGGCTCTTTTCGCAAATCAAATATTCTTTTGCAATTTTGTATTAAGTCGTCTTGCCATACGACAAGACGACTTAGTCAAATCATAATTACTTTTTGAGCCAACTCATCATNGTACGGAGTTCCTTGCCCACCTTNTCGAGAGGATGCTCGAGTTCNAGTTGACGNGTAGCGTAGAAGTGAGCGCACTTTCCGCTCTTGTTTTCCGTCATCCATTCCGAACAGAACGTACCGTCTTGGATTTCTCTCAAAACTTTCTTCATTTCCTTTCTCGTCTCTTCGGTGATAAGTCTTCTACCCGTACGGTAGTCGCCGTATTCAGCCGTGTTGGAGATAGAATATCTCATAGTCTCGAAACCGCCCTTGTTGATAAGGTCAACGATGAGCTTCATTTCGTGAATACATTCAAAGTATGCCATTTCNGGAGCGTAGCCTGCTTCAACCAAAGTGTCGAAACCTGCTTTCATCAATTCGGTTACGCCACCGCAAAGAACTGCTTGCTCGCCGAACAAATCGGTCTCGGTCTCTTCTCTGAANGTCGTCTCCAANATACCTGCGCGNCCTGCGCCGATACCGCAAGCATAAGCCAAAGCGTAGTCCTTAGCCTTGCCGGAAGCGTCTTGATATACTGCGATAAGAGAAGGAACGCCCTTNCCCTCTTCGTATTGACTTCTTACAGTGTGTCCAGGTCCTTTCGGCGCAACCATGATTACGTCGAGATCCTTAGACGGTTTGATAAGCTTGAAGTGAATGTTAAGACCGTGAGCAAACATCAANACNTTGCCNGGTGTCATATAAGGCTTAACTTCTGCCTCGTAAATATCTGCGCAAGTTTCGTCAGGAACGAGCATCATTACCAAATCGCCCGCTTTTGCCGCATCGGATACGGACATAACTTTCAAACCTGCGTCCAAAGCCTTTTGNGTGTGTCTNGATCCCTCGCGAAGACCTACGACCACCTTTACACCGCTCTCTGCAAGNTTCATTGCNTGAGCGTGTCCTTGCGAACCAAATCCGATAACTGCTACTGTTTTGCCGTCAAGAAGTTTCAAATCACAATCTGTATCATAATACTTCTTTATCATTTTTCTATCCTCCAAAAAGAAATTTATATTTCTAGTGCTTAGTATTTCTAAACATTGATTACATTATTATTTCGTCGACGCTCTTGCCTGCCGGTATCATCGGCAAAACTTTNTCGTCTCTGTCGATTACCGCCTCGATAATGCAAGGCTTGCCNGTCGCGTANGCGTCTTTGAGAGCCTTNTTCAACTCGTCAAGCGTAGTCGCTCTATATCCTANTCCGCCGAAAGCCTCNGCNAGNTTGACGTAATCNGTCGCTCTTTCAAGAGTAGTCTGCGAATATCTCTTGCCGTAGAATTGAGTCTGCCACTGTCTTACCATACCGAGAACGCTGTTGTTNATAACTACGCTGACNATAGGAAGTCCAAAACTTACGCTCGTGCAAAGTTCGTTGAGATTCATNTGGAAAGAACCGTCGCCNGTGACGTGCGCAACTCTGCGATTTGGATACGCCTTTTGCGCGCCGATTGCCGCTCCGTANCCGTANCCCATAGTGCCGAGACCGCCCGAGGTGAGGAAACTTCTGCTCTTCGTCCTCTTGCTGTACTGAGCCGCCCACATTTGGTGCTGNCCTACGTCGGTTACTATAATGCCGTCTTCGCCNATCTCGTCGGAAATCGCTTGGATAATCTGATGNGGTCTGAGTACGCCCTCTTTGTCAACNGGCTTNTAATCGTACTTCTTCCACTCGTCGATTTGCGCAAGCCATTCGTCGTGCTTTGCTTTTTTAATCATAGGCAAAAGTTCTGTCAATACTTCTTTCACGTCGCCTACGACGCTCAAATCGCANGCGATATTCTTGTTGATTTCCGCCTTGTCTATGTCGATATGTATTACTTTNGAATCTCTTATAAACTTGTTCTTGTCCGTGGCAACTCTATCGGAAAATCTCGTGCCTACCGCGATAAGAAGGTCGCTTTCCATAATGCTCTTGCCTGCCGACATACTTCCGTGCATACCGACAAGTCCGAGATTGAGTTTCTCGCCCCAGCCCAAAACTCCTGCGCCCATAAGCGTGTGCGTAGCAGGTATTTGCGCCTTGGTAATGAGTTCCAACAATTCTTTTTCGCCTTGGGAAATCAATACACCGCCGCCGAAAAGAATGCAAGGCTTCTTTGCCGAATTGATAAGCTCGGCAGCCTTTTTGATCGACTCTTTGTCCGCTTTGACGTACTCGTCAGCGACCGACGCGCCCTTTGCGGTAAATTCGCATACGTTGGAAGTAACGTCCTTTGGAATGTCCACAAGTACCGGACCGGGTCTACCGCTCTTGGCAATTCTAAACGCTTCGCGAATGACGTCGTGCAACTCTTCTACTTTGCGTACTACGAAATTATGCTTTGTGATAGGCATAGTAATGCCTGCAATATATACCTCTTGGAATGAATCAAGTCCTATCAAATCAGTGCCGACGTTGCCGGTAATAGCAACCATAGGCACGCTGTCCATAAACGCTGTGGCAATACCCGTGATGAGGTTGGTCGCGCCAGGACCTGACGTAGCCAAAACTACTCCGACCTTACCCGTCGCTCTTGCATAGCCGTCAGCCGCGTGAGCCGCGCCTTGCTCATGAGCTGTAAGTACGTGAGTAAGCTTGTCCTGATATGCGTAAATTGCGTCATAGATATTCAATACAGCTCCGCCCGGGTAGCCGAAAATCGTATCTACACCTTGTTCGAGTAATGACTCTATTAAAATTTGTGAACCGTTTAACTTCATAACAACTCCGTATACTTTTATATATATTAAAATATTTATTATGAATTGTCAAGTGAAAAGGATTAAAATGACACAAAATAAGTACTATTCTGTTGGCAGTTTAAGCAAAAGCAAAAACAACCGTTTTTAATTCTGCCTAGCCTACATTATCCTCCGAACATATCATTCAAGTCCCATTAACTCTAAATAGATTTCCGCGTAGTCTTTGCGGTTGTTCTTTATACACTCGATTGCGCCCGACGGGTGTCTATCAAGTACGCCCGTAATGAGGTACGGAATATCGTATCCCCATACAAGACCGCTTTCTTTGAGTTTGAGCATTTCCTCTTCGATAAATTTGAGGACTGCGTGAAGGTTGTATTTCGGGTTCTTTAAGAAGCCGAGTAAGAGTTCGAGCGGACAGTTGCCCGCTCCTCTGCCGAGCGAATTGACCGTCGCGTCGAGGTAATTTACTCCGCAAGCAACCGCGTCAATTGTATTTGCAAATGCAAGTTGTTGGTTGTTGTGAGCGTGAATACCTACGAATTTATTGTACTTAGCCGCCATATTAAGATACTTGTCCGAAAGTTTTCTTATCTGTTCAGGATAAAGCGAACCGTAACTGTCGACAAGGTATACGCCGTTTGCGGACGAATTGCCGATGAGTTCCAAAGCCTCTTCGAGGTCGCTGTCGTTGGCGTGTGAAATAGCCATAATATTGACAGTCGTTTCGTAGCCCTTTTTAGCGCAATACTCTACCATATCTATTGCCGCAGGGATAGTGTTGATATATGTTGCCACACGCACCATATCGATTACGCTGTCTTTCTTGGGAATGATGTCTTTCTCAATATCCGTTCTGCCCACGTCAGCCATAACAGCGATTTTAAGGTCGGTGTTGTTGTCGCCGACGATATCTCTAATGTCCTTCTCCTCGCAAAACTTCCATTTTCCGAACTTGGTTTCGTCGAAAATTGCTTTGGACGCCTTGTATCCGAATTCCATATAGTCTACGCCCGCTTGCAAATTCATTTGATACAATTTCTTTACGAATTCGTCTTTGAAATAGAAATTATTTACAAGACCGCCGTCTCTTAGAGTAGCGTCGATTACTTTGATTTGCGGAGAAAATGATAATAACGTTCTTTTTGACATAATTTGTTCCTCTTTGTTCTTTTTTATCTTTTTATATATAAATTATTTATCAGTATTATATAGGCGATTATTTTTCTTGCTTAATCTTGTCACGATTAGATTGGATATTGTCCTCGCCGTACTTTGGATTGGGCGCTTTGCCCTTTCTTGCCATTACTTCTTGGAAGACGTCTTGCACGGTAATTCCGCTCGCCTCGGCAAGCACTAAACAGTGATATAGCAAGTCGGACAACTCGCCGACCAACTCCCCTTTCTTGCCCGCAATAGCTGCAATGACGGTCTCGGTAGCCTCTTCGCCGACTTTCTTGCATATCTTCTCTACGCCCTTGTCGAAGAGATAGTTGGTATACGAACCCTCGACGGGCTTTGCCTTTCTTTCCTTTATCGTGTTCACGTCCTCGAATACTATCTTGTAATCGGGTACGAATTCAAACTCTTTTAGCGTGCGGTAAAAGCAACTTCTATTGCCCGTATGACAAGCCGCGCCCTCTTGCTCTATCAACAAAAGTAGGCTGTCGCAATCGCAGTCGTAAAGTATCTTCTTTACCTTTTGCAAATGTCCAGAAGTCTCGCCTTTCTTCCAAAGACATTTTCTCGAACGGCTGTAATAATGCGCGTAACCGCTCTCCAACGTCTTGTCAAGCGCCTCTTGATTCATATAGGCTTGCATAAGCACTTCGCCCGTATACACGTCTTGCGCTATCGCGCAAATAAGTCCGTTGCCATCAAATTTGAATTGTATTTCTTGCATGTTTTTCTCCATTTATGTTTCTTTTTTATACTGTTGCAACCTCTCCACTGCGGTCGAGGTGACATTTTATATCCGCTTGTTCAAAGCCTGTGGCGAGTGCGGAGAGTGATTGCTACTCCCTAACGGGAATACCTTCTCCCTGAAGGTATTCCTTAAGAGACCTTATCTCTAATTCTTTGAAATGAAACAACGAAGCCGCCAAAGCCGCATCCGCACCTACGCTATCGTCTAGTACGTCCTTGAAATGGCTCATTTGTCCCGCTCCTCCGCTCGCGATTACGGGGATATTTACCGCTTGACATACCCGCCTTGTCAATTCAAGGTCGTAACCGGCTTTCGTTCCGTCGCAATCCATTGACGTCAAGAGTATTTCGCCCGCGCCTTTCTTCTCGGCTTGTATAGCCCATTCGATTGCGTCGATACCGGTATTTATTCTGCCGCCATTGAGATAGACGTCAAAACTTCCCTTGTCGTTACGCTTTGCGTCGATAGCGACTACCACGCACTGCCGTCCGAATTTGAGCGCGGCGTCGGTAATCAAATCGGGATTGCGTACCGCCGAAGAGTTGATGCTAATCTTGTCCGCGCCTAAGTTGAGCAAGGTTCTGAAATGCTCCACGCTCGATATTCCGCCTCCGACTGTCAGCGGTATAAATACCTGCTCCGCCGCTCTTGCGATAACGTCGTATAGCGTCGCTCTTCCCTCGTGCGTAGCGGTAATATCCAAAAACACAATCTCGTCAGCGCGCATTGTGTTGTACGCTTTGGCTACTTCTACGGGGTCGCCCGCATCTATTAAGTTGACAAAATTCACTCCCTTGACTACCCGTCCGTTCTTGATATCAAGACAGGGAATTATTCTCTTGTTTAACATTTGCCCTCTTTATTTTTTGCTCAATTCCAATGCCTGTCTGAAATCTATGCTTCCGCTATAAATCGACTTGCCGAGAATTGCGCCGTATATTCCTCTTTCTTTGACGGCTTTTACGTCGTCGAGCGTAGCCATACCGCCGCTTGCGATTATATTCATACCGCTTGCCTTTGACAGTTTCTCCGTCGCATCGACGTTTACTCCGCAAAGCGCGCCGTCGCGATTGATGTCGGTATAAATAACCGTATCCACTCCCCTAGACTTCATATCAAGCGCTACGTCCAAAGGCGTAAGAGTACTCTTTTCTACCCAGCCTTTGATTGCAACCAAGCCGTCTTTTGCGTCTATACCGCTTGCGATTTTGTTGCCGTACTTTGCACACGCCTCGTCCATAAGAGTGGGATTTGTCACGCACGCCGTACCCACGATTACTCTGCTCGCGCCTACCTCTTCGAGATAGAATTTTATTTTGTCAAAGGTCTTTATTCCACCGCCGATTTGCACGGGGATATTGACGTTTTTAATCAACTCGACCAAAGTCTTTTTGTTGACAAGGCTATCGTCAAACGCTCCGTTGAGGTCGACTATATGCAGATATTCCGCTCCTAGATTTTGCCACGACAAGGCTCTTTCTAGCGGCGTACCGTAATCGGTCACTTGGTCTCTCTTGCCGTAAAGCAATCTTACCGCTCTATTATCAAGTACGTCCACTGCCGGAAATAAAATCATACTTGCTCTTTGCTCCTATTAGTTGATTTTTGTGAAGTTGGTCAAGAGTTTAAGTCCCGTATCTCCGCTCTTTTCGGGATGGAACTGAACTCCCCATACGTTGTCTTTATTTACGGACGCGGTAAATTCGTAGCCGTATACGCAACTCGTCTCTATATCCTCTGCCAAACAATCGCTTGCGTGGTATGAATGCACGAAATAGAAGTTTTTGTCCTCAATGCCGTCAAAGAGCGGCGTACGCTTTTTGATAATCAACTCGTTCCAACCGATATGCGGAATTTTGAGATCGACATCAAATCGCTTTACCTCGCCTTTAATAATCCCCAAACCTTGGTATTCGCCGTCCTCGTAACTCTTGTCAAATAGCATTTGCATTCCAAGACATATACCCAAAAATGGTTTGCCTTTGGCAATCTCGCTTTTCAAGATACCGCTTAGGTCGCTTTTATCAAGCGCATTTATCGCGTCTTTGAACGCGCCCACCCCAGGTAAGACGATATGGCTTGCATCTTGCAAATCCCCCGCCTTATCGGTGATAAGAGCATTACGTCCAACGTACTCAAAAGCCTTTTGCACGCTTCTGAGGTTGCCCATACCGTAGTCGACTATCGCTATCATTCAAGCACACCTTTGGACGAAGGAAGCTTATCCCCCACGACCTTGACCGCTTTGCTCAAAGCCCTTGCGAAAGCCTTGAAAATAGCCTCAATCTTGTGATGCGAATTACTGCCGTAGTGCAAGTTTACGTGCAAAGTAAGACCGCCGTAATTTGCTACCGCGCGGAAAAATTCCTCGACGAGTTCTATATCGAAATCGCCTACCTTACCTCTCATACCCTCGGCGTTGAAGACTAGGAAAGGTCTTCCGCTCACGTCTACCGTAACGGTCGCAAGACTTTCGTCCATAGGAATCGTAACGGACGCGTATCTCTTGATACCAACCTTATCGCCCAACGCTTGAGCCAACGCTTTGCCCAAGACAATACCTATATCCTCTACCGAGTGATGTCCGTCAACTCTCGTATCGCCCTCGCAGCGTACTGTAAAGTCAAAGCCAGAGTGACACGCAAACAACGTCATCATGTGGTCGAAAAAGCCTACTCCGGTATCAATGCCGTAATTGCCCTTGCCGTCAAGATTGAGCGCAAGTCTAATCTTGGTCTCCTTGGTGTCTCTCACAATTTCTGCCTGTCTCATTTTGTCTCCTTGTCGCCGAATTCGGCTTTTCTTATTTTTATAGTGTTAGCGTGCGCTCCGAAGCCTTCGCTCTCGGCAATCGCTATGATGTCGTCCGCCGAAGAGAGTAAATCCTCTTTTGCGTAGTTGATATAACTTATCTTCTTCATAAAGGTATCCACCGAAAGCACTGACGAATATCTCGCGCTTCCGCTCGTGGGCAAGACGTGCGACGGCCCCGCAAAGTAGTCGCCCAACGGCTCGGGCGAGAAGTTGCCTACGAATATCGCGCCTGCGTTGGAAAGTCGCATAGCCACGTCGTGAGCGTCTTTGGTACATACTTCCAAATGCTCGGGAGCGACCTCGTCCGCTATCTTTATCGCTTCGTCAATATCCTTTGCAAGTATTATCGCGCCGTTGGTAGAAAGCGACTTGTTTATAATATCCTTTCTTGCCAAAAGTTGAGTCTGACTATCAAGTTCCGCCCTGACTTCTTCGGCAATCTTTTGACTTGTCGTCACGAGTATGCTTGCCGCTTGCTCGTCGTGCTCGGCTTGCGAAAGCAAATCGCTCGCGAGAAGTCTTGGGTCTGCGCTCTCGTCGGCTATTACCAAAATTTCGCTCGGGCCTGCTATCATATCAATAGCGACGTGACCAAAAACTTGCTTCTTCGCCAAAGTGACGAATACGTTGCCAGGTCCTGCTATCAAGTCCACCCTAGGCACTGACGTCGTGCCGTAAGCCATAGCCGCAATCGCTTGCGCGCCGCCGACCTTATAAATCTTGTCTATTCCGCACTCTTTGCAAGCGACCAAAATTGCAGGGGTTTTGATATTCGGCGTAGTGACGATTACTTCACCTACCCCTGCCGCTATCGCAGGCAATGCGGTCATAAGCACAGTTGAAGGATAACTTGCCTTGCCCCCGGGGACGTAAAGTCCTACCCTTGCCAAAGGACGGTATATCCAGCCTAGCGTACTTTTCTTATTTACTCCCGACGGGAAAAATTCGTTAGCAAATTTATCTCTTTGCCTCGAATGATAGTCGAGAATGCTTGCCTTTGCCTTGCGTATGCTCTCAATCAAAGACTTGTCCACTTGCGCGTAAGCCTCTTTGATTTCGTCCTCGCTTACGAGTATATTATCCGAATTGATTGTCTGCTTGTCGAATTTTTGCGCATACTCGAAAAGCGCTTCGTCGCCGCGCTTTCTGACGTCGTCAATAATGGCGTTTACAGCGGAGATATATTCCCCGTTGTCAAGTTGAGTCCTGCCAAAAACTCTGCTCATATCGTCTTTTCCGTATTTTAGAATAGGTACTGACATATTATTTTTCCTTATTGCGATTTAATGATTTGCTCGATTTTGGTAACGAGCGGTTTGATTTCTTCCGCCTTTGTCTTTAAGCTGACTTTGTTGACGATAAGCCTTGCCGAACAATTTACGATTTCTTCCAACACGCACAAGTCGTTTTCTTGCAACGTCTTTCCGCTCTCGACAATGTCGAGTATAATATCGCTAAGTCCGACGATAGGTCCTAACTCTATCGAGCCGTGTAGCGGAATAATTTCCACGTTCTGACCCTTTGAGTCAAAATAGTCTTTGGCAATATGCGCGTACTTGGTCGCGACTTTGAGCGAATTTTTGTAATTCGACAAATCGGTATTCTTGTATCCTGCCAGACAAAGTCTGCATTTTGCAAAGCCCAAATCAATGAGTTCGTAGACGTCTCTGTCCTCTTCAAGCAACGTATCTTTGCCCACTACGCCTATATCGGCTACGCCGTGCTCTACGTAAATCGGCACGTCGCTCGGCTTGACGAAAATAAATTCGTACTTGCCGCTCACGTCGCTCATGACCAACTTTCTCGACGGCTCTAATATGCATCTGCAATCTATACCGCATTTTTCGAGAATATCCACGGACTTCTCTGCCAAACGTCCTTTTGCCAACGCAAATTTAATCTTATCTTGCATACTATATCTCCTCTTCGCCGTCCTTGCTCAAATATACCGCGCGATTTGCACCTATCGCTTTCTTGCTCTTTTTCAAAGTCGCTTTGTCAGTAGCAAACGAGCAAATAGCATTGATACCCTTTGCTCTCAATTTATCGACGTACTTTTCCGCCTTGTCCATAAATTCGGGGGCATATCCGACGACGACTTCAATCTCGGGCATCTTTTGCAATTTGTCTTGATTGTCAAGCGCGGTGACCAAATATCCGATACCTATCGCAAATCCTACCGCAGGCACGTGCTTGCCGAAAGAATCGCACAATCCGTCGTATCTTCCGCCCGAAAGAATGGGTCTGCCGAGGTTTTTGTTGATACCTCTCATCACCATACCCGAATAGTATTTCATCTTGCCGACGCTGCTCATATCAAAGCAAACGTACTTGTCGTAACCGAGTTTCTTTATACCCTCGTAGACCGCTTTGAGATTGCTGACCGCATTTTTCATTTCATCGTTCAGACACATCTTTTGCGCGCTATCAAGCACTTCTTCTCCGCCGAAAAGCATAGGAAGTTTTGCAAGCGTATCGGGCAAAAGCTTGTCCATATCGTGGGATAGCGTATAAAGCTTGATACCGTTTTTGGACTCGATTGAATTTATCAAGACTTCTCTATCCTCTTCGCCTACGTTGAACGCATTGAGCAAGCCCTTGAAAAATCCTACGTGACCCAACTCGATTTGGAAATCTTCAAGACCTACCGCAATAAGGCTCTTGATTGCCAACATTACGATTTCTATGTCCACGTCGTTGCCTTGCGTACCCATAATCTCTACGCCCGCTTGCGTGAACTCTCTCAACTTGCCTTCGTTCTCCAACGCGCTGAACGACTTGCCGAGATAACAAAGCCTTTTGCTTCCCTCGGAAAGCTTCGTGCAGACGATACGCGAAATGGGCATCGTGATGTCGGGACGCAAAACGAGCAAATCTCCGTCAACGTCGGTGACTTTGAAAAGCTTGTTGAGTTCCACCCTGCCGACGCCGCTGTCGAAAAGTTCGTACCTCTCCAAAACTGGGGTCTGGATTTCGCTGTAACCGTAATACTTGAAGCAGTCAAGCAACTTGTTCTCAACTACTCTTCTGGAATAACAATCTAATGGCAAATGGTCTTGTATTCCGCTTGGCAACTTGAATTTCTTAATCATTTTCTTCTACCTTTTTACAATATAGTAAAATATTACGCATATATTATAATACTAAATAAAGGTTTTGTCTATAAAAAGAGCGAAAATATTTCCCAAAATTAAAAACGGATAAGACTTTCGTCCTATCCGCATTTTTGATAAATTGATAGTATACCGCAACTAATTAAGTGAAATCCCTTGCATCATTGCAAGATACTTGGCGAGCATTTCGTCGTACTCGCTGAAAATACTGCCCTCTTCCATAAGCGAATCGGCGATATTTTTACATTCTTCGATAATCTTTTTGTTGATAAATACGCCGATTTTTCCACTACCGCCACTTTGATTTATACCCAAAAAGTCGCCGTATCCGCGCATATCCGCGTCAATTTCGGCAATTTTCAAGCCGTCTTTGTTGTCGCGAAGAGCGTCAAGACGCAAATTTTCCTCTTGCTTTGAAGTATGCAAGAAGCAATAAGACTTGATTTGCGGATTTCTGCCTACTCTGCCTCTAAGTTGGTGTAAGCCTGCTAAGCCGAACCTGTCACTATTGAGGACAGCCATTACGCTTGCGCGCTGAGAATCAATACCGACCTCTATCACCGAAGTCGCAACGAGCACGTCGACGTCGCCCGCGTAAAATCTCGACATAATCTCGCTCTTATCCTTGTCTTTCATACTGCCATATATAAGTCCAACGTTGAGATCGGCAAGTTCTTTTTTGACAAGTTGCTTATAAAGCATCTTCGCCGAAAAGACTTCAAGTCCTTCGCTATCCTCGACGAGAGGACACACGATATACGCTTGCTCGCCGTAAGAGACTCGCTCTTTGATAAATTTGTAAAGCCCTTTGAGTTTGTCGTCGCCCATTACGAAAGTCGTAATATTGTCGCCCGTACCCTCGCGAGGTTGAAGCGTAGACATATCCAAATCGCCGTAAATCGACAGCGCAAGCGCTCTCGGAATGGGCGTCGCGCTCATTACTATTACGTCCACGCCGACTGCTTTGTCTTCGAGTTTACTCTTTTGCCTTACGCCGAATCTATGCAATTCGTCGATTACGATAAGTCCTAGGTTATCGAACTTGACTTTGTCGTTGAGTACCGCGTGAGTACCAACTACAAGGTCGATTTCACCGCGCTGCAATTTCGATATAATTTCCTTTTTTTCTTGCGCCGGTGTCGATGCCGTGAGCAATGCGACCTGCAAACTGTCGCCGAAAAGTGTGAGCGCGGTCTTGTAATGCTGCCTTGCCAAAATCTCGGTAGGAGCCATTATCGAAGACTGTCGACCGCACTTTTTGGCGAAAAGACATGACAAGAGCGCAATCACAGTCTTGCCCGAACCGACATCGCCCATCAACATTCTATTGGTATGACGCTCGCCTTTGAGGTCGGCGACAATTTCCCTTATCGCCTTATCCTGCGACGGGGTCAACTTATACGGCAAAGCCGCGATTTCTTTCTCAATCGCGGAAAAATCTTCATCATAAGGATAAGGCTTTTTGTTGTCGCTATTGTTCTTTACTACCCTATACGCGATAATTTGATAGACCAACTCTTCGAGCGCGATACGCTTTCTCGCTACGTTACAGTCCTTCATATCCAAAGGCTCGTGGACAATTCTAAACGCACTGTCCAAAGTCATATCGGTATAATCGTCAAGTCGACTTGCCACCTTGTAAGATTCAAGACACGCCTTAACTATATTTCTAAAAAGTTGTTGACCTACAACGTCTTTTAGCGGATAAATAGGAACTATACCTTGAAGTCTCTTGTTTTCCTCCGCTCGCTCGAAACTCGGATTGGACATTTCGATCTTCTTTCCGTTGAAGCGCGCCTTGCCCCAAAACAAGAATTCTCCTTCTTGCTTTATAAGCGAAAGCACGAACGGCGAATTAAACCAAGTAAGTTTTATTTTCTTGCCCTGCGTATTGAGAGTAGCCGTGCAAAACGTCAAACCGCGCTTTGCTCTTATCAATCCGCTGATTGAGGTCAACGTACCTTTGAGCAAAACGTAATCTCCGCTTTCGATTTCATCCAAAACTGTCTCTTTGGTCATATCCCAATAGAATTTCGGATAAAAGTAAATTACGTCCCTTATATTCTCTATCCCAAGTTTTTTAAGTTTTTCGAGAGTCTTCGCTCCCACGCCTTTGACGTCAATTAGTTCCATAGCAATAGTATATATCTTTAATAATAGCGTTGACAAGCAAAATTTCCACTTTGAATATTGAACAATGTTCAGTACAGGAAAATGATTTATCATAAAATAATTAAATACGACTAGCATATAAACACTAAACTCTCAAAATAATTCGCAACAAAATAAGCCAGAAACTTCTTTAAGACAAAATAAAAAACCTACATCGCAAACGTCAAAATTTGCGATATAGGTTGATTATTTAAGTATTGAACAAAGTTCAGTTTGTTTGCTTTATATTATTCTACGGAGATAAGATAGTAGTAATGCGGTTGTCCGCCAAAGTAACTTACTACGTCAAAGCCTTCATATTTTTCTTTGATTTTACCGACAAGTTTTTCGACGTCTTCCTTGCTTACGCCCTCGCCGTAATACAACGTAATAACTTCGCTCCACTCGTCGACAAGTTTGTCTATTACCGCAAGCGTCGTTTCGTCTACGCTCTTGCTGTCGGCTATGATTACCTTGCCGTCAAGACCGATAATGTCGCCTTCCGTAATCTCAAAACCGTCCAAATTGGTGTTTCTGACCGCATTTGTGACCTGTCCGCACTTCAAATCTTCATAAGAAGCTATCATTTCAGTCACGTTTTCCTCAACGGAAAGGTTGGCATCAAAGGCAAACGCCGCTCTAATACCCTGCGCTACTTCTACCGTAGGTATTACGAAAACGTTCTTTTTGGTCAATTCTTTGACCTTTTCAGCTGCCATTATGATGTTTTTGTTGTTGGGAAGGATGATTATATTGTCAGAATTGACCTTTTCGACCGCATTTAGTATATCTTCAACGCTCGGATTCATCGTCTGACCGCCTTCGATAACCTCGTCAATCGTCAATTCTTTGAAAATACTAGCAATTCCTTCGCCTGCGCATATCGAAATCAAGCCGATTGGCTTCTTACTGTTCTCTTTTTGCCTCAACAACTCGCGGTGTTGCTCCAACATATTCTCGATTTTGACCTTTCCGAGCTCTCCGAGTTGCAATGCCCAGTACAAAGCTCTGTTCGGTTGGTTGGTATGGACGTGAACTTTTATCAAAGATACGTCGCCGATGACGATTACGCAGTCGCCTATTGTCATCAACTTGTCTCTAAGCTTCTCAACATCCTCTTCGGTTATATGTTTTTTAAGATTTATAACAAAATATTCTGTACAATAAGCAAATTTTATATTATCAAGGTCATGTTCGTCATTTCCGAAGGCATCCAACGTCGGCGCAGGTACTACCGCGCTCTCGCTTTCTTCGATAATTTCGGGGATATCCACGCCCGCCAAAGCATTGTAATAGCCTTGAAGTACGCACATCAATCCCTTACCGCCGGCATCTACGACACCCGCTTGCTTCAAGACGGGCAACATATCAGGCGTTTTTTGAAGAATTTCTTCGCCTTTTTTGATAAGTTGGTCGAAAAAGTTGATAAATGAGGCGTTTTTGCTTGCAATTGACGGCGCATTTTCCGCCAAATATCTAATAACGGTCAAGACCGTACCTTCTTTTGGCTTCGTAACGGCATTGTATGCAATCTCTCTTGAATGTCTCAAAGCATTCGCAAACGCCTTTGTGGTAATAGATTTCTCATCGGAAAGCACTACCGCCAAACCTTTGATAATCTGTGATAATATTACTCCCGAGTTGCCTCTTGCGCCTTTGAGCGCGCCCCTCGAGTATGCTGTCAAAATCTCTCTTATATCGTCGGTCTCAACCGATTTTACTTCTTTTATTGCCGACTCCATTGTCAGCGACATATTCGTACCCGTATCTCCATCGGGAACAGGAAAGACATTCAGAGCGTCAACCATTGCTTTGTTGGCTTTCAAATACCTGTAGCCACCGTCGAGCATCTGCAATATCTTGGCACTATCCAAAACTTTCATTTTAATCTCCGATTAAACTTTTACACCCACTACGTTGACAGTCACACCGTCAACTCTCATGCCTGTATACGTCTCCACGTTATACTTTACCGTACTCTTAATAGAATCGGTAACGGCATCTATATTTACGCCCTCTCTGAGGACTACGAAAAGTTCAATATTAATCTTATTTTTTATTGTGACAATCTTCACACCCTTACCCTGAGGGCTTTTATTAAAAAATTCACTGATACTGTCACTAAGTTTGCGTGACACAAGATCGACGACTCCGTAACAATCCGCCGCCGCAAGGTGCGCCACCATAGATATGGCTTTGTCTGTAATGATTATTCTACCGTAATAATTCGATGTCTTAACTGCCATATATTGTAATTTTAACAAAAAAATGTGCCTTATGCAAGCATTTTTTATATATTTACTCGCTCGCATATTCTAATATAAGCAAAATCAGGTGATTTTATGAAATTTTTTCAAAAAAATAGCGATATTTTCTTGCTTTTGTCGCAATTGAGTGCTATTATATTTAGGCAATATGTCAATGGAGGTATTCAATTATGTCTAAAGTATGCGCTATTTGCGGTAAAGGACAACAAAGCGGAAACAAAGTAAGCCACTCCAATCGTAAATATAGAAGAAGTTGGGGCGCAAACGTTCAAAAAGTTAAGGTCGTTAATACCAACGGCTCGACACAATGCTTGTACGTATGCACCAGATGTCTTCGTAGCGGCGCAGTAGAGCGCGCTTAATCACTCAAAATAAAAAAAAATTTCACTCTGCTTAGCGGAGTGATTTTTTTATGCAAAAATGCGGTTTATCGACCTATATTCAATATTTTTACGATAATTGAACAATGTTCAAATTGATAAAAATATTTTACACTTTCTATTGAAGATTTGGCTTATAAGAGAATTTGCATTTAGTGTCGGGCATCTTTTTGGGACGTTGCCCAAAAAATGATACACCAAACTAAACACTCTTAACGCCTTGAACTGTGGTAATTCTATTGAAACTAACCTTTTGAAAAAAAGCTTGTGGCGAGTGCGGAGAGTGGTGTGGATTTCGTTTTAGCGGAAGTAGTCCGAGCCACCCAGTGTACTAGCCGTACACGGTGAGCAAGCGGCTATCTTTCGATCAAGCGGAAGGCGCACCGCTATACGCAGTCGGTTGCTTATTAAAAGAGGATGACATTATGTCATCCTCTTCTTTTGAACACCCTCAATATCATCTTGATAAACTTAGGCGGATTAATACATATAATTCTCATAGCCATATACCTCCTTCTGGATAATTCAGTATATGACGTCCCAAATAAATTGGTTACTGCCGTATGCTATCAGGCATTTTTCAACGTTTGAATTGCTTTGGACGGATCTTTTGCGCCGAATACGTAACTTCCGCTTACCGCGATATCCAAACCTCTTTCTTGCATCTCCTTGATATTATCTACGCTTACTCCCCCGTCAAATTCAATCATAACCTTTCTATCGCCTATCAAAGCCTTTAACTCGGATATCTTATCCATTGTGAAATCTATGAACTTTTGAGCGGAAAATCCCGGATATACTCCCATGAGCATAACCAAATCAATCATATCAAGGTATTTTTCTATACTCTTTACTTCAATATTAGGATTAAGGACAAGTCCAACCAACTTTCCGCGTCTATGAACGTCGTCGATAATCGTCTCTACGCATTCGCTCACTTCCGGATGGAAAGTAATTATATCCGCGCCCGCATCCAAAAACTTGTCAACGTACTTTTCAGGCTTGACTATCATCAAATGGACGTCAAGCGGTAGGTCGGTATACCCACGAATCGCCTTTATCATCGGTATTCCGAACGTGATATTAGGACAAAATACACCGTCCATAACGTCGCAATGCACCCAATCAGCCCCCCAACTTGCCAATTTTGATACATCTTCTCCCATTTTTGCAAAATCCGCCGACAATATTGACGGAGATATCTTCACACTCATTTCATTTGCTCCTTTTATCATTTTGAACACTGTTCAATTTAATCATATCGTTTGTTCCAACGCTTTTCAACGTGGGTAAAAAGCCTTAGATACCTATCGTATCTACTTTCGGCAATCTTGCCTTGCTCTACCGCTCGCTTGACCGCGCAATCGCTTTCTTTATAGTGATTGCAACATCTGAATTTGCAATTCGCCGCATATTCGTCAAAGTCGGTATAGTAAGTCGACAGACGCGCAGGATCGAAAAGCGGGATTTCCAATTTACTAAATCCGCAAGTGTCGGCAATCTTCGTCCCATCGTCAAGCGTAATTATCTCAATATGACGAGTCGTATTCTTGCCTTTTTCNCTCTTCTTNCTCAATTCGCCGATTTTCATCTTNTCTTCGCCNACAATAAAATTGATAAGTGAAGATTTGCCAACCGCCGATTGACCTGCCAAACAAACGTACTTGCCNTTGATTTTTTCCATAAGAATATCAATGCCTTGTCCCGTCTGCGTGGATATTACCAAAATNTCNGCAATGTCTTTGTAGTCGTTCGCCACGTCNNTNGCGATTTGCTCCGCGCCTTGCATATCCGCTTTNTTCACGCAGATAATCGGATGAATACCNTTCTCGGTCGCGCCNATAATCAACTTGTCCACGAGCATCATATCNGGTTTNGGCAATGGCGCAAGCACGATTACNATNCCNTCCATATTGCTGACGAACGGTCTGACTAATTGNGTCTTTCGAGGCTGAACGCCCTCGATNATNCCTTCNTTGTCAACGGCAATATCNACNATATCGCCGATAAACAGTTCGCCGATATTTTTGAGTTTGCCCCTAGGAAAGCANTTTACCGTCTCGCCGTCNTCCGTCACTACGGTATAAATGCCGCCAATTCCTTTNATAATTTGTCCGCTCTTCTTGACTTTGATAATTCTGCTCCTTTATTTTATATCATTATATATATTCGCAATCTCTTTNATAGCAAGATACTCGCGATAATGACAGCCGTANAATTCCTCGTCGCCNCCTTTATATTCTNNCAACAACTCTTCCAACTGNTTTTGCACAACGTCTAAGTCTTGCCACTCGCATACTATACCCAACGATTTTTCATTCTCGGTAAAAGACTTTTCGTCCTCGCCGATTATTCTACAAAGCGTATAAGTACTGTAAAATACNGTGTCGTGAAANTANTCNCGTATCGCGAACANTTCCTTTATAGGNTTNACAACCAATCCGCATTCTTCCTTNCATTCGCGGATAATGCACTCGGCATTGCTTTCCTTTCCCTCGATACCGCCGCCTGCCAACATCAGCATTTTNGGCGTTTTGGCGTACTCGACGAGCAACTTTCCGTCATTTATNATCACAGCGCGNACGGCGTTTCTAGTATAGCCGTAGGACTTGTCCTTTGAGTAATTGTCGTCGAATATCTCAATTACTTTCATCTTTCAGCACCTTTCGCCTTAACTGTCCGCACGCGCCCTCAATNTCGCTTCCCATGCTTCTNCGTACGGTCACGCTCACGCCGCGTTTTTCAAGTTCCGCCATAAATCGGTATATATTCTTCTTGGAACTGCCGTCCAAACCTCTTTCCTTAACGTAATTAAGNGGAANAAGGTTGATATGACAAGACAGNCCNTTGACGACGTTTGCAAGTTGTCTGGCGCAGTCCTCGCTGTCGTTCTTGCCNGCAATCATAGAATATTCGAATATAATCCGNCTGCCCGTCTTATCGAAGTAATATTTGACAGCCTTGATTATATCGGATATGGAATANTTCTTGGCAATCGGCATAATCTCTCTACGCATCTCGTCGTTGGGCGCATGCAAAGATATCGTCATAGTCGGCGAAAATCCGTCGTCGGCAAGGCGAACAATCTTTTCGCAAAGTCCGCAAGTAGACANCGATACNTTGCGTCTGGAAATATTCAAGCCTCTTTCGTCGCTNACCATGCTCAAAAATTTGCATACGTTGTCGTAATTNTCCAACGGCTCGCCGCTGCCCATAAGCACNATATTCGTNACNCCTCGCTCGTCCTCGACTGCNTTNTCGCGATTTACCGCGACGACTTGTCCGAGAATTTCACCCGCNGANANGTTGCGAATCAATCCCTCNAANCCCGAAGCGCAAAAGGCGCAATTCATTCTGCATCCCACTTGCGTGGATACGCACAAGGTATTNCCGTACTTGTATTTCATCAATACGCCTTCAATNATATTGCCGTCGCTCAAACGATAAAGGTACTTCGTCGTTCCGTCAATCGCCGACTTNAACGCTTTGACTATCTCAATGCCTTGCGGATANTAGCCGCTTTTGACAAGGCTATCGCGCAAGGTCTTGGGGATATTCTTCATACCGTCAAAGCCNACGCCTTTGTTTAGCCACTCAAAAAGCTGCTTGGCGCGAAACTTAGGCTCGTTTATCTCGACAAGCAAGTTTTCCAACTCTTCAAGAGTATAATCCGCAAGCAATTTACTTTCCATACTTTCTCTCCAGTACCGCAATGAAAAAGCCGTCTTGTCCTTTGCCGTCGGGCAAATACTGATTACTAGACGTTATTTGCCAATCGGGGTTTTCTTTGACAAACTTGCCGACCACGTTGTAATTTTCCTCGCGTAATGTCGTGCAAGTCGAATAGACGATTCTCTTTTTCGTGTACTTGCTTGCATTCGTCAATATCTTGTATTGAGTATCGGCAAGACTGTTTATCTTTTCCTGCGAAGTATTCAGATAAATATCAGGCTTTTTGCCGACCACTCCAAGTCCGCTGCAAGGTACGTCGCAAAGCGTCTTGTCAAACTTGTCGACAAAATTCTCGTTGTACTCGCAAGCGTCGTTTAGCAATATCTTGATATTGCTCGCTCCCATTCTATTGGCGTACGAACGAATAAGGTCAAGCCTATGCTCGTGAATATCGCAAGCGGTAATCTCCACGCTCGCCAACTCGCTCATCAATATGCTTTTGCCGCCGGGAGCGCTGCATAAATCAAGTATCTTTTCGCCGTCCTTGACTTCCATCGCCTTGACGGCAAGCATTGACGTCATTGACTGAAAGGTCGCTTCGCCCCTCTCGCAAAGTCCTTTGACAAAACCGCAGTTACTCACGAACAAGCCGCCAACTTCGCTTTGAGTATACTCGATATTTTGCTTGTCCAACTTATCTTTGAGACATTGCAAAGACAACTTCTTCGAGTTGTTCCGCAAATGCTCTTTGGTAAAAGTCGGCACGCTGAGAAAACTCTCGCTCGTATCGTAACCATACTGCTTGACGTATTTCTTGACAAGCCACAACGGCGCGCTTGCCGTCACGCTTAGGCACTCGACTTTGTCGCTGGGCAAATCGATTTTGTCCACGTCGAAGTTTTTAAGCGTGGCGTTGACAAAGCCTTTGAGCTGTCTTTTGCCGTACTTTTCGCATATATTGACGACGTTGTTGACAATAGCGTATTTTGGTATCGAATCTATGTACAAGATGCAATACAAGCCAAGTTTTAGCAAGATTGCAATCGTCTTAGATGGTCTTTTGGAAGTGATTTTGCCAAGGTAGTATTCTAGCTGAACGTCCTTTTGCAACACGCCGTAGACCATTCTCGTGACGATAGCTTGATTGCTTGCGCCGACGACTTTCTTATTGAGTTCTATTGCACTATACGCTCCGTCCTTGTATATGCTCAGTAATACCTCGAAAGCCAAAATCAAATCGTTCATTCGCCCAACACGACTCCGCTTTTCAATTTTCCGCCGGCTAAAAACGCCGCGATATTCATTGACTTCTTGCCCTCGATCTGCACGTCTTCAAGTCGTATTATTCCATTACCGGTCTTGACGTATGCGGAATTTTTGGTCGCGTAAACTTTGCCATTAGCATAGCCTTGCATAACGTCCGCTATCTCTTTATCCTCGCATACGAAGCATTTTGAAATTTTGAACATCTTTCCGTCAAGATAGGTGAACGCCGACGGCCACGGAGTGAAACCTCGCATTTTGTTGAAAATACTCACTGCCGACTGCGACCAATCGATTTTGCCGTCCTCTTTGCTTATCATAGGATAATGCGTGGCTTGCTTTTCGTCTTGCGCGGTATAGACTGCTTTATCGCTTGCAATGAGTTCCAAAGCCTCGACTATCGCCTCTCCGCCCAATACCGCAAGTCTGTCAAAGAGTTGTCCCGCGTTCTCTTCGGGATAAATATCAATAGTCTTTTGAAGTAAAATATCTCCGCTGTCCACGGCAAGCGCGGTACGCATAATCGTAACTCCCGTCTGCTTCTCGCCGTTGACAAGACACCACTGAATGGGACTGCTACCTCTATACTTTGGCAATAGCGACGCATGGATATTTATCACGCCGTATTTTGGGATATCGAGTATTTCCTGACTAATGATCTGTCCAAAAGCGCAGGTAATCATAATATCGGGATTTATGCTCTTTATATCCTCTACGCCCTCTTTGCGAATACTCTCATATTGATATACTTTGATACCCTTCTCAACTGCGTACGCCTTGACGGGGCAAAAAGACTCCTCGCCTCGGTTGCGCTTTCTATCAGGTTGAGTAACTACGCCGACAACGTCGTAACCTCGCTCAAGTATCTTACTTAGAGCGTGCACTGCAAAATCGGGCGTACCTAAAAACAATATCCTCATTATCTTCCCTCTTTGACGCGGTCGTAATACAAGATGCCGTCCAAATGGTCTATCTCGTGACAAAAGGCTCTTGCGATAAATCCTTCCGCCGTGACGGTCATTTCTTTGCCAGTCCTGTCTTGATAATCTACCGTGACTTTGTACGGTCTTATCACGTTGGCGCTCTTGTCGGGTATGCTTAGACAGCCCTCCGGACCGTCCTGCTCACCCTTCGTCTTTGTAATAACGGGATTGATAAATTCGATATAGAAGTCGTCCACTTCGACAACGGCTATTCTCCTCAAAATACCAATTTGCGGACCAGCAAGTCCCACGCCGTCGGCGTGTCGCATCGTCTGCCTCATATCGTCCAAAAGCCGTCCGAGTTTTTCATCGAAAACCTCGACTTCGCGACATTTCTTTCTCAAAGTTGGATTTGGGTCTATTACTATATCTCTTAAAGCCATCTTCTTCTCCCTACGCCATATTTTGCGGATTGAGTTCTGCAAATACGGAAACCTGTCTGAATTTGCTTTTCTCAATCACGTCGTAAAATTCGGCGATAATTTCTCTTTCCTTTTCTCTTTTTATTCTCGCTATGATTTGATAGCGGTATTTGTTTTGTATCCTGCCAAGCGGCGAGCGCATAGCCTGAATATACAAAAACTCGCTCGCATTGCGATTTGCAAAATCGCTGAGTTGTCTATATATCGTCTTTGCGCAATCTATCACTTTGTCTTCGTTTTCCGAAGTCATAAGCACTCTTATTATAGTCGTGTACGGCGGAAAATTCGTCGTCAAACGCACGTTGTTTTCCTTCTCGAAAAAGCCTTGATAATCGTACTTCGAGGCAAATCTATACACGTAGTGATTGGGCGCGTAAGTCTGCAATATGACCTTGCCGCCTTTATTGCTTCTTCCCGCTCTGCCCGCAACCTGCGTGACGAGTTGGAAGGTGCGTTCGTTGGAACGGTAGTCTTGATGATAAAGGCTCATATCCGCGTCNAAAATACCCACGAGCGTTACGTCGGGAAAGTCGTGTCCTTTGGCTATCATTTGCGTNCCGACCAGCACTTGCGCTTCCTTGGACGCAAACGCGCCNAGTATGTCGAGATACGCCGACTTTGTCGTGGTCGTNTCGTTGTCCATACGCAAGACTTTGACGTCGGGAACGAGTTTCTCTATCTCCTCAACTACTCTTTGCGTNCCGAGTTTGCCGTACTTGATGTTTACGCTTCCGCAGTCGGGACAGCAAGTNAGCATCTTGAATCGCTTTCCGCAGTAGTGGCATTTGAGCATATTGTCCACCGAGTGNTANGTCAACGACACGTCGCAATCAGTACACTTGGCTATGTATCCGCACTTGCGACACATGACGAACGACGAGTGTCCGCGGCGGTTGAGAAATATCATCACCTGCTCGCCTTTGGCTATCGTGGCTTTTATGCTTTCTTCTAACTTCGCCGAAAACATACTTACGTTGCCCATAAGAAGTTCGTGCGACATATTGATTATCTCGATATTGGGCATACCCTTGTCGGATATTCTCTCGTCCATTACCGCCAATGCGTACTCGTTACGCTTAGCCGAAAGATAACTTTCGATTGACGGCGTTGCGCTTCCCAACACGACTTTTGCGTTGTTGTAATTTGCTCTGAACAGCGCTACGTCTATAGTGCGGTATCTGGGATTGGACTCGCTGACGTAACTTGAATCGTGCTCTTCATCGACTATAATCAATCCCAAATTCTTGACGGGCGCAAATATTGCCGAACGCGCTCCGACGACTATTTTCGCCTCTCCTTTGAGAAGTCTTTTCCATTCGTCAAACCTCTCGCCGTCGCTTAGTCCGCTGTGCAGCATTGCCACGCTGTCGCCGAAATAACCTCTGAAATTCCTAAGCATTTGAGGGGTCAAAGATATTTCGGGGACTAGCATAATCGCGGTCTTGCCCTCGCTCAATACTTTCTTGATAGCGTTCATATAGACGAGCGTCTTTCCGCTGCCCGTCACGCCGTGCAAAAGTACTGCCGTCTGCTTTGAAGAAAAAATCGTGTCAATCGCTCTTTGTTGCTGAGGACGAAGTTTAACTTGCTCTTCCTCGCCTATGACGGATTTCATAGGCTTTCGTCCAACTTGCTCGGACGTCTTGACTATCAGTCCTTTGCTCGCGAGCGCGTTGACGGCAGCCACCGAATACTCGTTGGTGATTACGCTCAAATACTCTCCGCCCTCTTTGAGCCTTTCAATCAAAGCGATTTGACTCTTTGCCCTCGCAGGTATTGCGTCCAAAATCTCTTCGACGGTGTACGCAGGATTGAGCGTAAGGTACAGTCTTGTCAGTTCTTTTATTCTTCCGCCGCGAAGTTTCGAGGGAATAAAGAGGCGCAAGCTGTCAACGTATCTGACGTAAAACCTGTCTTTCATATACCGCATAAGTTCCAACATCTCTTCGCTTATGCATACGAATTCGTCCAATACTCCTTCCACGCTTTTGAGCGTAGGTACGTCGGACGCGGGCGCAATATCAATACAAAAACCCTCTATCCTTTGCGTACCGAAAGGCACGATAACTCTACTGCCTTTTTGCACGTTGAGATTTGAGGGAATTTCATAATCAAATATCTTGTCAGTCTCGCTGTTGCTTATATCTACGATAACCTTTGCAATCATCTTATCGCCTCGTCGAGTATGACGTCGGCGACTTCCGACTTGCTCATTTTCGGCAAAGAATTCGACTTGCCGTCGCGTGTAATAATAGTGACAATATTCGTGTCGGTATCAAATCCCGCGCCTTCGAGCGTGACGTCGTTGGCTACNACGATATCCGCATTCTTGCTTGTCAATTTTTGCTTTGCGCTCTCGATTAAGTTCTGAGTTTCCGCGCAGAATACGACGAGTTTCCTATCCCCTTTGACCCCACCGACAGCCTTGGCTATGTCGGGATTTTTGACAAGTTCTAAGNTCANCGTTTCGCCNTTGAGNTTNTTNTCNATCTTGTCNTTGGGGCGNTAATCGCTCGGAGCNGCNGCCTTGATTATCACGTCGCAATCTTGGTAATTCTCCATTACCGCGTCGTACATTTGACAAGTCGTCTCTACCTCGACTACCTTGTCGATATAGGACGGTATNTCCACTTGCGTCAAGCCTTTGACAAGCGTGACNTTTCCGCCTCGCTTTACTACGGCTTTGGCAATTTCTATACCCATTTTGCCCGACGAACGATTGGTGATAAACCTCACTCCGTCGATATTCTCTCTTGTCGCGCCTGCNGTGACAAGCACCCTTTTGCCTGCATAATCGNTCTTGGGACAAAGCNNTTNAACCGCCNCCCCNACNATATCNACGGGCTCNGCCATCTTGCCTTTNCCGTTATCNCCGCANGCAAGTCTNCCNTCGATNCTGTCNANNACGATTACGCCGCGCGATNTNAGTCTTTCCAAATTNTCNTTGACGGCAACGTTCTCGTACATATTCGTATTCATTGCCGGCGCTAGGATTATCGGACATTTGAGCGCAAGAAAAGTGGTGGTCAACATATCGTCCGCTATGCCGTCGGCAAACTTGGCNATCACGTTGGCGGTAGCCGGCGCGATAATNCACAAATCCGCTTTTTTGGCAAGCGAGATATGNTCCACTTCCCATTCCTTTTCACGGGCAAACATATCGCTGACGACGGGTCTTGCCGACAGCGTCTCGAAAGTCAACGGCGAGACNAACTCGGTTGCGTGCGCGGTCATNATCACGTCCACGCCTGCGCCGAGTTTTTTCAATCTCGATACTATTTCGCACGATTTGTAGCAAGCTATACCGCCGCTTACGCCCAAAAGTACGTTAAACCTTCTCAGCATTTGCCCTTACCTCAAAAATTACTGATTATCTCTCTTGATAATAACTTTCTCGTCGTATACTTCCTGAGCGGCNTAACTTATCGCCTTGGTCTTCTTCTCTTCGAGAAGTTCGGGATATTGCGTCTCGAGCTGTCTTGCTCTCTTAGCAACTCCGCATACCAATGCGTAACGGCATTCCGCTTTCTTTATCAACTTGTCGATAGGTGGATCAATCATCATAATTATTTACCTCCGTAGATTAGATTGTCTATAAATTTTTTATTNTTTTTTACTTTGCATTTTTCNGCTTCGATNATGGAAATAATGTCCNTCGCGCCTTGCGCCGCGTCCTCGTTGACGACGATATAGTCGTANAGTACNGCTTGCTTTATCTCTTCAATCGCGCTGTCCGTGCGCAACTTCAACTGCTCTTCGCTCTCCGTCGAACGNCCNCTCAATCTCTCTTCAATCGTNGANCTCTTTGACGGCGATATGAANATCATTACCGCTTCGGGATATTTGTTTTTCACGTCCAAAGCGCCNTTTACGTCTATCTCCAAAACGACGTCNNAGCCNGCGCCNAGNTGNTCTTTCACCTTGTCTATAGGCGTGCCGTAGAAGTTGTCGTATACCTTTTGATGCTCCAAAAATNNGTCGTTTTTGAGCATCTCGTTGAACTCNTCAACCGACTTAAAGTAGTAGTTNACGCCATCGACTTCGCCTGCTCTGGGCGCTCTCGTCGTGACCGATACCGAGTATTTNAAGTTGGGATACTTCTCGACGGTATGNGCCAAAACCGTGCCTTTNCCCGCGCCCGACGGTCCNGATACTACTATCAACAAACCTTTTCTGTTTTCCATNTTCTCCGCCTTTTCGCAATNNCTTTGCGAAATTGATNTGTTANTCTATACCAAATTNTGAATTTGCTCTCTTATCTTTTCTATCTCGCTTTTGAGGAATACCACGCATTCNGTGATAGCNGCNTAGTTGCATTTGCTTCCGATAGTNTTGCTTTCCCTATTCATCTCTTGCACGATAAANTCNAGTTTCTTGCCTATNGCGCCGCCTTCTTTGACTATCGATTCAAAGTGNGATATATGGGTATAAAGCCTTGTGATTTCCTCGTCAGTGCANACCTTGTCGCTNTAAAAAGCGATTTCNTTGATGAGTTTAACCTCGTCGATAGGNGTCTCTTTGAGATACTCNGTCACTCTCTCGCGAAGTTTNNAACGATACTCGTCAAGAGCGATTGGNGCAAGCGATTGAATTTTGGGCAACATTTGNTTGATACCCTCAATCTTGCCGAGCAAATCGTCGACAAGCGCTTTTCCCTCNACTGCGCGCATAGCGTTGATATTCTCAATCGCTTGCAAGCACGCTTCTTTGANAAGAGNGGAAAGAGTGTCCTCGTCGCTCTCGTCCGCGACNTGCGTAACCACNTCNGGAANACGCAAAATTTCGTTTACGCAAANGTTGTTTTCCACNCCGAATTTTTGAGCGATTTGCTTTGATATTTCAACGTACTGCTCTGCCAAATCNTAATCNANNGCAACNTTGCACTTGTCCTTTCTCGAATCCTCGAANTTGACGTATACGTCGACGTGACCTCTTGCGATATTNGACTGAATGGTCTTGCGCAAAGTATCCTCNGCAAAGACGAANGCCTTTGGAAGNTTTATACTCAAATCCAAAAACCTGTGNTTAACCGATTTGAGTTCTACCGTNATTTTCAATCCGTCTTTTTCGGCTATTCCTTTGCCGTAACCTGTCATACTGTATATCGTCATATTCACTCCAAAATGCGCGTGCGCATAGTTATGTATATTAGATAATACCACAAAATAATAAAACTTTCAAGTTTTTTAATAAATATTTATAATATAAATAGGCAATTTACTTTTATTTATTCTTTTTNACNAATCATTTTAAGCAAGGCGTCTTCGTCGATAATCTCTATNCCGAGTTTTTGCGCCTTGGCAAGTTTACTGCCCGCGTCTTCGCCNGCGACGACGAGATTGACCGTCTTGGAAATACTGTCCGANACCTCTCCGCCGTTNTCCTCGATAAGTTGCTTTGCTTGCGAGCGTTTGAGCGTGGGAAGCGAACCCGTCAANACGACTTTCTTTCCGCTGAGCGCGCCTTGAATCACTTGCTTTTCNGCAATCTTNACNCCGCGCTCAATAAGCGCGCGAACGTCNTCTCTATGNCTNTCGTCNGCCCAGTATTCNACAAGACCTCTCGCCATTATATCNCCAAAGTCGTCAANACAAATCAAATTNTCNTAAGTAGNGCCCATTANGCCGTCCAAAGTCTTGAATGCGTCGGCAAGTTGCTTNGCCGCTTTTTTNCCTATATTGGGTATTCCCAATGCGTANATCANTCTGTCAAGCGTCGTNTCTTTGCTCTTTTCGATTGCNCCCAACAAATTGGCAATCTTCTTGTCTCCGAAGCCTTCGATTCCGTCNAAATCNCCCGCTTGCAAATTGTAAATATCNACAAAATGCTTTAACTTNCNNTCNTTGTAAAGCGTCTCNAAAGTCTTTTCCGACAAGCCGTCTATATCCATAGCGTCGCGCGAGGCAAAGTGCGACATTGCAGACACTATCGCAGGNGCGCAATGCTTTGCATTGCTACACTTCAAAAATACTCCCTCTTCGATTACAGGCGCTCCGCACGCNGGACATACNGTAGGCTTTTCAACNTCNNTNGAATTTGCCNTATGNTCGGCAATTCCCAAAATCTCGGGAATGACGTCGTTGCTNCTGCGGATAAACACTCTACTNCCTATCTTTATATCCTTTCGCTTTATCTCGCTGATGTTGGACAACGTCGCTCTCGACACCGTCACGCCCGCCAAATCGACGGGATCTAAAATCGCCAAAGGATTGAGTTTTCCCGTACGCGAAACTTGCCAAATTACGTCTTTGAGCGTGGTCGTCGTCTCTTGCGCAGGAAACTTGTAAGCGACCGCCCATTTGGGGAATTTCTCCGTATACCCCATATCCTCTCGAATATTCGTATCGTCGACTTTGATGACCGCTCCGTCAATGAGAAAATCAAGGCTATCGCGCTTGTTCGCAATCGCGTCAAGTCCGTCGATTAACTGCTCTTTTTTGTCATATAGGTCGAATTTATCGCTGATTTTGAATTTATTTTGGGCAAGGAACTCAATCATTTCACTGCCCTTTGAGAACTCTTTTTCGATATAATTTACGTTGTAACAAACNACCTCTAATCTGCGTGAAGCGGTCACTTTNGGGTCAAGATTTCTTATCGCTCCCGCGACTGCGTTTCTCGCGTTTTTGAGAGGAGTTACGCCCTCTTTTGAGTTGTATTCAGCCAAAGCGGATAGACGCATAATGCCCTCGCCTTGCACTTCCAATACTCCCTTATAATCAATGGATAGCGGTACGCATTTTATCGTCTTGACCTGCTCGGTCACTTCCTCGCCCTCTATTCCGTTGCCTCTCGTNGAAGCCCTTTGAAGTTTTCCGTCGCGATACAAAAGATTGATAGTAAGTCCGTCGAATTTGTATTCAAGCGAGCATTTGGGCATATATCCGCAAAATTTAATCAGCTTGTCAAGCCATGCGGACAACGCTTCCTTGCTTTGACACTTGTCGAGAGAATAAAGTCTGCCGAGGTGACGAACCGTATTGAAGCCTTTGAGAGTCACGTCGCCCACGCGTTTCGTAGGCGAATTGTCAAGAGAATACCCGAGCTCGCTTTCCAAAGCGACGAGTTCGTCATACAGTCTATCGTACTCCACGTCGGCAACCGTGGGATTGTCCAAAGTGTAATATTGATAGGCGTATTCGTTGAGCAATTCGACAAGTTCTGCCATTCTCTCGCTTTTTTGCATATTATATCCCCCTAATTTTCAATCGGTTTGATTGGCGCAAGGCGCATATTGAAAGTCTTTACGCCGAGTACCGAAAATTCTATCTTTGCGTTTTCGCCCGTAATCGAAATTATCTTGCCTTGACCGAACCTTGAATGTTCTACCGTCATACCGACTTTGAAGATAGACACGTCCTTGGACTGCGGAACGCTCGTCGGCGCATTCTTGGCAAAAGCCGGCGTCTTGGCGTAGTTTTTCATAAGATTTTTCATCTCCGCAACTCTGTCGCGTCTATCCGTCGACGACCTTTCGCTTATCGGCTGATACTGCGAATACTCGTCGCTGAAATCGCTCATAATACTGCTAATCGACGCTCTATTACTTCTTTCCGGCTCTACGATTAGACCGCCTTCTTTGAGAAATCTCGACGATATGCCGTACTCTCTATGACCGTATCTGTATCTCGACTGCGCATTGGTGAGATAAAGCCTTTCCCTCGCCCTAGTGATTGCGACGTACATAATCCTGCGTTCTTCTTGAAGATTGTCGTCGCCGTCGCGTACGCTCGGGAAAATACCTTCCTCTAAGCCTACGATAAAACAGCATTTGTATTCAAGACCTTTGACNCCGTGCACTGTGGCAAGCGTGATGCAATTGTCAATCGGCTGATCCGTGTCGGTGACGAGAGATACCGATTGAAGATATTCGTCAAGTTTGCTCGATTCGTTGTCCTTGCAGTACTCTTTTACCGACGTGATAAAGTCGTCGATGTTGTCAAGTCTGTTTTTGTCCTCTTCGTCTTTGGGATTGTACTGACAGGCAAAATCAACGTATTTATTGACAAAGTCAATATAATCGATAAGCGGCATTGAAGATTTTTCGCGAAGTTGCCATACGACTTCGGAAAAAACTCGAATTTTGTTCTTTACCACGCTTGTGAGCGGCATATTGTCGATATCCAAAATACCTTGCAATAGCGTGACTCTTTTCTCCGCGCACGCCTCGATAAGTTTTTGAACGGCAGTCTCGCCGATACCTCTTTTAGGTACGTTGATTACTCTCAAAATNCTCTCGCTATCGTTGGGGTTGGCGACAAATTTAAGNTANGCCAAAAAGTCTTTGACTTCCTTTCTCTCAAANAACTTATTNCCGCCNATTATCCTNTAAGGATAATTGTATAGCGCAAGTTTTTCTTCAAAAGAGCGCGTCAANACGCTCGCNCTTACCAAAATGGCAAAGTCCTTGTAGTCGTANTTATTGTACCTGATAAGNTTGCAAATNTGCTCTAAGACGTAGTCGGCTTCGTACTTTTCGTCATAACAACTCTTGTACACAATCTTNACGCCGTCGTCGCCGTCTGTCCACAACGTCTTTTCCATACGTTGAGAATTGTTGGCGATAATCTTGTTGGCAAGNTCGAGAATTTTCTTGGTGCTGCGGTAATTTTGTTCAAGTTTATAAACGCGGCAATCGGGAAAATGCTGAGTNAACTTGCGTATATTCGACGCGTCNGCCCANCGCCANCCGTAAATGCTTTGGTCGTCGTCGCCTACGACGAAAATATTGCCGTATTTGTTGGCAAGCAGTCTGACCAAAGTNTATTGAATNTTGTTTGTGTCTTGNAATTCGTCGACGTGNATGTACTTGAATCTCTCTTGATACCTTTCCAAAACTTCCTTNTCGCTTGCAAAAAGCGTAAGCGTCTTGTANAGCAANTCGTCGAAGTCNAGAGCGTTGTTCTCTCTAAGTTCCCTCTCATACTGCGCGTAGACGTCGGCAATAAGTTCGCCGTTGGGCTCGCCTTTCAATCTCGNCGCGTACTCTTTTGCGCTCATAGCGTTGTTTTTNGCGTTGGAAATATGCCANCGNATNGTCTTCTTGATATCCTTGCTATCGTCGATATCTTTTGNTTTGAGTATTCTNGCGACGACNTTTTTNCTGTCNTCGTCGTCGTAAATGGAAAAGTTTGAGTTATAATCGCCCAACTTGGAAATCTCGTTTCTGAGAATTTTNGCGCAAAGCGAGTGGAAAGTGGAAATAAGCATACCGCTTCNACCCGTGACGTCCAAAATACGCTCGCGCATCTCNCCCGCCGCCTTGTTGGTAAAAGTGATAGCAAGAATATTGCGAGGGTCTACNCCCTCGTGTTCAATCAAATAAGCGATACGNTACGTGAGCACTCGCGTTTTGCCGCTTCCTGCGCCTGCGAGTACCAATACCGCCCCTTGCGTATCCTTTACCGGCAACAACTGCGCCGAATTCAAAAGCGATTGATAATCCATATATTAGATTATATANTATATAAGNAAAAAATTCAAGTAAATATNNNACTCNAAGCGTAAAAAAAGAGGCGATTTGNTCGCCTCGATTTTTCTTAAATTAGTTCTTGTACATACGCTTACGCGCAGCCTCAGCCTTTTTCTTACGCTTTACGCTCGGCTTCTCATAAGCCTCTCTTTTACGCAAGTCGCCGATGATGCCGTCTCTTGCGCATTTACGCTTAAATCTTCTNATTGCGCTGTCCAAAGACTCGTTCTCTCCTACTTTAACCGTTGACAATCCACTCGCCTCCTTTCGCTCTTGCGACTTAATACTTCAACATTATCGCATAACGACAAAGAGTTGTCAACAAAATTCAAGAGTTTTTTCAATTCAATTTCAACTTGTCGCAAACGTCCTTCAAGTCTAAATCNTACTTTTCTTTGAGCGNCCANATATCAATGCCGTCCTCTTTCTTTCTCGGAATAATATGGAAATGCAAGT
The DNA here is from genome assembly GCA_014799645.1 of Clostridiales bacterium. Classification (GTDB taxonomy): domain Bacteria; phylum Bacillota; class Clostridia; order Christensenellales; family UBA3700; genus RACS-045. The sequence continues at coordinate 56,293 of JAAVHQ010000009.1, read as the reverse complement.
GGAATACNGTCTGCTGAGCGCTCTCTCCGCTTGCNTTGANGATATTCACGCCGTCAAATCCGCAATCTTCGACNAAGTGCTTGGCAATCTTCTTCACAGTCGTTATCGTCGCNTGAAGATACTCGTCGTCNCAGTCAAGCNCGTTTTGACAATGCTTCTTTGGTATAACCAAAGTGTGACCGAANCTGTCGCAAGCGATATCCAAAAACGCGTAGGTCTTTTCGTCCTCGTAAATCTTGTAGGAAGGNATTTCCCCTTTGATAATTTTACAAAAAATGCAATCCATAATTNTCTCCTTTANTTATCGATTTCTTCNAATACCTTGCAGTGNGCTATGCCGTCTTGTATCTTTTCGACTTGGACTTTGTAAAGTCTGTCGCTCTCTCCGCCGTCGATATAGCACTTGATATACTGTCTGGAATATCCGCACATAAATCCGTCTTCTTTATCCTCGCTCAACATTTCNAGCGTCTTTCCNACAAACTTNTGCAAATACCTTTCTTTGCATTTGCGAGCGACTTCCGACGCTCTCGCTTGACGGGACTTTACTANCTCGGCAGGCAATANCTTNTATCTCGCCGCTACCGTACCNCCCCTTTGNGAGTANGAAAANACGTGNACTTGNGAAAAACCTATTTTNTCCATAAATTNAAGAGTNCTTTCAAAACTCTCCTCNTCTTCCGTCGGGAAGCCGCAAATGAGGTCGGTCGTTATNCCNGCNTCGGGGAAAAACTNCCTTATGAGTTCCACNTTTTCAGCGTACTGCTNNNNCGTGTAATGTCTGTTCATTTTTCTCAAAACGCCNTCCTCTCCGCTTTGCAAAGACANGTGNAATTGAGGACAGAACTTTTTGAGCGATTTGAGCGCNNGGAGCAACCTCTCGTCAATGACGTTGACNTCCAACGANCCCAATCGGATTCGACAGTCTANATCCGCCAAATGTTCCATCAANTCGGCAAGCGAACTGCCTATATTNTTTCCGTACGAAGATATGTCGATACCCGTGATTGTAATCTCTTTGCAAATAGCCGAAAGTNTTGCGACNTCATCTACCACNCTTTGNATTTTTCTCGACCTNCTCCTGCCTCTAACGTAGGGAATAAGGCAATAACTGCAGTAATTATCGCATCCGTCCTGTATNTTGACGTAGGCTCTNGTGCGCACTACTTCGGGNGAAAATCCGTCCTCGTATTCGGTGGGGATAGGCTTNANCAATATNCCCTTTTCTTCGAGATTGTCGACAAGNTTGTCCTTATCGGCNTTGCCTATAACGTAGGTCACGTTTTCTTTNTCNGAGAACTGCGTNGGATTGTTTTGAGAAGCGCANCCGCATACTACGATTTTTGCATTTGGATTGAGTTTTAAGCACCTACTTACGCACTGTCTTGATTTGCGCTCCGCCTCGTTGGTAACGGCGCAGGTATTGAGTATATACAAATCGGCGTAGACCAAGTCTTCGCTCACTTCGTGTCCTCTTTCTTTGAGGCTTTTGAGCAAGCTGTCGCACTCGTACTTATTGACTTTACATCCCAAATTGTATATTACCGCTTTCATTTCTATTTGTATATTTAGACCGTTTTGTCCATATAATTTTTATCTTATTTTTCTATCCTTGCAACTCGCCGAGTTCGTACATCACGAGGCTTACGGCGACGATACTTGCCGTCTCGCATCTCAAAATTCGCTTGCCGAGCGATACGATTTCTCCGCCGAGATTTTTTACTCTTTGGACTTCTTCCTCGCAAAAACCGCCCTCGCTTCCTATAATCAAAGCGATCTTCTTTCCGCTCTCCAATCCTTTAATCTGACCTATCTTGCCGACTTTGGAATTTTCGTACGGCATAATTATTACGTCGTAATCTTTGAGTTCGTCTATCAATCCGTCAAAGTCCGTCAACTCGCCGATTTCCGCCTTTCTCGAACGTCCGCACTGCTTGCAAGCCTCTAAGGCAATCCTTTGAGAACGCGCGTAATTGAACTTGCTCTCGTTGGTATATTTCGACAAAAACGGCGTGATTTTTTCCACTCCGAGTTCCACGCATTTTTGTACTATAAAGTCGAATTTATCGCCTTTTGGCAAGGCTTGGAAAAGCGTTACGCTCGCTTTGGCTTTGCATTCGTTGTCAGTCACGGAATCTATGCGAGCGATAGCGCAGTCGGATTTTATCTCGCTCAAAGTACAGTTATAGTCCTTGCCGTCGTCGAGATTTACGATAATTTTGTAGCCGACTTTGTGCCTAAGCACCTTTGTCATGTGCGTAAACTCTTCGCCGTAAATTCTTATATTCGAACCGTCGTAATCTTCGCTGTTTGCGAAAAATCGCTTTATTTCCATAGTTTNTCCTTATATTACTTCGTTAGCTTAAANGCNACCCACTCGCCCATATTTATACGTTCTAAGACTGTAAACCCAGCATTTTCAAAAGCGTCTTTGACGTCTTTTTCTCTCTTCAATATGATGCCCGATATTATTACTAAACCGTCTTTTTTCATATAATCGCCCAGACTTTGGGATAGCATTATCAGCACGTCGGCGGTAATATTGGCAAGCACTACGTCAAACTTGCCTGCCGTCTTGTCGAGCAAATTCGCGTTTTCCACAACNATTTTATCTTGCAAGCCGTTGAGAATACAATTCTCTTTTGCCGACTTGACCGCGTTGTCGTCGATATCGTACGCTTCTACGGCNGTTGCGCCGAGTTTTGCCGCCGCCAAGGCGAGGATTCCGCTACCCGTGCCGACGTCGATTACGCTCTTGCCTTCCATACCGACGGCTTGCAAGAGATTAAGACACATTTTCGTGCTTTCGTGTTCNCCCGTGCCAAAAGCCATACCNGGGTCGATTTTGACGATATACTCGCCNTCTTCCGCCTCGTAGTCTATCCATTCGGGAACAATCGTCACTCTTCCTGCCTTAATCGGCTTGTAATATTGTTTCCAACTCTCCAACCAATCGCTATCGTCAACGGTATTGAGCGATATTTCCAAAGAGCCGTAATCGAAAGGACAGTTGGCTTTCAAAAACTCTAACTTTTCTTCTATTTCTGCGCGAACTTTGTCGAAATTATCCACTTCAAAGTAGCCTTTGACTTGCGCTTTTCCGTCTTTTTCAATCAAATGCTCGTCCATATAATCCCATACGACTCCGCTGTCGGCAAGGTCCGCCAAATCGTTGTTGTCGTATATGCCTATGCCGTTGCTGCCAACTTCCGTCAGTATCTCGGCGACCAACTCGCTCGCTTCGCTCGTCGTGTCTACGGTAACTTCGTAATACTTCATTTATCTTCTTCCTTTTGATTTTGCGACACTTGCGTTGTCACGCTTGCATCTATCGCTTCGCGCTCTTCATTATCGGTATTTGACGGCAAATTTTCCGTCTCCGTGTCGATTTTATCTTCTATTACAGAATTTTNATCAACTTCGCTCGATTGCGAAGATTGTCTTTCTTTCTTGCTTTTTACCATTTTTACTACTACTCTTATAAAATAAATAAACAGCACCAAAATGACGATTACAAAGAATACGTCAAGCACGATGTTCATATAACTTTGCAAGAATATAGCAAGTACGGTGACTATCGCGCCCGCAGTGAGATTGCCCAGCCACACCATTGCCATTGACTTCCAAAACGGNATGTCAAGGAAGGTCGCGACCGCGCTTCCCGTCCACACTCCCGTCAAAGGTATNGGAAACGCTACGAAAAGATAGACGCCGAGCATCTTTTTGCGTTCCAACTTCTTGGCTTGTTCAAGGGTAAGTTGAGAGTTGTTTTCTCCNGCGACTTTCAACGCNTTGCTCTTGAANCCGCTCTCTATAGCGTTGGCAAACGACGCGAAAGCCTTATATTTTTTCATCCAATCGAGTATCGGTCGAAGTATCAAAAGAAGTATCGGCGCAACGATTGCCGAACCTGCCCACGCCAAAGCGAATGACACGCCTGCCGTCAAGCCCATAGTCATTGCGGCAGGGATTGCTCCCCTCAATTCCACAACNGGTATGATGGAAATCAAAAACGTTGTAATATAATCGTTGCCTATAAGATTGCGGACGAAATTNATTATCTCTTCTGTCAAAGCTATCTCCTTGCCTTTTGATANAANATATGAACAATATATTTTGTCAATTACTAATTTAATATACTATATTCTCTTGCAATTAGTCAATAAAACCGCTAAACTAAAAATATGCAAAAATTATTATCCCTGACAAGAAAAGCNCTNAGCGATTACAATATGATTAAGGACGGCGACAAAATTGCCGTCGGTCTATCGGGCGGAAAAGACAGCATNTCTCTTCTAGCCCTTCTTGCCGCGTATAAAAAATTCGCNCCNGAAAAATTCGATTTGTTGGCGATAAATATCGATTTGGGATTNAGCGANATNAACAAAGACGAGGTTCANGCGACGAAAGACTACTGCGAAAGCATTGGCGTGGAATTGATTATCGAACCTACTCAAATTTACGATATAATACTCGAAAGACAGGAAAAAAGTCCTTGCTCGCTCTGCTCGAAAATGCGTCGAGGCGCGCTCAACAGCGTGGCTAAGGAACACGGTTGCAACAAACTCGCCTTGGGTCATCACGCCGACGACGTACTCGAAACTTTCCTGCTTTCCCTCATTTATGAGGGAAGAATTTCCACGTTTATGCCCACAAGCCACATGGATAGAAGCAATATTACGCTGATTCGCCCTCTTATCTATATCGAGGAAAAATACCTTTCGGGACTTTGCAGACGCTATAATTTGCCGATTATTCACAATCCTTGTCCACAAGACAAGCATACCAAGCGCGAGGACGTCAAGGAACTTGTCGCCAAAATGGAAGAAAAGTACGGTTGCAAACAAAATATGCTCACCGCGCTTTTCCACCCTCAGCGTAACAATTTGTGGGATAAATCCCTAAAATGACGCTAAATACTCGTATAAGACGACGCCTGATTTTCGCAATCGGGCGTTTTTTGAGCGATATACTTTCTTCTCGTGCTTTCTCCGCCGCGCAAATGTCGGACTGATAAATTATAACTCAATACCCCTTGAACTTCTTCGTATAAATCTATATCAATATACTTCAATCTGTTGCACATATAACTGTGAACAGTACTTTTTCCTATGCCGAACACGCTTGCGCACTGCCTTACCGTACAACGCGTCTTTAATATGTAGTCTGCCATTTCCAAAACGATTTGAGAGTAATTTTCTTGCATATTCAACCTCATTTATACACTCATACTCTATGATTGCAAAACTCGAAATATGCAAGTTTTAGTCGTTGAATATATATTCCTCTTTACATTTGTTCATATATGCATATATGCATTTGCGCAACGTCGCAATCATCATAACTACTCCGAGCACGATCAAAAATATCGCAAAACCGATTGACAAAACCTTGCCGTCAATTTTGCCGACGAATAGCGACGACACTATACTCGTCACGAGCGCAGGAATTGCGACAGTCAATACGCTCTTGTAGTCTATCTCTTTACGCTTAATGTTTATAATGGTGACGATAACAGCCATAGGAATAAACGCAATCAAATTTATCGCTTGCGCATTTTTCTGCGGTATATTTAGAAATATCGTAAGTATAGGTATCAAAAGCGTTCCTCCGCCCATTCCCATACCGCCGATTATTCCGCCTACTATTCCGCCCAAAATCAGTAAAAATATAGTCATTTTGTATCTAAAAATTCCCTTTGATTATTTATTTCGCATTTAACCTTCTATTTTAACTTGCCCACAAGCATAGTTATTCCGGCGATTATCATCAACGTGTAGAAAATGATTCTCAAAAGGTTGTTGGAAAACTTTTTCATCAAAAACGTACCGATTAAACCGCCGATTATTACTCCCGCGCCGACGTAAAGTCCCTGCGGCGATTGGAACTGTCCGTTGACGGCGTAAATTATTCCGCTGACCAAACTCAAAGGTAAAATCGTCAATATCGCCGACGAATGCGCGATTTTTTCTTCCAATCCCAACAATACCGCGAACACCGGCACGACCAACATACCGCCTCCGCCGCCGAAAAGTCCGTTCGCCACGCCTACGAAGAGCGACACAATCACCGACAATACGATTTTTGTCGATTTTTTCAATCCCTTTGAATTATCTTGCTTTTCTTTATCCTTTATTTTCTCCATCGGACTTATTCTAAGTAATATTTCAGTTTTTATTTATAAAATCTAATTTATTTGAGGGTTTGAGCGGAAAGAGTATTTGCATTTAGATTTTTATTTGGTTTGAGGGTTGTGCTTCCGGTGTGGTTTGCTTTCTTAATAGAGTTATTTTTTAGCGAAAATAACATAGAAATCGATTATTTTCTAAACCAAAAACTAACGACAATAATAAAGCAAATCCACACCTCGCGCCCAAACATTGCGATTCTATCCTAATTTTCAGCAAATTTTAATCTTCTAATGTTTCGAAATGAGACCTCTCCACTTCTGTCGAGGTGACAAATAAAAACCAAGCCTGTGGCGAGTGCGGAGTAAAAATGGTCAAAAACAATTTAATCAACGCTTGTCTAGACTTTGGAGAGTGCTGTGATTTTTGTCCGTGCGACGGCAACCGAGCGGTGAGCGTACTTTCCGTACGTGACCCCGAGGGCGTCCTAGTCGTTAGGGCGAAAGGCACAGTGCTATACAATGTCGGTGCATAAAGTGTAAAAATATGTGTCAATATGATTGATTTTTTAATTAATGTAATATATAATAATTAAGATTATTGTAAATTATTATAATAATATTATTATTTATTATATAAAGGTGGTCAAATGAACAAGAAAAGACTTTTTATCTTAACAGCGTTGATGTTGACGGTTTGTCTTATCTTTACGATGTTTGCCGTTGCGTGCGACAAAGACGACGAAGATGAGAATGGCGGCGACACAAGCACTTCAAGTTTGTTGTTCACAAACGGTACTTTCAGCAGTACCGGTGAAAACTCCGAACTTTCTTCTCCCAGCTCTTGGACGGGCGCGGTAGGCTCTTCGAGCTCCTCTTCCGCTACTCCTTCGGGCGAATCAAATCTAAGAAGCGGCGTAGTAAGCTCTGCTACTAAGGCTTGGAAGAGTTTGAAGAGAAAATATTCGGACATTGAAATCGAATCTCCCGGTCGAGGCATTTCCAGTGAGAACGGCAATAAAGAACTTGACGACGACAACATCCTTATGATTTATAACAAAGTTGCTACGTCGTATAAGTACACTTCCACGTCGCACTCCCTCGACATAAACAGCTATTATAAATTGTCGATAGACGTCAAGACCATACTTGACGCCGACAACACCGACGCTCTTGCAGGCGCATACATCAGCGTAAGCGGAAGCGCGGAAGCCAACTGGGAAGCAATCAACACTCAAGGCGAATGGAAGACGTACGTTTTGTATATCGAAACTTCCGAACTTTCAAGCGGTACTCTTTCCGTTGTTCTTTCCAACGGTACAGGCTCTACGACAAGCGGACACATGAGCAAGGGTTACGCATTCTTTGACAACGTAGTTCTTGAAAAAGTATCCGAAGTCGACGAAGACGATAGTGATGCGGTCGCTTTCACAAAAGCGGATTACGACAAGGTACAATTAAGCGCAAACGTCGCTAAATACTCTATGAAGACGGCAAACGCTGAGTTTGACTTCGCATCTTCTACGACTTCAATTCCGTATACTCCGTCCAAATACTCCCTTGTAGCAGGTTTCGGCTCGGGCGATACGGCAAGCACTTCATCCACCGACACGGTAAGAGGTATTATCGACACGAATAATTTCAGCAATACGTCTTCCCTCACTCACCTCAACGCTTTGTTGCAAAATGAGGGCAAAACTCTTGCCGATTTGACAACTCCTGAAACGTCGATAGGTACGAGAATGCTCTATATGCAAAGCAAAGGCGAAAACCCGACTGCGTTCGGTTATCGCTCGTCGGTCGCTATGAATTTCGATACCAACAAATACTATGAAGTAAGCATTTGGGCAAGAACGTACGTCACGAAAGGCAACGCTACGATTAGACTTACCGACGGTACGAACGAAGACAGTAACGGCTACGTATTGAATGCCGACTCTCACGACAATTGGACTAAATATACCTTCTACGTTCAGGCAAACCAATTCCGCGCTACTTCTCTCTATCTTGAATTGTGGCTCGGCTGGGGCGGTAAAGACGACGTAGATACGCTTGCGTACGGCGCGGTTCTCTTCGACAGCCTCTCGCTCAATGAAATCACAAGCGAGACTTACAACGCTCAAAGCGGTACTAATACTCAAACAAAAATCAGTCTTTATACTTCCGAAGAAAATATGGAATCCATATCTTTGAATGACTTCGCTATTCAAAACGAAAAAGACGTGATTGCAAACCGCTCAGTTGCAAAAGTAATCGACACGAAAAACTTTGTAGCCGACGAATACTTCACAGAAGATAAAAATCCGGGTATGCCGGTAATCGACGCGTCCGACATCTTCAAATCAGACGTGCTCGCTATCAACAACTACTATCCTACTTCGACGGTTCTCTCCACCTTGACCGCTCCGAATGAAGGAGAAATGATTGATACTTCAAAACTTTTGCCAACTACCATTAAGGCTAACGAGGCTTACGCTATATCTATGTATATTAAAACCATCGACGTAGATACAAGCAAGGGCTTGAACATAGAACTTCTCAAATACAACAAGGACTACGACGAAAAGCCTTACGACGGTAAAAACTTCTCTAAGGCGTATACTTCAGTTTCGAGTTTCTCCAACCTCAATACGGAAAATCTCGATTCGCTAAAAGGCTATAACGACTACACGCTCATTACGTTCTACGTACTTGGCGCGGAAATCGAAGATACAAAACTTGCTATTTCCATCTCTTTGGGTAGCGGTAACGGTAGCGACTACTCCACGCTTACAATGGGCTATGGATTCGTCTCTTCAATCTATATTGAAAAACTTTCATACAGCGGTTATACGTCGGCTAGCACAAGCTCCGTAGTCAACAAGGTTTCTTTGGCAAACTCCGGTTCTAGCAGTGAAGTTTCCTCCAACGGCTTCTTCAACTATACCGATATAAGCGCGACAATCAACCTCTTCGGAGACGATTGGAAGCAATATCCTGTCTTGGGTCTTCCTACCGGTTGGTCTTCCACCGACTCTTCGAAGATTACAAAGCCTAACGCTGACGAACCTCTCGAAGTCTACCCGAATATGGCAGGTATTTTCAACCTCGATAATCAAGATCAAGCGGACGCTTTGGGCGTATCCGACACGTCGAAGTTCTACGAGGGCGCGGAAAGTTATCTTTCCTACGATAAGCACAAGAATGTGCTTGCAATCAAGAAAAACGACGATGCAGGAATGGATATGCTTGGATTTAAGTCCAACACCATTTCGCTCAGCGCAAATTCCTTCTATGAATTCAAGATTTGGGCAAAGGCAAACGACGGAGACCAGTTCAGTATCGTTTTGAGTACAGTTACTGCAACCGATTCGGATTATAAATACGCAGTAATCGACGGCGACGGCGCTTGGCATGAATACTCTATCTTTGTTGAGACGGGCATTTCCAGCGTATCGGTTACGCTCACGCTTGCAGCAGGCGCGAAGGGTCTATCCCCCGACGATTGCACCGTATTCTTTACTCACTTGACTTACGGCACAGTTGATTCGAAAGTATTCGAAAACGCTTCTAAGAATGAGAAACCTGAAAACTTCCGTTTCCTTACTCAGTCGTGGCTCGTTGATTCTTTTGACGACGTAGATACCTCTGACAGCAGTATTGTCGCTCCTAAGAATTTCAACGGTTCTCTCGTAGATTCTGACGCTCCGAGCGACGACGACTCTTTGATTGTAGGCGTAATCGACAAGAATAAAACGGACTTCTCCGATATAGATCTTGACACTGACAAGCCTGAGGATTTGGCGGTATACAACGCTATCTTCAACGACAGCGAAACGACTATCGGCGACAGAGCGCTTGTAATCTACAACAAGGAAAACACTTCGTACGCTTATACTTCCAACAGCGCGACAATTTCGAGCGGAAAATACTACAAGATAAGCGTTTGGGTATTGACCTACAAACTCGCTTCGACGGAGGAGGTAGACGAATACTTTGTTCCGACTGCAACTATTACGTTGAAAGCAAACAACAAGACTTATGAATTCGGAAGAAAACTCAACTCCGAATCCGAAGACTACGACAAGTCCAGAATTGTCAACACCTCGACCTATGAAGACGGCGTTGAGAAAATCGGCAAGTGGACGGAATACGCTTTCTATATCTATGCGGAAGACGATATATCTTCGACGACCGCTACGTTGAGCGTAGGTCTTGGATTCGATAGCGAAGACTACCGTATGACGGGTTACGTATTCGTAGACAACTTCTCCGTTGATGAAATCGACGAGGCTGACTTCATTGCTCGTAAAGACCAATACGGCGAAGATGCAAACGGCAATTACTACAAAGACGGCGACGACTACAAAGAAATCACCGACGCCAACTACTCCGGCACTCGTTATAAACTTTTGAGCGACAGCGAAGTTGCTAAACTCGACAACTCTCTCAACAGTCAGCTTAAGAACGACGAAGCTGCAAAACAAAACTTCCGTATCGTATTCACTTCCGACGACTCTACTGCAGAGCCCGAAAATAATGATACTGGCACTGACGATGAACCAAAGACCAATTCTATGATGTGGCTATACATCTCGCTTGGCGCAGTCAGCGGCATAATCGTCATAATCGTAGTAATCTATCTCATCAAGAAGTTTGCTCCAAAGAGAAAGAAGAAACTTGTCAAGAGTGGCAAGGGCGCAAGAGCTTCCGGCTCGTCCAATAGCAAGAGAGACCAGTTCGGAAAATAATCTCTAAACAATCAAAAATAAAAACAGCAAGCAAAACGCTTGCTGTTTTTTACTTTCTTACAAATACCCTTTGACCAATAAACACCCTATCCGAATTATACTCCCTTATCACCTCTTCACTGACTGCGAATTTTTTGGCAATGCTCGTGATAGTATCGAACGGTTGCACGACGTAGTATTCACCTTCGCAAGGCTCGATTAAAAGTCGCATACCCACGAAAACGTCTTCTTCTAAGTTGTTCAATCGCGAGATTGCGTGCGGCGTGGTATGGAATTTCTCAGCTATTTTTTCAAGATTTGTCAATTTGTTTACTCTAAAAACTATTTTGCTCATAATATTATCCTCAAATTGTTTTTTAATGTTCTTCTCTATATTCTATTTTGAATTACCGCCAAATATTATATTGTATGAGAAAATTGTTCAAAGCGTTCGCAACCGTAACCATAATTTCAGTAGCAACAAGACTGATGTCTTTCGTATTCAAAATCTATCTATCGCGCAAACTCGGCGCGGAAATACTCGGATTGTATCAAATATGTATGTCCGTATTTATGCTATTCGCGTGCATTTGCTCGGCGGGACTTCCCGTCACGTTGTCGAGAATTACCGCCGAAAGCGACACCGTCGGCAACAACAAGCGGCAGTTCGGCGCTGTCTCGACTTGCCTTTTGGCGGGAGTATTGATTTCGCTGACGATAATATCGATAATATTGATTTTCCCGCAAATACTCGACTTTGTCTTTGCTGACGAGAGATGTCGCAAGATATTCATAATAATGTTGCCAATGCTCTTGACAACTTGCATTTACGCTATACTAAGAGGTTGGTTTTGGGGTAAAAAGTATTTCGGCATTTTTTCGATAACCGAACTAATAGACGAGATACTCAAAATTCTATTTGCGATAATTTTGCTTGAAAGCGCGGTCTTTGCAATACAAAAAGAATACGCTTACGCTATCGCAATGCTTGCGGGCGATTTGATTGTAATCGTAGTAATTATCGTGTCTTATTTCGCCAAAAAAGGAAAGATATCCAAGCCTACGCAAGCCAGAGAGATTGCAAAGAGCGCAACGCCCTTGACTGTCACTCGAATCTTCGGCTCGCTTATGTCGACTTTCATATCGCTCATACTCCCCGCTTTGCTCGTGTCAAAATTCAACTTGACGCAAAGCGAAGCGACTGCCGAATTCGGAAGAGCAAGCGGAATGGTTATGCCCTTGATATTCACGCCCACGTCGATTATAGGCTCGCTTGGCGTTGTGCTAATACCCGAAATCGCATCGGTCAACGCGGGCAAAGGCGTCAAATCACTTTCATCCTCGCTCGGCGGCGCAATAACTTTCGCCTGTCTTATCGCCTGCTACTTCTTCACGATATTTTCAGGCTCGGGCTTGCAATTGGGCGCAGTACTCTACGACGACACGGTGAGCGGCGAGTATCTCAGCTTTGCGGCGATAATTATGATACCGATGTGTATAAACAACCTCGTCGTATCTATGCTAAATTCAATGGGTAAGGAAACCAACACGTTTTTCTCGCATATATCAAGTTGCGTCATACTGATAATACTAGTGCTGACTACTCCGTCTCTTCTCGGCGTGAAAACTTACTTTGTCGCGCTGGGCGCATTCCATACTCTGTCAATGACAATAAATTTGATTATGCTCAACAAATACGTGGGCATCGAGAGCAAGACGCTTTTCAAATGCGGACTGTGTCTCATCTTCTCGCTTGGTATCGCGCTTGTCAACAAACTTGCCGTGCGCGCTCTGTCATCATACTCGCACATGCTCGTAATTGTGATTGTCGGTTTGATAACCACGGTTGCGTTCATTCCGTTCATACTGCTGACAAAAACGGTAAAAGTCAACTTCAAGAAACTTGCGCTTAAAAACAGAACTACGTTCCTGTGATTTCTTCATTAAGAATTTAAGGTTGACGGAAGTATTATTGACTTTGATTACGTCTTAGCCTATAATATATAATATGATAAATATAATAGTAGCGATTGCAAAAAACGGCGTGATTGGCAAGGACGGGAAACTGCCNTTCTCGCTTTGCGAGGATATGAAAAGATTCAAGCGACTGACTATGGGTAATANTGTAATTATGGGCGCAAATACCTATAAAGAGATAGGAAAACCTTTGAGCGGTAGGTTGAATATTATCCTCTCGTCTACCCTTAAAATCAACGAGGACAACGCTATCGTTTTGCCGTCGCTATCACAAGCGATAGAATACTCNNAAGCCNTNNACGGCGACAAAGAGATTTTTGTTTGCGGCGGCGAAAAAGTGTATGCGGAAGCGCTGGGAATTGCCGACAGACTTTATATTACTCATATCGACNAAGAATTTGACGGCGACAGATANTTTCCGCCTATCCCCGACTNCTTTGAACTTGTCGAAAGCAGTCAAGTCAAAGACGGNGATTTTTCGACAACCTTTTGCGAGTATGCAAGGAAATTGTTGCAATAACTTCAACAGTATGCTATAATCAAATAAAAGTGTAGAGNTTGCGCGTGAAGTGTCGCTCGGACGGGGAGTGCCGACGAACGAAAAGCGAAAACGCTTGCGGTGCAATGCTCACTCCCACTTTTGGACTGATTTATCTTAGGACGTAGGTCTATTTTTGTGGGAAGCTCTTTTGGGAGGTTCTTTTTTGTTTTATAAAGAAGCGGTCGATTATATCGAAAATCTTGAAAAATTCGGCAGTACGTACGGCTTGGACACCGTGCGCNTNCTTCTNGNTAGGNTNNNNAATCCTCAAAATTCATTGAAGTTCGTCCACATNGCGGGTACGAACGGCAAAGGCTCGACAAGTTGTTTTATCACAAATATTCTCGTGNAAAGCGGTTANCGTGTGGGAACNTTCAANTCCCCGTCNGTCTTTGGCTACAANGAAAGGTATTTGCTGNACAACCTACCGATAGACGACGTCTCCGTCGCNAAATATATTTCGCAAGTGGCGGGGGTAAGAGATGAAATGATAAAAGACGGCTTGAACGNGCCTACCGCTTTTGAGGTGGAATTCGCCGTCGCTATGCTCTTTTTCAAGGACAGCAAATGCGACTTTGCNGTATTGGAATGCGGACTCGGCGGACGNCTTGACGCGACAAATTCCATACCCCACAAAGAGGTGGCAATCATTACGTCGATTTCCTTTGACCANACGGCAATACTGGGAAATACNTTGCAAGCGATTGCAAGCGAAAAAGCCGCGATTGTCAAGNACTGCCCTCTTGTCACTTATAAGCAATGCGACGAAGTAATGAGCGTATTTAANAAAGTCGACGATTTGAGAGTATGCCCGAGCCGCCAAATTGATTTCAAGTTCAAAGAGCGGACAAACCTTTGAATANAAAGGCGAAAAATACTCTATNCGTCAACTCGGCGAGTATCAACTGCAAAACTGCTCTCTTGCGNTTGAGTGCGCAAAAGTACTCGCNAGCAAGGGNTATNANATAAGCGACGNNGACGTCAAAGTAGGCGTTGANAGCGCGCTNTGGAAAGGAAGATTGCAGATTGTAAACAAGGGCGGAAAAACTTTCCTACTCGACGGCGCGCACAACCCCGACGGCGCAAAGGTATTGGCGCAAGAACTCAAACGCAACTTTTCTAACGTTAAGAAGTGCTTTGTCTTNGGTATGTTTGCCGACAAAGATATTGACGGCGTACTTGAAAATATCGGTNGCNTAGCGGATAAATTTATCGCAATCAANCCCACTTCAAAGCGAGGNCTAGACGAGAAAATTACGCTTGAAAAGTGTCTTAAATATACGCCNTGCTCAATNAGCTGNTCGACTATGGGCGAAGCGATANGNCNNGCNTATCAAAGCGANNNCGACACTATTATCGTGTGCGGNTCNTTGAGNATTCTCAACTCCGCGCTCGAAGAAATAAACAAACTATAAACTACTTTCNATAAGGATAAAAGATATGAAAGAAATTGATAAAGANAAAATACAAANAGCGATAANNATGCTCTTGGANGCNATCGGCGAAGACCCCAACCGCGAAGGACTTNTCGACACTCCAAAGCGTGTGGCGAATATGTATGAGGAACTCAGCNCGGGNTATCGCGACGACGAAAAAGTCCACCTNGCNAAGACNTTCGANGGNTCTACCGGNAATCTCGTAATNGANAAGGACATCACNTTTACTTCGATGTGCGAACATCATCTTATGCCCTTTTTCGGNAAGATNGCGATTGCGTATATTCCGAGCGAGCGTGTTGTCGGNCTGTCAAAACTCGCCCGCACCGTAGAGGTNTTTGCCCGNAGACTTCAACTGCAAGAAAGGTTGACNCACGATATAGCGCAAGCNATTATGGACAATCTCAACGCGAAGGGCGTAATCGTGCTTTGCGANGCTGAACATACTTGTATGAGCGCAAGAGGCGTAAAGAAAGTGGGAAGCAAGACTGTGACCTATACCCTTCTCGGCGACATAGACGAAACGCAAAAGAATTCCATTCTTGCGCTAATGAGATAATATGAAGATCGGCAACAAGACTTTTGACAAAGGTACGCATATTATGGCTATCGTCAACCTCACTCCCGATTCATTTTACGAAGGCAGCCGGGCGACGGCGGACGACGTGCTTAAACGCGTGGAAAAGGCTATC
Source organism: Clostridiales bacterium (assembly GCA_014799645.1). Lineage (GTDB taxonomy): Bacteria > Bacillota > Clostridia > Christensenellales > UBA3700 > RACS-045. The sequence continues at coordinate 40,811 of JAAVHQ010000009.1, read as the reverse complement.
CAGGACTGCGCGGAAGTAATAGATATCGGCGGTCAATCTACCCGACCTTCACACGTAGCGGTAAGCGCGCAAGAAGAATGGCAAAGGTTGGAGCGGCCAATCGAGTTGATAAAACGCAACTTTGATATTCCCCTTTCCGTAGACACATACTACCCTTACGTCGCGCAAAATGCGTTGGAAATGGGGGCGGATCTTATCAACGACGTTTGGGGATTACAATATCAAGGCGACAACTCTATGGCGGAAGTGATAGCCAAATTCGATGCAAGCGTGTGCATTATGCAAAATCAAAACAAGATTTCCCCCGATTGCGACTTGTGGCAAGATATGTTTGACTTCCTCGATAAAAGCGTGGAATTGGCGAAATGCGCAGGGATTGACGAGGATAAAATACTCATTGACGGCGGAATAGGCTTCGGCAAGAGCAAGGAACAAAATTGGGAAGTACTGAACGGCTACGATAAGCTCGACAAATACGGCTATCCGCTTTTGTTGGGTACTTCAAGAAAATCAATGTTCGGCGGAGAGGTAAAAGACAGGCTAGCCCCTACTCTTGAATCCACTCGCCTTGCGGTAAGAAAAAACGTACTCTTCGTGAGAGTACATGACGTAAAAGAAAACTTTCAAGCGATTGCCGACGAGCTTTCGCGACTTGGTAGACTATGACAAAAATTGATATTCACAACTTGACGGTAACCGCTAAGCACGGCGTATTTGACAAAGAAAAAGTCAATCCTCAGCCATTCGTATTCGACTGTTCTATTGACTACGATTTCGAGAAAGCGGCGGCTAGCGATGACTTGGCTCTCACTCTTGATTACGGCAATATTATGCAAGATATCACCGACTTTTGCCGTAACAACTGCTTTGATTTGATTGAGACGCTTTGCTATAAAACGGCGCAAATGCTTATGGATAAATACCCTATAAATGGCATTTCCTTGACGGTCAAAAAACCGCAAGCGCCCGTAGACTTGCCGTTTGAAAACGTGTCGGTAAGCGTGTCGCTTGCGCGCAAAGACGTATATCTCTCGCTTGGCAGTAACCTTGGCGAAAGACAAGAAGTCTTGAACAACGCAATCAACCAACTTGCGGAAAACAAGGCTGTCAAGGTATTGAAAGTATCTTCGCCTTATGAAAATCCACCTTACGGCGGCGTGGCGCAATACCCGTTTATAAATATGGCGGTAAAAATTTCTACTTACCTATCGCCCGACGCTTTGCTGGACTTCTTGCACGCAATCGAAGCGAAAGCGCATCGCAATCGCGAAGTACGTTGGGGCGACAGGACGCTGGATATTGATATAATCTTTTACGGCGATATGATAATTGATACGGATAGGCTGACAATCCCCCATGCGGACTATCACAATCGCGACTTCGTGCTAATTCCGATGGGTGAAATTGCGCCCAATTTCGTATGTCCGTTGAAAAGAAAACGAATATCCGAATTGCTTAAAGAATATTCTTGATTTTGTACGCAAGCAAGTTTTTGGAGTTCTCCGCCATGCTCTTGATTACGTTGGTACGCGTGATTGAGTCGTCGTACATCTCGGCGTACATAGTGCCTTCAAGTTCCCCGATTTCCTTGTAAATGTCCTTGACGTCGTTGTTGGGGCAAGTGAATTCGAGAATATCACGTCTTTTTGCCCACCACTCTTTCATTTGTATTATCGCTTTGCGCGCCTCGGCGTAGTCCTTTTGAATAAGCATCTCCTGTATCTCTACGCACTTATCGGCAAGGTCGTCGAAACTGTTTTGCATAAATACTTGCTCGGTAATACCCAAAGCCAAAATTACCGCTACCAAAACTACTGTCAATATTATCTTCGCTTTCATCCTATCTCCTCGCTTAACTTGCCCGTTATGAATTTACCTTTTTGCGGTTGAAGATAAAAATCGTCTCCGCCCGTCACCAACAAAAGCAATACGTCTTCTTGCTTGAACTTGAATTTATCCAACAGCGAGAAAATTTTGCTCTCTTCAAGATTGCACTTTTGGATATTTTGAGTCATTTTCTTGCCCTCGCAAATTACCGAGTAAGGCAACTGCGTTTCCTCCGCGCTCAACTGCATATCCGACACGGTCAAAGGTCTGTTTGCCGCCTTAGGCACTACGGACATATCGCCGTTGGTCTCGATAATCGCCCATTCAATCTCTTCGGGCGACGTGTAGTCTTTGGCTCTGATTGACTCCATAATGTCGTGTACGGTCATATCAAGTTTGTTTATCGCCTCGAAATCAATGCCGTTGGGCGTTATGACGATTACGGGCTTGCCGTTGATAAGTTTACGCATTTTCAAAGAGTGCTTAACTATCTTTGTCAAGCAGAATTCTACTACGAAAAGCGTGAATATCGGCACAAGACCGTAGAGTATCGGCACTTGCGTATCCGACATAGGAATACACGCAAGTTCTGCGGCAATCAACGTAATGGCAAATTCAAAAGGCTGCAACTCGCCCAACTGCTTTTTGCCCATCAATCGCATTACTATCAACAAAAAAATATAGATGACTATTGCTCTTGTAAAAACTATTAACATACTTGCAGTATGTGTAAGAAGCAAAGTTTTATGTATTAAAAATTTGAGGGTTTTGGCTTGGACTTGGGGGGGGGTTCTATTTGTACTAACCTTTTTGAACAAAGTTTGTGGCGAGTGCGGAGAGTGATGCAGATTTTGTCTTAGCCAGAGCGACCGAGCGGTGAGCGTACTTCCCGTACGTGACCCTGAGTGTCGTCTCGTAGATCAGGCAAAAGGTGCGTTGCTATACGCAGTCGGTTACTTACGCTTCATAGAGCGCTGCTCTCGCAAATAATCGTTATAACGCTCAATCTGGTCTTCTCTCAAATCCACCATATTTTTAGCAGTTGCGAGAGCCTGCGCGTCATTAACCACTACTTCCGTCTCTTTGACTTTGACCTTCGTGCCGTCGCTGCCTGCATTACGACGAATGTCTTTGAAATACTCGTCTTCCATCTTGAACATTGCGACAGTTGTATTTTTCTTGATTGTCAACTTGACAAGCGGATTGACAGTCGATTGTCCAAGTACTGTGAAGTAAGTGGACTTCTTCTCTTTACACTTATCTTTGCTCAAAGCGTAGTTTTTAAGAGTATCGAAAATCTTCTTTTGCGTTGCGGATAGCTTCTCATACGCTTCGTCAAGCGTAAGTCTTTGCGCGGGCGCTTTCGTCGTCTTTGCAGGTTTCTCTACCGGCATAGGAACGACTTTCTCTACCTCGACGATTTTCTCGACGGGTACTTCTACTCGGACTTCCTTTTCAACAATCTTTTCGACAGGTTTTTCGACTATTCTCTCCGTCTGTCTATTGTCCGCCTTGACGGATAGTTCTATCATCTTTTCCATCAATCTTTCGTTGGACTTATCCGAATTCTTCGCCGACATCTCGATTACTCTTTCCATCAACCTTTCTTGATTGCGTACAAGCATTTCGATTTTATCGGTATTGCGGTCGATTTCCGCAACTTTGCTTGATGGCAATCCCTCGGCAGGCTTTTCGGACAACTTGCGCATAAGCATATCCTGTCCTTCGACAAGTCTCTTAATTATGTCGGCGTTTTCTTGCTTTTCGGCTTTCTCCGCTTCCGCTTTCTTCTCCGCGTCTTGCTGAGCAAGTTTCTCCAAAATCGCTTTTTGTCCTTCGATTAGGCTCTTGATGACCTCGTCGTTGGCATTTGCCGACGCGACTTCCTTTTCCGCTACGCTCTCAATAAGTCTTTGAGAAGAAAGTTTCTCGACCAATCTTTCAATCGTGTCTTCGCTTACGCTGTTCTTATTATTTTGCTCGGCAAGTTGTTGCATCATCATTTGCATACGCTGTTCGTTCTGCTCGTTTTGCTCAATAAGATGCTGAATAAGTTCGTCGCTATGTGATGCCTCTTGCGGTAAGTACTGCGTAACGTTGGGCAACATGTTGTTCATTGTGTCCGCCACTATTCCGCGTATATCGTCCGCGCCCAAGCCGGGTTGTTGATATACGAAACTCTGTCCGCCGCCGTTTTGTCCGTTATTTCCGCCAAGCATTCCCATTAACATCATTTGCAACTGCTCGTCATGACGCTTGCCATCAGTCTCCTTTTGGTTGCGTTCAAACTCTTCTTTCGCGTCTTCCAATTCCTCGTTGGACTTCTTGCACTTGTTCTTCGCCACAAGCATTATTATGAACGTCAACAACGCGCCGCCCATTAGCACGCACGCTATTAAAGTCCAAGTCATTGTCGCTAAGCCAAACAAAGTGATTCCATAGAAAGTGCTATACTTCTTCTCTATCGTCTTTTTGTTTTGCTTGCGCTTGTTCTCATAGCCTACCGTCTTTGAGATGAATATCAGCATCAATATTATACTTATTATACTAGCAATCAACTGCCAATACTCTTTGATTGCTTCGCCAAGTTTGTTTATATCAAAACCTGTCGTAGGCGGCTGATTTGGGTCGTCGGGATTTTCGGGGTCAACAGGGACTATCGGGTCTTCGGGATTTTCAGGTTCTTTCGCCTCAATCTCAAACGCTTGCTCGGTCGAATTAACGTTCTCCAAGACTTGTCCGTCTCCGTCTACGAATACGTAATTTCCTGTATGCTCGTTCTTTATCCTTGCTATTACTTTGTAATTGCCCGCTTCAACAGTACTAATATCCTCTATTGCGTTGCCTTCGCTATCCGTGTAGACGTATTCTACTATTTCTTTCTCTTCGCTACTCAAGCCTTTGAGCGTAGGTATATCTCCCGTCGTATCCCATTCCGCAGTGATTTGCGCAGGAGTTATTGTGATAGTAAACTCCGTCTTTTGACCTTCCTTGAAGACGTAATTATTCTTATCTCCGTCCGCAATGGACAATACGACCGTATACTCTCCCGCATTTTGCGGAACTTCGCCATTCGCCAACTTGTTGGCTTCGTTCACCTCATTGCCTTTGTAATACGTCTTTACCAACTTACTAGCGTCATAGTTATTGCTTGTAACTTCGAATTCTCCGCCTCTATTCGTTCCGTTATACTCGAATTCAATTTCGCCTTGACCTATCTCTATTTCAACTGGCTTTATCTCAAACGTTATTCTAGCCTTGCTGAGCATATATTTGTCTTCTTGCTCTTTGACTATCGACAACTTGACCATATACTTGCCCGCATTTATTGGCGCGTCGCTTCCAAGCAAAGTACGCACGTCCTCTCCGTCGACTGTCGTCACCGAATAATACTCCGCGACTATATATTCCTTTCCGCTTTCGTATTCTTCTTCGGGGAACTTCCAATCGCTTTCTCCGCCGTGAGCCTTGCCGTCGTATTGGAAAGAATTATCCATTTCTATCTTTATTAGCAAGCCTATCAAGCCGACTGTGAATTCCATACACTGCGTACCCGCTTTTATTTCATAGTCGTTCGTATACGCAGATTTGAGTTTTGCCACTACCCAATATTTCACAGGCTCGCCGTCTAGATCGACAACTATATCTTCTCTCTTAATTGCGCTCTTTCCTGCGACTACCTCTCCATCTACGTAATCCGCATAAGCGTAGTATTCGTAATCTATCAACTTCTCCGTAGCCGTAGAATCTATCTTGTATGCAAAGTACGGCATATCGTTTTTGTCGCTATATACCTCGCCTACCCATTCTTCTTCCAAATCAAGCGTCTTCTTCTTGATTGTCCAATCCAACGACCACGGGAAGTCCTTTGCATTTCCGTCCCCGTCAGTTACTTCATAGATATAATTCTTCTCTTCGCTTGCGCTACTTGGCTTTTTCGGCAAAATATAATTTTTATCCACATCGGCTAATGCCGTCTTGTCGAATTGTAGCGTAACCGTCGCCGTATATGGCTTGACCTCTTTCGTAATCGGATCAACGTTTACTTTTATCTTGTTTTGGAAATCTCCTGCATACGTCGCTTTCAATCCCTTTGGCAAATTAAGCAATTCTACTTTGTGGAACTCACCGTCATAAGGTATTGCCCCTGTATAAGTTTTTCCGTCAATCCCCCACGTTACTCCGGATAAATCAAACTTCGCTTTGTTTATCTGCCATTTGAGTGTAAATTCATCAGTCTTTATATCTAATCCGCTTACGCCACTCTTTGCCGTGACTTTCAACTTAATGACGTAATTCGTCACGTCGCTGCCATTCAACTTGACGTTTTTAATTGTCTTGTCCGCGTCGCTGTTTCCCTCAATAGATATAGTGAAGTCTACGTCGTTTGCGTATTGCTTTAATTTACTAGTATCTGAATCAGTATCTACTTTGAACGAAAACTCGTAGCCATTGTAAGTCACGTTGAATATCTTGTTGGCATCCAACTTCGTCTTGTCCACTTCTATAAAATTGTTGTTAGTATCTATATAATTCTTATATTGCCATACTATATCCTCTTCTTTTATATCTACCGATTTGTTGTCTACTGAAAAAGCTTTCTCGAATTTATCCGAAGGCAATGAATAATTCTTAATCGACGTAGCAAGTCTAATAATATACGTGCAATCGCCCTTTTCGCTGACTTTTGGCAACGTAATTCTCAACTTGTATTTACCGTCGTCGGACTTAACGAACTCGTCATCTTCTTTGACGAATTCAGGCGCAGTCGCGATAGACTGTTCCGCTCCGCTTCCTTTTTTATAAAATGCTACGAAACTTATTTCGTCCAAATGTCCGTCAATGCAACCATCTACCCACAAATCGTAGGTTACGTCATCCGTGTTGACTTGCGCTTTCCACTCAGTGTCGATGGCTGTCAAGGTAAGTCCCTTTTTATTGACTGTAAAATCTAAAGTCTTTGGCGTTGTTGTCAAATCATCCCATACCAAATAGTCTGAATATTGAGAATTCAACTCTGCTCTGACTTTTGCTTTGTCCGCTTCCGTAGTTTTGTCGATATAGTCCTTGACCTTTATCGCCCATAAAGTGCCGTTTTCGTCTTCTGTAAACTTGCCGTTCACATCTTTAGAAACCTTGATGGGTTTAGGATTGACGGTAAGCAAATCCACTGTTGCTCCGTCGTCTTTATTTATTCTCGTTTCGTCATAATTTATCAACTCTAAATATTGATCTTCGCCGTTGTAAGTAACGGTATTCGTTGAAGAAGATTTCCACGCCAACGGTGTAAATTTATATTTCAACGTATAGGTATAAGATTTTTCCGTAGTACTGCCATCCGTCCAACATTGTCCGTCCTTAGGCTTGACTTTGACAACGTACTTGCCTACTTTTTGTACGTTAAAAGACAATACTCCACCCGATACGGTAGACGTAGGCGCAGTTATAGCATTGCCATACATATCCGTTGCGGTTATACCTACAACATCAATGAGTTTTGAGTCAACTTTTTCCAACTCAAACGTAACGTCGTTGCCGTCGTTATAATATTTTATATTATCATCTTTATTATCTGTTGTTTTTTTGTACGAAGGCGTTGCTGCGGTAGCCTTTTCTGCAACTTTTGATAAATTCAAATGAAATGCAGGACGTACGCCGTATGAAGCATTTGCGCCCAAGTTATACAAATCCGAATTATCGCTTGCCGCGTTTCCACTAGCAATCATCGTAATGACGTTTCCTGTATTAGTAGTAGCGGCTGCCGAACGCGTCCAAATCCATTGCATACTATTGCCTCTTAGATTTGCGTTGGTATTCCAAATACCGGTGTTTCCGGTATACCCTGTACCAATTTCCGCTATTGAAGGAATCCATATTTTATCATTTTTCCATAGAGTGTAATGATATGTTCTATCAGATTGACTTACAGTGCTTGTGCTCGGAGTATATTGATAATTGTGATTTGGAAACCCGCTCGATACAGTGTCTATCGCATCATTGTTAAAGTTGTACGTACAAGCATTTACACTATTTGACTTTTCACTTCTCTGCCACTGCACTTCACCGGGCGTTACGATATAATCTGTCAGACTATTCGTCACCGTACTCATTGTATATTGCGCAAATGGATTGTTCGAATTTTGAGTATATGAAGTACCTCCACCTGTAGAAGTCGCATAATACACGCCATTGTTGAGCGTGACCGCCCTTAGTTTACTCGTACCGTACATACTTGCAGGAAACTTGATGTTACTACTCGTCGAAGAACTATAACCACTAAATTGAGCAGTTTGATAACCGCTAGGCAACTGCGATGGATCTGTCAACCACAACGTAACAATTACGTCCGCATCCTCTGCGTCGCTCGTGTGGGATAAATACACTACGTTCCACTTAAATTGCCCTACTTTAATCACCAAATCTTTCTTATCAGGGTTGAAACTGATATTGCGGAAGAAATTACTGTCCTTTGTTCCTGCATTTTTTACGTCGTCAAACGCGGCGTTGGAATTACCCGTCATATATGAATAGAGTTTTTGCAATACGTCGCCGTCAAAAATCTTTCCGTTTTTACTCTCGCTGAGCATTAAATCGCCTAAATCAACAGTATCCGTCATACTTTTTATCGCTTTTGCATTATTCTTCGGCGCAATAAATACCACCAAGCTTGCCATTATCAAGCACGCGATTATCAACACCGATAAGACAAAATAGCCTTTTAATCTTTTATTTCTTATATCCATATATACCTCGTTTTTAGGTCGTTTTGAGGCTAGTCAGGAAAAGTATACTTTTACTGACCCAAAGATATTGCCAAAAACTTGTCAAAAATGGTATAATTATCGTGAAAAAATGCCCGAAAAATGGGCATCTAATCGCGGTCAGTAAAAGTATACTTTATTTGGAAATAATGTAAAATTTTTGTAAAATTAGAAGCATTTTGACTAAATATAAGGATTGAGACCTCTCCACTACGGTCGAAGTGACGTAAAAAATGCCTTCCCCTCGAAGGTGAAGGCAAGAAAATAAGCGTAAAAACTCGATTTTACTTCAATTTATCAATCAAATACTTACCCGTATAACTCTTGGGATTTTTCGCAACCTCTTCAGGCGTGCCTGTGGCGACGATAGTTCCGCCATTCTCTCCGCCCTCAGGTCCTAAATCGATAATATGGTCGGCGACTTTGATTACGTCGAGATTATGCTCTATTACTATTACGGTATTGCCTTTTGACACAAGTCTTTGCAAGATTGCGACAAGTTTCTTGACGTCGGCGGAATGTAGACCCGTAGTCGGTTCGTCAAGAATATATACGGTCTTGCCCGTCGACCTTTTGGAAAGTTCCGTCGCCAACTTCACTCTTTGCGCTTCTCCGCCCGAAAGCGTCGTAGCCGACTGACCGAGTTTCACGTANGAAAGTCCAACGTCGTTGAGCGTGGAAATCTTGTTGTAAATCTGCGGAATGTTGGCAAANAATTCGCAAGCCTCNGCNACTGTCATATCNAGCACGTCGTAAATGCTCTTGCCNTTGTATTTNACTTGCAAGGTNTCNCNNTTNTANCGTTTNCCTCCGCATACTTCGCAAGGAACGTAAACGTCGGATAGGAAGTGCATTTCGATTTTCTTGATGCCGTCGCCCGCGCAGTTCTCGCAACGACCGCCCGAAATGTTGAANGAAAATCTTCCGCTCTTATATCCNCTCGACTTTGCCTCGGGGGTCTTTGCGTACAAATCTCTTATAGCGGTAAAGACGTTGGTATAGGTCGCGGGATTGGAACGCGGAGTNCTGCCAATAGGNCTTTGGTCAATGGCGATTACCTTGTCAAGTTCCTCAATNCCCAAAATNTCTTTGCAGTTGAGNTCNACGGANCGCGCGCCGTTGAGCCTATTTTGAAGTACAGGATAGATNACTTCGTTGATAAGACTGCTCTTTCCGCTACCGCTCACNCCCGTGATTACGGTAAACGTGCCGAGCGGAATATCTACGTTGATATTCTTCAAATTGTTCTTGACTGCTCCGCGCACTTGCAAGAACTTGCCGTTGCCCTCTCTTCGCTCGGTCGGCAATTCTATCTTCTCTCTGCCCGACATATATGCGCCCGTGATTGAGTTTTCGCAAGCCATGACTTCCTCGGGCGTACCTGCGACGACGACTTCGCCGCCGTTGATACCCGCGCCCGGTCCTATGTCGATAATGTGGTCGGCGCGCATCATGGTGTCTTCGTCGTGCTCGACGACTATCAGCGTATTGCCCAAATCGCGTAGTCTTTCCAAAGTCATAAGCAATTTGTCATTGTCGCGCTGATGAAGTCCTATGCTCGGCTCGTCAAGGATATACAATACTCCGACAAGACCGCTGCCGATTTGCGTGGCAAGTCTGATTCTCTGCGCCTCTCCGCCCGAAAGCGTAGCCGACGAACGCGAAAGTTGAAGATAGTTCAAACCTACGTTGACCAAGAAACCTAGTCTTGCCTTGATTTCTTTGAGTATTTGATTTGCGATAATCTCTTGCGTGGGAGTAAGCGATAGATTTTCAAAGAACTCCAAAGCCTTGTCTATTGAAAGATTACACAACTCGTCGATATTCAAACCACCGACGGTTACGCCCAAGACCTCCCTCTTCAATCTCTTGCCGTGACACAAGTCGCAAGGAATTTCTTTCATAAGTTTGCCAAACTCTTGCTTGACGTACTCCGAACTCGTCTCTCTGAAACGGCGCATTACGTTGTTGGCTACGCCCTCGAAATTTCTGTTGAACGTACCGCTGCCCATAGACGAATTGTAAGTGATTTGCAATTTCTCGCTGTCGCCGTAAAGAAGGATGTTCATTATATTTTCGGGCAAATCCTTGACGGGCGTACGCAAAGAGAAATTGTGTCTTTTGGCAAGTGCCATAAAAGTGGACGTTCCGATACTTCCCATATCCATCAACCAACCGCTTACGTCCAATGCGCCCTCGGCGATTGACTTGTCCCACTTGACAAGTTTGTTGATATCCAAAGCGTTCTTGAATCCCAAACCGTAGCACTCGGGACACGCGCCAAACGGCGAGTTGAACGAGAACATTCTCGGTTGAAGTTCCTCAATGCTGATATCGCAATCGGGACAGGAATATTTGGTCGAATAGAGCGTGACGACGCCGTTGACTTCCACTTCGACAAGTCCTTCGGCAAGTTTGAGAGCCGTCTCCAAACTATCCGTCAAACGACGGTTGACGTCTTCTTTGAGCACTATTCTGTCGACGACAATCTTGATATTGTGCTTATAATTCTTGTCAAGATTGATTTCTTCGTCATTGATATTGTATTCGCTTCCGTCGACGATAAGTCGGCTGTAACCGCTCTTGCGATAGCCGTCGATTTGCTTGGTATACTCGCCTTTGCGACCTCTTACGACGGGCGCAAGCACGCGAATTTTAGAACCTAATTCATTGCTAAGCACTTTATCCGCGATTTGGTCGACTGACTGCTGTACGATTTCCTTTCCGCAATTCGGACAGTGCGGAAGACCTATCCTTGCGTATAAAAGACGAAGATAGTCGTAGATTTCCGTCACCGTGCCGACGGTCGAACGGGGATTGTGCGACGTGGTCTTTTGGTCAATGGAAATTGCCGGCGAAAGTCCGTCGATATAGTCTACGTCAGGCTTGTCCATTTGACCCAAAAACTGCCTTGCATACGAAGACAGACTCTCCATATACCTGCGCTGTCCTTCGGCAAAAATCGTGTCGAACGCGAGCGACGATTTGCCCGAACCGCTCAATCCTGTCANTACCACGAGTTTGTCCCTCGGGATTTGGACGTCGATATTTTTAAGGTTGTGCACCTTAGCGCCTTTTATGTTGATAAAGTCTTGCATTTTTCTGCTCCGTGTTTCTATATATATAATTNTATACTATTATTATATAATCAATATATATTTATCTATTTTCTTTGATTTGTGATTTGAGTTTNGCGATTTCNTCGCGGTATTTTATAGCAAGTTCGAAGTCAAGGTTCGAGGANGCAATCTTCATTGCCGACGTGAGNCTTGACAACTCTCTTTGNATATCCTTGCTCGACTTGACNGTCTTGTCTTCAAGCTTNTTGGATATCTCTAAGCGTGTTGGTAATCTCTTTGACTATCGTCTTTGGCGTGATACCGTGNATTNTGTTGTACTCGCTCTGCACTTCGCGACGGCGATTGGTCTCGTCNATNGCNTTCTTCATACTGTCGGTGATTCTATCCGCGTACATCACTACCTTTGCTTCGCTGTTACGCGCCGCNCTGCCTATCGTCTGAATAAGCGAAGTTTCGCTACGCAAAAAGCCTTCTTTGTCCGCGTCGAGTATGGCAACCAACTGCACTTCGGGAATGTCAAGACCTTCCCTCAACAAGTTGATGCCGACTAGTACGTCAAACTCGCCCTTACGCAGTCCTGCGATAATCTCTATTCTCTCCAACGTGTCTACGTCCGAGTGCATATACTTGACTTTAATATGTCTTTCGGTAAGATATGAGGTCAAACTCTCAGCCATTTTCTTCGTCAAGGTCGTGACGAGTACTCTCGCCTTTTTCTCGACGGTGTCGTTTATCCTCGAAATCAAATCGTCGATTTGTCCGTCAATCGGGTGTATTTCCACTTCGGGGTCAATCAATCCCGTCGGGCGTATGAGTTGCTCAACGACTTGTCCCGCTTGCTCTAATTCGTACTTCGCAGGGGTGGCGGACACGCAAATCATCTGCCCTACTCGCTCGTCAAATTCGTCGAATTTGAGAGGTCTATTGTCGTAAGCCGACGGAAGTCGGAAACCGTAATCGACAAGGTTGACTTTTCTCGACAAATCGCCGTTGAACATTGCCCTAACTTGCGGCAAGGTCATGTGACTTTCGTCGACGAAAAGCAAAAAGTCTTTTGGGAAAAAGTCAAGAAGCGTGTACGGCGGTTGCCCTGGTTGACGTCCGTCGAAGTAGCGAGAATAGTTCTCGATACCCGAGCAATAGCCCATTTCCCTGATCATCTCTATGTCGTAACTGACGCGCTCTTTAAGCCTTTGCGCTTCAAGCAACTTGCCTTGCTGAGTGAACAACTCCACTTGCTCGACCATATCGTCGCGTATTCGCTCCAAACAAGGCTCTAACTTCTCTTTGCCGACGACGTACTGCGTGGCAGGGAAAATATTGACGTGCTTTAATTCGCAAGTCGCCTTTGACGTAATTGGGTCGAATTGGGAAATCTTCTCTATCTCGTCGCCCCAAAATTCCACACGTATTGCGCGGTCGGAACTCTCGACGGGGAAAATCTCGACGATATCGCCGCGTACTCTAAACGTCGCGCGGACAAATTCAATGTCGCTCCGCTTGTATTGTATCTCGACAAGTCTGTCAAGCAGTTCGTCTCTGTCAATAGTCAGTCCTTCGCGCAGCGATATTGCCATTGAAAAGTATTCCATTGGCGCGCCAAGACCGTATATGCACGACACTGACGACACGACGATTACGTCGCGGCTCTCGCAAAGCGAACTAGTCGCGGAATTGCGAAGTCTATCGATTTCGTCGTTGATTGACAAGTCCTTTTCGATATAAGTATCGGTACGCGGAATGTACGCCTCAGGCTGATAATAATCGTAGTATGATACGAAATACTCTACTCTATTGTTGGGGAAAAACTCTCTGAACTCGTTGCAAAGTTGCGCCGCCAAAGTCTTGTTGTGCGCGATTACCAAAGCGGGACGGTTGCACTGCTGGATAACGTTCGCCATAGTGAAAGTCTTGCCGCTTCCCGTAACGCCAAGCAAAACCTGAGTTCGCAAACCGTCGTTTACGCCCTCAACCAACTTCTCTATTGCTTGCGGTTGGTCTCCGCAAGGTGTGAATTTGCTTTTGAGTTCAAACATAAGTCAAATGTATTTTAGCACAAATGTTCGCATTTTGCAAGTGTTTGAAATGAAAAAAGCAAGCGGTTTGCTTGCCTTTTTTTGGGGTTATTATCCGTTTATTTTTTACGCATTGACTTCTGTTCTTTGAGATACTCGTTGTAGCGCTCGATCTGATCTTCGCGCAAATCAATCATATCTTTCGCCGTCGCCAAAGCCTGATTGTCGCCGACTACTACCTCGCTTTCTTTGACTTTAACTTTCGTGCCGTCACTGCCTGCGTTGCGACGAATGTCTTTGAAGTATTCGTCTTCCATTTTGAACATTGCGACAGTCGTGTTTTTCTTTATCGTCAACTTGACTAGCGGATTGACCGTCGATTGTCCAAGTACTGTGAAGTAAGTTGACCTCTTCTCTTTACACTTGTCTTTGCTCAAAGCGTAGGCTTTGAGCGTATCGAATATCTTCTTTTGATTTGCCGACAACTTCGCGTATGCCTCGTCAAGCGTAAGTCTTTGCGCGGGCACTTTCGTTGACTTAGCCGGTTTTTCAACGGGCATAGGAACAGGTACGATTTTCTCAATTGGTACTTCCTTGACGACTTCCTTCTCCACTATCTTTTCGACGGGCTTTTCGATTATTCTCTCAACCACCTTTTCGCTAGGCTGTTGAATTACAGGTTGCGGCATTATTGGTTGCTGAACTATCGGCTGTTGCATATACGGCATTACGACTTGCTTGTCGTTGTTTCTGCTCGACAATTCCATCATTTGCTTCATCAACATCTCTTGATTGCGAGTCAGCATTTCGATTTTTTCGTCGTTGGCATTTGTCGCGGCAACTTCCTTGACAGCTACGTTCTCGACAAGGCGTTGAGAAGATAGTTTCTCGACCAATCGCTCGATAGTATCTTCGTTTACTCCGCTCTTATTCTGCTCGGCAAATTGCCGCATCATTCTTTCCATACGCTCTTCGTTTTGCGCGTTCTGCTCCATCAGTTGCTGAATAAGTTCGTCGCTATGCGATGCCTCTTGCGGTAGGTATTGCGTAACGTTGGGCAACATATTATTCATTGTGTCTGCGACAATTCCGCGTATGTCTTCCGCTCCCAAGGCAGGTTGTTGATATACGAAACTTTGTCCGCCCTGTCCATTTTGTCCGTTGCCGCCGCCAAGCATTCCCATAAGCATCATTTGCAATTGCTCGTCGTGACGCTTGCCTTCCGCTTCCTTTTGCTTGCGTTCAAACTCGTCTTTCGCGTCATCTAATTCCTCATTCGACTTCTTGTACTTTTTCTTCGCAATAAGCATTATTATGAACGTAACCAACGCTCCGCACATCAACACGCACGCTATCAAATTCCAAGTCATTGTCGTCAAGCCAAACAACGCTATACCGTAGAAAGTATTGTACTTCTTCTCTATCGTCTTTTTATTCTGCTTGCGCTTGTTCTCATAGCCTATCGTCTTTGATATAAATACTAGCATTAAGATTATACTGATAATGCTGACTATCAACTGCCAGTATTCTTTGAGTTTCGCCACCATCTCTTCAAGCGATCCGCCAAAGAAGTTGTTGTTTTCATTGTTTTCATTTCCGTCAGGAGTTTCACTACCTATACCCACGTCGTTTCCATCGCCGTTGTTCGGTTTTTGAGTAAGCGTAAACTCTTCTTTGTCGGTAATGCCGTCAAGTACGGTCACGCCGTCTTCTGATATAAACTCGTAATTGTCTCCGTAGTTTCCCTTGAGTATCGCCTTGACGGTATACGTTTTTCCAATTTCCAGTTCGGCATCGTTTGGCAATTCATTACCATCGCTGTCATAATAAATATATCCTATTATGTCCTTATACTTGTCTCCGTTGGATATTTTCGGTATTGCTCCAGATTTATCCCACGCCACGGTTATCTTCGCCTTTTCTATCTCAAATTCTACATTCTTGATAATAATTTCATAGTCGTCTTCTAAGCCTTCTTGCAAACTAACTACAAGAATATATTTACCCACGTTAGTAGGCGCTTCCGACAAGAGATTGCCGTCGCTGACGCTGTCTTTGTAATACTTCTTGACAATATTAGCGCTTGTAAGAGTATTCTCGTCTGACGACACTTTGATTTCATTCCCCTGTTGATTTCCGTTGTATACAAACGACGCAGCGTCCTTAAATTCGACCTTAACGATTTCTTTATACGAGCCTACTGTAAAGCGTTTTTCCCTATTGTTTTCTATCTCATAGTTGTTTTTATCTTTAAGCACTGCAACCGCCCAATATGCGTCGACTTGCTTACTCTTGACTTCAATGTCACTCAATGCTATTGGAGTTCCCGTAACTTCGCCCGTCGTATTATTATAATCGCTTGCTCTATAATAAAGATAACTATCGACTCTTTCTGCTTCGTCTCCGCTTACGATATAGTAAATAAAATCATTATTGTCGCTATATTTCTCTACCCAAGTGAGATTGAGTTTCTTCGGAGATATCTGCCATTCGAGTTTCCAAGGAAACTCCTCTCCATCTTTATAGATATAAGTATCCTTATCCGTAAGCGATGGATTATAATAATTGGAATTTGAGTTGATAATGCTGACTACTTCTGCCTCATACGTTCCGGCAGCCTTAAATCTGTTGTTGAGATAATCAGCGTCAGTCAAGGTCAATCCTTTCGGCAAGTCGATTATCTTTACGGTTTGAGTAAGTAAAGGATTATACTCTTTCGAAGTGGTATAATCCCACTTGGTATTGCTCAAATCATACTTTGCCTTTTCTATATCGTAAGTCAACGTAAAACTTCCGCCCACGCCTTCAAAACCTTCTGCCGGCTTCCAATATACCGTCATAGTCTTTGACGTGGTCGTTGCGTCAGTCCATTTGGTATCACCGCTAATGCCATTTGTACCTTTGCTTGTGTCAATCTCTGCTCCAAGCGCAGCCAACACGTCAACGTCTACGTAAAACTCATATTCATAGGTATTGTACGTCACTTTGGCTTTGCCGGTTACGTAGCCATCGCCTATTATATCTACGGGAATCTCCAAGCCGTCTTTATCTCTATACTTGCATATCCAAGGCATATTGTCCGCAGTCAACGTCAGTCCCTGTCCCTTTATGTTGAAGTTCTTGGTATAGCCGCTTGAAGCCGTCGGTAATTTGTAATTATTATTGTTGGCTTTGCCATCTGGCAATTCTATACCAAAGACGTATCCGCCGGAGGTCAAATAAGTAGGCATAGTGGCTTTCAACGTATTTGCCACAGACGTATCGTCTATAGCGTCAAAGTCATAGGACTTATTACTTTTGCTATCCATATAATACGCCCTTAATTTTACGTCATCTTCCGTCTCTACGTCCGATACTACTACCGTAAATATTACGTCTTTCGTACCCGTTGCCCAAGTCGGCGTAGTTCCGCTTTCACTGCACGTGATTGTAAACTTCAACGATTTCTTTTCCATTGTAAAAGGCAAATCTTGCGGAGACGTACTTACGTTTGTACCCGCCCATTGCAAGTTGTCAGTATCTTTGAGATTTAGCGTATATAAGTACTCTTTGGCATTTTTCTCCTTAATAGACGTAACCACTTCTCCGCTTTCGTTCTTTACGTCTATTATACTGCTGTCCCAAGTCAATGAAAAAGTTTGCTCGCTTCCGTTGTAAGTCTTTTTATTTGCTCCTGCAATAAAAGTGGGGATTGCTACGTCCTTTCTCGTGACCGTGACAGTTAGCGTATAAGGACTTGTGGTGCCGCCTTCCCACTGCGCATTGTTAGAATTAGCAATCGCAACGTTAAATACATATGTGTCTGCTTTCGTTATAGTAATCGTATTACCGCTTACGGTTGCGTATGCTGCCTGTTCAGAGTCCGCCAGAGTTATGCTCACTGCGCTGTTATTATTGTATACGGTAAACGTTGCGCCCTTTGGCGTAATCGTCGTGTCGTATACCTTACTATCCTTATCTTTGAAAGTCGAACTGTCAAGCGACGGTTTCTTTATCTGTCCCTTAATTATCGTGACTGAAATAGTGTAGCCCAACGCTCCACCGCTATCCCACTCGGTGTTATCCTTATCCTCAAGCGATACGCTGAATTCATATGTAGCCGCATCAGTCGCTTTGAGATTTATTCCGTCTACTCTTGCTCCGCTTGGCGAATCAGGTTTAGTTATTGTCACTCCGCTATTCGGAGTATAATTCGTCAGCGGAAAACTCACTTCGCTTCCCGTATACGGCTTGCTATTCTGTGAAGGATCGGCAAGAGCAGGCTTAACTATCTTCATTTTGTTTATCGTAACAGTCAAATACTTCGTAGCCGTATCGCCCACAGTACTCCATTCCATAAAGGTGGTATCTTTCAAATCTACGGGGACTGTGTACGTCTTTGCCTTGGTGACCTTAAAGACCGCCGGATTTGCGTTGCCGTCAAACGTCAAGTCGGCGACTCCGCTTGCCTTTATCTCCATTAAATCTTTGTTGTAACCGGTAATTGTGAACTCTTGCTCGCTTTTGTTGTATGTATTGGTTATACTTGACAGCGAATTCTCGCTGAATTTAGGCTCGCTTACTTTATTCTTTATATAAAATACGTATTCTTTTTCCGTAGTTGTTCCGTCTACCCATACCCAGTTTTCACCTGTCTTGGGATTCACTTCAGCCTTGGGTTTCATTTTTACGGTATACTTCCCAACTTCTCTTGCAGAAAGAGTGAACTCTCCGTCGGTGATTGCGGTAGATGTGCTTGTCGGTAAGGCGGTAACGCCGTTTAAGCCAAGATACGTCGGCGTCGATACAACCAAAGCGTCAGCGTTAAATTTTTCTAACGTAAAACTTAAATCGCTACCGGTGTAATATTGTATATTAGTCTTACTCTTAGGATAAGCAAGTCCAAAGGATTCAAGTGCTTTTGTTAAATTTAGATAAAATGCAACATGAGTCTCCCACACCACATCTACGTCTCCCCTTGCGGTAGAACCTAATAATTGCATAGCTGCTACATCATTATCAATTTTTGTAGACCTTGTGCGAGAACCCGCAGTAAACAGCGAAGCATTATTCCAGATTTCAGTCGCTTCAGTATATGACGGAAGCCAGACATTGTCGTTTCCCCAATCGCTATACCCAGCTTTTTCGTGAAACTTATACGTATCTAAAAACGCACATCCGGTAGTTATATCCAACGCCTCGTTTGCTCTTACCGGAGAGCCCGTCTGATAATGCTGATATGCAACACCATTAGGTTTTATAATATATTCTCCCGAGATAGGACTCATTGTCATTATCGTAGTTTTTCTTAACATTGACGTCGAATACATAACGCAAGGTGTCGCGCCAGACGGTGCGTAAGCGCCATTATAATTTCTTTCAAAGTATAATTTGCCAAGCGAGTTTTTGGTTAATAATGTAAGCCCTACGTCATTTGACTGTGAAATTACTAACGATGTTGCGCGCCAAGTCTGACCCCCAATCTCTACTTCGACGTCGCCTACTGTCGCTACCTTACTGCCAAACTTATCTACACCGTTTCCTGTTACAAAACTTTGCAGATCATCTGGCGTAATTCTTCCGCTTTTATCTATCAACTTAGAGCATAATTCCTGCAATGCGTCAAAATCAAATTCGTTTTTTGACGCATCGTATAAGTCGCCTGCGCTGGCGTATGCCACTTGTCTATTATTAGGACACAACGCAAACACACAAATGACTGATAATATTAGAGTAAGTATAATGACCGCTAACAACTTTAATTTTCTTTTACGTATATCCATTTTAACCTCGATTTTTACCAATTTTGGGGCTAGTCAGGAAAAGTATACATTTCCTGACCGAAAGATATTGCCAAAAATATATCAAAAATGGTATAATTATCGTGAAAAAATGCCCGAAAATGGGCATTATATCGCAGTCAGTAAATGTATACTTTATTTGGAAGTAATGTAAAATATTTGTAAAATTAGAAATATTTTGACTAAAATGCGGATTGAGATTTCTCGACTACGCTCGAAATGACATAAAAAAATACCGCCGTATCGGCGGTAAGATTGTTTTACAGCAATTTTTTCTTTTTAAGATACAGCGACAAGAAGAATGACACTATTCCCGAGAACCCGAGCACTGCCCAAAAACCCCATTTTTGTCCTTGCCCCGGCACCCACGTGTTCATACCGAACAATGACGCTATCAACGTCGGAATGGATATGATAAGCGTGATTGAAGTGAGCACTTTCATGACGATATTGAGGTTGTTGGAAATAACCGAGCCGTAAGCGTCCATCGTGCCTGTCAAAATTTCTCGATAAATCGAACACATCTCTATCGCCTGCTTTGTATCAATCGCTACGTCTTCGAGCAAGTCGGTGTCGTCGGGATAACTCTTCAAGATGTTGTTGGCGTTGGCTTTGTTTTGCAAAAGTCTTGAAATTACAACGTCATTGCCTGTCAAAGATGTCGAGAAATAGACGAGCGAGTTTTCCAAATCAAGCATTTGGATAAGTTCTTTATTCTTCGTGGACTTGTGAAGTCCGTTCTGGATTCTTTGCGAAGCCTTATCGATTTGTTTGAGGTACGCTAAGTACTTGGACGCGATATTGTTGAGAATTTGGAACAAAAATCTCGTCTTCTTGTAAGTCGCAAATCCCTTTACCCTGTTGCGGACAAAGTCGCGAGTGATAGCGGTGTCTTTAAGGCTGACGGTGACAAACAAATCTTTTTTGATAACTGCTCCGAGAGGAATTGTAAAATAAGAATAGTAATCTTCCGTACCCTCTTCAATGACAGGAATGTCCACAAGAACCAAAGTGTAATCGTCTTCCGTCTCAACGCGGGAACGCTCTTCGTCGTCCAACGGGGTCTTCAAGACGTCGTCTTCGATTCCGCTAATCTTGGCGATAAGCGCAACTTCCTTGTCGCTTGGGTTGGTAAGGTTTATCCAACAGTCCTTTGGGTCAAAGCCTTCTTCCATGTATACGCTTTCTTCAATTTGTATGAGCTTATTTTCCAAATCGTCTGTCTTGTAGATTTCAATCATAAGCCACACCTCCTTGTCCATAGTACTTCAAGCGTTGATAAAGGTGTTGTCAACTATTCTATTTTACATTATTAAAAGCCTTTTGGCAACCTATCCGACGTATTTTTTGAGGTCATTCATTGCATTTTTAAGTCTAATTGCGCTCGCAGACGACATTGCGCCCGAATATTGAGCGGAATAAAGGCTTTTGAGTACGACCTGCGCGATACCCTTGTCAGGCTTGCTTTCGAGGAAATCCTCTATCGACTTTGCAAGCGAAGATACGCTGTCTTCCTTTTGCTTACGCTTTTTGGGAACGGTCAAGTCGATTTCTTGATTTTCAAAAGCCATATTTCTTTCTAATGCGAAGATAAATTTGCTCTTGATTTTCTTGTCAACGCTTTTTATCAAAAGAGTAATAAGTCTATCCACGACCGCTACGCCCAACCAAACTACGCTCAACGACAAGAGCGTGAAGGTAATAAGACCCAAGTCAAAGCCGTTCAAACTCATTATTACTCCCATAGATACGATATGAATAAAGTACCCTACTTTGACAATAGACGGCTTGAAAAATACGCTGTCGGACTTGAAAACGCTAAGCGTGTTGTCAAGCGGAAGTCTTCTTTCGGCAATATGCTTCACTTGCTTTCTTATGCTCTTTGGGAAGACTCTGACAACCTCTTTTTCAAAAAAGAAAAAGTTGCGAGGCGTGACAAAAGAATTCTTTTTGAGAAATCTGTTGAGCCTCATTTTTCCCGACAAATAACAATGCTTGCTTGCCACAAACAAACTCTGCGCTAAAAGTATAGCGAGAGGATACAATACGATAAAAATTATGAAATAATCCAAATTCCAACCGGTGAGTAAGTATAAAAACTTACCGTACACAAAATCAATAAACGATAACAAAATATCTGCCTCCAAATGTAAATATGTACGGCACGCGCGATTGTAGGCAATATGAATTTTAACCAATTTATATTTTGTTATACTAAAAACGGAATGTAATACTTATGTTTTTATTTGAGGGGTTTGCTTATAAGAATATTTGCATTTAGATTTTTGTTTGGTTAGAGGGTATATGCTATCGGTGGGGTTTGCTTTCTTACTCAGAATTATTTTTTAGCGATACTAAGATAAAAGTCGCTTATGTAGAGAACCAAAAACTAATAGTATAATAAAGCAAAGCCCCACCTCGCGCCCAAACTTCGCTATTCTCTCCGAACTTTCAGCAAATTGTTAGTTCCAATAGAATTACCCAAGTCCAAAGGCGGTTAGAGTGTTTGCGATTTATGTGCCTCTATAGTTTTGGGTTTAGAAAACTATCGTTTTCTTTCTTACTTTCGCTACAAAATATTCGTGCACTAAATGCAAATACTCTTACACCGCCAAGACCCTCAAAGCAAAACATTATCAGGCAAAAGGTGTGTTGCTATACGCAGTCGGTCACTTATTTTTATTTCTTAGGTGTACGTTTCTTGGGTAATGGTGTAACTTTTTCAAGTGCAATAGCGACTTTTTCGCTCAATTCGCTATCGTCAATATCTAAAATATAATGTTCTTTTGAGCCATCGTAAGGTATACCTTTTTCGGCGTCAACCATAAGGTCTTTTATTGCGTCGACTTGCTTGACGAATACAGTATTATCGCAGACCAAAAGCACGGGTTTTGCATTGACGTAAGCCATATACTCGCCAAACATCTTTTTGTAAGTCACTTCGCCTGCGCCTTTGATTTGTTCGCAAACGTACTCGATAAATTCAACGTCCGTAGCCATTGCAATCCCTCTTTTATTTATTGAAAATTGCTTTGAGAATAACGCCTATTGTAAAACTTAAAACTGCTCCGCCGACTGTCAATGCAATCTTCATGCGGATTTGTCGCTTTTCTTTGGCGATTTGGTAGGCGAAGTCATAACCGCCCTTTTGAAGCGTGATACAATAATACTCTTCGCCTTTCTTTTCGGTGGTGATCAACTCAAAATATCCTTCGCTTACAAGAGATTTGAGCGCGGGAGCAAGTTCGCTTTTCTTAAACTGAAACGTATAAGGCATGGAAGCCAAAAGATCGTTCTGACTTATCAGACACGTCCCGTCTTTCTCGACCGCCTTATAGTAGACGGCTTTCATAAGTTGTCTTGTCTTTTTGTTGAGCATTCGTACCTCACGATAACAAATTGACTATTATTCCCCCGAGCAATCCGAATATCAGTCCGAATATACCGCCCGAAATAAGTCCGCCCAAAAAGCCTCTGCTCATTGCGCCTTTTTTTATCTTTTTGATTTCAAACTTGCGTTTTTTAACTTCATTGCCGCCCGGCATAAACACAAGGCTTCCGCTTTCATCAGTCTTGATAAAACCTTCGCCCACAGACGTTTCCGACTCGCCGTCCGCCTGCTTTGCCGATTGCTCCATCAACAATTTATATTCTTGAACGATAACTCTCGATTTGTCGGTGAGCGTAAAGCATACTTCGTCGTCGTCCTTATATTTATTGATAAGGCAACCGTTCATTTTGAGTTCGTTCCACACTTCACGCACGTCAAAGTTTTCGTCGTCGTGTGTGTTGATAGCGGAAAGGTCGTCCCATTCCGCTACCATATATCTATTTTCGGGATATTTTTCACACAAATCCACTAGATAAAGCGTGCTTGTATTTGATAACATAGATTACTTCTCTACTCTGATTACGTTTTCTACGCTGAGGACGTTTTTGAGTTCTTTTATTTCCTCAATCGCTTTCTTCATTGCGTTTTCATTCGTCTTGTGCGTAATGAACACGATAGGTATTATTTCTTTGTTCTCGTCTTGACGCATTTGCGCGATAGATACTTTATTCTTCTTGAATACTGCCGCTATATCCGCTACAACGCCGCTAACGTCTCTTGCGTTGAGTCTAAGATAATACTCGCTCTCAAAGTCGGTGATAATCTTGCTCTTGGGCATTTCGTTGAACATCTCGGAATATCTTGCGTGCTCTACCTGTCTTGCGCAGAATACGATATCGCTGACGATTGCGCTGCCTGTCGGCAATGCGCCTGCTCCTCTGCCGTATATCATAATGTCGCCTACTGCGTCGCCTACTACGAATACCGCGTTGAACGAACCGTTTACGCTTGCAAGCGGATGGCTCTTCGGCAAGAATACAGGATGAACTCTCGCCTCAATCTTATCGCCCTTTTGCTTTGCGATAGCCAAAAGTTTGATTACAAAGCCCATATCCTTGGCAATTCTGATGTCCTCTTTGGTAATTTTGGTGATACCTTCTCTGTAAATGAGTTCAACGGGTACGCGCTTGTTGAAAGCCAACGAAGAAAGAATGCTCAACTTGTAACTCGAATCGTATCCCTCTACGTCCGCTACCGGATTTGCTTCCGCATAGCCGAGCGCTTGCGCGTCTTTCAATACGTCTTGATAGTCTGCGCCTTCCTCGCTCATTCTTGTGAGAATATAGTTGGTCGTGCCGTTGATAATAGTCTTGATTTCCTGTATGCCGTTGGCTTGCATAGCCTGCGTCATAGTTCTGATGATAGGCATACCGCCGCCCGTAGTAGCCTCGTAATAAAGTCCTGCGCCCGTCTTTTGAGCAGCCTTTTCAAGTTCAGGCCAGAATTTAGCGAACATCTCTTTATTGGAAGTAACGATACTCTTGCCTGCCTCCAACGCTTTGACGAGGAACGTCCTTGCGGGTTCTGTTCCGCCCATACATTCCACGACGATATCTACATTGGAATTGGCGCAAATTTCGTCGATGTCCTTTGCAAGTATGGACAAGTCAAGACCGAGCGCCGTCACTCTGTCGGGAACTCTGTCCAACACTGCGGTAATGTCAATATCAACTCCGTACTCTTCCGCTATCTGCTCTTTGCGGTCAATCAATATTTTGCAAGTACCTCCGCCGACTACTCCAAGTCCGAGTACTGCAACGCCAACTTTTTTCATTTCGTTCTCCTTATATAAATATTTATATACATTATAATATTATTATTTTTATCAATATTCTTTATTCTCTGTCAATCTTGAAGACTTCGCCGCCGCAAAGTACGACCATCTTGACTGCGTTCGCAGAGATTTCGTCTGCGTAAACGACAAGTTTCTTGTCAAGGACGTTGCCGTCTTCGATAATCAAGTAGTTTGCGTTTCTTCCGCCGATACCTCTTGCTCTTACGCTCTCAATCGTGACGGTCTCGCCGTCTTCGAACGCGCTTGCCAACTCGTCAATCGCCACTCTTGTGCGAACAAATCTGCTGATTTGCTTGCCTTCGCTCGACTGCGTGAAGCGCTCTGCCAACTCTTCGGGCAATTCTTGAACGTCCTCGATTGCAATGCTTTCTTTCATAAGATATCCAAAACCCTTTCTCTCAACGTAAGTCATGCCGTCTGCCGACAAATCCTCGCTGAAATCCTTGTCTTGGAATCTACGTTTCTTTTTAAGCCCGTAAATCTCGGCAAGCATTGCGACAAGTTCCATTGCCTTCTTAGTTCCGCGACCCGACTTGATGCGTACCATTGTCGGTATCTCCGCGTAAGTCTTCTTCGCGCTCATATCCTTGTGGTGGAAATATGTATTGTCAAGAGAATTCGGGTCAATCGCTACGTAAAGTTTGAGCGTCTTGCCTCTTACTACAAATCTTGCTACGTTGTCGCGCGAGAAGTTGAAGTTCTCTTTTGTCTTGCTTATTCTGTTCTTAAATCCGTAGGATAAGAATTCGTTCTTAATCTTCGTATAGAAGAATTTCACTTTGTCGCTGAGAAGTCTTATTCTCGTGGGATATGCGTATTTAGGTCTTAAAGCCTTTCCGCCAACCTCGATTTCGCCGATTTCCTCTTCTTCGGCTTCTTCCTCTTCCTCATCGTCTTCTTCGTCGTCGAAGTCTTCGTCTTCCTCTTCGTCATCGTCGTCAAGACTGAATTCTTGAACAGGCTCTTCCTCTTCTTCCTCTTCGACTGCTTCGAGTACTGCGGAAGCGACGTCTTCTTCCTCGATCTCTTCTATTTCTTCTTCGACTTCCTCAACGGGTTCGTCCTCGATTTCTTCAACCTCTTCTTCGATAGGTTGCTCTTTTACTACTTTCGCAACAACAGCCCCTTCGACAACTTGCTCATCGACTGTTTGAGTTCCAACCGCTTGCTCCTCAACGGATTGTCTTTGAACGTCTTGATCTTCGACCGATTGTTTTGCAACGACTTGTTCCTCAACTACCTGTCTTTGGATAACTTGTTCCTGAATTACCTGCTTTTGTATCATTTGCTCTTGAATTACTTGCTCTTTGGCAGGTTCAACAGGTTGAGCCTCGACCTTTTGCTCGGTCTTTTCTTCGTCATTGCTATTATCTTGATAATAGTTGCCCGCTACCGCGTTATTCTTGCTTCTCTTGATAAGTACGGCAATAAGTATTGTATGGATAAGCATAAATGCGGCTACCCAAATCAAGAGTATTGTCAAAAGCTCTGTCGAGCCAAGCGAGAGATTTACTCCCAAAAGATTTAATAAGTTCATTTCTTTACCTCTATGTATATTGTTTATATTACTTTACTTAGTTATTATACTATTATAATGGCTATTCCCGTCAAGTGAAATCGCAATTATTTATTGTAGTTGTTGTAGAATAACGCTTTAAGACGAGCCGTTATCCTCTCTTTGGATACGCTTGCGCTTCTGACGTCGATTACTATGTAACTGCCGTTGCAAAAATCCATTACGACGTTGGTATTGTCGCTTGACACTTTGACGCGCTCAACGTATGGGTCGATTTTCTCTTTGGTCAGCAACTTCATATTTTTGACGATTATTACGTCTTTATCGCTACGCTCAATATACAGTCCGTTTTCGGTCAAAACCATATCCAACAATACCGCTTGCTCATAATTTCTGTATACTTTTACGCCTGTGAAAATTGCCCTGAACGCTCCGCGCAAAGTGGATAAAAACGTCCTGTTCGAATTACCCTCGCCCTTTTGACATATCGCTCCGAGAAGGAACGCCGCTTTGGAAAATTCCTTGATAGCGTCTTTTGACAACTTGATTCTCTTGCTGCCTTTTATCACGTATCCAAGCAAAGCGATACTAATCAATACGAGCGCCGACGCTGCCAAGAAGCATAATACCACTGCGAAAACGCTAAGCGCGGGTCGCGTGCTTTGATAGAGCAAAAATACTCCGCCGTCCATCGCCTTTACCTCTATTCTTCTTACGCTATACGCATTTTCCGCGCTGTCGGTAGTGAACTGTAGACCCGTTCTTGCAAAGTCGTAAGTATCGTCCTGAGCGAGTATTACTCCGCCTCGCTCCAAAGTCAATACTACCTCTTCGCCTTCAAAATTCGTCGGTTGGCAATACACGATTATATCTCTGATTTCCGCTTGCCTTTTACCGTTGTTTTTGAGCGTACCTTCTAAATAACAATCGCCGTTGTCGTTCACTAATTTCACTTCGTTGACAACTGCTACGTTTACGCTCATAGACGCAAATCCATAGGGATAAGCGCAAAATACGCACCCTAATACGAGAAGTACAAGCGCGCATGACAGTAATACCGTTATTCTTATTTTATAAGCTTTCATCAATACGTACCTTCTATATTGATATATTTATACGTTCATATCGTAAATGAGTTTTAGTCCTTTTAACGTCAACGACCTATCCACTACGTCAACCAACTTGTCGCCCTCGACGTTGAGAACGATTTCGCTAAGTCCGCCCGTCGCTATGACTTTCGCGTTGCTCCAACCGCTCTCTTCTTTGATTTTTTGGATAATGTACTTTACAAGACCCGTATACCCATAGGTCATACCTGCCTGTATTCCTGCGACAGTATTCTTAGCAATTATGCTGTCCGGCTTGGTTATTTCCACTCTCGGAAGTTTTGCGGTGTTGTTGACAAGTCCTTCAAGAGCCGTTATAATTCCCGGCGCTATGCAACCGCCCATAAATTCGCCTTTCTCTGAAATTACGTTGAAGGTAGTCGCCGTTCCGAAATCCACGACAATGCAAGGTCCGCCGTAGAGTTTGTATGCGCCCACACTGTTGACTATTCTGTCCGCGCCCACTTCTTGCGGATTGCTGTATTTGATATTGAGTCCAGTCTTGATGCCGACGCCTATCATCATAGGCTTCTTGCCCAAATAGTACTCGCAAGCGTGCTCAATAGTATAGTTGAGCGCAGGTTGCACGGACGACATTATTATGCCGTCGAAGCCTTTCATATCCAATTTTGCCGAATCAAAAAGACCTGCGAGGACGATTCCTATCTCGTCCGCAGTCCTTATAGTCTTGACAGACAGTCGCCACGAATGCGCGAGCACGTCTTTGTCGTATACGCCTAATTTTATATTGGTATTGCCTACGTCTATTACTAATAGCATATTCTACTCCATATTTCTTTCTTTGCCCATGACAGGCTGAGGCACTAATCTAGCCTTGCGCAATGCAAGTATAATCGGCGGTACAATCAACGTAAATGAGATAATTTCTATCACAAAGTTGATGCCAAACCACGTGAGAACGTACTCTATACCTATCTGCGTGCCGTTGGTAAGTATACGTCCGTTGTAGAGCAAGACTGTAAACAGTCCGCAAAAGAATGTGTTTACCACCACGCCTACTGCAGTGCTAATTCCGCTGATTATGCTGTCTTTTGCATATATTTCCTTTGAGTTGACAAGAATTTTCACACCATTCTCGCCCTCTTCGTACTTGGGATGCAAAAATGCCTTCCTAAGTCCGTACCCCATAAAGTAGCTCGCCACGCCTATGAGTATTCTCGGGATCATACACACTATCGGATTTTGCCATATAGACGCCAATGGGCTTGCCGCTTTGGTCGTATACCACGCGATTTGATTGATTGTCGCCATCAACACGGCAAGAATTATCGTCATTTTGAAATCGTAGCCTTGCGCGATAATGAGCAACGGCAATATCATAAATGCGAGCGTTACTCCACCTGGTATCGGTATCGGTTGAAAGCAAAAGAATATTGTCAGCGCAAGCATTAGCGCCAAAATTGCAAGATTCTTCGACCTGCGTTGCGGGTTGTTGTCCACTCTTGAATTATTCATAAAATACCTCGCTTGACTTCCTTTCGGATAGCCATCTTCGTGCCGACCAAACGCAAAATTTCGGCTACGCTCAATTTTGGTCGGACTTAATACTGTTAGCCTATCGGCATTACATATTTTCTTCACCATAAGCTCAAACAATCTCTATCTTTATTTGGATTAGAGTTGTTCGCTAAGGTCTAATTGTACTGCCATACACAATTATATATTATAATAAAAGATATATCAAGTAATTTTACATAAAACGACTATTTTCCTAAGACAAGTCCCCATATTAGACAAAGCAAGTAAAGATACCACACGAGGTTGACTTGCCAAAAAATCATTGATATGCAATCTTCCCTTATCAACATAATAAATATCGCTACGCTCAAAAGAGTCTGCAATATCAACACGACAAATGCGCCCACAATCGAATGGAACGTGAAAAAGACCATACACCAAATTATATTCGTAATTCCCAAAATGCAAATCGGAATCAATAAGTATAGATAATACTTGTAATAAATCGTCCTAGCAATTACCGTAATATTGATAATATAAATTATACTCCACGCGATTGTCATTCCCAATGGCGGTAAAATTATCGCGGGCAATGAAAGTCCGTTGTACCAATCGTCAATTTTTATGAAATACGAACTAAGCGAAGCATAGATTAGCACTATACCCATCGCAATAGCCACACTCCACAACCATTTAATCTTCGACATATTAAAGAATATGTGATAAATATAGCGGATATGACTTTCTTTGATTTTTATCGATTCAGTATTAAATATTTATATAAATGTCATATTTGAACAATGTTCAATACGAGAATTTGTAGTGAATAGTAAAGAAGTAATAGTGAAAAAGTGAGAAGATAAGTCAATAAATTTGACTTTTTTCTTCTCACTGTGATAGTATAAGACTATGCAAAAGTATAATTTCTTGACATGGTGGCTAAGTTTTTCAATTAAACCGTTGCCTTATAGAATATTCAAAGGGTTGATTACCTCGATTGTTTTTATAATCTGGGTGGCTTTCGTCGCTGTGTTTAGCGACCTATATCTACAATTTACGCTTTATATATTCCTACCGGTGTTTATCGTGGACACTGTTTGGGAAATAATCAACTTTACGAATTATCAAAAGAAATATAAGAAATTTTTAGAAGAAAAAGCTGACTGAACACTGTTCAATATTCAAAAGCGCCCTCTTACGAGGACGCTTTTATCTTATGTAGTTCTGTTTGGATTATGCCTACCGATTACTTGCAGCAACAGCAGAGGGCTACGATTACCGGGATGATGCAGCAGCAATCACAACCGTTGCTCTTGTTAGAGCCACAGCCGTTTCCACCGCAACAACCGCAGCACATCAAAAGGATGATGAGCCACAAGCAGTTGCATCCGCAGCCGTTGTTGTTCGAACATTCATTGGTATAGCATTGATTGCTTGCGCAACCACAATCGTTAAAGTTCGTCATTACAATTTCCTCCATAGTTTTTGAAAGAAAGTTGCGTTTCCTGCCCTTTCCTTCTAGTCTATAATAAGCAAATAATAATAAAAATGTTACTATATATTTGACAAGCAATGCATAATTTATTAAACTATTAGAGTATAAAATACATTTGCTTATTCAAGGAGATAATATGGCTAATTTGACTATGGATAAACTCGTCGCGCTTTGCAAAGGCAGAGGTTTTATTTTCGCAGGCAGCGAAATTTACGGCGGTTTGGCAAATACTTGGGACTACGGTCCTTTGGGCGTGGAACTCAAAAACAACGTTAAGCGCGCTTGGTGGAAAAAATTCGTGCAAGAAAATACCCTCAATACGGGTCTTGACAGCGCAATACTTATGAACCCAAACGTATGGGTGGCATCCGGTCACGTCGGCGGATTTTCCGACCCACTTATGGACTGCAAGAGCTGTAAGACAAGACACAGAGCGGATAATCTTATTGAAGACTATATCTCTCGTAAGAAACTTGACGTGACGATTGCCGGTTGGTCAAATGAAAAGATGGAAAAATACATCGCCGACAACTCTATTCCTTGCCCCAACTGCGGAAAATGCGATTTTACGGGCGTAAGACAGTTCAACCTTATGTTCAAAACTTTCCAAGGCGTAACCGAAGACAGCACGAATACCGTATATCTCCGTCCTGAAACGGCGCAAGGTATTTTCGTCAACTTCCTCAACGTACAACGCACCTCGCGTATGAAAGTGCCTTTCGGTATCGGTCAAATAGGCAAATCTTTTAGAAACGAAATCACCCCCGGCAACTTTATTTTCCGCGTTAGAGAGTTCGAGCAAATGGAACTTGAATTTTTCTGCAAGCCCGGAACAGACCTTGAATGGTTCGCATACTGGAAAGAATTCTGCAAAAACTGGTTGCTCGGCTTGGGTATTAAGGCGGAAAACCTTAAACTCCGCGACCATGACCCCGAGGAACTTTCCCACTACTCCAACGCTACGACGGACTTTGAATTCAAATTCCCGTTCGGTTGGGGCGAACTTTGGGGTATTGCAGACAGAACGGATTTCGATCTCAACGCTCACGCAAAAGTCAGCGGAAAGAATCTCGAATATACCGACCCTGTCACCAATGAAAAGTACGTACCTTACGTTATCGAGCCATCGCTCGGCGTAGAAAGAATGGTGCTTGCGCTGCTTTGCAACGCTTATGAAGAGCAAGAACTCGAAGTCGGCGACAGCCGTGTCGTAATGCACTTCCACCCTGCAATCGCTCCGTATAAAGTCGCAGTGCTTCCTTTACAGAAAAAGGCTCTCGGCGAAAAGAGCGAAGAGATTTATAGAAACCTTTCCAAAAAATTCTCGGCTACTTACGACGAAAGCGCGTCAATCGGCAAGAGATACCGCCGTCAAGACGAAATCGGCACGCCTTATTGCGTAACCGTCGACTTCGAGACTTTGGAAGACAACTGCGTCACCGTAAGAGAACGCGATTCTATGGAACAAGAACGTATTTCTTTGATTGATCTCGAAAACTATCTTGCAAAGAGATTGGAATACTAAAAAGGAGCAAATATATGAAAAAATTTGCGAACGCAATCATTGTAACGGTGATGTTGGTATTGTGCTTTGCGCTGTCTGCTTGCGGAACCAAATACGTAAGTAATTATAGCGCGAACATAATGACAACGATAAACTCCCCAACTGAAGCGTCCGTTTCATTCGACGCTTTCAGCGGAACGTACGTTATAAAATTTAGAAACACAGGCGATAATAAAGCTTCTATAACTTATAATGCAACGCTTAAAGAAGGAAATATAAAAGTTTACTACGACTTCAATGATGAAAAACTAGACTTATTTGAAATTGGATCCGACGGTTCTGTTGAAGGAAAAACCGAAGCATTTACTGGCAATAAAACAATTTATATAATAATTGAATCAGACGGCAAATGCAACGCAGGAAGTTTCTCATTTACCTTAGAGAAATCAGAGTAATAGATTTCAAAACTAGCAAAGAAAAGAGTGGTATTTACCACTCTTTTTTAATTAATGTTTATATATGTGTTTTTCTAAAATTGATATAGCTTTGTCGAGTTTTGAAATAAATATTGAATCATTTGAAAATGTTTTTATATTTATTAAAATTTTTTGTAATTGAAACGCCTCTTGACCACTTAAATATCCCAAAAATAATTTATTTTTATATCTATTTAATATATTTTCAATATTCTCATCAACCTCACCTGAACACCATATCAATACTTCATAAACATCTTGATACTCATCATCTGCTAACATTATTCTATTTACTACTTTTTTTGGAATAAATGTGTTTATTGTTTTTTTTGCAGAATATTTATTTGGCAACATTATTAAATAAAAAAACAATGAAGATAATAAATCACATATTAAACAGACTGTAAAATTAAAAATTATTCCAACAATTGGGATGCAACTACATAGTGCAAAAAATATGCCTAACAACTCAAAAACAACAAAAGGCACAATAAATATTAATAATAATACCGTTTTGATTAAAGACGCAAAAATGGGCATATCTTTAAAACTAAATATTGATTTAAATCTAAATGAGACACTTTCTAATAGTTTGTTCAAATTTTCAAACATAGTAAATCTCCTCCACACTATTGTAACTAAAATTTATTACAAATAATATATCACATATTAGTATTATATGATGTAATACTTCATAAGTCAAGTAATTATTACATCATTGATATGAACTATATATTCATATAAAATATAAGTGACAATTCATACAAGAGGCATACTATGAAAGATATTAACATGATTTTAGGCGAAAGAATATGTTCTATGCGAAAAAAACTCGGCATAACAAGAGAAAAACTTGCTGAAAACGTAGATATTAGTTCTAGATTTCTTGCTGATGTAGAGGGTGGAAAAGTCGGCGTTTCTTTACAAACGTTAAAAAATCTTAGTTCGTCTTTATCCGTTTCAACTGACTATCTTCTTGGAATAAACGATGAGTTGAGCAATAATGAACTCAGTGATTTAATCGGACAACTTTCAGTACTTAATAAAGAGTTTTATCCTATTGTTTCGGCTACAATTTCTGAATTAACAAAACTAAAATGATATGCAGTGAATTTAACATACAAAAAGAGTGTAACAAAACCGTTACACTCTTTTATATTTTTATTTCAAATACCACTTCTCTATCTCTCGTCCACCTAAAACACAGAGATTGGCAATTTCGTTATTTCTACCAAATTACACGCGAGTGCGGAGAGTAATGCAGATTTTGTCTTAGCAAGAGCGACCGAACGGTGAGCGTACTTCCCGTACGTGACCCTGAGTGTCGTCTCGTAGATCAGGCAAAAGGTGCGTTGCTATACGCAGTCGGTTACTCAGCCTCTCGTAGAGTAGTTCGGCGCTTCTTTTGTGATACTAATATCATGCGGATGGCTCTCAATCAAAGCCGCATTGGAAATCTTCACGAACTGCGCGTTCTTACGCAACTTCTCGATATTCTCCATACCGCAATAGCCCATACCTGCGCGAAGACCGCCCATAAGTTGGAAGACCACGTCTGCGAGGCTACCTCTATACGGAACACGTCCCTCAACGCCTTCGGGAACAAGTTTCTTAGCGTTGGTCTGGAAGTATCTGTCCTTGCTGCCTGCCGCCATAGCGGAGAGCGAACCCATACCTCTATAAACCTTATACGATCTACCTTGGAATATTTCAATATCGCCAGGGGTCTCTTCCGTACCTGCGAACAAGCTTCCGAGCATTACTGCGCTTGCGCCTGCGCCCAAAGCCTTGACGATGTCGCCCGAGTACTTGATACCGCCGTCGGCGATAATTCTCTTGCCGAGTTTGTCAGCTTGCTCTGCGCAATCCATAACTGCCGTAACTTGCGGTACGCCGATACCTGCAATAATACGTGTCGTACAAATCGAACCAGGTCCGATACCCACTTTGACTACGTCTGCGCCGCTCGATAGAAGAGCCTTCGTCGCTTCTGCGGTCGCTACGTTGCCTGCGATAATAGGCAAATTCGGGAATTTTGCCTTTACCTTTGCCACGCATTCAAGAACGCCCTTGGAATGTCCGTGAGCCGTGTCAATCGTGATAATATCAACTTTGCTCTCTACCAAAGCGGAAACTCTGTCCATAATATCCGCAGTTACGCCGACTGCCGCGCCTGCAAGAAGTCTGCCGCTGCTGTCCTTTGCGCTGTTTGGATACTTGATAGCCTTTTCTATATCTTTGATCGTAATCAAACCTTTGAGGTTGAACTGCTTGTCAACAAGCGGCAATTTCTCTATACGGCCTTCCGCAAGAATCTTCTGCGCTTGTTCAAGAGTAGTACCTACGGGAGCGGTGACAAGCTTCTCTTGCTTGGTCATGCACTCGCCGATAAGTTTGGACATATCAGTCTCAAATCTCAAATCTCTGTTGGTGATAATTCCGACTAATTTACCCGATACCGTAACAGGCACGCCGCTAATTCTGAATCTGCGCATAAGGTTGTTGGCTTCTTCAAGCGTATTTTCGGGACTTAACGAAAATGGGTTTGTGATGACGCCGTTTTCACTTCTCTTTACTTTGTCTACTTGTTCTGCTTGCGCTTCGATAGACATATTCTTATGAATAATACCTATACCGCCCTCTCTTGCCATTGCGATAGCAAGTTCACACTCCGTGACCGTATCCATTGATGCGCTGAGAAGCGGAATATTGAGAGTAATGTTGTCACACAATTTTGTAGAAAGGTCAACTTGGTACGGCAATACCTCAGAATACTGCGGTATAAGCAACACGTCGTCGAAAGTCAAACCTTCTTTTGCAATTTTGCCCATTGAATTATCCTCCGAACTTTTTAATATTTTATAACATAATAACTACTAAGTCAATCGAATTACCTCGCTCTCGACAAATTTTTCTTAACAATAGCGATTTTTGTCTTGAAATCGCTTTCTATCTATGATAGAATTATCTTGTAAAATTGTTGGAGGTCAATAATGAATGACGAGATAAAGGCGTTGATTGGACAAATGACGCTTGAAGAAAAGGCGAGCCTATGCTCGGGCTATGATTTTTGGAATACGAAACCCATCAAAAGACTTGGCATACCCTACGTATCCATGTCCGATGGACCGCACGGACTACGAAAGGAAAAAGACGAAGACGAGAACTTGGGAATGAAAACGTCGTTCCCCGCCACGGCTTTTCCGCCTGCGGTAAATATAGCAAGCAGTTGGAGCGTGGACGTTGCTAAAAGACTTGGCGACGCTCTCGGCAAACAGTGCTTAGACCAAGATATCGACGTCATTCTCGGACCTGGTACGAATATCAAGAGAAGTCCCCTTTGCGGAAGAAACTTCGAGTATCTATCCGAAGACCCCTATCTCGCAGGCAAATTGAGCAGGAACTATATCGATGGCGTTCAATCAAACGGCGTTGGCACGTCGCTCAAACACTTCTGCGCCAACAATCAGGAAAAACGCCGTATGACTATCAACAGCGTGGTTGACGAGAGAGCGTTGAGAGAAATCTATCTCCCTGCTTTTGAAGAGGCGGTAAAGGCTCAACCCGTCACGGTTATGTGTTCGTACAACAAACTCAACGGCACGTATCTTTCCGACAACAAGCGTCTTTTGACGGATATTTTGAGAGACGAATGGGGATTCAAAGGCATCGTAGTAAGCGACTGGAACGCGCTCAACGACAGAATCGAAGCTGTAAAAGCGGGACTTGACTTGGAAATGCCGAGTTGCGGTGGCGCGACCGATAAGCAAATCGTAAAGGCTGTCAAGGACGGAAGATTGAGTGAAAGCGACGTCGACGCGATTGTCGAAAGACTTCTCGATTTCATAGTAAAGAGTTACAACAACCGTCAACCCGACTACAAAGCAGACTACGACGAGGCGCACGAAATCGCGCGTGAAATTGCCGAGCAGTCTATCGTCTTGCTTAAAAACGATACAAATACTCTTCCCTTAGCCGAAGAAAAAGAACAAAGCGTCGCGGTAATCGGCGAGTTGGCGAAAGTATTTAGATATCAAGGTTCGGGTTCGTCAAGGATAAATCCGTACAAATTGGTCAACTTCCTCGACGCGCTTGACTTAAACGGCAAGAAATACGAATACGCGCCTGCTTATGACGTCAACAGCGACAAGGTAGATGAAAAACTTATACAAGAGGCTGTCGAGCTTACAAAAAGCCACGAAAAGGTACTTCTCTTTGTGGGTCTTACCGACCAATACGAGAGCGAAAGCTATGACCGCATTCACATGGATATCCCCAAATGCCACAGCGAGTTGATAGAGCAAGTCACGGCTGTCAATCCAAATACAGTCGTAGTGCTCTTCGGCGGCTCTCCTGTCGCAATGCCGTGGATTGATAAGGTCAATACCCTTGTCAACGCATATCTCCCAGGTGAAGCGGGCGGCGAGGCTTTGTACAACGTGCTTTTCGGCAAGGTAAACCCGAGCGGAAAACTTGCGGAAACTTACCCGCTTAAATACGAGGACAATATCGTCGCGAATTACTTCCCTATGGGACCTAAAAACGTCGAATACAGAGAAAGTATTTTCGTCGGCTATCGCTATTACGACACGGCGAATAAAGAAGTGCTTTTCCCATTCGGTTACGGTCTGTCCTACACGAAATTCGAGTATAGCGATTTGAAGATTGACGGAATGAACGTATCATATACTATCAAGAACGTCGGCAATATGGACGGCTATGAAGTGTCGCAATTGTACGTGTCCGATTCAAATCCGCTCGTGTTCAAGGCTGTTAAGGAACTCAAGAGTTTTGACAAAGTATTTATCAAAAAAGGCGAAAGCGCGCGCGTAACGCACACACTCGATTACCGTTCGTTCGCTTTCTACAACACGACGATAAACGATTGGTACGCGCAAAACGGCGAATATGAAATTCTCATCGGCGCGTCAAGCAGAGATATTAGACTCAAAGGCAAAATAAACGTGAAATTCGAGCAAAGCGAGAAGCAAGTCCCCGACTACAAATCGCTCTGCCCTGCATACTTCGATATTGCGAATATGAGCGAAATCCCCGACGGCGACTTTGCAAGTCTTTACGGCGCGGAAATACCAGAAAATAAAGAGAGCAAGCGCGGACACTTTGACCGCAACACTACGATTGGCGAAATGAAAGCTTGCCTAATCGGAAAGATAATCGTCAAGGTTGCGCCGTCAATAATCAAAAGTCAAGTCCCCAACGCGGACATCACGACAATGATGATGCTCCAACAAGGTATGGAAGAAATGCCTTTACGCGGTCTTATCGGCATATCATCGGGACTTATTCACCACAAGCTTGTCGACGGAATGCTCCTTTGGGGCAATAAAAAGTATATTAGAGGATTTTTCAGATTCTTTGGTGGCGTATTCGGTACGCTCGGCAATCTAAGTCGCAAAAAGTCTACTGAAAGACGTATGCGCGAAGGTAAGAACGTCGAAGTATGCGAGGCGATAAAGAACGCTAAAAACAAATAATAGTACAATAATATCATATATCCCCTTGTCCGAACATACAATTTAGTAATCAAAATCATTGGAGGATATATGAAAAAGTTTATTAAAATTATGGCGTTCGGTCTGCTCGTATGTCTTACTATCGGATGTTTTGCAGGCTGTCAAAAACCAAAGACGAATTACGAAAAACTTTGCGAAAGCGTAAGCTATATGCAAACGGGACTTTATACGGCAAACGACGAAGATTTCGACGTAAAAATCACTATGACTACGCAAGAAGCGCTCTTTATAGCCGACGGTAAAGCCGACTCCCAAGTGGATATGAGCGTCTTGACAATCGTCCCCCACGACGTAGCAAACCTCTCAAAGACCTATGAATTTGTCATCGAAGGTACTGAATCCAGCGTGACGGGAACAATAAGCAAAAGCCGTCTTGGAATAAATCTCGCTTGCAACTTTGAAGATTTGAAGAATATCGGCGAACCTTTGACACTAACATTGAAGGACGGCGACAAGTCGTATACCTTCCAACTAGAAAATAAATGCGCCAACCTCACCGACGGCAAAGGCGCTTTGGAAGTGGCTTACAACTTCTATCAAGAGAAAATCGACACCGCGTTGAACGACAATACTTTTGATAGAGAATGTTACGTAAAACTACTCTGCCAAACCAACGAAAACGCCGAGGACGAATACTTCTGGTACGTGTCCTTTATCAAAGACAAAAACGACTATTGGGCGACGATTATCGACCCGACGACAAATGAAGTCGTAAGCAGTCGCGAGAGCGCACCGCAAAGCAAGTAAATTTGCTTTGCGAAGTAATAAGTAATAGTGAAAATTGAATAAGTAACGGATTAAAATGACCTTGCTATCAATGCTAGCAAGGTCTTTTTAACATTTAGTAATCTGCTACTTCTTCATTGAGCGTTGCTCGCGAAGATACTCATTATATCTCTCGATTTGATCTTCGCGAAGATCTATCATTTCCTTTGCTGCGGAGAGCGCTTGGTTGTCGCTGACAACGACTTCCGTCTCTTTAACTTTAACCTTAGTTCCGTCACTGGTCGCGTTCTTGCGAATATCTTTCATAAACTCATCTTCAAGTTTGAAGAGCGCGACCGTAGTGTTCTTCTTTATCGTCAACTTAACGAGCGGATTGACGGTAGATTGACCGAGCACTGTGAAATACGTCGACTTCTTCTCTTTGCACTTGTCTTTACTCAAAGCGTAGTTTTTGAGCGTATCGAATATCTTCTTTTGATTTGCCGACAACTTAGCGTAAGCCTCGTCTAGCGTAAGTCTTTGCGCGGGCGCTTTCGTCGCCTTTGCGGGCTTTTCTACCGGCATTGGTACGGGAACTTCCTTGACGACTTCTTTCTCGACGATTTTCTCGACCGGTACTTCGACTTTGACTTCCTTCTCAACTATCTTTTCTACCGGCACGGGGATAAATTTCTCGACAGGCTTTTCGACTATCTTCTCGACTACCCTTTCACTCGGTTGTTGAATAATCGGCTGCGCCATTATAGGTTGCGGCATATAAGGCATCACAATTTGCTTGTCATTGCCTTTGCTCGACGCCAACTCGACGATTTGCTTCATCAACATCTCTTGATTGCGCATTAGGCTTTCGTTGGTCTTTATCAACATATCTATCTTTTCATCGTTGACTGTTGTTGCCGCAACTTCCTTTTCTACCTCGCGCACGACTGCTTGTTGTTTAGCGAGTTTGTCGACCAACTTCTCGATTACCTCTTCATTGACGGTATCTTTTTGTTGTTCGGAGAACTTCTGCATAAGCGCTTCGTGCTCTTGCGCCATATTGCGGATAATCTCTTCATTTTGCGCGTTTTGTTCTATAAGTTGTTGTACCAGTTCGTCATTGTGCGAAGCCTCTTGCGGTAGGTACTGCGTCACGTTGGGCAACATATTGCTCATAGTGTCAGCCACTATTCCGCGTATGTCGTCCGCGCCCAATGAAGGCTGTTGATATACGAAACTTTGTCCGCTGCCGTTTTGTCCGTTGCCTCCGCCGAGCATTCCCATTAGCATCATCTGCATTTGTTCGTCACGGCGTTTGTTGTCAAATTCTTTTTGGTTTTTCTCGAACTCGTCCTTTGCCTCGTCGAGTTCGTCTTCCGCTTTGCTGAACGTTCTCTTCTCTAATAGCATAAAGATAAACGCAAGTACCGCTACGCCTGCCATTATACTAGCGATTACCGTCCAAGTAGTGTACGGCAAGCCGAATAGACCAAGTCCGCCGACAGCGTAGTATGCGCCACTATACTTCTTAGATATCGTCTTCTTTATCTTCTTGCGCTTGCTTGCATAGCCTATTCCCTTGCTCATAAAGATAATAGTCAATATAATGCATATTGCGCTGAGAATAGGTTGCCAATATTCTTTTAAGAACCCAGCTATATCAATAGTTTGAGTCGGCGTCGGTTGTGGCTCAGTCGGCTCGTTTGTATCTTGTCCGTCTCCATTGCCATTGCCTTGTTCGTCTCCGCCGGTTACTCCGCCTGCGTTTCCACCGCTATTGCTTGCCTTCACGGTGAAATCTATCTCCGCAGTTTCCGTGCTGTCGCTCGGCGTAGGCTCGCCGTCTTTGGTGACAAATTCAAAGTTCTTTGCATTGTCGCCTGTGAGTATCGCTTTTATCTTATAACTCTTTCCTCTCTCTAATTGCGCTCCATCTTCAAGCGGCGTTCCGTCCTCATTGTAGTATACGTATCCTATCGCGCCCTTTGACAACTCATCCAAGCCGGATATTATAGGCGTATCGCCCGTCGTATTCCACTCTACTACTATTTGCTTTTTAGCAACGTTTATATTGAATTCTTTGCAGCCTTCTTTGATTTCATAATTGCCGTTATCCTCGCTAGTCAATATCAATACGACGAGATAGTCTCCCGCGTCGCAAGGCAACGCGTCCGCGGACAACGGGAAGTCTTTGGTATTGCCTTTGTAATACGTCTTGACTATCTTGCTTATATCGTAGTTGCCACTCGCGATTACGAACTCGCCGCTATGTCCCGCGCCGTTGTAATCGTACTCGCCGTTGCTCAATAAAATTTCTATTTGCGCCTTGGTAATAGCGTAAGATACC
>JAAVHQ010000008.1 GCA_014799645.1 Clostridiales bacterium | reverse complement strand
CAGTCTACGGTAAATCCATTAGTCAAGTTGACAATAAAGAAAAACACGACTGTTGCGCTCTTCAAAATGGAAGACGAGTATATGAAAGATATTCGCCGCGGCGCAAGTAGCGACGGCACAAAAGTAA
Source organism: Clostridiales bacterium (assembly GCA_014799645.1). Classification (GTDB taxonomy): domain Bacteria; phylum Bacillota; class Clostridia; order Christensenellales; family UBA3700; genus RACS-045. The sequence goes on along the minus strand of JAAVHQ010000008.1, from coordinate 29,675 downwards.
AAGTCAAAGAGACCGAAGTAGTAGTCGGCGACAATCAAGCGCTCTCTACCGCAAAAGATATGATTGATTTGCGCGAAGATCAAATTGAGCGCTATAATGATTTTCTCAAAGAGCAGAAGTCTTTGAGAAAAAAATAATTAGCAACCGAGTGCGTATAGCGGTGAGCCCTGCTAGTAATGCTAGCGGGGCTATTTCTATTAAACAAAAATTTTATACTTTTATATAAATATATTAAGGAAAAACGCAATTTGCGACGTATAATAATTATGTAAACAAAAGAGAGGTAGACGATGGCAGAGATATTTTCCGAGTGGTTGGAAAAATTGAAATCTAAGATTGACATAGCCGAAGTTGTTTCCCAATACGTTTCTTTGCAAGAGAGGGGAAGCAAAAAGTGGGCGTGTTGTCCGTTCCACCACGAAAAAACTCCGTCGTTTTGTCTATACGAGCAGTCGCAATCATATCACTGCTTTGGTTGCGGCGTAGGCGGTGACGCTATTACTTTCGTGCAAGAAGTCGAGCATACCGATTTTATGGGCGCGGTAAAGATTTTGGCGGACAAGTACCACGTACCCGTGCCTGACTTTTCTAAAAGCGACAGCAACGCGAATTTGAGAAAGCACAAGGACAAGTTGTTCGAGATGATGAGAGAGACGGCGACGTACTTCAATCAAAATCTCAAAGCGGAAGTCGGCAAGCCTGCGAGAGATTATCTTGCAAAGCGCGGAATAACTATGCAGACGGCTACGATTTTCGGTCTCGGATATTCTATCGGTAGGTCGCAACTCGTCGCTCATCTTATATCCAAAGGTTTCTCGAAAGAGAATATGCAGGAAGCGGGATTGGTCGATACTTCGCAGTCGGGAAACGTCGTTGATACGATGGCGGGCAGGTTGATTGTGCCGATTATCAACAATATGAAGCAGGTTGTCGCTTTCGGCGGAAGAGTGCTTGACGACAGTTTGCCAAAATACAAGAATACGAGAGAAACGGTCTTGTTCAACAAGTCCAAAGAGATATTCGGTCAGCACTCGATAAAGCGATTGAAACTGGAAACCGTGGTCAACGAACTTATTGTCGTTGAAGGATATATGGACGTAATTTCGCTCTTCCAAAGCGGCGTCAAAAACGCAATCGCGTCAATGGGTACTTCGCTCACTCAAGAGCAAGCGAAGTTGATAAAAAGATACGTGAATAAGGTTGTCATTTGCTACGACGGCGACGGCGCAGGACAAAAGGCGACGATGAGAGGCTTGGATATACTTTACAATCAAGGACTTGAAGTGCGCGTCGTAAGCCTGCCCGAAAAACTCGATCCTGACGAATACGTTCGCAAGTACGGCAAAGAGAGTTATCTCAAATTGCTTGTTGAGGCGAAACCGCTCTTTGAGCATAAACTACTCACGCTTGCAAGTGGATACGATTTGACCTCGCCGCAAGAAAAGGGCAAGTATGCCGTCGAGGCTATGAAGATAATTAAACCGCTCGAAGACCCCGCAATGATTGAGGCGTATATCGAGTACGTCGCGAAACAAACGGGACTTAGCAAAGATACGTTAAAACGGCAGTTGGACGTGAGCGAGGCAACGGGAGTCATTGCTCAACCCGAGCAGGTCAAGTTGGGCGCGTCGGCGTTCGATAGGGCTGTAAGATACGTACTCTACGGCTTATTCGGCGGCGTGGAAGGCGCGAATTGCGAGACAGATCTTTCGCAGTATATTAGCGACAACAAGCAAAAATCGTTGTACGATTTATATCGGGCAAAGAAGGATTCAGACGGCAATACTATGGAAGAGTTGCTCAAACACGAAGAGGAAAATCCCGAAGTGCGAGCAATACTCGAAGAAGGAAGCAAAGTCGGAGATAACGACGCAAAAAAATACTTTGACGATTGCGTAAATACGATTGTCAAAAAGGGCAACAAGCAGAGAAAACGGGCGCTTACGCAAGCTATCGATAGCGAGCAAGACGCGGACGCTAAGTTTATTATGATGAGCCAGCTTGCCCAAAACAATATGAAAAAATAGCACGGACAAAAGAAATTCGGAGGTTATATGAACGAAGAAAAGACAGAGCAAAACGAGAAAATTATCCAACGCGAAGAGAAAATCAGAAGCGAAGCGATAAAGATTGCCAACAACTACAAAGACAAAGTTATGACTATGTCGGAGTTTGAAAAGTTGACGGACAAGCTTTCGCTTTTGCCTGACGAAACGAGCGTTGTGTTTGAAATTTTCAAAAACTCGGGCGTTGAAATTCAAGAAGAAAGCGACACGATAAAGGAAATGTCTTTCGAGGGTATCGACGCTACTACTGACGACTCGGTGAAGATGTATCTAAAAGATATAGGACAAGTCCCATTGTTGCAGTCGGACGAGGAAAGAGAACTCGCCGAGAGAATGAGCCAAGGCGACGTAGCCGCGAAGAATAGACTTAGCGAAGCCAACTTGCGTCTTGTAGTATCTATTGCGAAGAGATACGTCGGAAGAGGTATGCAATTCCTCGACCTTATTCAAGAGGGCAATTTGGGACTTATGAAAGCCGTTGAAAAGTTCGACTATACCAAGGGCTTTAAGTTCTCGACGTACGCTACTTGGTGGATAAAGCAGTCCATCACCCGCGCGATTGCCGATCAAGCAAGGACGATAAGAATACCTGTCCACATGGTGGAGACTATCAACAAGACGGGCAGAGTGTCTAGACAACTTTTGCAAACTTTGGGTAGAGAACCGACAACCGCCGAAATTGCCGAAAAGATGGGCATAACGGAAGAAAAGGTAATCGAGATTCAAAAGATTGCGCAAGACCCTGTTTCGCTTGAAAAGCCTATCGGCGAGGAAGAAGACAGCCACCTCGGCGATTTTATCGAGGACAACACTTCGGCTTCGCCTGCCGAAAAGGCGGAGACGAGAATGCTCAAAGAGCATTTGCTCGAAGTGCTTAGCACGCTTACCCCGAGAGAAAACGAGGTAATCAGAAAGAGATACGGTCTTGACGATTCCCGTCCGAAGACGCTCGAAGAAGTGGGAAGAGAATTCAACGTCACAAGAGAGCGTATCAGACAAATCGAAGCAAAGGCGCTGAGAAAACTTCGTCACCCCAACCGTACGAAGAAACTCAAAGACTATATCGGCAAGCCGTAATGATAGCGCCAAAACTTGACAAGAGATTGCGCGCAGTCGTCGACAACGTCGATTCAAAGGTCTTTGCGGACGTGGGATGCGACCACGGCAAAGTTACGGTGTGCGCAATTTTAGAGGGAAGAGCGCAAAAGGCGATAGCCTGCGACATATCCCAAAAGTCGCTTGATAAAGCGATTGAACTTGCTAAAAAGTATGAATTGAACAATGTTCAATTCAGATGCGCGGACGGATTGAAGGCGATTTGCGACAATGAAGTCGATTGCGTCGTCATAGCGGGTATGGGCGGTAAAGAGATAATGTCGATACTCGATGACATACCCAAAGGGATAAAGAAATTCGTCCTAGTCGCTCACAAAAACACAATCGAGTTGAGAGAGTTTCTGTCTGATAAGAAATTGTATATTGACAAAGATTACGTCGTCGAGCAAGGCGGTAAATTCTATAATATTATCGTCGCTATTTGTGGCGGCGGCAAGAATTGCGAGTTGAGCGAAGAGGAATTGTATCTCGGCAAGAACTCAAAAGACAACGCCGATTTCGTAGCGTACATAGAGAAGTTGAGACAAAAAGCGAACTCACTCAAAAAGTATTCGGACAAGAGCCGAGAGGGAAAGATGCTGCAAAGGATTATCGCCCTAGTCGATAAAAAGGACGCGGAATAGATATGCCAAAAGTAAAGGATATTATCAGCATAATAGAAAGAAATGCGCCGCTTTCGCTAGCGCTTGATTTTGACAGCGCAGGACTCAATTTCGGACGTGAAGACGATGACGTCAAAGGCATTATGCTTGCGCAAAACGTAACTTACTACACGCTCGAAGAGTGCAAGGAAAAGGGATGCAATCTATTGATTACGCATCACCCGTCCGTATTCGGAGAAGAGATTGACAAGTACACGCAAAGCATTCTCGACAAGGCGAAAGAGTACGGAATCAACCTATATAGTTGCCATACGAATTTGGACTGTTGCTCGGGTGGACTGAACGATTATTTTGCAAAGTTGCTCGGAATGAGAAACGTCAAGGTAATCGATGGCTGCGCAAGAGAAGGAATAATAGACGAAATATCTCTTGCGGAGTTGACGAAAAAGGTCGCGACAATTCTTAACGACGGCAACGTCAAATACGTCGGCGATAAGAACAAAAAAATCTCAAAGATTGCCGTTTGCACAGGCGCAGGCGCAAGAGATGAGGAATTGATAGAATACGCAAAAGACAACGGCGTGGACTGCGTTATCGGCGGAGAAAGCAAGATTTCGATAGCGTTGAGAGTAATCGACTACTCGCTGTCTTTGATAGACGTAGGGCATTACGAGAGCGAAATTTTCTGCGTAGATATTTTCAAAGATTGGTTGAAAGACTTTTCGTCAATCGCGCATATCTCGCAAACGGACGTAAGTCCCTACCGCAATATTAAGTAATATACGCCACGAAAGTGGGAAAGGAGTAAAATATGAGTATAGAAAAGATTTTGAAGTATCAAGAAGTGGACATGAAGTTGTTTAAGTTGGAAAACGAACTTAAAACAAGCGAACCTGCTAAGAAAATGATATTTTTCCAAAACGCTACCAAACAGTCTTTTGATACGTTGACAAGGCTCAACGAAAGCGCGGAAGTCGCTATGGAAAATATCAAAAAGAGTATGTCGGCTTTGGCGGAAATAGACAAGCAGATAGAAGAAATATCCACCGGTGATTTGCCCGATTGCGACGAAAAGCAACTTGATTATTTTGCAAAACAACTCGAAAAACTCGACCAACAAGCAGACGAACTCGAAAGAGAGATTTCAAGAGCCAACAAAGAGTTGAGCGAAACCAATTCCAAATACAAGAAAGAATACGAGCAAGCGGGTAAGTCCTCAAAGAGTTATAGAGCGTTTACAGAGGAATTCAATAATCTCAAAAAGGAAAAGTCCGTTGAGGCAGGCGAGATTATGAGAGAACTCAAAGACTTGGAAAAGGATATGAACCTTACGCTTTTGGATAAATACAAAAAGGTCAAAGCCAACAAGAAAAGACCCGTATTCGTGCCGTTTATCAAGCCCAACAGTTGCGGCGGTTGCGGTATGGAAATAGCGAGCGATATAGTAGACAAATTGAGCGAGGGAATGAAAATTCAAGATTGCCCAAACTGCGGAAGAATTATCTACAACAAGGACTGATATGAAAAGACTTAACGTAAAAGACAACGTTATAAAGCCTTGTATAATCGGAAGCGTAGTCATAGTGCTGGGCATTGTGCTTTTGGTGTATTATAGATACCTAGCCGAGAGCGCAAGCGCGGCAAGTTACGTCGTATCTGCGCTTACGGTTGCGGCAGGAGTGGCGCTGACGGTCTCGTCAGTTGTTCAATACGTCAAGATAAAAAGCGACTTGCAAGTCGAGACTTTGGGTAAATCCACTACGGCAACTTTTCTTTCTTACAACACGGAAAAGACGTCGGGAAAAGTCGCGGTATATTACATAGAATACAAATTCGAGGATGATGGCAAGACGTACGTATGCAAAAGCCCAAGTCAGTTTAATTGGTACGAAGTGCTTACGCTCAAAGTGGTCGGGGAATTTCCTATCAAGACCTACAAAGGTAAAAGCGTGCTTGACTGCGACCTTATGAAAATGCATCTAGACAATAGAGAGGCGGTCGCCGAACTCAATCGCAAGTATGAGCAAGCGCTTGAAGAATTGACGATAGAGAAGAAATAAGAGTTTAGTTAATAAAAGAGAGCAAGTAAAAATACTTGCTCTTTTTTGTATCTTATTTATTTGTATGATGTACAATTTTTAGTTTATAAAGATTATTATTTAGTTGCCGATTGCAACAAATCTTTCATCGAATACTTTCCGCTTGTCTTCGTCGAGAGAAAGATACCTGCGCGGATTGCGCCTTGCGCGAATACCGCTCTCGATTGAGCCTCGTGAGAAATGGTGATCACTTCGTCTTTACCGATAAAGAGTACGTCGTGTTTGCCAACTATCGTACCGCCTCTTATTGCGTGAATTCCTATCTCTTTGTCAGTGCGACGGCAATTCTTGTCGTGTCTGCCGTATACGTATTCTTTGGAATTATCGAACTCCTCGTTGATAGCGTTGGCAATAGATAGGGCAGTGCCCGACGGAGAATCAACTTTTTGGTTGTGATGTTGTTCTATAATCTCTATATCGAATTTTTCTCCGAGTACTTGGGACGCTTTGCGACATAGCTCAATAAGCAAATTTACGCCCAAAGACATATTGCTCGATTGGAATACTGCAATGCTTTGAGAAGCCTTGTCGATTGCTTGTTGTTGCTCGGCAGAGTAGCCTGTCGTGGCGAGCATAATGCCCGTCTTGTGAGCGAGAGCGTATTCCAAAATTTCGTCAAGCGCGTCGGGGCGGGAAAAGTCGATTATTACGTCAGCATCGACGTTGACGTCTTTACCGCTCTTGAATACGGGTACGGAGAATTGCGACGGATCGGCGAATTTGTCTACGCCGCCGACAGCCTCGGCGTTGTCAAAAGCGGACAAGCCTTCGAGAATGTTTTTGCCCATTCTTCCGCCTATACCCCAAATTAAAACTTTTATCATAAAATCACCTATATTAGATTATTTGCAATTTTTGCATTTCCGCGCGCAATAGGGCAGCCTTATCTTCGCTCATTGACGTCAATGGCAATCTCAAAATATTTTGGCAAAGACCGAGTTGAGAGCAAGCGTACTTGATAGGAATAGGATTGACCTCGCTAAATAGCAAGTCGACGAATTTATCGTACTTGGAATAGAGCGCGTCAGCCTCGTCAAATTTGCCTGCGTTTGCGTACGCCATAATTTGCGTGAACTCTTTGGGAAGAGCGTTGCTTGCGACGGAAATCAGGGTAGTGCCGCCAAGCCTTGCTATGTCAACGGCAAGCTTGTCGTCGCCGCTCATAAGTTGAAGTTGAGTGCCTTTGATTTGCTCAGCCGTCTTAGCGATTTGCTCTAAGTTGCCGCACGCTTCCTTGATACCGACGATAGTAGGTATCTCGCGAGCGAGCCTACCTGCCGTCTCGGGAAGGATATTGACGCCCGTTCTGCCGGGGACGTTGTAGATTATCATCGGAAGGGAACACTTCTCGGCGATTGCCTGATAGTGCAAGAAAAGTCCGTTTTGCGTACATTTGTTGTAATACGGCGACACTACCAAAATGCCGTCCGCGCCTTCCTTTTGAGCGGTAATAGAATTTTCCACTGCCGTTTGCGTGCAGTTGCTACCNGTGCCGAAGATGACNGGNACGCGACCTTTTACNNTCTTCAAAGCGAANGCTCTGAGTTNNTCTTTNTCTTTGGACGTCATAGTAGCAGGTTCGCCCGTCGTGCCGACGAATACGATACCGTTGATACCGCCTGCAATTTGGCTTTCTATCAATTTTTCAAAACTTTCGTAATCTACGCCCGTCTTTGAGAACGGGGTAATTATTGCGGTGTATGTACCTTCAAACATAATATTTACCTTTGATTATTTATTAGATTTTGCCGTTTTGTATCATATACTCGGCGATTTGAACAGCGTTGCTTGCCGCGCCCTTACGGATGTTGTCGGCAACTACCCAAAGGTTGCAACCGCTCTCAACAGTGTCGTCGATACGGATACGTCCTACGTAAACTTCNTCGTGACCNGTAGAGTNGATAGGCATCGGGTATACGTTGTTGGCAACGTCGTCGCATACGACAATACCTTTTTGCGCTTTCAACGCTTCAACGATACCTTCTTTGGTGCAAGGCTTGTTGAATTCNATATTGATNGATTCGGAGTGCGAGTTGAGNACNGGTACTCTTACGGTAGTAGCGGTAACCTTAATCTTGTCGTCGCCCAAAATCTTTTTGGTCTCTTTCATCATCTTTTCTTCTTCTTTGGTATATCCGTTGTCAAGGAATACGTCGATGTGGGGGAGACAGTTGTTGGCGATTTGATACGGGAACTTCTTCGTAGCGTACTCTTCGTTGTTGACGAANGCTTTGAGTCCNTCGAGAAGGTCGTTGTAGCCTGCAACGCCTGCGCCGCTTACCGCTTGATACGTACTATATACTATTCTCTTGATGCCGTACTTGTCATACAAAGGTTTGAGNGCTACCATTGCTTGAATGGTGGAGCAGTTGGGGTTGGCGATAATGCCGTTGTTCCAATCGATGTCCTGCGGATTGACTTCGGGTACTACGAGCGGAACGGTCGGNTCCATACGCCATTGGCTGGAATTGTCGATTACTACCGCGCCGCACTTAGCGAATACGGGAGCGAATTTNGCGCTTGTCGAACCGCCTGCGCTGAAAAGAGCAATGTCAACTTTGTGAGCCTTTACGTTCTCTTCCGTCAATTCGATTACGGTGTGAGGCTTGCCCATAAAGTCAATGACTTTGCCTGCGCTCTTTGCNGAAGCAAAGAGGTAATAATTCTCGACGGGNAGTTGTTTCTCCGTCAATACTTCCAAAAACTTGTTGCCTACCATGCCGGTTGCGCCGACTACGGCTACGTTGTACTNTTTCANATTTATTTCTCCTTNTAGAGTCTCTAATTAAGTTTGTATGGCAATCTTNAATTNGAGNCTCTTAAAAATTTTTTCNNTTTACTCATTCTGNTGNGACTTTGGAGAGNGGTGTGNTTTTCGCTTCANCNAGAGCGAGTGAGCGGTGAGCGNANTTNCCGTACGTGACCCNGAACTCGACTCGACGATTAAGCGGAAGGCGCGCCGCTATACGAAGTCGCATAAATAAAAAATGCTNTACCNTTAGGNAAAGCATTAAAATGACAAATCNGTTCTGTCAGTTTAAGCGCTTCACCTCAGCATTTTAAGGTGACAGTTGCAGGGTTGTTCACCGTAGCAACCAACCGTACGCCTTGCAAGATTAGCGTATGATTTCGGCAAAATATCCTTTCAGCGGAGCGTCTTGTCGCTNAAATCCGTCTACTGATATATTTTGCGCCTCTATAAACTTANGAATATATTAGCATAAGANAGANGATATGTAAAGCGAATANTAAGAAAANTTTNAGATTTTAGCGGAAAAAATACTTTTTAATTNCGTCTTANCNCGCATTNTCCGTTGGACGAAAAAACACTTGCATANTATTGAAAAATAGTCTATAATATTGTTTATAATAAAATAAACGTTTNAGCGGAGCAAATATGAGCGAAACAAANAAACTCGTTGAAAATCTTGTGNTTGCAAGAGACCTATCGCCGGAAGGCAGAGATNTTCTTTACAAAGGCAGAATACGTCAGGCTATGCAAGTCATGTCNACGAATATGACCAAATTGGTGCTTTTGAATNTNATTATGTTGGTGGCGTGCGTNCCNATGATTGTNATGGTAATGTACTATCTCACTAAGCAAGANNCNAATATACTCGCGGGTATGAATTTNAGCACGGGCATAGGNATAGGCTTNGGNGTACAGGACGATACNATCAGCGCGATTTCGCAGATATACGACGCGAGATTGAANGTNTACGGAATNATGATTTTCCCGACNTGTTTNCTTTTCGGNTTGTTTGCGTCGGGATTGTACTATTGTTGCAGAAATATGNTNTGGNNNACAAACGTNAAGGTNTGGAAGCACTTNTTCCGCGGTATTAAAAATNATTGGTACAAATTCNTTCTTTCCTTCGCATGGCTNGGCGCATTGGCTACCGGATTTGCTTGCTCGCTTATTATGATACTTAAAGAAACTGCCGTAAACGGACAAGCGNGCGCGCTTTGGTGGGTACTNGTCGTANTNNTCGGTATAATCGCNTTGGCAAGCGCAATGTATATGTTGGTCGGCAACGGTATGTACGTATGTTATAGATTCAAGATGAAAGAGTATATCAAAAATACNTCTTCGCTCGTACTCTTGACTTTCGTNCCTNCGCTGNTGGTTACGGNATTCTTCTCGGGCGTAATGGCGTTGTCNTTTGCNGGNCAANTGATTAGAGNATTGNTTTTGNTAGTNNTGGTNNNGATANGTTTNAGNGCGTNNGCGGTGTTCTCGCTTGCGTTCTCTCAATACGTGACAGACAATACGATTGGCTATATGTATGAGGAACAANTCAAAATCAAGAGAAAGGAACAGGAAAAACAAGCCAAAGCNAAAAATCAGGCAAAGAAGAAGCAACAGGCTATGGCTCAAAACGGAAGTTCCAAAAAGAAAAAGAAGAGATGAGCGCTTACAGTATTCTCGCAAAATATTACGACAGGCTTATGGGNGACTTTGACTANAAAGGCTANTTGAAGTTTGTCGNGAATGATTTGAAAGGCGAGGGNGTGGATTTGGCTTGCGGTTCNGGCGAGATGACGATTGCGCTTGCNAAAGACGGAAGAAAGATGACGGGTATTGATNTTAGCGANGAAATGCTCAACGTCGCTACCGTCAAGGCTAAGAAAGAGGGCGTCGACGTCAAGTGGATAAGACAGGACNTTTCTATGCTTGAACTTTCTCACAAAGTCGATTTTATTACTTGCGTATGCGACGGAGTNAATTACATAGAGAAGTCGCNGTTGAAAGANTTTTTCGATAGGGTAAAAGGNTATTTGAAGNACGACGGCAAATTCGTNTTCGACGTGTCTTCAAAATACAAACTTACNCAAATTCTTGCNGACAATCTCTTTTGCGAAGATTACGACGACGTTACTTACATTTGGTCCAANACTCTCGGCGANGACTACGTCGATATGGATTTGGACTTTTTTGAAAAAATTCAAGGCGANACTTACAAGCGAATAGGCGAGAGCCATAGNCAGTATATTNANACTCAAAAGGNCGTNGAGGAATTNTTGAGCGACTTTGACGTNAAGGTCTATGACGGNGAAACTTATTCGAGCGTAAANCCAAAATCNAAGAGATTGTTGTTTGTCGCGACAAAGCGTAATAAGGAGTAAAGACACTTATGATAAAGAGAGCGATTTTGTTNGGCGGAAAGGCTATCGTNAGCGTGTTGGACACGACCGATACTATAAATTCCGCTATNAATATTCACGGATTTTCTCAGCCNGTCGCCGTCGCTATGGGTAANGCGCTNACAATCACGGCGTTTATGAGCGGNAATTTCAAGGGCAGAGGCAACAAACTTACNATTATCATNGACGGCAACGGCAAGGGCGGTAAAATGGTGCTTTGCGGAGACTTNGGCGCNAGGGTGAGAGGATATATAGANAATCCTAAGGCTTGCGANGGCGANGACGTCAGCGTNTCGGAAATNGTNGGNAAAGACGGCGCNCTCAACGTGATAAAAGACTTTGGACTTAAAGAGCCTTACAACGGCTTGTCGCAGTTGGTCAACGGCAATATNGACGAGGACTTCGCNTATTATTTCACNACGTCGGAGCAACTGCCGTCGGCTGTCGCTTTGGGCGTGAAGATGCAAGANGGCAANTGCGTAAAGGCNGGCGGAATTATNGTTCAACCTATGCCNAACTGCTCGGAAGAAGANATNTTTATTCTCAACGATATTGTCAGCAATTTTACAAACGTTGGCGANCTTCTNACAAAGATGAGCGCGCAAGAAATCGTGGATTTCTATTTCGGNCACTTNGAAATNAGNAGACTGCCCGACATTGAGGAAGCGTACGAATGNACNTGTTCNAGAGAGAGAATCGAAGGTATGTTGATTACTCTCGGCAAGGAAGAGGCTATGCAAATCGTCAAGGCGCAGGGNAATATCGAAGTGGGTTGCGAGTTCTGCAACAAAAAATACGTATTTACAAAAGAAGACGTCGAAAGGTTGTTTGATGGTAATTAAATTCCCGCAAAACATTGAAGAATATACGAACGGAGACCTTTGGTACGAGGGCATTGACGAAAGCATTGCCCGTCGTATTTTATTCTCTCTCAACAAAGTTGAAGACGCGAATGANATGAGGNTGAGGAANATTTACCTTGCCCATTANTANTGCGAAAGAGAGGANTATCCNTTGGCAATAAATCTNTGTCGACAGCTNATTTTGGAAGANGGANTTGATTTGGAAGTNATGCTNTTNATGCAGTATTGTTGCGCAAAGCGNGGGGANATTATCGGNATAGGAGAGATNTTCGGGTTTATNAAATATATGTCGGAAGAGGATAGGACTTCCTTTATGGAGCATTTNGAAGCGCGCGAAGTTCANCCCGAGACGCTNTTCTCTTCTTTNAAAAGAANGAAAGGTACGAAAGTAGAGTACAACGACGGNTGGGTAGAATACTACAAAGANGACAAACTCGTATANAAATTNTNNGACAAAGACTANGACGCGTTTATGAAAGACCATNCCGCAAGGCGTATGCTTGCAAGCGGCGACCCGATAGGCGCGATTGCNAAACTNGATTCTATCAAATTCGCGCACGTAAGACAGACGACGATAATGCTTTGCGAGCANACNTATATCAATGCGTTTATGGANTTAAACGAGCATTTGAACGCNTACGCTCANTGCAAANCGTTTATNGAAAAGAAGACGTATATCGAGACTATGTTGCCNTTGANGGAATGTCTTAGAAAAGACGGANATACNGCGCAGTACGAAGAGTTGAGAAGATTTATATCTTCGCTAAAAGGCTACGAAGTNTCGCAGTTGATAGANTTTTTCGANTACTCGGANGAAACGGGNGATTANGAATTTTGGGATATGCTCGAAGAGAACAATCCNTTGGANGANTTGCCNGAGAGCGACGAAAGACTGTGTCTTCAAGGAAGAAGTCTGGAAAGAAAAGGGGAAAGCGAAACCGCAGAAAAGTGTTGGCGAAAAGCCAAAGCGACTTACGGTCAATTCAGCGGCGCAAAATACTATTTGAATTATCCTCAAATGGTAAGCGAAGCCAAAGAGAGATACGACGGCGAGACGCTGGACTTGGACGTATTAAAAGAAACTTTCATTGACGATTTGAACAATTTTAAGGACAAAATTGATTTGACGCTCGACGTAGATAAAAAAGCAAGTCAGTTGAATATCGCGCTTTGCGATTTGTATATCGACCTTGAAAAACTTTCCTCGATTGTAAGGCGAATATATCAATCGGGGGTGACGGCTCTTGTCAGCGAGATTGACAGGCTTGCGGTATGCGAGGACGTCGAGGACGTAAACAGAGCAATTTGCCTTGCAAATTTCGCAATGAAAGGCAAGAAATATATATTGTGGAACGGCGCGAAAGTAAGAAATATCGTGGCGGAACTTAGTGGCGAAAACAGAGAAATCACCTACGGTATCGCTATGTTTGCCTCGCACGTTATGATACGATTGACGGCGGAAGCGAAAGGTCTGGAAAAGGTTTATAACGAGTTGAAGAAGTTGCATTCAATGCTCGATTTGCAAAAAGTCGCCAAGCCAAAGGCGTACGTCGTTTACGCATTTTTAATCGAATATTACACGGGTATGACGCTTCCTAAAATGCGTATGCCGAATTATACGTCAGATTTGGACGAATTGAAGAACGCGCTCATCGGCAGCGTGGAATATCCCGAACTTAAAAATTGTCTAGAACTTCGCGACAATATGCTCTCGAAGTTGTACGCGATAAAGAATAGAAATAATAATATTTCATAGTCGCTAAATTGCTTACATACATTATTGTATGAAAGTATTGAGGTGTTTGCAAATTTCCTTTATTTACATCGGCGCGATTATCGGCGCAGGCTTTGCGACGGGTAGAGAAGTCATGCTTTATTTCGGCGATAGCGGTATTTTGAGCGGAGTGGTCGCAGGGCTGTTAATGGGCGCGTTGTGCGGACTTTTTCTGCTGTCGGCAAAGAGTTATCGCAGGCTTAAACATAGCCAAAGAAAGTCGGTAAGAGCGTTGTTCGCCATCATAAAAAGTATGCTTTGGCTGTGTACGCTCGTGAGTTTTATATGCATGGTAAGCGGTTGCGAAGAGATAATAACGAGCGCTTACGGGATAAAAAACGTAGGACTTTGGACGGGTATTTTCGTCAGCGCGCTCGGGGTATGCGAGATGAGCGTAATGAGAAAACTCAACGCAGTTATCGTGCCTATGATTATGGTGCTTCTTTTGATACTTTCGGCAAGAAGTAATTTTTTCGTCGACGCGGGATTTGCGCCGAGCAAAGTGCTTGGCTATTGCGGTATGAATATAATGATGGGCGGATATATTATCGCCGAGCAAGAAGAGAGTTTTTCAGGCAAGCAAATTTTGTTCATCACTTGCGTGACGGCAGTTTTCTTTGCGATTTCCATAGCGTTGGTATACTCGGTGTCTAGCGAGTTCAAGAATTTTTCTATGCCGATATTCGAATTTTCCAAACTGCACAATATGAAGTCGGTAAGCGGTCTTATCATATACCTAGCGATATTCAGTACGCTTATAGGTTGCGCAAAACTTATTTGTCAGGAAAACGCCGAGGTAAAAATTTCGGGCGTGTTCAGCGCGGGAATGTTGATAGTATTCACGTTGCTTGCGCTCAAATTCGACTTTGCTACGCTTGTGGATTACTGCTATCCGATAATAGGGTACGTCGGAATTGGCTATACGGCTTTTACAATTTTGTTGCCGATAGTATTGAGTATTGTCGACGGGAAGGAGAGGAAAGAGCATAGACATAGAAAAGCGACCCCTCGAGTTGAAGAGAGGTCGTAAATATATAGAGCCGGCAAGCCGACGTTGTTATTCAATATTAAGTTTTTTGCTGACAAATTTTTGAAGTAGCGCGACGAGATAGTACATACCGCCTGCCAAACAGCAAAGTATAAGCGTACTCGTCATTACCAAGTCGAGTTTGAAGACCTGACCGCCGTAGATGATGAGATAGCCCAATCCTGCGTGCGATACGAGATATTCGCCCATAATCGTGCCTACCCAGCACATACCGACGTTGATTTTCAAGGCGTCGATAATATTGGGTATGTTGGACGGCAAGACGAGTTTGGTAAGCGTCTGCCACTTGCTTGCGCCCAGCGTTTGCATAAGCATAAGTTTGCTTTTCTCTACGCTGAGGAAACCGCTTAACGTGTTGAGAATGGTCACAAAAAGCGAAATCGCCAGCGCCATGGTTATGATTGCCGGTTGATCCGTACCCATCCAAATGATGATTATCGGGCCGAGAGCAATCTTCGGCAAAGCGTTGAGAATGACGATATAAGGCTCTAAGACCTTACGTACGCTCTCAAACCACCACAACAGCACTGCGATTAGCGTGCCCAACGTCGTGGCTATAAAGAAGCTGGCTACCGTTTCCCAAAGAGTGATGCCGATGTGTTTTGCGAGTTCTCCGCCTTTGACCAACTCGACGAAGCAAGCCGCCATTCTCGAAGGACTCGAAGAAATAAAACTGTCTATTACTTTGAACTTAGCAAGAAGTTCCCAAAGCAACAGAAAAATCAACAGAAGTCCCACTCGCGAAAGNGTNATCACGATACTTTTTTTACGTTGTTTTTTTAAGTACGTAATATGCTCGGCGGAGTAGGTCTGCGACANATTTTTTTTACGTTGCGTGTATTTCATTACTTTTCTCCTTAGTAGTTTGCAGGTTGCTCCATATTTTGTCGAAGTATTCGCTGAACATAGGAAGTTCGCGCCGTTGCAANGGCGTATAATCTTTGAGAGGCGATAAGTCGACGACCTCTTTNACNGTACTCGGACGGTTGGNNAGAATTATCACTCGATCGCACATTGAGATTGCTTCGCTAATGTCGTGGGTGACGAAAACNGCGCTCTTGCCTTCGCTTCTGAGTATCGAGTAGACGTCTTCGACGACGTTGAGTCTNGTCTGGAAGTCCAACGCCGAAAAAGGTTCGTCCAAAAGCAAAAGTTTGGGTTCGAGCACGAGCGTTCGTATCAACGCAACCCTTTGTTTCATTCCACCCGAAAGTTGGTTGGGGTAGAAGTCTTTGAATTCGTATAGATTGTATTTTTTGAGTAGTTCCTCNGCGTAAGCCNNCTTTTCGGGNGTCTTGCGTTTTTTNATTTCCAGTCCTATCAATACGTTGCTCATAATCGTACGCCACGNAAGCAGTTCGTCCTTTTGCAACATATATCCNGTCANTCCGGAATGAGGATTTGCTCTTTCTCCGCCGATAAGCACTTGACCTTGCGAGGGGGAGAGTATNCCCGATAGCAGAGAAAGTATCGTAGTCTTTCCGCATCCGCTTGGACCTACTATTCCCAACAANTCGCCCTCGTAACTNTCGACGTTCATNTCTTTGATTGCGGTGGTTTCGTTTTTTTGAGTATGGTAGGTCAAGCAGACCTTTTGCATTTGTAAAATCGTATTCATTATTACCTCATAAATTTTATTTTTTGAGTATNGCGTTNGCAATCGACGCGTCGAAAAGNTTNNNNAAATCCGCTCTCTTCGTCATTACGCCGGCGTCGATAATTACGTCTTGCAACAACTCGAAATCNGCNTNTTCCATNATCGGNGTAGAGCAGTATGCGTCGATATNTTTATANGCTTGNATTGAATTTGTCAAAGTATCCAAATCCGTGCCNGTGAAGGACGGAGCAAGAACTTCGGCAATNTCTTTTGCCGANTGNGTGTTGACAAAATCCATAGCTTTGATTAACGCGCGAGTGAATTTCTCCATCTTCTCGGGATTGTCGTTGATATAGCTTTGNGTAGCCATAAACGCCGTGAAAGGCATATTNCCNGATTGCTCGCCAACGGANGCGACGATGTATCCCATACCTGCTTTTTGCATNTTGGAAGCCGCCGGCTCGAACATCGTGCAGAAATCTCCCGTACCGCTTTCAAAAGCCGCGCCGATGAGGTCGTATTGCACGTCGTAGTTCATAGTATAGGTTTCGNCTTTTACTAAGCCCGCTTTCTTGATNCCGTATTCGAGAGCCATTGCAGGTACGCCGCCTTTTCTTCCGCCGATGACTTCTTTGCCTGNGATTTTATCCCAAGTGAAGTTGTCGTCAGCNCTTCTTGCCATAAGGAAAGAACCGTCCTTTTTGGTNAGTTGAGCGAAGATTTTGGGGTAGTCGNTTCTGCCTTCGTTGTAGATNTAGATAGCGGCTTCAGGTCCCATAAGACCTATGTCGGACTGTCCNGATANGATTGACGTCATGCACTTGTCNGCGCCTCCGCCGTTGGAAAGTTCGATTTTGAGACCTTCCTCTTCAAAATATCCGCCGTCAATNGCCACGTAGAGCGGGGCGTAGAAAACGGAGTGGGTTACTTCAATAAGTTTAACCGTGTTTTCGTCTTGCGGTTGACATCCGCACAGTACGCCTACGCAGACAACCGAAAGTATTGCGACGATNAACACGATTGATGTNANTTTNTTCATTTTTACCTCCTAAATTTGGTCAATACATTATATGACCTACTGGGCGTTGGGGTTAAAGCATTTTTGTAGAACGCTATTGACTATTTGAGTAGTNGTAAGATATAATATAGAAAAAGAAATTGAGGTTTTGCAATGAATGACGATTTTGAAGAAGTAAACGGAATTTGGTACGAATACGAAAACGATATAGCGATAGTAAGCGTACACTCCGACGACGATATTANGAATAGTTTTATTAAGATACCGAGCGAAGTTCGCGATTCNGACGGCTACGTTCACAAAGTGACGAAGATAGGCGCAAGCGCGTTTGCGGAGTGNGAAAAGTTGGAAGCAATTGAGATATCCGAGAGCNTTACGGAAATTGACACGCACGCTTTTTCNGGATGTAAAAATTTGAAGACAGTCAAGTTGCCAAGTATTATTACCGCAATCAATGACAGTCTNTTTTTCGGATGCGAAAACTTNNAAACGCTTGTAATTCCCGANNGCGTCAAGTCGATAGGCGAAAGCGCTTTTTGGGGATGTAAAAAACTTANAGACCTNATTTTGCCCGATTCGTTGGAAAGAATAGACGGAAGCGCTTTCAGTTTGTGCGAGAGTTTGACAANTTTGTTTATTCCTGCAAAAGTGAACGATATATCGTCAAAGGCNCTTTGNTTTAATAAATCTTTGGAAAGCATTGAAGTGGACGTNGCAAATACCAAGTATTTCAGCGAAGNCAATTGCGTGTTGGAAAGAGATACTCGCAAGTTGGTCGCAGGTTGCAAGACGAGCGTCATNCCCGAATACGTAAANGAGATAGNCGATTNNGCTTTTTNTATGAATTCGGGATTAACGTANGTTAATTTACCNCAAGGAATNGTAAAAATAGGGAAAGAGACGTTTTCTAAATGCTACGGCTTAAANGAAGTAAGAATTCCGTCGAGCGTAATGCAAATCGGCGAAAACGCTTTTGCTGATTGCAACTCAACANTGAAGTTGATTTGCGACTTTGCAAAAAAGCCCGACGGTTGGGCGGATAATTTGGGNNTGGATAAAAAGCAAATTGTCTGGACNCGCAANAAAGGACTTTTANCAATATTGAAAAATATATTTAATAAAGGTTAAATTTTTAATAGGAGCGNAGGACTATGGCGAAGGGCATTGAAAAAGAAAAAGATTTACTTGATAGATATTCNAGCGGAGTNNTATTCNTAGACGGNTACACGTGTTTTTACGATANNAACTACAACGCTTTAATTGCGGAATATANACCNGAANANCCNACGAGTTATCTCAAAGTGCCGACNCAANTATGCGACGANGATTCNAGANTNTATAAGNTNAANGCGATAGGNAGNNCGGCGTTTTTCACNGGNNTNGAACTNGAAACNGTTGAGATNCCCGANGGNATNGAGATANTAGGCGATATGGCTTTNGTGGAATTNAANAAACTNAAAACCGTNNTTATGGCNGANAGCGTCAANGAAGTNGGGGAAAAGGCTTTTTCNGGATGNGNAAATTTGACTACNATCANNCTGTCTAATTCTNTNAAGAAAATAAGTAANAGCGCNTTTTTCAGTTGCGAAANNCTAGAAACTATCGTNCTTCCCGACGGNGTAGAAGAGATANNNGAAACNGCNTTNGGNNTGTGNNANAAATTGGNGGACTTAATTCTTCCGCTTTCATTGAAGCGNATAGGTANNCGNGCGTTTACNCATTGCGATAGNNTGNAAAGTNTTTNTATACCNTCTNNNGTNGANTANATNAGTCCNGACGCTTTTCANGGNTGCGACGTNTTTGNANNTATNGANGTNGANNCGTCCAACGAGANNTTTTNCAGCGCGCAAAATTGCGTGATAGNNAGAGGNTCNAANAANTTGNTTNTGGGNACGAACGGCAGCGTAATACCGNACGGNGTNACGGAAATTGCNGACANAGCCTTTTACGGTCAACANAANATNAAGNGTATNAGNATACCTGAGCAGCGTGACGAGAATAGGCAACGAAGCNTTTNCNAATTGNTACGGNTTNTGNGANATNTTNATNCCNNAGAGCGTNATTGAAATGGGCNANNNGGTNTTCNACGANTGTNTNGGCGCGCATTTGNNTTGCAAGGCGNNNNGANTNCCNGACGGNTGGTCNANGAATTTGGGAGTTAAANNCGANAGAATNNAGTTGAATTCTTCNNNTGACNCCGTATACNGAAATGNATNAACCNAAAAANCCTAGGGAAAGTATTTTCAAAAAAATTAANAGATTGTTTTCAAAGAAATANAANANATCGACAATAAGTTTGAAGTTGTCGTCTTTGGNCTGACATTTTAATCAAATATAATTGCATTTATATAATACGCGTGTTATAATAAGNTGAATTATAATAAAATTGTGAGGCANTTTATGGAATTTAAGAAGGAAGATTTATTTACTATTCCCAACATACTGACGTATATCAGGTTGGTGTGTATTCCTGTCTTCGTANCGCTTATGGCNATGTATTTCGTCACTAAGCACGGCGCGTATAGNTGGGCGAGCTTCGGCGTATTTCTCTTTGCGGAAATCACCGATATTTGCGACGGCTATATTGCNAGACACTACAATCAAGTGACGGATATNGGCAANGTTCTCGACCCGATAGCCGACAAAGTCTTGCAGTGCGTTGCGATACTTATGCTTTGCATTTGNCAAAATATCCANTGGGCTTTTGCGATTGTGATTATCGTCAAGGAAGTGTATATGGGCGTTTCGTCCAAGTACTTTATGAGNGCGAGCAAAAGACAGGTAGAGCAAAAGTCGGTCAAGATTGGCAANGCNGGCGCGGTNATTTATTTCGTGGGAATACTTATGTCTTTCGCTATATCGGGCGACGAAANTCTCGAAGGTTGGAGATTGACGCTCAANGAAATTATCAAGTGGACGGACTTTGCGATTTTGATAATTGCAAGCGTACTTGCGATAGTAGCGGCNGGNGTGTACACAAAGATTTATTGCAAGAAACTCAAAGAAGTNAGAGCNAGCGGNATACTCGANACTCTCGACAGATACGGNAGACCTTTGCCNNTNGTCGAGGAAAGNAANNCGCAAGAAGAGCCTNCCCAAGANGANGCNCAAAGCGAAGAGCAAGATAGNTAAAGAAGAAAACTAAGAGGTGAATCCGTGCAGATACTCAATTTGATTGCGGCGTTTAGTTTTCACTGGGAANGACTTACACAACCTGCCGTCATTGCAGGCGTGTGCATTATGGTGGTAGGACTTATACTCAATTTTTGTTCAAAGCCTATCGCAAACAGTATAGCGAATAAGCGCAAGGCNAAGGGCGAGATAGAAAATCAAGAGATGCTGTATATGTCCTTTAAGTTTATTTCGNTAGGAATTACGTTGATAGGCGTGTTGNTNGCTATCNTTAAAATGCANTATTANAATTNAATCAAGTTAAAATATAGAGAGGAAGTCAAGACAAATGGAAATGCCAAAGACTTACGACCCAAAGTCGTTTGAAAACAAATTATATANNGAGTGGATGGAAAANGGCTATTTCAAGGCNAANGTNGACGCTAAGAAAGAGCCGTTTACGATTGTTATACCGCCACCGAATATCACGGGACAGTTGCANATCGGTCACGCGCTCAACGANACTATTCAAGACGTNATCATAAGATTTAAGAGAATGCAGGGTTACAGCACTTTGTGGCTTCCCGGCACTGACCACGCTTCNATTGCGACGGAAGTCAAGATTGTCGAGAAGATGAAAAAGGAAGANGGCTTGACGAAACAAGACGTAGGCAGAGACGGCTTCCTTGAAAGAGCGTGGGCGTGGAAAGAGCAGTACGGCGGAAGAATTGTCGAGCAGCTCAAAAAACTCGGCGCGTCTTGCGATTGGTCGAGAGAGACCTTTACTATGGATGAAAAATGCTCGAAAGCGGTCAACGAAGTCTTTGTCAATCTTTACAACAAAGGCTTGATATACAAGGGCAATAGAATTATCAACTGGTGTCCTTGCTGTAAGACCGCGCTAAGCGACGCGGAAGTCGAATATAGCGAGCAAGACAGTCATCTTTGGAATATCAGATATCCGCTCGCCGACGGCAGCGGTGAAATCGTCGTCGCTACGACAAGACCGGAAACAATGCTCGGCGACACGGCGGTTGCGGTCAATCCCAAAGACGAGAGATATTCGAATATGGTCGGCAAGATGCTTATCTTACCGCTTTTGAACAAGCAAATTCCCGTCGTAGCCGACGAGTACGTTGAAATGGACTTCGGTAGCGGCGCGGTTAAGATTACCCCTGCTCACGACCCCAACGACTTTGAAGTGGGATTGAGACACAATCTCGAAGTCATCAAGGTCATGAACGACGACGGCAGTATGAACGAGAACGCAGGCGTATATCAAGGCCTTGACAGAGTAGAGGCAAGAAAGCGTATTTGCGAGGACTTGCAAGCGCAAGGATATATGGTCAAGATAGAGGACTACAAGCACAACGTAGGCGAGTGCTATAGATGTCACGCTACGGTTGAGCCTATCGTCAGCAAGCAATGGTTCGTCAAGATGCAACCGCTTGCAAAGCCTGCTATCGACGTCGTAAAGAAAAAGAAAGTCGAATTCATACCTTCGAGATTCAGCAAGGTATATTTCAACTGGATGGAAAATATAAAAGACTGGTGTATTTCCCGTCAACTTTGGTGGGGACACAGAATACCTGCCTATTACTGCGACGACTGCGGNGAGATGACGGTGTCAAAGACNAAAGTCGACGTTTGCCCCAAATGCGGAAGCAAGCATATCCGTCAAGACGAGGACGTACTCGACACGTGGTTCTCGAGCGCGCTTTGGCCTTTCTCGACGTTGGGTTATCCAAACAAGACTGAGGACTTGAAATACTTCTATCCAAATTCGCTTTTGGTCACCGCATACGATATTATCTTCTTCTGGGTGGCGAGAATGATTTTCTCGGGACTTGAACACATGGGAGATATTCCGTTCCCCGAAGTGCTTATCCACGGTATCGTAAGAGACGCGCAAGGCAGAAAGATGAGCAAGTCGCTCGGCAACGGTATCGACCCGCTTGAAATTATCGACAACTACGGCGCGGATAGCCTTAGATTTTCGTTGGTACAGGGCTTAGCCCCAGGTAACGATACGAAGTATACCGACCAAAAGACTGAGTTCTCGCGCAACTTTATGAACAAACTTTGGAACGCTTCGAGATTCGTATTGCTCAACCTCAAAGGCGTAAGGCTCAAAGAAATCGGTTCGTTCAGACTTACCAACGCGGATAAGTGGATACTTTCGAGAATGAACAAAGCCATTAAGGAAATCACTTCCAATTTGGAAAAATACGAATTAGGCAACGCAGCCGCGAAACTTTACGATTTCGTTTGGACGGAATTCTGCGACTGGTATATCGAACTTGCGAAAGTATCTTTGTACGGAGATAGCGCGGACAAAAAGGCGAATACGCTCAGCGTGCTTGTGTTCGTACTTGAAAATATCCTCAAGTTGATGCATCCGTTCGTGCCGTTCATTACCGAAGAGATTTACAAAAATCTTCCGACGACAAAGAAGAGTATTGTAATATCCAATTGGCCGAGCGTGAACAAGAAGTTCAATTACACGAAAGAGAGTTCGGAGTTCGCAAAAGCAATGGAAGCCGTCAAGGCAATCCGTAATATGAAAGCCGAAAAGGGCGTCGCGCCTTCGAAGAAGATTAGCGCGTACTTCGTCGCAAGTTCCGTAAATCCTAAGGACGTAAGCTATATTTGCAAACTTGCAAGCGTAGAAAGCGTGGAATTTGTCGACAATAAAAACGGTATNGAGGGNAAACTCGTTTCGCTNTTCGGCGACTTNGGCGAAATTGCCGTACCGCTCGGCGACCTCGTTGACGTCAAGAAAGAAGTCGAAAGACTGCAAGCNGAATACAANACGACGATGAGCGAAGTTGAGAGAAGCAGTAAAATGCTNTCCAATCAAGGNTTTATCGCAAAAGCGCCAAAGGCTTTGATAGANAAGGAAAAGGAAAAACTCGCNGGCTATCANGAAAAAGCCAAAAANCTTAAATCNGAAATNGACACGCTTTTGGGCAACTAGGATAAGTAAANATATGAAGTACGTATTTTTTGATTTTGANGGTACGATAAGCAACACNCACGACGGCGTGTGCGACATACTCAAAAGGACGTTCGACCACTATGAGGCNAACGTGGACGAGGCTTTGTANCCCAANTTTATAGGNCCGCCGTTGTCCGAAACTTTTGAGAAGTATATCGGCAAGGATAAGGCTTANGAAGCGGTGCAATATTTNCGTTCGCTTTACGTAGGCGAAAAGGCGATATACAAATCCAAACTATACGACGGCGTTGCGGATATGCTNAGNAAGTGTCACGAAATGAAAGGCATNACGACGGGCGTNGCGACTTGCAAAAAGCACGAGGAAGCCGANCACCTTCTCGAATGGTTCGGCGTGAGAGAGAGTATAGAGATTTTGTCGGGACTTGTATACAACGTCAGAGAGACGAAANCGCAGGTATTGCAATACGCTCTCGACAAGTATAATATAAAGGCGGAAGACTGCGTTATGGTGGGCGATACCATCTANGACGTTGCAGGCGCGGAAGAAGTGGGTATGGACTGNATTCTGTGCCTTTGGGGCTTTGGCGACTACGANAATATTCACAATAAAAACGTAGTTTTCAGAGCAAAGACGCCTTACGACGTAATTGAATTTGTCAAAGAAAATTATTCGGAAAAATAACAGGAGTAAATAGATGAGATATTCAAAATGGGCACTCGATTATATGCGCCGTAATTTTCTCAACAGTATGGCAGTGTTGTTCATACCTGCCGTCTTGATGGGNCTTTTNATTGAGCCGTTGAGTATGGTGCATATCATAGTCAGTATCGGAAGAAAGGATAATACNTATNATTCTTTTATCGATATATTTACTAAGCTCAATAATTTNACGNGCGTGGGTAGATTGGTCTTGGTAATATTCGCGATAGTCGTGATGATAATGTTCGTCAGCGTAACTTCGGGATANAACAGACATATTATGAAATACGGNAAGGTNGGNAAACTCAACAATATNGGCGAGTATCTCAACGACCACTTTTTGCCGATAGCCAAGTATGCGCTATTCNTCTTCGTANCAATGGAACTTGNCGCAATCTTGCTNTCGACGTTCCTTTATACGGCTATAAANGTGTTTAGGAACGCTTTGCCCGCTTGTATAATTTTCTCGGTNCTGTTTTTGNTTATCGAGATTTATATAATCGCTATATCGATACTTGCNATACCCAATATGACAATGAAAGGCTACGGCTTGTTCAANTCTTTGGCGCAGTCGGTAAATTCTTTGAGCGCAAAGAGTTTCAAACTTTTCTTNGCTNTTTTGTGGATGTTCATTCTGCTTATGATACCGACGGCGTTGATAATCATTTTCGGTTTNAAGGGCGATAGNTNCGTATTGACGATTTTTTCTTGCCTATTTTATTGGGTGCTGATTTCATATATGAGCGCGATTACTTATATCGNGTATTTCGACGTTGAAGAATTGGAAAGGGAGGATTTGAAAGTATGATTACAAAAGATTCTTTCAGTATTTTGATTTCAAAATTTTCGGTGGTCTATCAACTTATTCTTGCGGTGCTTATCGCATTGCTTATATTCGGCATNATCGGNTACGCNATACTTAGCGCCGACTTTGAGCGGATATATGAGCGANNTCAAAGANTTGGAAATAGGNAANACNGTNAAAGANTATCTCTCGTCTATATTCGGNGGAGGTAATTCNGACGANGGTATTCAACAAGGTNTGACGGTAGANTATCAAAATCTCGTGGATTTGCTNAAACAAGCGGTGGAAGTCACAAAAGCCCACTTGGGGGCAATATGGGGCGGTATTATCGCAGTCGTGATTATACTTTTCCTTTTCAGCGTGTACTTCTATATGTGCATATATACNGTCACNGANACGTTGCACGCGTTNATGTCNTCGGACAGCGANTACGGTTTTACTTCCAACTTTATTGCNAACGTGAGCAAGTCGCTCAAATTCTCGTTGGCGTACGTCGGTATATGTATATTGTGGGTGATTATTATNGCGGGAATNAGTATGGGACTCGGCTTTTTGGTCGGCGCGTGGAACAACTTCTTCGGTCTTGTNATNGCATACTTTACCGCGCTTTTGGGCTTGGCAATACGTAGGTCGCTTTTTGCAGGNTGGATGCCCGCGTATATCGTGTCCGATATGACGATAAACGAAAGCCTTGTCGCTAATTTCAAAATGGCAAGCAAGACCTTCAAAGACACTTTGGGTATGTACTTTGTCATTTATCTTGCAGGANTTTTNCTTGCAATCACNGTCGGCGCGCTTACGCTNGGCTTTGGTATATTTATNGTNCTTGGAGTATCCAACGTCCTNTCGCAAGCTTACGATATGGTGACGTACTATCACTTCTGCTCGAAGAAGTATTATAGNGATTCGCAANACGTCGTTGACCCNACANANAAGTANAAGGACGCAGTANTCGTAGNTCTTAAACAAATAATATTGNTANTAATAATTATAATNATTATAATATATAAAGAAAAAGGCAAGCAGATTTCGCTTGCCTTTTATTTTTGGTTACACAACCGAGCGCAATTCTGAACCCGCTTTGTAGCAGGTGGGTATCCTGTGAAAATCTTTTGTAATCCTTCAACCGCTATTGCGGTAAGGCGCGCCAGCCAACTCCCAACTCCGGATTCCCTATTCAAGAGTGCGGTACAATGTGCAACTCGCTTGTGTACCTATATTATACTATACGTATATAGTAATTGCAATACCCATTTTTATTTTTTTGTGGTAAAAATATCCAAATAAAAAGATTGTTTTTTGATAGTAGATATGATATACTCTTATATATTAAAGCGGAAAGAGGCGGATATGAGCAGATTGACATTAAAAGAACTCGCGAAAGATTTTCAAAAATACGCTGACAAGGAAGTTTGCGTTTGCGGTTGGGTAAGGACGATAAGAGATAGCAAGAACTTTGCGTTTATCGAACTCAACGACGGCACGTACTTCAAGTCCACGCAAATTATTGCGGACAGTAGTTTGGATAATTACAAGATGGTAGTTTCGCAAAACGTCGGCGCAGGCATAAGCGTGCAGGGCGTCGTTGTGGTTACTCCCGAAATGAAACAGCCTTTTGAAATCAAAGCGACGAGCATTGAAATCGAAGCGACTTCCACGCCGTCTTATCCTTTGCAGAAAAAGCGTCATACTATGGAATACCTCAGAGAGATTGCGCATCTCAGACCGAGAGCCAATACTTTCCAAGCGGTATTTAGAGTACGTTCGGTTGCCGCTCAGGCAATACACGCTTTCTTTGCGTCGAGAAATTTCGTTTACGTCAACACGCCGCTTATTACGACGAGCGACTGCGAGGGCGCGGGCGAGATGTTCAAGGTCACGACTTTGGATATGAAGAAACCGCCTTTGACAAAGGACGGCGAGATAGATTATACAAAGGACTTTTTCGGAAAGTCCGCAGGCTTGACGGTAAGCGGTCAGCTCAACGCCGAGTGTTTTGCGCTAGCATTTGGCAACGTCTATACTTTCGGACCGACTTTCAGAGCGGAGAAGAGTTATACCAACCGCCACGCGTCTGAATTTTGGATGATTGAGCCGGAAATCGCTTTTGCGGATTTGCAAGACGATATGAACCTTGCTCGCGATATGGTGAAATACGTGATAAAAGACGTGCTCGAAAAGTGCCCCGAGGAGATGGCTTTCTTCAACAACTTTATGGATAAAGGTCTTATCGAGAGATTGCAAGGTATAGTAGATAGCGATTTTGCTACCGTGACTTATACCGAGGCGATTGAACTTCTTGAAAAGCACAAAGACGAATTCCAATATCCCGTATTCTGGGGAGCGGACTTGCAGACGGAACACGAAAGATACCTCACGGAAAAGATTTTCCAAAAGCCCGTTTTCGTCACCAACTATCCAAAGGAAATCAAAGCCTTCTATATGCGCCTTAACGACGACGGCAAGACCGTTGCGGCTGTCGACTTGCTTGTGCCGGGCGTCGGCGAGATAATCGGCGGAAGCCAAAGAGAAGAGAGATTGGATTTGCTTACCGCAAGAATTAAGGAACTCGGTCTAAAAGAAGAGGACTATTGGTGGTATCTTGATTTGCGTAGATACGGCGGAGTAAAGCATGCAGGCTACGGACTCGGCTTTGAAAGATTGATAATGTACCTCACGGGTATGCAAAACATCAGAGACGTAATTCCGTTCTCGCGTACGACAGGCAACGCCGACTTCTAAAAATATTTTTTGAAAAGTAGACAAATTAGTTGCTAAAAGACAAATTATTGTATATAATAAATGCGATTTAATTCGCATTATGCTACTGTGGCTCAGTAGGTAGAGCAGTTCACTCGTAATGAACAGGTCGCCAGTTCGAATCTGGCCAGTAGCTCCAAAATCGACAAGGCTTGATAAAGACTTGTCGATTTACTTATTACTTCTTCACTTTTCACTCTTCACTTGTCGATTTTGGAAAGTAATAAGTAATAGGGAATAGTGAAAAAGTTTTTAAGGAGTTTTTATGCAAGAAAGCGCGTTGATGATAAAATCTAAGGATTTTGCTTTATCTATTATTAAAGCATGCAATCAAGTAAAAAGTCAAAGGAAAGAAAGTGTGCTTACAAATCAACTTATAAGAAGTGGAACAAGTATCGGCGCTAATATTCGTGAAGCATTTTTCGGACACGGTAAGGCAGATTTTATAGCAAAGTTGCAAATTGCATTAAAAGAATGTTCAGAAAGTGAGTATTGGATTGAATTACTAATAGAGAGCGGTTATTATGACGATCCAACACTTTTGGAAAGTTGTAGAGAAATTAAAAGAATATTGATTTCATCTATAAATACAGCAAAAAGTAATAAATAGCAAAAGAAAGGCTTGCCCGAAAAGGGCGGGCCTTTTTGCATGTTTTTCGTTTGAAATTCTAGCATTTTTAACAAAAATGAAAAATTTCTAAAATTCGGAAATTGCAAAATTCACTTTTAGTTATGTAGTTAAATTAACCGATGATAATATTTTGTCGATTTTTATCACAAATATTCAAAAAAAGTCAAAATCTTCCAAATAAAGTATACATTTCCTGACCGAAGAATTTCGACACTGAGAAGTCAAAATTCTCGATAATTAGACATATATATCATAACATATCATAATTTTTTATTCAAGTGCTTTTAGTCAGGAAATGTATACTTTTCCTGACTAGACCAAAAATCGGGTAAAAACGAGGTAAAAATGGAAATAAAAAAGAAGAAATTAAAGGGGTATATTGCGCTGTCAATATTGATTATTGTGTGTATGCTCATAGCCAGCGCAATGACCTTCTTTATGCCTAATAAAAATGCAGAAGCAATAAAGA
Source organism: Clostridiales bacterium (assembly GCA_014799645.1). Taxonomy (GTDB): domain Bacteria; phylum Bacillota; class Clostridia; order Christensenellales; family UBA3700; genus RACS-045. The sequence goes on along the minus strand of JAAVHQ010000008.1, from coordinate 912 downwards.
TAGAGAATATGAATTCGCAGGCAACTGATTTGGGAAATTTGTTGCTTAATGGATATGAAAACGATGCAACAGGCACAGGCTATGTATTTAATGGAGACGTTTTCTGGAAACTCGTTGAGAAAGTAACTGATAGCGCAAATTACAACAAGAATAATATAGGCACGCTGTCAGCAGTAAAGACAAGCGCGGATTTTAGACGCAAAAACAATAATAAAGACATAGTAGTAACTATAGGCGGCAAGCAATGGGTAGCTACGTATTTGTCTACCAACACAAATGGAGACCCGATTCTTACCTTTTGGCTTGCTAATAATGCGACTACTTCAACGTGGAGTAGCGGTAGTAATAACTCTGAGAACTATTGGGGAAAGCAATATACGAGTAACTTGTACGGCACGAGTTATATGAGAGCGTTTCTCAATAACAGCGACGTAGATGCAAGTGGCAAAAGGACCGGTAAGTGCGAATACGCAGCTACCAATACGTCAACGTCATCGGCTCAGAATGGAACGATGGCGACCCAAACTCAAAGCACGACAGGCGATTGGGCAATTTATACAGCGCCTAATACTACGACGGGCATGAAGGGAAGCCTTGTTGATTTTATCGAAGTACCCAAGAATATGTCTTGGCAGTTAAATCAGACGGCAATAGGCACGGTAACGTCATCTGCGTATACAGGTTCATATAATTTCAATAATAACAACGACGCATTGAGCGCAGGTGGTAATGGTACAAAGGGCGACTACTTGTCGCAATTGACTACAGCAGGCTTAGGAACTTACTACTCAAAATGGGGAACAGATACTTTATGGCTTCCAAGCGTAACGGAGACAGGCGTATCGGGCGAAGAAGGAATATGGAAAGCATCCAATAATACACGTGCGAATAGCACGAATTCATGGCTGCGTT
>JAAVHQ010000007.1 GCA_014799645.1 Clostridiales bacterium | reverse complement strand
TGGCAACCTATCCTTAGCGTAGTAAGTTTATTGTTTACCTTGATATTTATGGGCAAGGGAATGGGCTATGCAGGAAAGCGCAAGAAAGCCAAAAAGACGGTGGAGAAGAGATATACCGCATACTACGTAATAAGCGGAGTAGGCTTATTCGGCTTGCCGAATATGACGTGGACTATAATCGCAGGCATATTGGCAGGAGTAGCGGTACTAGCGTTTGTCTTTATGTTGTTGCAAAAGAGAGCGTATAACAAAGCGTTGGAAGATATGGAAGACGCGAAAGAAGAATATACTCGCAATCGCGAAGAGGCGAATTTTATGCGCTACGCCAACGGCGGAATGTCAGGCGGAATGGGAATGAACGGACAGGGCGTAGCGTATGCGCCGCAACCGCAGTTCGCATTAGAGGATATACGCGGAATAGTGGCTGACACAATGAGCAATATGTTGCCGAGCATGCAACAATACTTGCCGCAAGAAGCGTCGTACAACGACCAACTTGTCCAACAACTTATCGCGCAAAACGAAGAGATTATTCACAATATGGCGCAAGAGCGCGAAATGCTTATGCAGAAGTTCTCCGAGCAACAAAAAGAAAGTGTTGACGAAGACGTAATAGAGAAATTGGTCGAGAAACTTGCTAAGCAACAAGTGGCGGAGAAAGAGGCGGAAAAGGAAGCCGCGGCAACTGCCGTAAGCGAGGAGTTGCTCAAAAAACTCATTGAGGGGCAAGAAATGTTAATGCGCAAACTGTCCGAGAAAGATGAGGAAAAGACGGTAAAGGTAATGCCCATGCCAATGCCGACAAACGGCAACGAAGAGATAATCAAGAGCCTTATCGAAGGACAAAGATCGATTATGGAAAAACTCGTTGATAAACCCAACGAGAAACACGTTGAGAAGATAGTTGAAAAGGAAGCCGTAAAAGAAGTGCCCGTTGAGAAGAAAATCGTAGAGGTGGAGAAAGTCGTTCCTATGCCGGTTGAAAAACCTGCAAAGTCTTCGAAAGCGCCCGCGCCTAGACTTACGCTAGACGAGGCTTACGCGAAGTTGTCTGCAACGCAAAAGAAGATTTTCGACACTCTCAAAAACTACGCTCTTAGCAAAGAGAAATGCAAAGAGAAGAAGTCTACTTACTTCACGGTGCTTGGACAGTCTACCGTCAATCCATTGGTAAAGTTGACGATAAAGAAAAACACGACTGTTGCAATGTTCAAAATGGAAGACGAGTATATGAAAGATATTCGCAAGAACGCAACGAGCGACGGCACGAAAGTCAAAGTCAAAGAAACCGAACTTATTGTCGGCGACAATCAAGCGCTCTCTACGGCAAAGGAAATGATTGACCTTAGGGAAGACCAAATCGAACGCTACAACGAATACCTCAAAGAACAGAAATCTATGAGAAAGAAATAGTAATAGTGAATAGTGATGAGGTAAAAAAAGAGCAAGCATTACGCTTGCTCTTTTGCTATGTCAAAATGAATTATACATTGTACGTATCGTTGGTCGGTTCGCCGACGTACACTTTCGGGCTTACGCCGACAATCTTTTTGAATACTCTGGAAAAGTAGAGTTGGTCGGTGAAACCGCATCTTTCTGCAATCTCGTAGATTTTAAGACCGTTGATATTTCTCGAAAGCAAAAGTTTTTGCGCCGCATTGATACGCGTGGTGTTGAGGAATTGCAAAGGCGAGATGCCTTTTTCCTTTATGAACTGACGTCTAACGTAGTCTTTGGAGAGGTCGAATTCGTCGTAAATCGAATCGATATTAAAGTTGGCGTCCGAGAAGTTCTCGATAATAGCGTTGGAAATAATCTCGATATGGTGGCTTTGTTGCATAGTGCCGTCGAATTGAGATATAAAGCCGAGTATAAGGTCGGTAAACGCCATTATTATGTTGGACGAACAACTTTGCGTAGCGGAGAAGTGACGGAAACACATATTCATAGTCGTGTACAAATCTCTTTGTTGGTTGTCCTTGACTACGATTGCGTTCTTGAACGTAGGCGACCAACCCGCTACCGTCATATGTATATTTCTAAATCCGCTGTGGGAAGTGTTGCTGTGCAAAGTATTTGGGGGAATTACCACCATTTCGTATTGCGAATATTCGAGCGGTCTTGAATTTTCAAAGACGATTCTGCCCGAGCCGTTGGTGCAGTAGATTATCTCCCAATAATTGTGCTTATGCTGTTTNACGTCATAAGTCTTCATATTTTTTCCGATGTAATTGATAATTGGCATATTTTCCTCCGAATTCNNTTTCTTTTGCGTTTAATAGTAAAGCCATTATACACTATCAATACCATTTTGTCCATAATTTTTCAACAAAAAGAGTATTGTTTTTTTTATCAGTCTATATTATAATAAAATTGTAATTCTAAAAAATTATGCATTTGAGGAGTTTTATGGAAAAATATAGAATTTATCAAGCTATCAAGCAAGAAGGCGTAGTCGTCGTAATCAGAGGCAAAAGCGTAGAGCAAGCAATCAAGACAGTNGACGCTTGTTATAAAGGCGGAATTAAGATTATCGAAGTCACTTTTACCGTACCGAGAGCTGATGAAATCATTTCAAAACTCAGCGAGAAGTACGCAGGTACNGATATGGTAATCGGCGCGGGCACTGTACTTGACCCNGAGACGGCAAGAATCGCTATGCTCGCAGGNGCGAAGTTTATCGTTTCNCCGTCGCTCAACGTNGAGACTATCAAGATGTGCAACCGCTACGGCATACCGATGATGAGCGGAGTTATNACCCCGACGGAAGCGCAGACGGCTATGGAATACGGCGTGGACATTCTCAAAATGTTCCCNGGCGATATTGCCAAGCCTGCCGGACTTAAAGCGCTCAAAGGACCTTTCCCGCAAGCCAACATTATGCCTACGGGCGGCGTGAGCAACGACAACGTAGANGAGTGGTTCAAAGCGGGAGCGTACGCAGTCGGCGCAGGTTCGTTCTTGACAAAGGACGCAAACGACGGCAATTACGATAAAGTAGAAAGCACGTGCAAGGCTTTCGTTGAAAAGGTAAAGGCNATTATCGGAGGTAGAAAATAATGGCNAAGGTNGTTACTGTCGGCGAAATTATGATGCGTTTGCAACCGAGCGGATACAAGCGCTTTATGCAAGCGGAAAGTTTTGATATAGTATTCGGCGGAGGCGAAGCGAACGTTGCGGTATCTTTGGCGCAGTTCGGCGAGGACGTGGCTTTNGCGACCAAGTTGCCNAACAACGCTATTGCGGACAAGTGCGTAAAGGAATTGCGCGGTTGGGGNGTNGACACCTCAAAGATTGTCAGAGGCGGAGACAGAATNGGNATTTACTTCTGCGAAAAGGGATGTTCGCAAAGAGGTAGCAACGTNATNTANGACAGAGCGGGAAGNTCTATCGCNACCGTNGGCGAAAACGACTTTGANATCCCTGCAATGTTGGACGGCGTNGAGTGGTTGCACTGGACGGGNATNACTCCCGCAATTTCCGACAATATGGCNNTCGTAATGGAAAAGATTCTCGTCGAGGCAAAGCGCAAGGGCATTACAGTGTCTTGCGACCTCAATTACCGTAAGAAACTTTGGNCNAGAGAAAAGGCTTGCAAGGTAATGAGCAAACTCGTAGGTTACGTCGACGTGCTTATCTCCAACGAAGAGGACAGCAANGACGTATTNTCAATCGAGGCGGANAATACCGACATCAACGCGGGCGTGCTTTCCGTAGCGGGNTANGAGAGCATAGGCAAGCAGTTGATGGCAAAGTTCCCGAATATCAANTANGTCGCGTTCACNTTGCGCGAGTCNATTTCGGCGTCTTGCAACGGNTGGTCNGCTTTGCTTATGGACGGCAAGAACGTATACAAATCCAAAAAATATATGATTGATATNGTAGACAGAGTGGGCGGNGGCGACAGCTTCGGCGCAGGTCTTATCTANGGACTTCGCAACAACTTGGGCGGACAAAAGACGATTGAGTTTGCAGTCGCTTCGTCNTGTCTTAAACATACCGTCGAGGGCGATTTCAATATCGTCAGCGTCGACGAAGTAAATAAACTCGCCGGAGGTGACGGAAGTGGCAGAGTGCAAAGATAAAGTAGTCAATTTGCTNAACACNAAATACGCAAAGAAGATTTACGANGAAGTAAAGGATTTGCCTATAATCGACTATCACTGCCATCTCTCGCCAAAAGAGATTTACGAGGATTTGCCCTTTGGCAATATCGGCGAAATGTGGCTTGCGGGCGANCACTATAAGTGGCGACTGATGAGAGCGTTCGGCATAGACGAGAAGTATATCACGGGCGACGCCGATTATAAGGAAAAGTTTATGCAGTTCTCAAAAGCGGTCGGTTACGCTTACGGCAACCCGATAAAAGATTGGGTTGCGCTNGAATTGCAATTNTTCTTTGGNATTACCACTCCTCTNAACGAAAAGACNGCGAGCGAGATTTGGGATAAAGCCAACAAGGTAATNGANGAGAAANAACTNTCGCCNAGAAAACTTATCGAGATGGCGAACGTAGAGTATATCGCNACGACGGACGACCCTTGCGACGATTTGAAGTATCACGCGCTTATCGCNGAGCAAGGACTATTGAAGGCAAAAGTCGNGCCGTCATTCAGAGTAGACAATATCGTACTTGCNAGAGAAGCGGGNTANGCGGANTATATCGCNAAANTNTCTANCGCAAGCGGTATNAANATAACCGANCTNGCAAGTTTGCAAAAAGCAGTCCTTGCAAGAATGGACTATTTCGTCGAGAGAGGTTGNAAATTCTCCGACGTAGGCGTGCAAGGNTTTCCAAAGTCAGTTGCGCATTTTGAAGAAGCCAACAAGACTTTCGTCAGACTNCTTGCGGGNAAGAAAGTGGACGACGAGGACTTCGACGGACTTTGGGGATATTTGTACGTATTCTTGGGAAAAGCGTACGCTCAAAGAGGTATGGTGATGCAACTTCACCTTGCCGTNACNCGCAACTCCAACAGCGTTATGTTTGAAAGATGCGGAAGAGATTCGGGCTTTGACTGCGTAGGCGACGCATTCGACGTGTCCTATATTAAAAATATAATCAATATTATGAACAGCGAGGGCGGTCTGCCCAAGACTATCGTATATACGCTCAANCCGACGATGTACTATCCNCTCGTGACAATGTGCGGNGCGTTCAAGGACGTCGTACTCGGTATNAGNTGGTGGTTCTGCGACCACAAGAGAGGTATGTACGATACGCTCAATACGCTTTCGGAACTCAGCCATATNAATTCGCTTGTAGGTATGCTTACTGACAGCAGAAGCTTCCTATCCTACACAAGACACGACTATTACAGACAAATCGTATGCGACTTTTTGGGCGGTCTTATGCAAAGCGACGACGATATTTATGCAATCGAAGTGGCGAAAGCGCTTTGTTATGGAAATGCAAAAAAACTAGTGGGGGTAGATAAATGAGTTTTAAGATGACTTTCCGTTGGTACGGAAACGACGACAAAATCACACTTGACAAAATCAGACAAATACCTTGTATGACGGGTATCGTTTCGGCAATTTACGATACGCCCGTAGGCGAGGTGTGGAGCAATGAATCGATTTACGCTATGAAAAAGCAAATCGAAGATGCGGGACTTGCATTCGAGGTAGTCGAGAGCGTACCCGTTCACGAGGATATTAAACTCGGCAACGCCAACGCAAAGCGACTTATCGAGAATTATAAAGAAAACGTGCGCAGACTTGGCAAAGCGGGAGTAAAGTGCATTTGCTACAACTTTATGCCCGTATTCGACTGGCTCAGAAGCAACCTTGCTCAACCTTTGGCTGACGGCTCTAACGCACTAGCGTACGATCATCAGACGGTACTCAATCTCAATCCTTTGACCAGCGAACTTTCTTTGCCCGGTTGGGATGCAAGTTATACCAAAGAAGGACTCAAAGATTTGCTCAATCAATACAAGGATATTGACGAAGAGAGATTGTGGGAAAATATGACGGTCTTCCTTAAAGAGGTAATACCTGTCGCGGAAGAGAGCGGCGTCAAGATGGCTATACATCCCGACGATCCACCATGGGGAATATTCGGACTTCCGAGAGTAATTACTTGCGAGGAAAATCTCAAAAGATTTCTTTCAATCGTCGACTCTCCGTCCAACGGCGTGACTTTCTGCACGGGCTCGCTCGGCGTAGCTCCGTCCAACGACCTAGTCAAGATGATACATACTTGTAAAGGTAAAATACCTTTCGTACATTTGAGAAATATCAAGATTACGGGCGACCACTGCTTTGAAGAGAGCGGACATCTTTCGAGTGAAGGAAGTCTTGATATGTACGCGATAATCAAGGCTTTGCACGACGACGGCTTTGACGGATACGTCCGTCCTGACCACGGTAGAATGATTTGGGGCGAAACGGGTAGAGGCGGTTACGGACTTTACGATAGGGCGCTCGGCGCGATGTATTTGCAGGGAATTATTGAGGCTGTCGAAAAAGGTAATTAGTAAGCGACCGCATATAGCGGCGCGCCTTCCGCTTGCTCTTCGGGTCTCGGGGTGACGACGTGTACGGCTAGTACACTTGACGCCACCGCTCGCCCTAGATAAAACGAAATCCACACCACTCTCTGCGGTCTTGCGAGGATTCGTTTAAGCGGATATATAAATAACATCTCTCCGCACTCGCCACAAACTTTGGGTAAGCGGATTTGATGTAAAACAAATTGATATAAAATAAATAAAAAATAAAAAGAAATAAGAGACGATAATTAAGTGACGCATTCAAGATTGATGCAAGAACTTAATTTGAGACTCGGAGGAAAATATGAAAGATAAAGTAGTTGTTATTACCGGAGCGGGCGGAGTGCTTTGCTCTACGATTGCAAAAGGTTATGCAAGAGAAGGCGCAAAGGTTGCTCTTCTCGATTTGAAGTTGGAAAGTGCGCAAGTCGTCGCTGACGAGATAGTCAAGGAAGGCGGCGTTGCCAAAGCGTACGCGGTTAATTGCCTTGAAAAGAGCACTATGGAAGAAGCGAGAGCAAAGATCATAAAGGAACTCGGCGCATGCGACATTCTTGTCAACGGCGCAGGCGGAAATCATCCGAAGGGTACTACTACGAGCGAATACTTCAATCAAGCCGACGTAGACGACGAAAGTAAAATTTCTTTCTTTGATCTTGACGAAAAGGGCGTTGATTTTGTCTTCAAACTCAACTTTTTGGCGACGTTCCTTACTACGCAAGTATTTGCAAAAGATATGATTGGCAAGGGCGGAATTATCATCAACATTTCGAGTATGAACGCGTTTAGACCGTTGACGAAAATTCCTGCTTACTCGGGCGCTAAAGCGAGCGTGTCCAACTTTACTCAATGGTTGGCGGTTCATTTCGCAGGCGAAGGCATAAGAGTAAATGCTATCGCTCCGGGATTTTTTGTAACCAACCAAAACAGAGCGTTGCTTTTCGACGACAAGGGCAATCCTACTCCAAGAACGCAAAAGATACTCGCCGGCACGCCTATGAGAAGATTCGGCGAGGCTGAAGAATTGCTTGGCACGGTAATGTGGCTCTCCGACGACGACAAGTCGGGATTTGTCACGGGAGTGGTGATTCCTATTGATGGGGGTTTCTCGGCATACTCAGGCGTGTAAATAAATAAACAATAAATAAGAATAGGGGAAAAAATTATGTTGAAAATTGCAGTTATCGGATTAGGTAGCAGAGGAAAGAATTACGGCACGCATTTCGCAAAGAGAGACGACGTGCAGATTGTCGCGGTATGCGATAAATATCAAGAAAAGATTGACAAGATCAAGGGACTTTGGAAAGTCCCCGACGATAAGTGCTTTACCGACGAAAAGGACTTTTTCGCGTTGGGAAAGATAGCCGACTGTATGCTTATAGCTACGCAGGACAGAGATCACTATGCGCACGCCATGAAAGCGCTTGAACTCGGTTATGACATTCTCGTGGAAAAACCTCTTTCGCCGAATATCGAAGAGTGTTTGGAAATAGAAGAATTTGCGAGAAAGCAAGGTTGCAAGGTGCTCGTCTGCCACGTGCTTAGATATGCGAATTATTACAGAAGAATTAAGCAGATGTTGGACGAAGGCGTGATTGGCGATATTCAACTTATCAAGCACGACGAGAACGTGTCTTATTGGCACTTCTGCCACTCGTACGTCAGAGGCAACTGGCGCAGCGAGCAAGAGACGTCGCCGATGTTGCTTGCAAAGTGCTGTCACGATATGGATCTTATGTATTGGTTTACGGGAAGCAAATGCAAGAGTTTGAGTTCCTACGGTTCGCTTTCTTATTTCAATAAAGAGCATAAACCCGAGGGCGCAACTGCAAACTGCTTTGACTGTCCTCATAGAATGACTTGTAATTTCGAGGTAGAGCATCAGTATCTCGGCAGAAAGAAATTCATCGGCAGAGGCAAGAAGAAATTCCTTTGGGGTACGTACGCTTTCTGCACTTCGTCAAAGAAAAAAGACGTATTGCACGCTTTGAAGACTGACGAAAAAGCAAAGCGTTGGGCAAGATGCGTATTTGCTTGCGACAATGACGTAGTAGACTGCCAGACGGTAAATATGGAAATGGAAAACGGCGTGAGAATTTCTTTCACGGCAAACGCTTTCAACGAGCAAGACCATAGACATACGGAAATAAGAGGTAGCAAAGGTATCTTGATTGCCGACGATAGAGGAAGCGTCATTAGGCTTAAACTTTTCGGTCAAAAGGAAAAGAAAATTATCGTCAATATTATTCCGGTAATAAAAGGACACTTTGGCGGCGACCAAGGAATAGTCAAAGCGACGGTCGGTATGTTGACCAACAATTCCGATCCCAATATGCAATACACTTGGATAAAGGACACTATAGAAAGTCATAGAATCGTTACCGCTGCGGAGATATCCCGTCATGAGGGCGGCAGAACGGTCAATATGAGCGAGATACCCGATATAAGGGAATAGAGTATGGATATATTTTCTTCGACAATACGAATACTGCCAAAGGACAACAAGACGCATATCAAAGTCGCTTTTGAAGTTCCGCAAGGCTTGAAGTGTGTGACGGTGCGTACTGCATATTCGCCGAAGTATGAGTATGACGAGGAAAAATGTATTAGACTTATCGACGAGGGATTGAGTACGCAAGACGTGGCGAAACCTCTCTCGTACGAGGACAAACGCAGATGCGTTCCGTTGTCCAACCACATCGCGTGGTCGCTTGAAGATAGCGAAAAGGTATTGGGTACGGAGCATAGACATAAGCCTGACCAAACGCACGTTGTCAGCGAAGTCTATTCGTCCAACGGCTTTATCAAGACGAAGCCTCTCGGTGGAAAGTGGACTTTGACAGCAAGCGTAAATAGCATCGCCACTGATTATATAGACGTAATAGTCGAAGTCAAAGGTTACGACGAGTATCCGGAAGTTGCCGAGGGAAAAGACTACGGCAACGACGTGGCGACGGACGACAGCGAGGACGGCAAATTCAGTTGGCAAAGAGTGGAAATGCACTGCCATACCGTGGCTTCCGATGGGGATATGCAACCCGAAGAGTTGGTGCAAAACGCGATAAGACGAGGCTACAAAGCGATATGTCTTACCGACCATAATACGACTAGCAACGTAGAAGAGACGAAGAAGTACGGCGAGAAATACGGACTCGTCGTAGTCGGCGGAATAGAGTGGACGACCTTTTGGGGACACATGACCGTCATAGGCGGAAACAGCGACGTAAATTGGCTTGATATTACGCCTAAAAATATCAACGCTTGTATAGTCAGGGCGAGAGAGTGCGGGGACATAGTCACGCTTGCCCATCCAAAGAGATTGGGCTCGCCGCTCTGCGCTGGATGTCACAACAATTTGCCAATCACAAATTGGGATTACCTTACTTCCTACGAAGTATGGTCGCACTACAACCCCAACGTGTCGCCGACAGACCTTTTGGCAAAACGTGAGTGGATAAGCCTACTCGACAAAGGATATAAACTATGCGCGTTGTACGGCTACGACTGGCATTCGCCCGACGAAGGCGGACCGAGTTACGCTTACACCTATTTGGGAATAGACGGTAAGCTCTCGCAAGAAAGCGTAATGAAAGCCGTAGAGGACGGCAGGACTTATATCACTATGGGATACGCGGTCGAATTGAGTTTATCTGACGGAGTAAGGTCTTTCGGTATAGGCGATAGCGTGGAGACGGGAAGATATACGCTTACTATAAAATGTCAAAGACAAAAGGATTATCCTTTCGAGAGCGTATTGCAAAAAGTGGCGGTATGTTCGGGCGTCCAAGACGAGTTGCAATTCGACTGCTCGGACGGCGAAACGATAACGCATAAAATAGAAATAAAAAATCAAGGATATTTGCGATTCGAAGGCAGAGGCATTGTGCAAGGAATTCAATCCGACGTCTTTATCACAAGTCCGATATATATTAAGGAGAATTGAATATGATTACTGCGCACGGCGGAGCTATGGGTACGGGAAGAAATACGCAAGCCTATTTCGACAGAATAAACGAGTATAAGGCTGACGCAATAGAAGTGGATATTTGGAAGAGAGGAAAATTGCTTTATCTTTCGCATTTACCCGCCATTTCTTGCAAGAAGAAATTGACTTTGCGTTACGCTTTCGAGGTAGCCAAAGAAAAGCAAGTGAAGATAAATTGCGACCTCAAACAAAAAGGAATTATCGCCGAAGTAATCGCGCTCGCAAAAGAAGTCGGAATGGAGGACTTGCTCATTTTCACAGGATGTGTTAAACTTGAAGATAGCAAGTATATCGATTGCGGAGAGGCTTGGTTCAACTCTATGGGTATCAAGTACGTTACTTCAAACGTCAAGACGCTCAAAGAAAAATTGACGAGTTACAACAATCCGCACTTTGCAGGCTTGAATTTGAATTATGCGAAAATCAACGACGAGTTCTTGGAAGAGTGCAAGAAGTATGATTTGAAGTTGAGCGTATTCACTGTCGACGACGAGCAAGTAATGAGAAAGTACGCAAAGAAAATCGACGGAAACATCACGACCAACAAGCCGCTCAAAGTCAGAGAAATAGTCGAGGGATAATTGATATAAAGGGGAAAGAAATGAAAAGACTTGCCGTTATCGGAATAGGAAGAATGGGTTCTAGGCACGCGCGCAACCTTGCCAAAGGCGTCGTTAAAGGCGGGAAGTTGGTTGCCGTATGCGACGTTGACAAGCAAGTTTTGGACGGCTTTTGCGCTAAGTACAAGGTGTCGGGATACGAGGACTATATCCAAATGCTCGATAAAGAAAACCTTGACGGCGTGATAATAGCCACTCCCCACAAATCGCATATCGCTATTGCAAAAGAGTGCGTAAAGCGAGGAATACATACGCTTTTGGAAAAACCTATCAGCGTGACTACCAAAGAGGCGGAAGAGATAGTAGACGTCTTGAAGGACAACGACAAAGTAATCGGCGCAATGATGTTCAATCAGCGCACGAACAGAATGTACGCAAAGGCGAAAGCGCTCATTGCCGAGGGCAAGATAGGCAAAATTCAGAGAGTGAATTTTATTGTCACAGACTGGTATCGCACGCAGTTCTATTACGATATGGGCGGATGGCGCGCAAGCTGGTCGGGCGAAGGCGGCGGTACGTTGATAAATCAGTGCGTACATCAGTTGGATATATTGCAATGGCTTATCGGTATGCCCGAAAGGATTTCCGCCAACTGCAAGACGGTGGGCAGAAATATCACGACTGAAAACGACGTGACGGCGGTTCTCTCATACAAGGACTTCGAGTGCGTGTTCACCGCGTCAACTCACGAAGTACCTGGGACTAACCGACTTGAAATCGCAGGAGATGCGGGCAAGATAGTCATAGAGAAATTCAAGATGTATTATTGGCTCAACGATTTCGCCGAAAGCGAAATCAACGCGAGGGCAAAGCGCGATTACGGCAATAAGCAGGATAAGAAGAGCAAGAAGAAATCTCTATCTTACGGCTTGACACGAATGATATACGACGGCATCTACGGACAGCAGTCAAGGATAATTAAAAACTTTGTCAAGGCAATGGAATGCGGCGACAAGAGCGTGCTACTTGCGCGTATGGAAGAGGGAATCAACGGCTTGACGCTCATCAACGCAATGAATATGTCCTCGTGGCTCAATAAGCCCGTCGACTTGCCTCTTGACAAGGACGCGTACGCGGAAATGCTCAATCAAAAGATTGAAGAAGAAAAGAGATAATTACGCAGCAATGCGACAACGATAAAAAGACAATCGGAGGGAGTTATGTCAAACATCAAAATATCGGGATTTTACGACGAAGTTAGCGGGGATTTGAAGACCCAACTCGAGACGATAAAAGCCTATGGGGAAAGCTATCTTTGCCCGAGAAAAATCAACGGAAAGAATATCGCGGACTTTACTTTGGAGGAATTCGAAAAGGACGTAAAGCCTATGCTCGACGAATACGGCGTGAAGTTTTCATCGATTGGTTCGCCGATAGGCAAAATCGGACTTTACGACGACGAGAAGTACGCGGCGCAGTGCAAGAAACTTGCAGAACTCGTCAAGATATGCAAACTTATGGATTGCAAGTATATCCGTATGTTCTCGTTCAGAGGACTCAGCGGCAATTACGAAAAAGACCTACCGCAAGTAGTCAAGAGAATAAAAGGCTTCCTTGAAATCGTAAAGGGAAGCGACGTTGTGCTTTTGCACGAGAACGAAAAGAGAATTTGGGCGGACACTCCCGAGAGAGTAATCAAACTCTACAACGAAATCAACGATCCGCAATTCCAACTTTGCTTTGACGCGTCCAACTACGTTCAGTGCGGAGTTGACGTTCCGTCGGCTTATCAACAGCTCAAAGACATTACGGTATATTACCACATCAAAGACTGCTCGAAGTACAAAGTCGAAGTTCCCGTCGGAATGGGTATCGGCGATTACAAGAATATGATAAAGGACCTTGTCAAGAGAGGTTACGACGGCTTTATGACGCTTGAACCTCACACGGGCAAGTACGCTGACCACAAGAAGAGTTTCCACTACTTCGGTTGGTTGCTCTTCGGCGTGACTATCGAGCATATGAACAAATGGCGTAACGTCTTCCACGAAATCGACGCGGCGAAAGGACTTTCACACACAGAGCCCGTCACAAGACGTCAGATGATGGATTGGCAGTATTACGGACTTAAAGAAATGATTGAAGAAGCGGAAAAGGAGGCTTAATTATGGCAGACAAGAAGATTAGATACGGTATCGTAGGTATCGGTAAACAAGGTAGCAGATATGCAGGACAACTCTTTTCAGGTATGGATAAGAACGGCGTATTGAGCGCTGTATGCGACATCGCCGAGGACAGAAGGCAGTGGGCGAAAGGAAAGTTCGGCGACAAAGTCAAGGTATTCGAGAATTACGAGGACATGTTCGCAAGCGGACTTATCGACGCGGTAATTATCGACACGCCTCACTATGCGCACCCTGTTATTGCAAAGAAGGCTTTGGAAATGAATATCCACGCGTTGAGCGATAAGCCGGCCGGCGTATATACTAAGGCTGTCAGAGAAGTAGCCGAGTACGCAAAGAGCGAAAGACCCGAACTCAAATTCGGACTTTTGTACAACCAACGCACAAGCAAGATTTACAAGAAAGCAAAGGAAATAATCGAGTCGGGACAACTCGGCAATCTCAAAAGAATCGTTTGGATAATCACCAACTGGTACAGACCTCAAGCGTACTATTCGCAAGGCGGATGGCGCGGCACTTGGGCAGGCGAAGGCGGCGGCGTACTTATCAATCAAGACCCGCACCAACTCGACTTGTTCACTTGGCTTGCAGGTAGCAAGATTACGAGCGTCAACGCAATCGCAAGAACGGTCGGCAGACAAATCAACGTAGAAAACGACGTTACCGCAACCTGTACTTTCGAGAACGGCGCAACGGGCGTATTCATCACGTCAACTCACGAAGCCCCCGGCACGAACAGACTTGAAATTTCCGGCGACGGCGGTAAGATTGTAATTTCGGGTAGCGCAGACTTTACTATGAAACTTGAATTTACTAAACTCGAAACCTTAGAACCCGAGTTTTCCAAGACCAACACCGTCTTTATGGGCAAGCCTAAGAACAAGACCATCAAGGTTAAGTTTATGCCTCACGAATTCTTGAAGGGTTTGCTTGTCGACAAAGGACAGCATATCAACGTAATCCGCAATTTCTCCAACGTGCTTCTCGGCAAGGAGAAAAAACTCATCGGCAATTACGAAGAAGGACTCAATGGCTTGACCTTCTCGAATGCAATTCATCTTTCGGCTTGGCTTGGCAGAACGGTAAGTCCGCAAGAAGCCGACTTTGAAGATCTCTATTATGACGAACTTCAAAAGAAGATTGAAGAAGAAAAAACGAACAGCGTAAAATAAATTTTATAAAGGGTGAAAATTATGTCTTATAAATATGGCGCAGGCGGCGAAATTATCGTCGCTGAGAAGTTCCACAAAAAAGTTTGCTTTGACGTAGCCAACAATCTTATCACGGCTCAATTCGACGGAAGAGGCGGTATATCCAAATATGCGGTAATGAACAAGTTTTCCGTATTTTCAGCTTTCTATCCGCAGTACACTATCAACGGCGTGCCAATCGAGTATATGAGCGATAAGCGCGTGGAGATGCTCGGTAAAAAGCAAATCACGACTTTCAGCGAAAAGGGCGCGGAGATTACCGTCACGCAATTCCTTGACACAAAGTCAAATTGCATTTACGTAGAAAACAAGGTGAGCGCTCTCGATTGCGATATCGACTTCGACTTGACGACCAACTTCGGTATAAACTTCGAGTCGTACGTTCAACAACTTCTTGCCAACAGACTTTCGGTGGGCAATATTTCCAAAATTATCGGCGGACTTTTGAAAAAGAATAAGAGAGGCGTCTGCGACCTCGACGGAATGACCTATATCAAAGGCGACGTAATGGGCGACTTCTATATCGACGTCGCCGTGAATTGCAAGGCGATAGGATTGGAGCACGAAAGAGGTTGTTACAATCAATTTGCTTTCGGCGGGAAAATTGCCAAAGGCGAGACCAAGGCTTTTAGATACGTCATCAGCGCGGGCACTAGAGGCGACTTTACTTTCTGCGACGTCAAACGCGCTTTGAAGAATTTCGACAACGCGCTGTCTGACTGCGACGTTTACGCAAGTTCACTTAAATGTCCCGCGCCGATTCAAGGCGATTTCCTAAACGCTTATTACAAATCCCTTCTCAACGCGTCGCTTTCCAACTACAAGGAACTTGGCAAATTCAAGGGCTTTTTGGCAGGTATCGTATATCAATTCCCTGCAAGAACGTATTACCGCGACGCATACTGGACCGTGCTCAGCGTGTTGCCCGTTCGTCCCGATTTGGTACGCAACGAGATTATCACGCTTGCCAACGGCATAAGCAAAAAAGGCGAGTGTCCGTCAGCCGTCAAGTTTAATTTCAAAAATTATTGGGGCGACCACTACGATTCGCCGTCATTCTTCGTGCTCATGCTTTACGATTATTTGGTACATACCAAAGACTTCTCGATACTTCAAGAGAAAGTCAAAGCGGGCAGAGTAATCAACAGCGCAAACCTCGTGTTGCAAAGACTTATGAAAGAGACCGACGAGAGCGGACTTTTGGTCAAGGGCGGAGAGTACAACAGACGCGATTGGTGCGACAACGTATTCCGTTCTACCTACGTCACTTACGACGAGGCTTTGTACGCAAGAGCGCTCTTCGCAATGAGCGAGATTTACAAGGTATGTCTAAACGACGAGGCGAAGTCCAAGGCGTACGCGGATAAATACGAAAAGGTAGTTAAGTCTATCAACGACTTGTTGTGGGACGAAGAAAAAGGTTGGTTCGTCAACTACAAGAGCGACAATTTCGTCGAAGACAATCTCTCAATCGACACTGTCGTCATGGTGCTATTCGGCTTGACCGACGAGCAAAGGGCAAAGAGAATGTTGGACAATATGCAAGCGCTTTTGGAGAGCAAGAACAACAAAGAGCAAGGCGCAGGCGACTTCGGCACGCTGTCGGTATATCCTTTCTACAAGAATACCAAAGATATCGTGCAAAAATCCTCGTTGCCATATTACTATCACAACGGCGGAGACTGGCCGTACCTTTCGTGCGTATACGCTTACGCAAAACTTATGAAAGGTATGGACTACAACTATCCGCTTACGAGATGGTTTGAGTACAACGTCGAGAAGGGCAATTACACTCCGATAGAGTTCTTCAGCCCCGTTCATCCCGACGGCTCGATGTTGCAAGCGTGGAGCAGTACGGGCGCGTTCGTATTGAGTTATCCTGACGGAGACTTCTTTACGAAGAAGTTGGAAAAGTAATCTGTCGAATATTTTACATTTATTGTATTTAATTAAGTATTGAAATATAATAAATTGTTTGATATAATATAAAATATATGAGATTTGCAGAAGATGCAAAAGGGGAGGTTTTTGAGTGGAAGAAAACGTTCAAGCGGTTGACGGCGTAATGCCTATTGCGGAAGAACCGTCGACTAATCAAATGGCAGACGAAGAACTTGCCAAAAAGAAGTACTTGAAGAAGAAAGACTACATCTTCTTCTCGCTTGCGCAGTTTGCGTCGAGCGCGGTAACGGGTCTTGTTCAAGGTTATCTGCTTTACTTCTATACCGTTTGCGTAGGCATTAACGCCGCAGCGGTAGGAACTATGTTTTTGGTATCAAAAATTTTCGACGGTCTCAACGACCCGATAATGGGCGTTATCGTTGACCGCACGAGAACAAAATGGGGCAAAATGCGTCCGTATCTATTCGGCGCGGCAATTCCTTGGGGCGTACTTACGATATTAATGTTTATGCCAAGCATTTACGCGTCAATGGGTTCAGGCGGAAAAATCGCGTTCATGTGGATTACATATTTGCTTTACAGCGTTATGGGTACGGCGGTAGGCGTTCCGCTCAACGGCTTGCCTGCGGTTGCTTCCCCCAACACTGACGAAAGAGCAAAGATTATTTCCATAAGCCGTATTTTGGGTAGCGTAGGCGAGCAGTCCGCTCTCGTGCTTTTGACTTTGTTCTTGCTTATCACCAACGACAACTACACGAATTCTTATATGTTGATGGCTTTGATTATCGGCATCTTAGGACCGATATTCATGGTACTCGGCGCAAAGTTCGTAAAAGAGAGATTAGAGCCGACCGACCGTACGCCAAGCGTACTTGAAGGCTTCAAGTATTTGTTTAGGAACAAGCAATTTATGTTGTTGATTCTTTCCAACTTACTTACGTTCTTCAGAAACTTCGTATCGGCAATGATTATCTACGTCGTATCGTACATATTCTGCAAAGGTTCATTGCAAATCATATTCTCTCTACCGGGCGCGGTTGCGTCAATGATAGGTATGATGATAGCGCCGAAACTCCGTAAGTTGATGGACAGCAAGAAGTTGTTTATATTCGCGACTTTCTGGCATTCGGCTGCGCTCGCTTTGATATTCTTCGTATATATCATAGGCGGTACGCAGTGGTGGCTTGTTGCTGGACTTATGTTTATCGCAATGATACCTGTCGGTATTCTCAACGTAATACCGCACCTTATGGCAACCGATACGCTTGACTACTGGGAAGACAAGACGGGCGACAGATGCGAGGGTATTACCTTCTCGCTTATGAGCCTTCGTTCAAAAGTATCGTCGGGTCTTAAAGACTATACGATGAGTTACTTGCTTGTATTCTTCGGTTTCTCGCAGGCTTTGCCGTTCCTCAACGACCACAAACCTGTACAATCCGATTTCTCCAAGTTCGGTATCTTCGCAATCTACACGATTATACCTGCTATTCTCAACCTTATCTCTATCGTACCGATTTTGTTCTACAAATTGAGCGGTAAGAAGATGGCTGAAATTCAAGGCAGACTTGCAGTAAAACGTCTTGAAGACGCGAAGAAGTTGGAGGGTATCGTCGACGCCGAGATTAAGGGCGAAACTGACGTATACTCGGTAGTCGCTGAAAAAGAATATGAAGAGGAACTCGCCGAAGAGCAAGCGACGGCAAGAGCAATCGTTGAAGAGGAGGGCAAAGAATAATGAAAAAGAAGATTTTCGCAATCGCGTCAATTATGCTTATTATCGTAGCGCTTTGTTCTATGTTCGTAGGTTGCAAGAGCGCGGCAGAGAAAGAAATCGCCTATTATGAAGAGAACGCAAAGGACGTCGAGACGGCGACCGATACGCTTTCCACTTTGACCGACGAAGTATTCTCAAAGGCTTGGACTTCAAGTTTCGTGCTTGCAATGACTTATTACAAGACTGATTCAAAAAAGACTTATGATGGCAAAGACGGAGTCGAAGAGTATTCAAGGGGAAGCGCATTGCTTGGCAGTTCTATCCAAAGAGGTAGCGATAAAGAACCAGGCTGGCCTGAAAAGGAAACCAAATACGATAAAGACGGAATAAGGATTGTTGATCCAAAAAAAGAAGTAGCATATACCGTCAAGAATTCCACTGACCAATACGTATTCTTTATGGCTTTTGACGTAGACTTCAAGTCGCTCAATGATTATACCGTCAAGACGACTGTATTCAAAGACGTCAAGAGGTCGGATTATATCGCCAACATCGGCAAGAAGAAATATAGAGAAAAGTTCGAGATAGAAAAGGAACTTGAATATAAAGTCGAGAACGGCGTAGCGAGCGGAGAACTCAATATGTTCCTTGACCCGATTGCTATTATCAAGATGAATACCGATAAGGAGACTATCCGCGAGAACGGCATTGCCGCAAGCGACAATTTCAGAATCTATACGCACTTTATGAGAATTGAGTCGCGCACGGTATTCGGCGAAAACGGATTGCCTATCACGAGAGAAGTCAACGACGCAAGTTACGGTGAATATTATGATGAAAGCAAGCAAAAGACAGTATACGAGAAAAAATACTGGAATGGCTACGGCGACAATATCTCTTACAACTGGAATAACGTTTACAGTATGAACAACAATCGCTTGACTGTGCTTTACAGCAAAGGCAAGAACAAAATAAATTCGCTTGAAATCTACAACGAAGAAATTCTCGCTTACTTCACCAAAAACAACAACGTCGATACCTCTTTGGTACTCAAAGCAGACGTAGTCGCGTTCACCGAAATGGTAGTGGAGTTTAAGTACGCCAAATAGTCTGCGTACGTAATCAGCACAACAAAAGTCCCATCGTACATCAAGTACGGGGGACTTTTTCTTTTTTTGCAAAAAAAGTCGAAAATTATAACTAAAATACATTATATGTCAAAAAATTCCAAATAAAGTATACATTTCCTGACCGAAGAATTTCGACACCGAAAAGTCAAAATTCTCGATAATTAGACATATATATCATAACATATCATAATTTTTTATTCAAGTGCTTTCAGTCAGGAAATGTATACTTTTCCTGACTAGGCAAAAAATCGGATAAAAACGAGGTAAAAATGGATATAAAAAAGAAGAAATTAAAGGGGTACGTTGCGCTGTCAGTATTGATTATTGTGTGTATGCTTTTGGCAAGCGCAATGACCTTTTATGTGCCTAATAATAGCGCAGAGGCAATCAAGGTCGAAAATATGGATTCTCAGGCAACGGATTTGGGAAATTTGTTGCTTGATGGCTATGAAAACGATACAACAGGCACAGGCAAGGTATTTAACGGAGATGTTTTTTGGAAACTCGTTGAAAAGGTGACTGATAGCACAAGTTACAACAAGAATAATA
>JAAVHQ010000006.1 GCA_014799645.1 Clostridiales bacterium | reverse complement strand
TTTAATTTCCTCGTTTTTATATTCATTTTTTACCTCGTTTTTACCCTGTTTTTGGTCTAGTCAGGAAAAGTATACATTTCCTGACTAAAAGCACTTGAATAAAAAATTATGATATGTTATGATATATGTGTCTAATTATCTCGAATTTTGACATTGAGGTGTCGAAATTCTTCGGTCAGGAAATGTATACTTTATTTGGAAGATTTTGACTTTTTTTGGACTTTTGGGATAAAAATCGACAAAATATTACTCTCGGTTTATTTAATTGTATAACCAAGAGTAAATTTGAAATTTTCTAGATTTTGAATTTTTTCAATTTTGTGAAAAATGGCATATTTTTAAGGCAAAATCGCGCTTTTAAGTTCACCCACGCTATCGGCAATGATTTTCGCTCCGCTTGCCTTCAACTCTTCTTTTCTTCTAAATCCCCAACTTACTCCGATAAAGTCCATATTGCAATTTCTTGCAAATTCGCAGTCGACTTCGCTATCGCCCACGTAGACTACGCCGTCTTTGTCCAAATTATGCTCTTCGCATACCAAATCGAACATTGCCCTATCGGGCTTTGCCAAGACGTTTTCGCGCGAGCCGTATACTCCGTCAAAGATATTGCCGAAGAAATGCGCTACAAGTTCTTGCGTTGCGCCGTCGTATTTATTGGATATTAAAAATATTCTAATGCCCTTGTCTTTTAAGGCTTTAAGCAAATGTATTACGCCGTCGTACGGCTTTGTCGTCAAAGTCTTGTTTTTGTTGTAATACTCTTGAAAAATACTTCTGCACTCTTCCAAGATTTTTTCGTCTTCGCACCCCATCAACGTCCTAAGAAGATTGCGAATGCCGTGACCGATAGCCATACGCACTTGCTCGGTAGATTGCTCGGGAAAGCCGAGTTTTTTGAGCGCATAGTTCGCCGACAACGCAAGGTCGGGCAAAGTATCTAGTACCGTACCGTCAAGGTCGAACATCACTGTCTTTTGCTTATCCATTCCTATCCTCTTTTGACTTCTACGTAAATCAATACGCCTTCATCTACGCTTATTACGCACTCTCCGCCTGCAAATTCATTGCTTACGCCGAGCGGAAAAGTATTGGTTAAAGTATGATTACTCAAATTATATTTTGCTCCCGACACGTTGACCCCACTGCATTTGTCAAAGGCAAAAAGAGAAAAAGTCTGCCCTTTCTTGCCGTCTTCAATGACAAAAGTGTCGTCAATAAAATGCACGTCATAGTCGCTGTCAATGAAAGTGATAAACATATCTCCTTCTTTGAAAAAGCCGTGCGCCATTTGAAGATTGGCAAGCGTGTGGTCGAGCCGTCCGCCAAGTCCGCCAAAGATAATAAAATTCTCAATGCCTTGATTTTGCATATACTCGATTGCCAAAGCCATATCGGTATAATCCTTGATCGGGTCGTGCTTTATCACGGGGATATTTTCTGGGACGTAACCCAAAGAATCGAAGTCGCCTACTATGCAAGCGACTTCAACTATGTCTTTGATATATTCATAACCGCTGTCAACGGCAACTACGGTATACACTTCTTGCAGACTTTCGAACTCTTCTCTACACTTGTTGAATTCTTGCTCGCAAAAGTTACCGCCGCCGACCAAAATGCAATTCTTCATTATCAGCCCATCAACTCTTTGAACATATCGGCGAGTTGCTTTTTGTTCATAAACTTAGGCACTGGATAAAGCGGATGCGCCTCTGCGTACGCTCTGTCCACCATTTGAGGGATATCCTCTTCCTTTATCACGTCGACAAACTTGTCGGGGATATTCATCATCTTGTTCATATCCTTTATCGCTTGAATAAAGGCTTTTGCCTTAACCTCGTCGTTTTCGCCTTGAATACCCACGATATCGGCGAGTTTAGCAAGTTTCTTGTAAATACTTGAACCGAAGAAATCAAGAATATGCGGAAGTATTACGGAATTTGCCAAGCCGTGCGGAGTGTGATAGAAACCGCCCAAAGTGTGCGCCATTGCGTGCACGTAACCTANGTACGCTCTCGTGAAAGCCGCGCCTGCATAGAANGAGCCTTTGAGCATATTCTCTCTCGCTTCGAAGTTGCTTCCGTCTTGATAAGCGGTCACAAGATTGTCAAAGATGAGTTTGACAGCCTTCTCCGCCATTTCCTTAGTCTGCTTCGTATTGCTCTTGCCGATATAAGCCTCGACTGCGTGAGTGAGCGCGTCCATACCGGTCGTCGAAGTGATATGAGGCGGCAAGTCCNAGCGTAAGCGACGCGTCGAGCAATGCGTATTCAGGTATCAACGCGTGNTCGTTGATAGCGTACTTTTCGTGAGTTTCNGAATTGGAAATTACAGCNGCAAGGGTNGTTTCGCTTCCCGTACCNGCNGTGGTCGGNATNGNNANGAACATAGGCAACTTCTTTCCNACTTTGAGAATACCTTTCATTTTGGGNATAGGCTTCTTNGGACAAGCNACGCGCGCNCCGACTACCTTTGCGCAGTCCATTGANGAACCGCCGCCCAAAGCCACCAAGCAGTCGCAACCGTTTTGCTTATATANCGCAAGCGCGTCNTCTACCAANTCAATCGTCGGATTTGGGAATACTTTATCAAAGACNGTGAGCGCNAANCCTTGNNTTTCNCANNCNTCNATNAACGGATTCGGCATACCCATCTTTGCAAGATTGGAATCNACNACNAGCATTACGCTCTTGTGTCCGCTGTCCAATATAAACTTTGGCAAGTCNTTTATNCCGCCCTCNAAACTCAAAAGTTTNGGCTGNCNCCANGGCAAAAACGGCGAAACCGCATATATAGTCTTTTGATAAGTTCTGTACCACGCTTTTTGAAAAATATTCATANCCATCTCCTAAATNTCGCTANTTNGCGAATTATTTTGCACCTTTATTATAATTTATATCAATATATATGTCAACAAAATGACGGATTTGAAGTAAATTCCATTTCTCTTCCGTCGATNGGNTGNNCAAAAGATAGCCTATACGAGTGCAAGGCCTGNCTATTCAAAACGTTNCCGNNNGGNCACAAAANTTGTTTGGGGTCNGGATTGTACANCTTATCGCAACAAAGCGGATAACCAATATGAGAAATATGTACTCTGATTTGATGCGTCCTGCCCGTCTCCAAGACAAAGCGAGCGGAAAAATACTGCTCNTANTGCTTTATTACTTCNTAGTGGGTAATCGCCCTATCNCCNTCNGGNGCNACTTCTCTCTTCATTCCGCTNCCCGCGCGCTTNATNGGCAAGTCNATNGTTCCCTTTCTCTCGCCCTCAAACTGTCCTNCGCATAGGGCGATATATTCTCTATCAATATGCTCGATTGCAAGNNTGCTGTGCGCAAGTTGGTTNTTGGCGACAATCATNAGTCCNGAAGTATCTCTGTCNAGTCGGTTGACGGGTCTATAAACAAAATCGCCCCAAATATTCGCAAGGGCGTTGACAAGGCTTCTGCCGTAGTGCTTTTTNGTGGGTATGACCGCNACNCCCGCGTCTTTGTCNATGACNGCCAAGTCTTGNTCTTCGTANACAATCTTGACAGGCTTGTCCCANTTGGGNATAGGCTTAATATCNCTGTCTTTGAGGTANATGCAAAACTTTTCTCCNTCGCCTACGCTATCTATTATCTTGACGGGNATCTCNNTGCCGTCGNNTACTTTGCAAATCAGNCCNAATTCCTTTCTAAGACCCGTNCGNATAGTCGAGGATATGCCCATAGCNGAAAGCGCGTCGTCAATACTNCCGCTTGNATTAGCGACGTATTCAAGTCTGCGTACGCTGTCCACTACTCTTCTCTCCATTGGTATTTTGCCAAATCGACAAAAAANTTCTCGTCGCAAACCACGCCTTCATTTGCAAGCAACTGCGCTTGNACTTCTTCTCCGCCGAAAGCAAACGCNGGCGCAAGCCTTCCAAAGCGATTGACAACTCTATGGCAAGGNATAATCCCNGGCGCAGGGTTGCAATGCAANGCATATCCNACCGCTCTCGACGCGTGGGGCGAACAAAGAATTTTGGCTATCTGTCCGTACGTCGCTACTTTGCCNTTGGGTATCAANTTGACTACGGAATATACTTCGTCGTAAAAACTCATAAACTACCTCTATAAACATTATAACAAAGATTTGCCNCTATGCCAACTGCAAAACTACATTTTGCCTATACAAGACAACTCGCCTTTCGTAGCGTCGCGGTTGTACCTTTTGAGAAGATACAAGTCGTCCATTCCGTAGATACGGTTCGTTCCCTCATTGCAAGTGAGNGTCATTAAAATGCCTTTGGACTTCAACACTTCCTCGCTNTCTTTGCAGTACTTNCCGTANGGGTACGCGTANACNTTNGAGGTAATGCCGACTTTTTTCAACTCTTCGACAAGCCTGTCCGTATCGTCCGAAAAAACCTTTTTGTAGACTTCCGAAGTTTCTCCGCCGAGTTTGGACACGCCCATACGCGGNTTTGTGTTGTGCATATTGTANGAGTGNAGACCGATTTCGACGTACTCGCTNGCATTCGCGTCCGCCATATCNTGCCAACCGAANTAGATAAAATCNCCGCCTCGCGGATTNTTCGTCTTGTCAAGTCGAGTGTAGTCGCCNACTACCGANAANAGTCCGCTATACCCATACTCTTCGAGAAGGGGTTGCGCATACTTGATATTGTTGAGATAGCCGTCGTCGAANGTGATAATNACCGCTTTTNNCGGCANTTTNTTACCTTCACCGACAGTCTTGATTACGTAATCGCAACTTACCACGTTGTAGCCGTTGGTTTTGAGATATTCAAAGTCTTTTCGCAAATGATTTTGATTGATGCAATACACGCTNTCTNTTTTATTNGGNGCTAAGGTNTTGTGGTACATCAGCACNGTCAACTCGCCCAAGCACTCGCGCTCGTCGGCTGNNCTTGCCNNACAAATNNAANCGTCGCCATTGCCGTTGCAACATACNGCNAACGCAANCACNACGCACACGCTAAAACATATAAAGACCGTCGCACAAACTCTTTTCATATCANTTCCTCATTCGAGTATATTGTGCGACTTGCGTCAACTATTATTCAAGATAAATCAACTATTGCGGTTGGTAAAGCGCCGACGTCAAAACCTCGCCTATTCTTTTGCAAAGGTCTTCGCAATAGGCTTGCGATAACAACAATTTTTCATCCTCGGCGTTGGAAATAAATCCGCATTCGATTATTATAGACGGAACTTTCGCGCATTTGGTGATAAACAAATCTCCGGCTATCGCCTCGTAATTACTTCTATTGCCGTAGACTGCGTTGATATTTTCGTTGAGATGATTTTGCATAAGCGTGGCGAAGTCCTTGCCTATGCCCGTATCGTCGTAAAAGACTTGCGCGCCTCTCCTCGAACTGTCGGAAAATTTGTTGACGTGCAGGCTTATCACCGCCGTGGGATTTGCCTCGGTGATAATCTTCTTTCTTGCTTGCATATCAAGTCTTTTGACGTTGTTGAGCGCGTCTTCACTCGTTCGGGTCATCACTACTGAGAAATTGCGGCTTGACAATTCCTTTTCCAAAATCTTGCTCATTTTGAGATTTATATCGCTTTCCTTTACGCCCGAAGAGCCTACCACTCCGCCGTCAATCCCGCCGTGACCCGCGTCAATTACGATTGTGTATTCGTAAATCGGAGAACTCGCCTCCGCCACTCTTACGCCAATCAACGTGCCGAAACTTATCGCTACCACAACTACTATTGCCAAAATAAACGCCAGTCCGCGTTTTCTAATACTGATTATCATATTATAATATATTAAGAATTTAATTGAGTTATGATGTAGCATCTACAATTTCTATACGTATACTTTATTGTTGCACTTAGGACAACACACATATGACTTAATATAGTTAAATAATTCGCCATAATATTCAGCATGCATTTCAGGGAAAATATAAGTAAAACGTGTGCCACATTTTGGACAATGCGCATTATAATCTTCAGTTTTTTCTTCATCATTTATTCTCATAGACATAATTTTACCTCATTTGTAATAATAACACTTATATAATACATCATTTTGTGATGTATATTAAGTATTTTTACATCATTTTATGATATAAAAATAATGATGGATATTTCAAAAGTTGTTGGTAACAATATTAAATTGGCAAGAAAGGCTATGAAATACACTCAAAGTCAAGTAGCTGATTTTTTGCATATGACACAACAGCAATATTCTCGTTTTGAAAACGGCGTATTTCAACTCAACTATGAACAGATATTTGCCATTTGCGATATTTTAGAGATTACTCCTAATGACATATTTTTCAAATAATTATAAAAATGCTACTCGCAATTAGCAAGTAGCATTTATAAAGTTTTTATTTGTTCTTATTTTACACTTATTTGATTTCAGAAAGCGCAACGGGTCTGCCCTCGTCCAAAGACTTCTTTGCCGCTCTGCCGATTACGACCGCTTGCAAACCGTCCTCAATGCTTACTGGAACAGGCTTGTCGTTAACGATACAATCTACGAACTGATTGATTTCGTTTACGTACGCTTGCATATATCTTTCCAAGAAGAAGAGTAACGGCTTTTCAGCGGTCACGCCGTCAGCGTTGGAAAGCACTGCGTTGGACTCGCAATCGTTGGAAATAGCAACTTGACCGAGTTCGCCGAACGCTTCCGCTCTTTGGTCGTAGCCATAAGTCGCTCTACGGCAGTTGTCGATGACTGCCAATGCTCCGCTTTTAAGTCTTAGCGTGATGACCGCCGTGTCGATATCTCCAGCTTCGCCGATAGCCTTGTCGACCATTACTCCGCCCATAGCGAATACGCTCTCGACTTCTTCGCCCGACAAATATCTTACCATATCAAAGTCGTGAATCGTCATATCAAGGAAGATACCGCCGCTAACCTTTATGTAAGATACGGGTGGCGCGCCAGGGTCTCTCGAACAAATCTTGAGGACGTTCAATGCGCCGATTTTACCTTGCTTAACCGCCTCTCTTACAGCCATAAAGTTGTGGTCAAAACGACGGTTGAAGCCTACTTGATACTTGACTTTGCTATTTGCAAGCGCAGCCTTAACTTCGTTGATTTTTGCAATATCGTGGTCAACAGGCTTTTCGCAGAACACGTGCTTGCCCGCCTTGATAGCCTCGATAGATATTGGCGCGTGAGTGTCTGTGGACGAACAAATTAGCACTGCGTCGATTTCCTTGTCGTTAAGGATTTCGTGGTAGTCCTTCATTGTCTTTTCCACGCCCATACCTTTGAGCCACTTTTCCGTTTCGTCATTCATAAACGGGTCGGCAACGCTCTTTACAGTCGCCCCCTTGACGTAACACATAATAGATTCGCAGTGTACTTTTCCTATACGTCCTGCGCCGATAATTCCTATTTTAATCATATTATACCTCTATATTTGTAATTTCAATTTTTACACGAACCCACACGCGACCGCAGAGAGTGGTGTGCATTTCGCCTCGCGAAATTGTCCGAATTGGACTTTTTCGTTTTATTTAGGGCGACCGAGTGGTGAGCGTACTTCCCGTACGTGACCCCGAGGTCGTCCCGACAATCAAGCGGAAGGCGCGCCGCTATATGCGGTCGCCTAAATAGTGCCGTCCCATGTGGAGACTTTCGTCGATTTCGCCTCGTGCTCGTCAAACCAGTGCGTCGTAACCGTCTTGCTGTCCGTATAGAACTTGAAGCTATCACGACCGAGACAGTGCAAGTCGCCGAAGAAGGAGTACTTGTGACCAGTGAAGGAGAATACGCCTACCGGTACTGGAATACCTACGTTTACGCCGACCATACCGCCATGCGTGTAACGTACGAACTCTCTTGCGTAGTAACCGTTTTGCGTATAGATTACAGAGCCGTTTGCGAACGGATTTGCGTTCATTACCTCTAAGCCTTCTTCAAAAGTCTTTACTCTCTTGACGCAAAGTACAGGTCCGAAAATTTCTCTTTGACCGACGGTCATTTCGGGAGTTACGTTGTCCAAAATCGTCGGCGCGAGATAGAAGCCGTTTTCATAGCCCTTGACTTTTACGTTTCTACCGTCGAGCACGACCTTTGCGCCCTCGTCAATACCTTTTTGTATCCAATTCATTACGCTTTGCTTATGCTCTGCGCTGTATACAGGTCCTAAGTTCGTAGTCTTGTCGTACGCAGGACCGACTTTTACTTTCTTTGCAAGTTCAACAAGTTTTGCAACGAGTTTATCCGCTATGCTCTCTTGCGCTACGATTACAGGCAAAGCCATACATCTCTCGCCTGCGCAACCGTACGAAGCGTTGATGATACCTGCCGCTGTTCTGTCAAGCGCGGCGTCTTCAAGCACGAGCGCATGGTTCTTAGCCTCGCAAAGACACTGTACTCTCTTGCCGTACTTGGCTGCCGTCTCGTAAATATATCTGCCGACAGTAGTCGAACCTACGAAGGTGATACCCACTACCTTATCGTTGGAAATAAGTTCTTGAGTGTCGTTTCTATCGCAACTTACGATATTGATTACGCCGTCGGGAAGTCCTGCCTCTTTATAGAGTTCCGCAATTCTGAGCGACGTCATCGGCGTAGCGCCTGCGACTTTCAATACGATTGCGTTACCGCACGCGATACATACGGGAGCCATCCAACCCATAGGAATCATTGCAGGGAAATTGAACGGCGCAATACCTACGAATACGCCCATTGATTCTCTATAAAGTACTGTGTCGTATCCCGTCGAAGCGTCCATAAGACTTTCGCCTTGAAGAAGCGACGGCATTGAACAAGCAAGTTCCGTACCTTCTTTTGCTTTGAGTATATCGCCTTTGCTCTCTTCCCAGTTCTTACCGTGCTCGGTAGCGCAAAGTTCAGTCAACTCGTCCATGTGCTCGATAAGCAAATCTCTGACCTTGTAGAGAATTTGAACTCTCTTGATTACAGGTACTTTCGACCACTTCTTGTACGCTTCGTGAGCGTTGTCGATTACCTTGCTTACTTCTGCCGTAGTACAACGAGGCATTTGAGCAATCTGCTCGCCCGTGGACGGATTGAATACCGGATAATACTTATCCGTAGTAGATTGTACGAATTGGTTGTTCGTAAAATATCCTAGTGTCTTTACTGCCATAATATTTCTCCTTTTTGGTATATATCCTTATTATAATTTTGCCGTTTGGGCAATGTATTTTCTTGCTTTAATAGCGTATTCAAGCGGATTTGCCTTGGCAGGGTCTTGTTCCGCCTCGACGATCATCCAACCTTGATAACCGCTCTTTTCCAATATCTCGAATATCGGCGCAAAGTCGATACAGCCGTCGCCCGGGACTGTGAACGCTCCCTCTCTCACGCCTTGCAAGAAAGATAGTTTTTGCGACTTGACTTTCGCTACTATTTCGGGACGTATGTCTTTGAGGTGGACGTGCTTTACTCTGTCGGCGTGCTTCTTCAATACCGACAAATAATCTTGTCCGCAGTACGCCAAATGTCCGCTGTCGAACAAAAGCGAGAATTTGTCAGCGTCGGTCATTTCCATCATTCTGTCCACTTCTTCGGCAGTTTGAACGACCGTGCCCATGTGGTGATGGAATACGAGATTTATTCCCATCGAGTTTGCAATCTCGCCGAGCCTGTTCATTCCCTTTGCGAACTTTTCCCACTCGCCGTCGTTCATTACGTATTTGTTGTCGAAGACAGGTGTGTTCATCTGTCCTTGTATGCTGTAACTTTGCTCTGACGCGCCGATTGTCTTTGCGCCCATAGCTTTGAGGAAATTACATTGAGCGATAAATTCCTTTTCTACTTCTTCCATTGGCTTTGTGAGTACGAATGATGAAAACCATTGATTTGCAATGCTCAATCCTCTCAATTCCAAAGCCTTTTTGAGCGTAGCGACGTCTTTTGGGTATTTGTTGCCCACTTCGCAACCTACGAAGCCCGCCAAAGCCATTTCGCTTACGCACTGCTCGAATGTGTTTTCCGCTCCCAAATCGGGCATATCGTCATTCGTCCACGCGATTGGAGCGATACCGAGTTTAATTTTGTTCTTGTCCATAAATCCACCTAATATATCAATATTTTCTTGCTTTTTCAAGCATTTTTTCTTTGTTGGCTAACGCCGACTTACCTCTTTGCGAGCGAGGATTTTGCGTGCAACCTACGTTCCACCAGCCGTCGTAGCCGTGCGTCATAGACTTCGGCAATACCTTGATGTCGATAAGCGTGGAAGTCGTCTGTTTAAGAGAGTCGGCAATCGCTTCTCTCAACTCTTGCTCGTTGCGAGCGGTATAGGTCACAAAGCCGTAACCTCGCGCGCTCATAGCGTAGTCGATATTCATAAACTTGCCTTCGCGTATCGGTTTATCTCCCTCGCGGTAACGCAACTCGGTACACAAAGCGTCTACGCCTTGATCCATTTGAAGATTGTTGATACAGCCAAACGACGCGTTGTCAAAGAGAAGCACGTTCATTTTTATCCCCTCTTGAAGAGCGGTAATCATCTCGGTATGCAACATCAAATAACTTCCGTCGCCGACCATTGCGTATACCTCTTGATTCGGCATAGCCATTTTACTTCCCAAGCAACCAGCAATTTCATAACCCATACAGGAATATCCGTATTCCATATTGTAACTGTCCTTGCAATCGCTCGTCCACATTCTTTGCAAATCGCCCGGCAAACTACCTGCCGAACCTACTATAATAGCGTCTTTGGGTATGCACTCTCTGATTACGCCGATAGCCGTCGTCTGCGCCATAGCCTCGCCGTGCGCCTTAATGAAGTTGTCTACGACGTCAGGCATATGAGCGTCAATCTCGGGATTATAACCCTTGCCGATTGTGATATGAGTAAGTCTATCCATTTCCTTATCCCAATCGGATTTTGCCTTTGCTATTTCGTCTTTATATCCGCTCTTGTATCCGTCCAAAAGCGCGTCCAAAGCGATAATTCCCGCCTTAGCGTCGCCGATAGCTTTGACGGCGTCGAGTTTCGACGCATGGATGTCGGACATATTGAGCGTGATTACTTTCTTGTCGGCATAAAGCGACTTTGACGCGGTTGTGAAATCGGTAAATCTCGTGCCTACCGCTATTATCAAATCGCAGTCTTTTGCGAGCGTATTTGCGCTACTGTTGCCAGTTACGCCAAGACCTCCGACGTTGAGCGGATGCGACGACTTGATTGCCGTCTTGCCCGCTTGCGTTTCGCAGAAAGGTATATTGTGTTTTTCACAAAACTTAGCGACAGTCTCGCCCGCTTCGCTATACTTTACGCCGCCGCCCACGATGAGCAATGGTTTTTTGCTCTTTTTGATTTCATTTGCCAAATCTTGAAGTTCTTCCTCAACTGGCGTAGGTCTTGTAATTCTATTGACTCTTTTCTTAAAGAAATCTATCGGGAAATCGTAGCACTCACCTTGCACGTCTTGCGGCATAGCGATTGCGACCGCTCCAGTGTGCGCAGGGTCAAGCAATACTCTGATTGCATTGAGCAACGCGCTCATAAGCATTTCGGGTCTTGTCACTCTGTCAAAATATCTCGTCACCGCCTTGAAAGCGTCGTTCGTCGTGACAAGCGCGCTATACGGTTGCTCTATCTGTTGCAATACGGGGTCAGGCTGACGGGTAGCGAAAGTATCGCCCATAAACAGCAACAAAGGAATATTATTTGCAGTTGCAGTTCCTGCGGCAGTGACCATATTCGCCGCGCCCGGTCCAATCGACGATACGCACGGCAAAATCTTGCGTCTGTTGTTTTGCTTTGCGTACGCAGTAGCGACCTGCGCCATACCTTGTTCGTTTTTACCTTGATACACTTTCAAAGAGTGCTTGCCCATTGAAAGCGCCTCGCCTATNCCCAATACGCAACCGTGACCGAAAATGGTAAACATACCCTCGACGAGTTTGTTTTCCACTCCGTCAAAACTGACGTATTGATTGTCAAGAAATCTTACTACGGCTTCGCCGACACTCATTCTTTCCGTCTTCATAATATCTCCTTATTTCTCCCAATATTCATATCTGGGGTCGANTATTCTCGTCTTATCCCACGGNTTGCCGTCNAGGTGTCTTATCATCCANCAGCAGTACATCGGATANCCGGGGGCGGTAACNTGAACGTGCGTCTTTCCGCCTGGGAAACAACCTACGCTTCCGTCGACGATTGTGTGCGGTTNCATTTCACCGATNAAGCANGCGCCGAACGCTTCTGGCGTGGGCATCTTGTAGTAATATACTTCGGGTTGAGGATGCGANTGCGGTAAATAACTCCACCATCTTCCCTGTCTTGCCAATACTTCGCCTACNACGAGATTTGAGTAAGGCGCGTTGGAATAATCGAAAATCGTATTGACGTCTCTCACCGCGGTATTTTCCCAAAGACCTTCGCACGATACGCTTACNATTACGTCTTTCTTGTCGTAGAATTTTGANGGGAACTCTCTTTCGTTGACAGTCGCAAGATAGATAATTTCACTGTCTTCCAACGCTTTGACGACAAGAGTATTNCCCTTGCAAACGTGCATACAAATCGGCAAATCGTCGAAAACGCCCGTTCTCTTTCCGCTGCCNACAAGNTCGTTGCACTTCATTTCAACCGCGCCTTCGGTGAGAAGTACGCACATCTCTTTATCTTTTTCGCTGTAAGTTGCGCTTTCGCCCTTAGCAAGTTTGACGACGAGNATATCCATCAACATATCCTTATTCTTNCCGTNNATTTGCGTAAGAGTCTTTACGCCTTTCTTATTAAATTTCGGATAATTAAAAGCCATATTTTTTACCCCTATATGATATTACTTTCTTGCTATCATTTCGCCGAATTCTTTCTTTTCGTCAGCGATAAACTTTTGAAGTTCCTCAACCGTCGGCATAAATTCCGAACAGCCGTGCGCCGATACGAGCATTGACGCGGATGCCGAGCCGAGTTCCAAGCAATCCATAATTTCTTTTCCCTCGAACATTCCGTAGAGGAAAGCCGAGCCNTAGCCGTCTCCGCCGCCGAACGACTTGAACGCCGTTACAGGGAAAGGCTTGATATTGTATTTAAGTCCGTCGTANGTATGAGCCGTGCTTCCCTTCTTGCCGTGCTTGATGATGACGATTTTCGCGTTTTTGGAGAACCANTANTTTGCAGTCTGNTCGTCGTCCATATCGGGCGCGAAAATAGCCTGCGTCAAATCGTATTCTTCTCTCGAACCCATTATGATGTCGGCGTGCTCCGCAACCGCA
This sequence comes from Clostridiales bacterium, assembly GCA_014799645.1. Taxonomy (GTDB): domain Bacteria; phylum Bacillota; class Clostridia; order Christensenellales; family UBA3700; genus RACS-045. The sequence continues at coordinate 2,743 of JAAVHQ010000006.1, read as the reverse complement.
GTATAGTANACGGCGATTTCGTCNTTGCTNTTCCAGTTATACGCTCTGTAATCTATNTCGAAAATAATCTTCGTNTTGTTCTTTTGCGCGAGTTGCATAGCTTTNAGACACGCNTCTCTAGACGGGCTTTGCGCAAGCGCAGTACCCGAGATGAGCAAAGCCTTTGCGTTTGCGATATACTCCTCGTCNACGTCNGACGGNTCAAGCATAAGGTCNGCAATTCCGTCGCGGTACATAAGAATACTGCTCTCCGTCGGGGAAAGAATTTCCGTAAACGTAAGACCTAGTTTTTCGCCGTTCTTTGCTCTCGACACTCTCGATACGTCAATGCCNTCTTTTGCAAAAAAGTNNGTGACGTANTCGCCGAATTGATCGTCCGACACCTTGCCGATAAATCCTACTTTCTTGCCCAATCTTGCAAGACCGACAGCCACGTTGGCAGGCGAACCGCCAAGATACTTGCGATATTGCTGGCTCTCGGACAACGGCTTGAAATAGTCAAGCGGATTGAAGTCAATGGCAATTCTGCCCACTGCTATCAAATCGTATTTTCTGTTGTTTTCAAAACTTACGTATTGCATTTTATACCTCTCTTTGTATTTCCTTATGCTAAACTATGCGTTTGGTTGGCATAGNCCAATAATCTTCGTTGCGACGTCCTCTACCGCCTTGATTGCGTACGGCANATACGTCTTCGGGTCGTAAGTAGCCTCGCCGCTNGCAAGNCCCTTTTTCAAGCCTTCGCTGAATGCCTGACGCAAATGCGTGGCAAAATTTATCTTGCTGATACCNGCGTTAATGCAAGACCTTATCACTTCGTCGGAAAGTCCGCTTGCNCCGTGCAAGACCAACGGNATNTCCACGACGTTTGCAATCTCTTTTATTCTATCGACGGCGATATGCGGNTCNCCNTTATACACGCCNTGCGCAGTACCTACGCCGATTGCAAGGCTGTCGACTCCCGTCCTNTTGACAAATTCCACCGCCTCGTCCACTTCCGTGTATTTTATCTCGCCTTCGGTCTCTTCCTTGCCGCCAATCGTACCCAACTCCGCTTCGACGCTTACNCCGCTNGNGTGNGCAAGGTCGACGACCTTTTTCGTCANCTCGACGTTTTTGTCAAAGTCAAGCATAGAGCCGTCAATCATGACCGAAGTATANCCCGCCTTGATACAATCCTCGCAGGTCTTAATATCTCCGCCGTGGTCAAGGTGAATGGATATATCCGCTCCGCCCTTGTACAAAGCGCGAACAAGCGCGCTGTAAGTAGCCGTCCCACCGTATTTCAATGTTCTGGGAATAGTCTGAATTATTGCTGATTTTGAAGTTTTTTCAATGGCGTTAAGCACGCCCAAAACGCTTTCCAAATTGTCGACGTTGAATGCCGGAATAGCATAACCGCCCTTCTTTGCCCTCAAAAGCAAGTCCGAGTTCGTAACAATCATAAATTCCTCTTCCCCTAATCTTAGGATATATTATATATTGTTATTATACTATTAGACCAAAGCAATGTCAATATGTAAATAAAAAATATTTACCACTTCCGCCATAAAATACCTTATTAGGTNGATTTATAAAAAATACCGATTTAATCACATAATTTCGACTTTATTTAACAATTTNTTAGAATAATATAACACTTTGAACAATTTTTTAACCGTGAAATCTCAACCATTTTATCCATATTTCGCCGTTTTGTCCATATTTTNCACTGACTTTGCGTAAATATATAATTGCAATAATATAAGTTTTNGCGTGTAATTTGCNGTATATCGTGCTATAATAATTTTANAAAGAATAAATATCTTGGAAGGTGANATATATGGCAATAATAGAATTGACGAAAGACAACTTTGACAAAGAGGTTGTCGAGAGCGATAAAAAAGTATTGATAGATTTTTGGGCGTCGTGGTGCGCGCCTTGCAGAATGTTGTCCCCCACNGTNGACGNAATCGCCGAGGAACGCGACGACGTGAAAGTATGCAAAGTCAACGTCGACAAGCAAGGCGAACTTGCAAGNGCCTTTAACGTATCNAGCATACCTATGCTTGTNGTGATAAANNACAAGAAAGTCGTNGACANTAGCGTNGGNTTGATTTCAAAGAATGAAATCATAAAGATGCTTGAAAAGTAAGCCAACATGTAAAGATGATGCCCTGCTAGTATTGCTAGCAGGGCTTTTTATTGCAGTCGGTCACTTACGCATAGATTTTTGCTCACGCAAAAATTCATTATATCTCTCAATTTGATCTTCGCGTAGGTCAATCATTTCTTTTGCGGTGGACAACGCCTGATTGTCGCTGACGATTAGTTCGCTTTCTTTGACTTTTATCTTTGAACCATCGCTCGTTGCGTTCTTGCGAATATCTTTGAAGTACTCGTCTTCCATCTTGAAGAGCGCAACGGTCGTGTTTTTCTTTATAGTCAACTTGACAAGCGGATTGACTGTCGATTGTCCAAGTACGGTGAAATACGTCGATTTCTTCTCTTTGCACTTGTCTTTGGAAAGCGCGTAGGCTTTGAGCGTGTCAAAAATCTTCTTTTGACTTGCGGATAGTTTCGCGTAAGCCTCGTCAAGCGTGAGTCTTGGCGTAGGCGCTTTCGCTGCCTTTGGCGCAGGTTTTACCGCAGGGATTTCGACGATCTTTTCGACGACTTTTTCTACCTCAACTGGCACTTCCACTTTGACTTCTTTGACAACTTCCTTTTCCACTATCTTTTCAACGGGAACTTCGACTTTCTT
>JAAVHQ010000005.1 GCA_014799645.1 Clostridiales bacterium | reverse complement strand
TCGCCAATTGTTAAATAAATCTTTTCTTCTTGCGAGCGGCAATTAAATTGCATATTATCAATTATTGATTTTTCGCCTTTTTTTATAAACTTTGAATTTTCTGTTTTCATAATTACTCCATTAAATTACTGTTTATCGTACAATCATTATATCAAAACCTCAATAAAAAAGCAAGCGAACAATCCTTCCGCCTGCTTAATCGATTATTACCTGTATTGTTATCACACGGCCGCTTATAGCGAAGTGTAAAGTTGCTTATAAGGATTTGCGCTGTTAGCCGTCAATACAAAAAAGTCTTTGCTCATAATCTCTTTGGGACTGCCGCCGAAATACGAGCAATATTCGCCGACGTACTGCTCTATCTCTTTCAAGTCTTCGGCGTTTGCTTTTCTAGATACGATTTGCTCGGGCAAATCGGGCAGCTGCTCGCTTCTTAGAATTATCTTTCCGCCGTGCATACCATTGCCTGTGAAAAATCCGACGTTGGTCTTGCTGTCAGTATTTACGCCAAGCACGAGGATAATACCGCCCGCTTGATATTCGCCTAAGAAACTTCCCGCTTTTCCGCCTATTACGAGCACGGGGAATTTATCCTTATAGGCTTTCATGTGAATACCTGCGCGATAACCTGCGTCGCCCTTGATGAAAATCTTGCCGCCGCGCATAGCGTAGCCCGTCGCGTCGCCGCTGTTGCCGTGAATGATAATCGTTCCGTCGTTCATAGTGTCGCCGACCGCGTCTTGCGCGCTTCCGTTGACTACGATATGGCAGCCGTCCAAGTACGCTCCCAATGCGTTGCCGGGCGTGCCGTTGATGACGATGTCCTTACCGCCTACGCCCGACGCAATGTATCTATGCCCTAAGCAGTTGTCTATTACGATTTCCTTATCTTGGCTTTCTCTTACCAGTTTTCCGATTTCAGAAAAGTGTTTATTGGTACAGTCTATGTTTAACATTATTTTCTCCTTATACGGATTGGGATTTCTCCACAGCGGTCGAAATGACAAAACCTTATAACTTGCTTGTCTCGACTGCGGAGAGTGGTGTGATTTTTGTCCGTGCGGTGGCAACCGAGCGGTGAGCGTACTAGACGTACGTGACCCCGAGGGCGTCCTAGCCGTTAGGGCGAAAGGCGCGCCACTATACGCAGTCGGTTACTCGCCTGCATGCTTAATTCCAAGAATCTCCAATTCCTTGGAATTAAGTCCTACACCCCTAAGCATCAATCTATTGCCTTTGAGCGCCTCTATNGANTTNATACCCATACCGCCCATCATTTCTTTTATCTCGTGCGTCCAAGCNTTGACGAGATTTACTAAGACGGTTNCANCCCTCTTCGGGATTNAGTCTTTGNACGAGTTCGGGTACTTGCGTNGCGATACCCCAGTTGCANTTNCCNAANTGGCAGGAACTGCAAAGGTGGCAACCCATTGCCATAAGNGCCGCGGTNGCNATATAGCAAGCGTCCGCGCCTAATGCAATCGCCTTTATCACGTCCGCGCTGTTGCGNATAGAACCGCCGACNACNAGCGANACGTTGCCTCGAATTCCCTCGTCTCTCAATCGCTTGTCTACGCTTGCCAAAGCAAGTTCAATNGGAATACCGACGTTGTCTCTNATNCTCGTAGGCGCAGCGCCCGTACCCCCTCTAAATCCGTCNATTACGATAATATCCGCGCCGCTTCTTGCGATACCGCTTGCGACTGCCGACACGTTGTGAACCGCGCCGACTTTGACNGCTATCGGCTTTTTGTAACCCGTCGCTTCTTTGAGCGAATAGACGAGTTGTCGCAAGTCCTCAATCGAATATATATCGTGGTGAGGCGCAGGNGAAATNGCGTCGCTTCCGACNGGTATCATTCTCGTCTTNGACACNTCNGCTACGATTTTCGTACCCGGTAGGTGTCCNCCTATGCCCGGNTTTGCGCCNTGACCGACTTTGATTTCTATNCACGCGCCCGCTTCCAANTAATCTTTGTATACGCCGAATCTACCCGACGCNACTTGCACAATCNTATTCTTGCCGTATTTNTAGAAATCTTCGTGCAAACCGCCCTCGCCGGTGTTGTAGAATATTCCCAACTTTTCNGCCGCTTTTGCNAGGCTTGCGTGAGCGTTGTAACTTATCGAGCCGTAACTCATTGCCGAGAACATAATCGGCGTGGAAAGTTTAAGTTGCGAAGAGAGATTGTCGACGATTTTGCCNTNNTTATCTCTNANNATTTCGTCGGGCTTGCTTCCCAAGAANACCGTNGTCTCCATNGGNTCTCTCAACGGGTCTACCGACGGATTGGTCACTTGCGCCGCNTTGATTACGATTTTATCCCAATACACGGGGAANGGCTGNGGATTGCCCATNGANGANAGCAATACTCCNCCGCTTTCCGCTTGCTTGTAAATCTCTTTTATCGCGTCNGNCGACCAGTTGGCGTTCGCTCTATACGTATTGTCAGATTTGACGATTTTNAGCGCTCTTTTGGGGCAAGTCGCAACGCANCTTTGNCAGTTTACGCACTTGCTNTCGTCGGCAATCATAGTGCCGCTCTTTTCGTCGTATTTATGCACGCCGTTGGCGCATTGCTTTTCGCATATCTTGCAGTTTACGCANCTATTTTCATTTCTCACTACTTCATAAACAGGATAGATATAATTGATAGCCATATACTATTTATCCTCCTTTTTATCCAANGTNACTATGACGGGTTCTCCGCCTCTCGGCGACCATATTTTGTCNGGATTGGGTTCGATTACTCTAATCGCGCATTCTTCGCTTGCGATATAGGTCATATCGTCCTTTTCACCTACGACCATACTTCTCAATTTGANCCTGTCGTTGAGCGCCATAAGTCCGTTTTCAAATCCGACCATAATGCTGAACGGTCCAGTAATCAAAAGACTTGAAAAAGTATTTCTCAAATACTCGGCAAGNGCNCTTTCCTCGGGCGATTTCTTTTCTATCGTCGACCAAAACGGAGCGGCAATTACTTGCGCCATTTCTTCCATTTTAAGTCCCTTGCGACGGCAAAGATAATCGACNACGTANGCTATAACTTCCGTGTCCGTCATNAGCGTACATTTGTAGCCGAACATCTCGATATATCTTCTGTTTGCGTCNTAAGACGAAATCTCGCCGTTGTGAACTACCGAATAATCNAACATACCGAATGGNTGCGCTCCGCCCCACCAACCNGGGGTATTCGTCGGNTATCTNCCNTGCGCCGTCCAGCAGTACGCGTCGTATTCTTCAAGTCTNTAATACTCGCCTACGTCCTCGGGATAGCCGACCGCTTTGAATATACCCATATTCTTTCCGCTNGAAAAGATATACGCGCCCTTTATCGTCGTATTTACCTTTATTACCATTCTTGCGACGAATTCCTTTTCGTCCAAGTTGGTTTCGTGCAATCTTGCGTCGAGAGGCTTGACGAAGTATCTCAAAATCAACGGTTCGTCTGAAATCTTCTTGGTCTTGCGTATAGGTATCATCGACATATTGACGATAAAAAAGTGCTTNTAAAGAAAGTTCTCCGCTTCCTTNCTTATCTCGTTGTCGTCGTAAAATATATGGAACGCGTAAAAATCCGCGTACTGCGGATAAATTCCATAGCCCGCAAAACCGCCGCCCAGTCCGTTGGATCTGTCGTGCATAGTGGCAATCGAAGTTATTATTTTCTCACCGTTGGTAAGCCGTCCGCTTTTGGAAAATATTCCCGAAATCGCGCAACCGGACGGAATTCTCACCTCTCCTTCTCTTGGCATAGTCTACTCCTTTTATCGACGGAAAATCGCAAAAAACGCATCTTTTTCGCCGTCTCTTGTACGCATTATAATTCTACCAAATCGTCCTTGTCAAATAATTTGTAAAATATTTTTTATTATACTTAAAATTTTTTAATTTTCAGTCGAAATTCTTCTAATTTTTGCATTTTAATTGACAAATATCGTATTATTGACAAATATCAATCACTGAAAATTCACTTTCAAAATTTCTTGACTGCGATTGAAAATTGGAAAATTTTAGCCGTTTTGTCCATATATATGATAAAATATTTTCTCTCTTTCACGCGTAATATTTTGTCGACGGCAAATTTTCCTTTTGTCGAGAAAAAACAAAAAAAGTAAAAAACCGCTTGAATTTAATTGACAATGTTTTTCAAAGGATTTATACTTGTATCGTAGCAAAGGCGCTAGTTCGGGGAAACCCGTATTAGCGCCAATTTTTTTTGTAAACAATTTTAAGGAGATATATCTATGGTAATGTCAGAAATTTTCGGCTCTCTTGTGTTCAACGAAACCGTAATGCAGGAAAGACTTCCGAAATACACTTACAAAGAATTGAAGACTTGTATCGCCAACGGCGACCCGATTTCGCTCTCTTGCGCGACGGTAATCGCCAACGCTATGAAAGACTGGGCTATCGAGAAAGGTTGCACCCACTACACGCACTGGTTTCAACCGATGACGGGTATCACGGCTGAAAAGCACGACGCTTTCATTCAACCGACTGCCGACGGCAAAGTAATTATGGAATTCAGCGGCAAGGAACTTATAAAGGGCGAACCCGACGCGTCTTCTTTCCCTTCCGGCGGTATCAGAGCGACGTTTGAAGCGAGAGGCTACACCGCTTGGGATCCGACGTCCTACGCTTTCATCAAAGACGGTACGCTTTGTATTCCTACGGCTTTCGTATCCTACACGGGCGAAGTTCTCGACAAAAAGACCCCTCTTCTCAAATCTATGGAAGCGCTCAGCAACAAGGCTTGCAGAATTCTCAAACTCTTCGGCAAGACCGTGGATAAAGTTACCACGACCGTAGGCCCTGAGCAAGAATATTTCCTTATTGACAAATCAGTATACGAAAAGAGAAAAGATTTGATATTCACGGGTCGCACGCTCTTCGGCGCGCCCGCTCCCAAGGGGCAGGAACTTGAAGACCACTACTTCGGCACTATCAAGCAAAGAGTAGTAAAATATATGGCTGACCTTGATATGGAACTTTGGAAACTCGGCATACTCGCAAAAACAAAACACAACGAGGTTGCCCCGTCTCAGCACGAACTCGCTCCAATCTTCTCTCAATCCAACGTCGCTACCGACGCAAACCAGTTGACGATGGAAATGATGAAAAAGATTGCAAGCAGACACAATATGGTTTGCCTTCTTCACGAAAAGCCTTTTGACGGCGTCAACGGAAGCGGTAAGCACAACAACTGGTCTATGTCCACCGACAAGGGCGAAAACCTCTTAGAGCCGGGCGACACCCCCGAAGACAACGCTCAATTCTTGCTCTTCCTCGCAGCCGTAATCAAAGCGGTAGACGACTATCAAGATTTGCTTAGAGTAAGCGTAGCCAGCGCGGGCAACGACCATAGACTCGGCGCGAACGAAGCGCCGCCTGCGATAGTATCTATGTTCCTCGGCGAAGAACTCGACGGTATTCTCACCGCAATCGCAGAAGACAGGACGTACAGCAAGCGCGCAAGATGCGACTATGAAATCGGCGTAAGTTCCCTTCCTAAATTCAAGAAAGACACGACGGATAGAAACCGTACTTCCCCATTCGCTTTTACGGGCAACAAGTTTGAGTTCAGAATGTTGGGTTCGGCTTTCTCAATATCCGGTCCGAATATTATTCTCAACACGATAGTTGCGGAATCTCTCGACCAGTTCGCTGCCGAACTTGAAGGCGCGGAAGATTTGATGAGCGCGGTCAAAGCTCTCGTCAAGAAGACTTTCATCGCTCACAAGCGCATTATCTTCAACGGCAACGGCTATTCCGACGAATGGGTAAAGGAAGCAAAGAAAAGAGGTCTTCTCAATCTCGCTTCCACTCCCGAGGCAATACCTTATTTCAAATCTCCGAAGAACGTTGCGCTCTTTGAAAAGCACGGCATCTTCTCGCCGCTTGAAGTCGAATCGCGTACCGAAATATTGCTTGAAAACTACTGCAAAGTCGTCAATATCGAGGCTTTGACTATGATAGATATGGCAAACAAGGAAATTCTTCCTGCGGTAACGACTTATATCAACGAATTGACCGCTACCGCTATAAACGCTAAGTCGCTCGGTATCAATGCGTCGGCTCAGGTCACTACGGCGAAACTTCTCTCAGATCTCTGCGAAAAAGCTACGAAGACTTTGAAGAAACTCAAAGACAGCGTACACAAGGCGGAAAGTATCGGCAATATCGAAGACCAAGCGATGTCCTATCGCAACGACGTGCTCGTCGCTATGGACGAACTTCGTAAGTTGGCTGACGAAATGGAAGTCAACACGGCGGAAAAATACTGGCCGATCCCGACCTACGGCGATTTGCTCTTCTCCGTCAAGGAATAATATGGTTTATATAAATATACAGTATAAAAAGGTTGTACATTATGTTGCTTGAAAAGCAGGAAAACGCGAGTGTGAAAACGCTTGCGTTTTTCTTTCAAGTTTTAGATAAAGTATCTCCACTCGCCGATAAGCCCATATACCAAAATTTGTTAGAAAAAACAAGATTTTTTTGTATTCAAGTATTTGATTATGTATGCGATAAATGATATAATAAAGTTGATTTTCAAATTAAATCGAAAAGGTAGGTAGAATATGTCGGAAAATATAAAAGAAGAGTGCGGAATCTTCGGTATTTATGACAAATCAAATCTCGGCAACATTGCAAATCAAGTCTACTTCGGACTTTTTGCGCTCCAACACCGCGGACAGGAAGCGGCAGGTATCGCCGTCAACCGCGACAGAGAAATCACTCTCGTCAAGAATATGGGTTTGGTAAGCGAAGTCTTTAACGACAACAACCTTTCTCACTTGCAAGGCGAACTCGCTATCGGTCACGTAAGATATTCCACGACCGGCAACAACACGCCCGAGAACGCTCAGCCTATCAGCGTAAAATACGCAAAAGGCAATTTGACGGTTTCTCACAACGGAAATATTACCAACGCCAAAGAGTTGAGAGAAAAACTCGAAGCCAAAGGCGCAATATTCCACACGACGAGCGACAGCGAAGTAGTATCTTATCTTATCGCAAATCAAAGACTTAAATCGAATAGCATCGAAGAAGCGGTGGAAAAAGTCTTCCCTATGCTCCAAGGCGCTTTCTCCTTGCTCATTATGAGCCCGAGAAAACTCATTGCCGTAAGAGATAGATTCGGTATTCGTCCTCTTTGTATGGGCAAACAGCAAGACAACGTAATCTTCGCAAGCGAGAGCTGCGCGTTCGAGACGATAGGCGCGACCTTTGAAAGAGACATACTCCCAGGCGAAATCGTAATCGTAAACGAGAACGAAACAATTTCCAACAAGAAATATTGCACAAGCCGTAGCGGTCTTTGCATTTTCGAACATATCTACACCGCAAGACCCGATAGCGTAATCGACGGACAAAGCGTAAACGAAGCGAGAATGAACGCAGGTAAGATGCTCGCAAAGAAAGCGCCGGTAGACGCTGACGTAGTAATCGGCGTACCTGATAGCGGACTTCCCGCGGCAATCGGCTACGCTCACGAAAGCGGAATTCCGTACGGCGTGGGTCTTATCAAAAACAGATATATCGGCAGAACCTTTATTCAACCTACGCAAGCAATGAGAGAAAAGAGCGTTGCGCTCAAACTCAACACTCTCAAGAGCAACGTCGAAGGCAAGAGAATCGTAATGGTAGACGACTCAATCGTACGCGGTACTACCCTTGCCAACATAATCAAACTTCTTAAAAAATCAGGTGCGAAAGAAGTACACGTAAGAATTTCTTCCCCACCGTTTATCTTTCCTTGCTTCTTCGGCACGGATATTCCTTCGAGAAAGGATCTCGCGTGCAACAACTATACTATGGAAGAATTGAGAATTAAAATCGGCGCAGATTCGCTCGCATTCCTCGACAAAGAGACAATCGATAAAATCGCTCCCGACTCCACTGTAAAATTCTGCAAAGGTTGCTTTACCGGCAAATATCCTTGCAAAGTTCCTTGCGAACGCGACGATAAGAATATTTTTGAGTAAGATACGAAAAAATATTCTAAATCATTGTAGACAAAGAGCAAGCGTAATGCTTGCTCTTATTTTTATTTATTTGAGTGTTTTGCTTCCAGTGGTGTTTGCTTTCTTACTCAGAATTATTTTTTAGCGAAACTAAGATAGAAGTCGCTAATGTGGAGAACCAAAAACTAATAGTATAATAAAGCAAATCCCCACTTCGCGC
>JAAVHQ010000004.1 GCA_014799645.1 Clostridiales bacterium | reverse complement strand
GCGCGAAGTGGGGATTTGCTTTATTATACTATTAGTTTTTGGTTCTCCACATTAGCGACTTCTATCTTAGTTTCGCTAAAAAATAATTCTGAGTAAGAAAGCAAACACCACTGGAAGCATAAAACTCAAACCATTAAAACGTGTAAGTACCTAGATTTATATATCGTTTTTTCAATTTATGAGCATATTCAAGAGTTTTTACAGCGCCACCCCACGAATAATTTACATACGCTATAACAAGGTCGGATTGTCTAACCATCCATTTATTTCGTTCTACTATTGCAAATTTTTTAGGTACTTGTTCTATCTCGGGATAAATTGAATCATCAAACCCACTCATATCCATTTTATTTTTCAAATATTTTTCGTCCAAATACGGTGTTATAAAATGAACGTTTGCAAATGAATTTATATTTTTGTATTGCACACAACTTTTTTTGGCAATCGCATCAAAATGCCCATAACCGCCTAAATAAAAATCTACTTCCCCTTTACACTTTTCCTCTAATAGTAATTGAAAAATATTTTCTTCAAGATTATTGTCTTCATATATTTTTGAGTGCCCGCAAAAAGTAATTATCATTTTTCTATTCCTATTGTATTTTTAATCATTATAAGATATAAAAACCCGCTTGTCAATCAGTGTTTGATTGATAATCAATCATAATTATAAAATCCATATCATTATCGATATGTATGGCCGCTAATAAATAGAATACAATATTATTGTAGACATTGAGGTGAGATATGGAAAAGAACATAGATTACGATGAGATTTTGGCTAGAATAGGCTATTTTAGAAACAAAGCGAATTTGAGCGCACGGGAAACAAGTTTTAGGCTCGACAAAGGAGAGTTGTATCTAACGAGAATAGAAAACAAGCAAGTAGAACTCAAAGTAAGCACCTTACTCAATTTAATGGATATTTTCGGGATAACTGCCCAAGATTTTTTCTATTTAGGCAAAGACTATAACGAAGAGGATAAAAATATATTAGACCTATACTCTAATCTTTCAAAAGAGAATAAGCAATTTGTAATTGATTTTATAAAGAAACTAAAATAATGCTTAACCACGTTCGACGGGAAGAGAAATTTGCAATTAGTAAAATAGCGAATTTTTTGTCAAGGCAGTATAAGAAAAAGTCCCTCGTACTTTTTGTACGTTGGGACCTTTTTGTTGTACTGATTTGGCGGAAAAGGCGCATTTTAATTTTGCGAATTTTCCTTACTGTCGAACAAATTACAAATTACTTTTCAAAAGCGTCGTAAATCGCAACTATCGCCTTTTCGTAATCTGCGGTCGAGACGCCTACGATAATATTGAGTTCGCTCGAACCTTGGTCAATCATACGAATATTGATATTTGCTTTTGCAAGCGCGCCGCACAATGCCGAAGCCGTACCGGGCTTGTAAGACATACCGTGACCGACCGTTGCGACGAGCGATATACCGCCCTTTATCTCGATATTGTCGGGAGCTACGACTTTCTTAATTCTCTCTACTACGACTTCTTCTTTGCCTGCAAGTTCGTTTTCAGCAACAACAATACTCATTGTGTCGATACCCGTGGGCAAATGCTCGAAAGATATGTTGTAATATTCAAGCACTGCAAGGACTTTGCGGACAAAGCCGAGTTCGCTGTTCATCATAGATTTTTCGATATTGATTATGCTATAACCTTTCTTTCCCGCAATACCCGTGATTACTCTGTCTTTGAGTTCAGCCTCTTCAAGTTCGGCAACAATCATTGTGCCTGCCGCGGACGGATTGAACGTATTGCGAATGTTGATAGGTATATTGCTTACTCTTACTGGGAAAATAGATTCGGGATGAAGCACGTTCGCGCCCATATATGCAAGTTCGCGCAATTCCTTGTACGAAAGTTTTGCAATAGGTCTTGGATTTTCTACGATACGCGGGTCAGCCGACATAAAGCCGTTGACGTCAGTCCAGTTCTCGTACAAAGCCGCATTGACTGCGCGAGCGATTACCGCGCCCGATACGTCCGAACCGCCTCTGCTGAACGTATGCACGATACCTGCGCTATCTCCGCCGTAGAAGCCCGGGACGACCGCTCTATCGATTTTGCTCAATACGCTCTTGACTTTCTCGTTGGTGTTTTCAGCGTCGAAGTCGCCGTTTTCCGTGAATATCATAATATCCTTGGCGTCAATGAAGGTATAGCCCAAAGTCTTTGCGACGATTACCGCCGACAAGTATTCTCCGCGCGACGCGCAGAATTCCGCCGAATTGTATTTGTGCATATCGCTTTCGACTTGATCTAAATAAGCGTCGATATCAAGGTCAAGTTTCAAATCGTTGACGATACCTTTGAATCTCTCTCTTATCTTATCAAAAGTAGCCTTGCACTCGCCGTTTATCTGCAAATCGTGATAGCAAGCGTAAAGCATATCCGTAATNTTGTGGTCTTGTGAAAATCTCTTGCCCGGAGCGGATACAACGACGTATCTGCGTTTTGGGTCTTGCTTAATTATGTTGGCNACTTGCGTGATTGANTTAGCGTCAGCCATTGACGTACCGCCAAACTTGACGACAGTAATAGACATACCGTACCTCTTATAATTTACTTTAACAATATTTTACATTGCCGATAGACTTTTGGCAAGCAAAAAAATATCAATTATTCAAAATTTGACGACATTCAAGATAATATCTCTTATCTTCNGCNTGTCCCATTGAAAATGACTTTCTAGGNANNACTCCGCGTCTTGCGACGTAGTCGAACAAACCTTCTTTCGCAAGGCATGGCATAAACACTCCCACGCCGTNNNTCGCGCGCGANACTTCTTGCAAATGNTTGTCGCCGTGAATATAGTCGATTACCATATCCTTGNGCGTCTTGGCGTATTCGTCCATTANNTGCTGAATATCCGCNATTGCGTCGCTGGGATTTGCNGATACNTTCCACNNATACTCTNTNTCNTTNAAAATGACTTTNACTTGCGACTTGCCNTCNANTNNNNTNCNCATATANTCTATGAAGTCTTCGTCCACTCCCATTACCACTCTNTGGATAGGTTGGAATTGCAANGAATTGTCGTGNAGATTNACAAGTTCGCACAACGCNTATCTTGCAGGGTGCGAAGATTGCTCGTCTTTNGNAAGCGTCTTTTTGATATTGTTCCAACACTCTTTNGCCGTNGCCAAAGAGTGATTGCCGTCGCCCACCGCAAANAGTATCGGCTTGTCGAGCAACGAATACANTTGCGCAATAATAGGCTGACAGTCGGTAATCTTGTAGCCTTTGATNTGACCGCCGCCCATATTGAGCGNAAAGTCGTANGCCACTTCAAANNNCTCTCTTCTCTCGTAAAGTCCTTCGATAATGCTTTTCTTCGCGTCGTCCATAAGCATCATTATATGAGGAAGTTCTAAGCACGCGCCNTTTCTTACTTCNATTCTCGGCGGTAGNCTGTCGATGACCGTCTTTTCCGTCGCTTTAATCAAAGCGTTGTTCTCNGGNGTATAGTCGTATTCTTCAAGGTCTACGGATATTACAAGACCGAGTCTTTTCTCCCCGTCGGGCGTAGTCCTCTCCACCAAGATAAAGCCTTCGAATTCGTCGAATATTCCGCCTTTGAGATAACTCGACATATTGTCGTTGATAGCCTTAATNCGCTCTTGNTTATCCTTGCCTTCCAAATATACTTCGGGGAAAATAATNNTCANCGTCGAGGGCGAATCGCCTACGAAATCAGCNAGTNTCTCCCAATAGTCGGGTTGAGAGGTGAATTGGTCGCAAGCGATAACGCTCCACTTGCTTTTGTCGATATGCTCTTTGGGCAACAAAATCTTGGGTACTTTGANAATCTCTTTCATATTCATCCTTTTAGGTATAGAAAAACACCACTCTGCTTTTGCGTANGAGTGGTGTNNATTGNTTNNNGACTTTTTAAGGAATTTCCTTTCTTTNCGCACCGCAGCCGACTGCGAACTTATTCTGTATATGACCTTTATCTCTTCAAGCAATTTTTCAGGGGTCATATATCTCTTNATCGTTCCGCCTTGTACGACGCTGATGATACCGCTTTCNTCGCTGACTACGATTGCGAATACGTCGCTCTCTTCGGTGATACCGATTGCGGCTCTGTGACGAGTGCCGAGTTCCTTTGCGAGCGTAACTTCCTGCGATAGCGGCAAGAAGCAACCTGCGGAAATAATTCTATCGCCGAGCACGACTATCGCGCCGTCGTGCAAAGGTCCTTTCGTGCTGAANATACTTTCCAAAAGTCCGCAAGAGATTGTAGCGTCCAATGCCGTGCCTGTATCAAGGATATGCGCTGGAATTTCCGTGGGAGCGATAATGATAAGCGCGCCGACGTCGTTCTTTGCCATATTCTGACAAGCCTTGACTATCTCCGTAGCGGATACGAGAAGCTGTTCGTCGGTAGTGGTATAGCCGTATTTGACTTTCTGCCTTCTTGCAAGCTTACTCATAAATATTTTCAAGTCNGAACGGTAAACTTCTACCGTAGCAACTATCCAGAAGATGTTAAAGAATCTNAGCACTTCCAAAGCAATGTAGCCNATNTTNCTCCACTTTTGGTTGAGCAACAAAATCGCTAGATATACAACGGCGTAAACAGCGGTAATAATTGCCATACGATGAGAGTTTCTTCTCGAAAAGAAAGTAAGCAAAGCAATTGCTACNACAAGCGTTATTACTATATCTAAAATGACCCAAGCCGGATGCTCCATAATCGACTCCTTAATTTACTTCCTTATTATAATATAATTTTTTTTTNCAAAAATAAAGTGATTTAGCAAAATTTTTAACAAAAAATACTAATTTTTTTATTTTTTATCAAACGAACGGGTCGTAAGGCTGATTTTTGCCGTCGTCGCCGTCAAAATCTTCGTCGTCATCCTTGCTTTCGTCTTTCTTNGGATAGGTGTCGAAGTCAAACGGCTTGACNACGTCTTCCTCGACAGGTTTTTGCTTGATATAAAGATGACGGTTTTTCCTGATATAGTTTCTGACCGTAAGCGCGATACCGAAGAAAGTCGCGACAATAACGAGTTTGATAGCAATAGAAGTCATTGACGAGGCTTGTGAATTCTGCCCTTTGCTCTCGACTTGTCCTTTCGACAACGTAAGCGCGCTGTCGAGCGCAACCGCGTTGTCTTTGCTCAAAGCGTTGAGTACGGAATTGACGACGTCGTTCAACATCGACTTTATACTATCCTCGCCCTTTCTCTCTATCATCATTGCCAAAGTGTCGTTTTGAGTATGATATACGTTGGCTTTTCCCTGCATTTCCGTCATAACGGGATTCTCTTTGCAAGACCAGTTGTGCGATTTATAGTTGACAGTCGGCACGTTTCTATTCATGAGGAAATATTGATTGCCTATCATACCGATATTGGAAAATGCGTACATAGGATAATTTTCCATGATAAAAGGAGCGACGTTTTTGTCCTTTGGGTTGAGCGTAAGTCCGTCGCTTGCGCTACGCATATATCCGCCGAAATCCGTCGCGTACTCGCCCGAATACAAATATAGATTGTCGCCCCCGCCCAACATTGAAAAATCGATATTGAGTCTAATGTTTTCAAGGTCGGCGCTCTTTAAGTTGTCGACGTATTGGCTCGCCCCTTGCCAGCCGTAACTACCGCCTGTGAAGAAAGCAAAAGTTACGTCGTAAGAACAGTCTATATTGCTCATTAACTCGGCAAGCGCAAGCAACGTAGCCGTACCGCTTCCGCTCTCGTAACTGCCGTCGGCTCTCCATATCTCGTCACCCGTCTTCTCTTGATAGAGATTGTCATACTGCGTCGAAAGCAATATTACGCCCTTGGACTCGCACACTGCTTTCTTTGTGAAGATTACGTTGTATACGTTTATATCCGACATTGTCGTGCCGTCGTATCTTGTGTTGTTTATTCTAAATCTTTGCAAGACTACTCCCTCGTCGGAAGAATACTCGCTCGTATATCCAAATGACGATAATTTGGATGCGAGATATTGCGCCGCATTCAATTCCCCTTCCGTGCCCATAGACCTATCGGAATGATTGTCCGCCAAATACTGCATATTCTCAAAGACCAAATCTCCGTACTCTCCGCGATTCTTTACCAAATCGTATTCAGGGTCAACTTGGGAACAGCCCGTCAGCATACTCAATACGAGTACGCCCAACAATGCGATAATCGCTATCAAAACTTTTCTGCGCGAAACTACTCTTTCCATACCCACCTCACACGACTATTACCAAAATAATGGCAGGAACAAGCATTACGTTGAGAAGTATGGGATAATACTTCTTTTCCATTCCTCTCGTATAAGCGAAGAAGAACGTAGCAAGCGCAATTATCGCAATCAAAGGGTCTACTATCACTTCGCCCATATTGCTTGCAAGCGGATAGCAATAGAATATATATCTGCTCACGCCCATTAGAAGAGCAAGCAACACGATTGAGCAGTCAAGGCATATTCTGAATTTGCGTATATCGAAAGACATTTCAAGTACTCTGCTTTGATTGAATACCAAGTACGCAAAAAACTTTGCGTATAAAATATAGAACAAAAATACGATAAGAGAAGTAACGAGAGGCGACACTACCTTGATAGCCGCCGCCATTGCTCCGCTCTCAAACATCGACATAAGTTGCATTATGCTCATACCTGTCGCTTGCGTGAAAGTATAGCCGTACGTCGCGTCGATAACGTATGCGAAAAGTGAATTATAGTTGCCTATACCGCTGAAATAGTTGCAAAAAAATATACTGCCGAAAAGCAATAGTTTGACAACTATCGTAAGCCAATCGTTTTTCAATTTCGGCGTTGCCGGCGGACGTGTGTAAATGATTTGTCTAGGTTCGTTTTGCATTGGTCTTTCCTATCAAATATGTTATTGCCAAATCAAGCGCGTTTTCCTGAGAAATCTTTCCGCTCTTGAAGTCGTATTCCAAAGAATAAAGATAATAGACGGTGTTTTTCAGTCTCGACAAAAAGCCGGGCGCGCGACGCTTTGCCATATCTATTTTCTTCCTTGCCATAAACAACGCGGGCTTGCGCATACCCAAACTCTCGCAAAGAAAATCGTCGTCGCCTTCATTGGTCATTATCGCAAACGTACGCTTGTACGTCAACGTTATCGTGGCGAGTATCATTGACGGCTTGTCGCCCCTTTCGAGAAGCACGTCGATTATGCTCATCGCCTTGTCGTAATCGCCGTCCTGTATTGCGAAAATAAACTCGAATACCTGCGTTTCCGTATCGGTGGGAACTAAGTCCTCTATCAACGCTTTGTTGACCTCGCTACCGTCTTTTGCGTAAAGCATTATTTTGTTGACTTCGTTGTTTATCTTGCCAAAATCTTTGTTGCATCTATGCACTATCTCCGAAAGTGAAGATTTGTCATAATTTATCTTGTAGAATTTGAAAAGAGTCTCGATATAATTCACGTAGTCGATAAGGCTCATCTTATTGCAATCTACCTCGACGACAAACTGACTTATCGCATTCTTTACCGTAGGACAGTTGACAAGCACGAGGATATTGCCGTCCACGATATTGCCTACGTAATCAAGCCAACTTTCCGTCTCCGCAACCGAAAGTTTCCTGTTGAAATCCTTTACGATAACAAGCCTTCTGTCGCCGAACATTGAACTGTAAGACAATGCGGATATTACGTCCTCGCTCGTTATCTCGTTGCCCTCGAACTTCTGCACACAAAAATCTCGCATATCCTGCGGTATCAAATCGTAGAACTTTTCAAGAGCGTACAATATCAAGCCTTCGTCGTCGCCGAAGATTGCGTAGATATCCGAAATATTCGTCTTGAAAGTCTGCTTCAACTGTAATGCTTGCATCAGTATCTCCAACTAGGATTTATTAGTATTTTACCATTGTTTAGCCTAAAAGTAAACGTCGAGGGCAGATTATTTTTCAAAGAATTTTCATTTCCTGTCTTGCACACTGCATATTGCCCCTCTTTTAGCGAAGTTTGCGCGTCATAGGAAATGAGTATATCATAATTATCGTCGAG
Source organism: Clostridiales bacterium (assembly GCA_014799645.1). Classification (GTDB taxonomy): domain Bacteria; phylum Bacillota; class Clostridia; order Christensenellales; family UBA3700; genus RACS-045. Next base: position 67,296 of record JAAVHQ010000004.1, on the reverse strand, counting down.
CGAATTGTAGTCCTCGGCAATTACTCTAATCACACTCTTGCCCGCTATAATTTCGAGAGTTCCGCTATTAAAATAAGTGAGCGTCAGCCCGTCTTCTATCACGAATGACTTTGCATACAACGACACGTCTATAAACTCGTCGACGTTGAAAGCGTAAATATCAGAGCAATTCAAGTTTTGCGCTAGTTTTTGCAAAACGTTGCCGTTGACGTCTTCGCCGACTACCGCAATTCCGTCCACTTTTGCAAATCCTTTTCTATTGATAAAGTTCAACGCTGAAGACACGGTGTCGTCTGTAAGTCTACCGTTGACAATCATATATCTTCCTCCGTCTGCGTTTTCGACGAAAGCGTACTGCGCGTCGTATTTGTCTTCATAGCAATACACTATCGCGTTCTCATTGCCCCACTTGGTGATATTCGTCACTACTCCAAGACATAGACAGATCGCAAGCGCAACCGCCGTGACTTTCTTGATTTTCTTGTCGGCGAAAAAGTATTTGGACAGCAAAAGCATTACGACGATAGAAAGTACTATAAATATTGCGCCTGAACGGAAATATATCACCGGTGTTTCCAACTCGCTCAACTTACCGACAAGCGCAATCATCACCGTAAACGGCGCGCCGACAATAGATAGCAATATTCCCGAGAACGGAAGTATACACACGACAACCAACACGATGAGATAGATAGGAAATATTATACTCACAATCGGTATAACAATCAAGTTCGCGACGATCGACAACAGGGTTTGACCGCCGAACGTCATTATCATAATCGGCAACAATGCGACATTGACGGAGATAGTCGCTGAAAGAAGAAAAGCAAGTTTTCTCGGCATCTTCTTTGGGAAAAGCTTTTGTATCGGCGCGGATATAGTAATCAAGCCGTATACCGCAACAAAACTCATCAAGAAACCCACGTCGAAAAGATACAACGGATTGACTAGCAAAATCGCGCAACCTGCCAAAGACAAATTGGATAGGCTATCGCTTCTATACGCCAAAGTCCTTGCGCCCAACGCTACCAAAGTCATTACCGTCGCTCTTACGGTAGACGCCGAAAATCCGCACAACGCGCAGAATGGAATTAGCACCGCAGCGACTACTATGAATTTAACGTAATATTTCTTGACTTTCAACTTTTTCAAAAGCCATAGCAATGCGCCTGCGATAATTCCGACGTGCAGACCCGATACTGCAAAAATATGCGCCACTCCCGTCCTTTGGAAATCAGTCTTTATCTCTTTGTCAAGTCCCGACTTATCGCCCAAGGTCATTGCGTAGAGAAAGCCTGCCGTTTCGCTCTTGACGTTGGAATATATCGCGCTTTTAATTTTCAATCTCACCTTGTCGCCAAACTTGACTTTGTTTTCGATTACTTGAAATACCTTTTCTTCGTCGTTGGGATTTTCAGAGCATGTCACGTAATGATAAATATTGTTTTTGTATGCATAGATACTGTAAGAATCCGTCACGCACAAATTCTTCGGCGAGATATTGCCTTTGAATTTTATTCTATCGCCGATACGCAAGCCGTCCGCCAATTGCTTTGAAGAAAAACATACTTGCGCTTCGCCTTTAATCTTGCTTCCGTTTACCTTTACGTCCTCGATATAAACGTACGCCACGCTTGAATTGGTATTGACAAAGTTGCCGTCCTCGTCACTGTCCGTCATCATAGATACGCTACCCTCGACAATGCAATCGCTTGCATAAATCTTTGCATTTTCTACCCTCACGTGCGCAAGAGAAGTAATGCCCATCGCCAACAAAAATACAAAGCATAAGACTGTCAACTTTGCTCTTGCCTTGCAAAACCGTTTGACAAAAATAGCCGCTGCTCCCAATACGAGCGCGGCGACGGCAAAAACTATCGCAAGCGGAACGTCGCAGAAAGTTACGACGCAAATCGCCAAAACAATGCCGAGTAAACAAAGTGGCATTATTCTGAAATTAAAAAGTCTTTTCATTTGTGATTAGATTTTATCAGTCTTTCAAAAATACTTCGTTGTAGAGTTGAATGGCTTTTTGTATCGACTCGACCGCAACTTCTCTTCCCGAGAGTTCAAGCACTTCCATCTTCTTGCCTTCCAACTGCTTGTATACACCGAAAAAGTGTCTCATTTCTTCTATGATGTGCTGGGGCAATTCTCTTACGTCCTGATATACGTTCCAGTTGGGGTCTTTGAACGGTACGGCAAGAATCTTAATATCCTCTCTTCCATCGTCTATCATTGAGATTTGACCAATAGGATAGCATCTCACGAGCGCAAGAGGCGCAATCTCTTCCGAACATATTACAAGCACGTCCAACGGGTCGCCGTCGTCTGCGTACGTGCGAGGAATAAAACCGTAATTTGCAGGATAGTGCGTAGCCGTGTACAAAATTCTATCCAATATAAGCATACCCGTCTGCTTGTCAACTTCGTATTTGTTCTTGCAGCCTTTGGGAATTTCAATACAACTTATAAAGTCCTCGGAATTTATTCTGTCCTTGCTGATATCGTGCCAAATATTCATAACTCATCCTTCCCCTATTCCGTTTATATTTCTATTGTACAACATAACCTTCTATAAATCTAGATTTTTTTCATTATTTTTTGAAAAATTTGATTGCAAATAGCCAAATAGTATGCTAATATAATAAAGCACATAACAATTTACCCTTGCCGAAGTGGTGGAATTGGCAGACGCGCCGGACTCAAAATCCGGTGATGGCGACATCGTGCGGGTTCAAGTCCCGCCTTCGGCACCAATTTAGAACCTAAAATGAACCTAGAGATTTCTAAGTTCATTTTTTATAACTCTAGGATGATAGAGTCCTGATGGTTTCAGATTCTATCAGCAAATTGTAATGATTTTATATAATCTTCCATAAAATTCCAATCAGGATTATTATCTTTCGTTGGTAATTTAATAATAGAATTAGCCAAATGCGGCCCATATTTTCTTCCGTAAGAGTATTTGTATCTTTCTTTATCCAAAACAGAAACTATAAATAAAGCATTGTATTTATTTAGATTTTTATTATAACCTACTGTAAGAGTTGTACTCCCTATAAAATCTTTTTCCATATAATTCGAATAGCCAACTGAGCCTTGCCCATCACATATAAAAACAATACAGTTACCTTTGGTTAAGAGAGAGTTGTCTATATTCACGGTTTTCATAACTCCATTTTCTGATTTTTTTGCTCCTATATATGGTACGCCATTTCCATCTTCAAGCGCACCTGCATTTCCACATTTACATTTCTTTAATTGAAATAATTTTCCTATTTCGAATTCCTGCCAACTATCAACATTTAAATTTAGGTTTTTATTTTCAACATTATTAGTTTTTATTTCTTTGTATTTTAATGTTTTTATATAATCTTCCATATATTCAAAATTAGGTTCTTCATTTTTACAAGGTAATAAAACTGCTTCATCTCTTAGTCTATCTATAGTAAGTTTTCTTCCATATTGATATTTTATGGACATTCTATTCAAAACCACACACATAAACAATCCAATACATTTATTTATTGGAAATTTAGGCAACAAAATACCACAGTCTGCATTTGCGTTAAATGCATACTCATGATACGAAAAATAACCTGTTTTAGAACCATTAAAAGATGCGGTTATACAATTTGAGTATTGTGGGGTTATATTACCAAAAAATGAGATCCCTTGATTTTCTCCATAAGCTGAAACTACTGGGCATTTCCCAATTTCTAACTCATTTAAATTTGATATTTTGCCACGTTCAATATTAAATAGAGAGTCAATTTTAAATTCTTTCCAGTTTAAAGTATTAATTTTCATAAACATCACCATTTTTAACCAAATAAGCTAAATAATCGTTTATGGTTTGTTGAAAATCTTTTTGTGTCAATGTTGAATAATCTGTCTTCATATATGCTTCACAAAGCCACTCGTCATTTGCTGTTACGCATTGTAAAGCTGATTTTCCGTCAACAACTTTCTTGTTCTCATACAAATATAACCATTGTTTCTCGATATCATCCCATTTATTGTAATAGTCGATTCTTCCCATTTTCTTTCTCTTCACAAATCCATCATCTTTACAATAACCAAAGAAAGTGGGCTTAGAAGAATCGTGAGTCTTATGTGCCTCCCATACCATTACACAAACATTAACCCCAGTAGGATAGAAAATGTCATCAGGCATACTAAAAACCGCTTTTAAAGTATGGTATTTAAACAATCTTTCACGTACTTCTTTAAACTTTGTTCCTATTGCACAGCTCATAGGAACAACTGCAACTGCTAAACCTCTTGTTTCAAGAATACTTAAAAGTTGTTCAACAAACTCTAATTCACATTTATCTTCTTGCGAATAAGGTGGATTTATTAAACCTAAAGATAAATGTTTGTTTCTTAAATTATTGTATATTTCTTGTGAAAAGCAGTCTCCACAAACAATATTAGATTTTCCATCCTTTCTTATAATCATATTTGTAATTGCCAATGTATATAAATCCGTGTCAAGCTCTACCCCATATAGACCATTTTTCTTTATGTCTAATATTTGAGTTTCGTTAGCATCTTTACACATCAAACCCATAGCCGTCACTAGAAAGGAACCAGAACCACAACAGATATCTACTACTTTACTTTGTTTATTTATTTCTCCAAGTTTACACATAAAATCTGTTAAGTGTTTAGGAGTCAGAACTATTCCTAAGCCTTTGCCGTCTGTAGCACTATATTTGATAAATTCGTGATAAAAAATACTTAAAGCATCCTCTGTATATTCATAATGATTCATCATTGGCAAAATACGCATTTCAAGTTGTTCAATGAACCAAGCGAGCGAACCACTTTCTCCCAAAAGAATAGACTTGATTTTTTCGTTACTTTTAATCCTTCTGAATGAACTCTTAATTGCTTCTATCTTTTCTCTCTTTATGTCACTATTATCAAGAGTTTCTTCAATAGAATCAATCATTAGTTTTACTAAACTATTAAAAGAGTTAATATTATTCCAATTATTTCTAAAATCTGTATTTTGTAGAGCAATTAAAATACCTGCAACAAAGATAGGTTTATCTTTCTCTGATATTTTAATTTGTCTTAATTTTTCGTGCATTATTTGAGAAAGTTCGCGAATTTCTTGTAAAGAGAATTTCCTTTCCATCTTTTTGCCGTTTGCAAGATTTAAATAATTTAATGGCTCAAGAATAGTATCCTTCGCCTTTTTTAATTCCTGAGGAGTTTCAAAGCCCTTTTTCCAATAAAAAGTATTTACTTTTACATTTTCTTTTGATGTTCCACTAACTGCAACTGCCAAAACATTATAATCTTCTTTCAAGTGCTTTGCATAAAACAAAGCACCATCTACAGCATATTTTTGTGGCATATCTCTATTTAGGCTTTCGTGGTCTTTTACATATTTTTTGCATTCTACAAGTAAGATTGTATTTTTGTCATCATCAAATGTTACGATGTATTCAGGTTTTGCTTTACCAGTACCAGTTGTTGAAAAATCGTCAAGCTTGCAATTAGTTGGTTTTCCACCCATTTCTCTTAACCGTTTTTCAATATCTTCAAAATTACCAGTTTCGCCCTGTGGAAAAACATAGCCAAAATCATTCTTACCTAATCCAACACCCATTTCTACTAAAACTAAATTCTCAGAATATCTTTCGTTTGCCATTTTTATTCCCTCGCAGTCTTTTTTTTCTTATCGTATCAAAATTCAAAATCTGTAATCTGTATATAAAACTGGTTATGTTTTGCTTTGTTTGCTTTTCTTAAACTCGAATTGCCTGCCATTGCGTTATACCTAATACTAAAGTAATTCAATTATAGTGATACTATGATAACACAATAGTTTAAAATAGTCAACACCATAGTTTTAATAAAACATAACTATAGTACATATACTATAACTATAGTTATGTTTGGCGGATATATTTATGGATAAATTTGACGTTGCAAAACGTATAAAAAGTTTACGTGAAGCAAAAAAATTAACTCAAAATGCTTTAGCAAATAGCGCAGGCGTTTCGCCTACTTATATATATCAATTAGAAAAAGGCGAAAAGAGCCCTACGATAGAATATCTTGACCACATTTGTTGGGGATTAGGAATATCAATCGAAGAATTTTTTAGTACAAAAGGAAATTCAGAAAAAAGAACTTCCGATAAACTTTCCTCTCTTACAGCAGAACAAAAAGAACTCTTAAACGCATTTTTAAATAGTTTATAGGTACAAGTCCCGACTTCGGCTATCCCCTATTTTGTTCATCATAGACAAAAAGACACACGCAAAAGGAGCGTATCCCAAAAAGCGTGTGTTTGTTTTTTAGGTTTTCATTATTTTATTATATCTTTTATATCAAAAGTAATAACCTTTTTTAAATCATCTAATGATACTTCCACTTGATAACCGATTTTTCCTCCGCTGAAAATGATTGTTTGGAAATTTTGAGCAGATGCATCAATTATCGTTTTAAACTGTTTTTTCATACCTATCGGAGAACACCCTCCGTGTATATAACCTGTTAACGGTAATAATTCTTTTGACTTTATCATTTCGATATTTTTTTCTTTTACTACATTAGCCGCTTTCTTTAAATCTAATTCTTGATTAACGGGAACTAGAAAAACGTAATTCTCTTTCGTCTTTCCTATTGTAACTAAAGTTTTAAAAACTTGATTTGGATTTTGTCCCAACACGGTAGCTACTTCTATACCGCTTATAGCGTCGGTATCCGTATAATAATGACTTTCATATTTTACTTTTTTATGATCCAATATTCTCATTACGTTTGTTTTGTTTGAATCTTGTTTCATATACTCGCCTACAAGTTACTGTTTATCGCGATTTCATTATAGCAAAACAGTAATGAAAAAGCAAGGACTACGGTTTGTTCTTGCTTTCAATAGAAATTATGCTTTTTTGATCGCATACCCACTAGAAAAACTTGTACCTATATTCGAGATGTCGCTTTCGGTATACGTCGAATTCGCAACTACAAGTTTCAAAGAAAACGTATCGGCATACTTAGAATCGCTTTCTGCAAGCAAATAAAAAGCTAGCACATTATCATTGAGCTCCACCGTCGCCTCAGGTAATTTGACTACGTGCGTATAAGTTGTCCAATGCGTTGTAATTTGGATTTCCCACAAAATCCTGTTGCGTTTTCAAATAGCTATATACTTTCTTTGAACCGATTCCGCCACAGCCCGCAAATGCAAGCAATACGCACAAAAGTATAGCAACTATAATACCGTGAAATTTTTTCATAATTATCCCCCACTTTTAATCTCATACCCTTGCTTTGCAAGTCAGTTTTTCAACGTCCAACTTAAAGATAGCTACGACGCCCAGCCATTTTTCGTCAAATGTATGAATATCCTTACCTGTGAAATGCTTCATAATAATATTTAATGCTTTCTCTTTTTCTTGTACGTCTGTAATTACTGAAATCTTTCCGTTGCCGATTACGCTATTAAAGTAACACGTAGAGCGACAAGATACTACGTCGTCAATAACGATATTTGCCCGCGATTCCAACTCAAATCCAACTTCGCAACCGTTTTTTGACAACTCATATTTTCTGCCGGCATTCGCGCCGTGAAAATAGAACGTGTATTCGCCGTTGGTTTCCACATAGCCGAAATTAACGGGAACTATATAAACTTCGCCGTTATCATAATACCCAATTCTTATAACTTCACTTTTTTCGATTATTTCCTTGATCTTTGAAGGATCGGTTACAGCGCGATCTTTTCTTCTCATATTATCAATTCCTATTATTGCTTATTGTCAAAACACGTTCAACATATTTATTATATAAAAAGATATTTATTTAGTAAAGCAATAATCCGTGTACAAAAAGAATTTACTTCTCTTCCAACGTTTTGCGCACGAGATCTCCAATTTCTTGCGTAGTATTTCCTTCTATCTCTTCCGGCTTAATCACTGCAACGAAATCAAGATATACGTGCGTACGTCTAAACGGCATATTCTTCTTAACGTTCTCAATGTTTCTAATTTGCGCGACAACTATCGGGCAGTTTGCCTTTTTAGCAATCTTAAACGCACCGTTTTTGAACGGCAAAAGTTCTCCGCCTTCAAGGTTTCTTCTACCCTCAGGATAAATTCCGATTGAAGCCAACTGACTACTTATAATTTCAGCCGCCTCGTTTACCATACGCACGCCGTCGCGCGCGCTTTGTCTGTCAAGCGGAATGCAAAAAACTTTGTGTCCGATTTTTTTGAGCACGGGAAATTTATAAAGTACCTCGGTAGCGCCTACAAAACCCATTCTGTACGAGCGCAATGCCAACATCGCTACCCCCGGGTCAAAATACGATAAGTGATTGCCCACCAACAAAAACTTCTCTTTTGGCAGTTTTTCCTCTCCCGTCACGTGAATTTTTATCCGCATTAGTCTAATAGCCAAATCGATTAAGCAATTTGCATAAAAGCGGTAAAACGGATTGTGTTTTCTGCAAGGCTTTTTTAGATCTACGAACAACGAACAAATAATTACTGGTAGCGCCCACAGCAAAATCAATCCCCAAAAACTTCCCGCAAAAACAACTGCTATCCAATAAATTTGCGAAACTTTCTTAAAACAAATAAAAAAGACCGACAAAGCGATAACAAGCGAAATTGCGGCTATTGCGACTAATATCATCTCTTGAATTTACCTCTTTATAAATTGACATTCTCTTGATTGCCCTTAAAGTTTAACATATATTTTTCAGGAAAACCACACCATTAAGCCTAAAAATGTCGTTTTCTAATTGATTTAACAAAGATTTTACTATAGTAACCAAAACGCGCTATTGCCTCATACAATGCAGTGAAGACATATACCGAACTGAACGATAATGCTACATATTCTTTCTCTTGCTAAGGCGAGAGACGATATGTAGTATTTTTACAAAAGGAGGTTAATATGCCTTTCATTCAAAGATATTCCGACGTCAAAAAAGGCGGAATAGTTTTCACGGGCAACACGCTCGGATTGAGTAAAGCGTCCAATCAAAACGCTCCGGGCACGGAAGGCTCGATAGGCGCTTTCACAAGTCTAAACACGGCTTTGCAAGTAAGCACCTTCCCTATGGGAACTACGCTCAATTACGCGCAGAACGGGTCTAGCGCAAATCTCAATTTGCCCGTCGGCTCAACCGTGTTGTACGCGGAACTCGTATGGGGCGGATTGTTCCGTTCGTCCGTCAACAACATCTCCGCGCTGATTAACAACAACGTCACGTTTACTACCCCTCTCGGCGCTTTCTCGATTGCGCCCGACCCTGCGACGGCGCAGGACTTCAATATACCTGCCGACAACATTACCGTAGGCTTCTACGTCAGGTCGGCAAACGTCACGTCATTGGTACAATCCGCGCTGAACGGAACGTATTCCGTACAAGGCGTACCTGCGCTGATAGAAGCGTTAGACAACCGTACGGCAGACACCAACCACGCAGGTTGGACGCTCGCGATAGCGTACGAAAACCCAAACCAAACTTTGCGTGATCTCACCCTTTGGGCGGGCGGAGCTGTCGTATCCCCCAACACGGGAAGTACGACGATAACGGTACTGAATTTTCTTACCCCCGACGTATTGCCGATTACGGGCAAAATATTCGTCTCGGCGCAAGAGGGCGACGCTGTACTCACGGGCGATCAAATGCTGTTCGGTCAGACGATACCCACGCTTGAAGTCTTGTCAGGACCTAACAATCCCGAAGACAACTTCTTCGCTTCGCAAATAAACGACGAAAACGGCATACTCGACACAACGGGTACTTTCGGCACTCGTAACGCAAACGCAAGCGCGGGAACGAATACGTCCGCTTGCCGTCAAGGTTGGGACATTACCGCAGTCGACGTGTCGGATAAATTGGAAGCAAATCAAAACAGCGCTGTCATAAGATTCACGAGCGACGGCGACTTGTACGTCCCCAATGCGCTTGCTCTGCAAATCGACAGCAAGGGCGCAAATCTTGTCGTAACCAAATCGGCTGACAAGACTACCGCGGAAGTGGGAGAAGTGATAACTTATACTTTGCAAATCGAGAATACTGGTACGGTCGAAGCGTTGAACACTACGATAGGCGATATGCTACCGCCCGAGACTGTCATCGTCCCTAATTCGATAACCGTGGACGGCTCTCCGTACGCTGGCGCGTTGCCAGTCGAAATAGCAACGATTGCGCCTAATCAAACGGTAACGATCACCTTCCAAGTCACGGCAAATTCAATTCCCGCGATAAACCCTATAATCAATATAGCGAGAGCGGACTATAACTTCTTCCCCTTTGCGGGATTCCCTGCTTCGAGCTTTTCCCTCTCAAATCCGATATCCGTACTAATCGTATCCAACGGACTTACTAACGTAAAGAGTGTGGATAAGGCTTTCGCCGAGCAGGGCGACACCTTGCACTATACTTCGGTAATCACCAATACCGGTACGCTTGAAAAGACTGATTTGGTCTTCACCGACCCAATCCCGACAGGTACGGCATTTACAGCGGGAAGCGTGAAAATCAACGGAACGCCCTACCCTGCGTACAATCCGCAAACGGGATTTCCTCTTCCCGACCTTGCCGTCGGCGGTGCGGTAATAGTAGAGTTTGACGTAGTTGTCACTAATGCGGTAAACACCGTCACCAACTATTCCAACGTAAGTTTCGTAGTAGACGAACAACCTGTGACGATTATCAGCAATCCGGTCATCACGATTATAAATCGACCTGACCCAACGACGCCGACAATCACGCTGTATTGCCCTTGCTGCCATTGCAACTGCTGCCAGCGCAATCAATGCAAAAATTGTCTATGCGGTTGTTGTTTATGTCGACTGTTTCAACAATAACTAAATTTAATTTATAAACTAATAAAAAGCGACCGCTAATCATTAGCGGTCGCTCTTTGGCATATTTAATCACTTAGGAAAATTTCAATTCTTTTTATCGGTATCTTCTTCTTTTTTGCTCTTGAAGGAGAAAGAGCAACACGAACACGACGAACAATCGCCCGAACAGCAACAGCCTTTCCCGCTCTTTTTGGCTTTAATTTTGCGGTAGAAGTATGCGCCGAAACCGCCTACTACCACTAGGGCGACGACTATGCCCACGACTACTCCGCTTACGTTGACCGACAATGCGCTAATCATTACTTAACCTCCAAAGGCATTTTGTTTGCTCTATTCTTCTGAACAAAGTGGGCTACGGTTATTATTATCGCGACGAGAGCGGCGAATATGAATACCGTCCACCAATACGTGCCTACGAGATATATCGTCATTGCCACGATATAGGACGTGAGTATCCAGAAAAGTATTGCGAGCATAGTGCGTTTTGTCGAGCCTAATTCGCTTGCCGCCGCGCCTACCGCCGCCATACAAGGAATGGTCAACAAGTTGAACGACATAAATGCGAATATACCTGCCGTCGAAACTCCGCTCTCCGCGACGAATGCTTCCACGCTGCCCGCAAGAACTTCGATTGACGATATGACTTCTTCCTTAGCAATCAAGCCCGTGACGGATGCGACGATAAATTTCCAGTTGCCAAAACCGAGCGGTTTGAAGAGCCATTCGAACCAACCGCCTACGGTAGCGAGAATGCTTTGGCTTTCTTCAACCATATGGAACGTAAAGTTGAAGTTGAGAAGATACCATATGATGACAGTCGACGCGGCAATGACAGTACCTGCTCTGAAAACGAAGTGTTTGAGTTTCTGCCAAATATGTATGCTCACGCTCTTAAACTGCGGCGTATGGTAAGTCGGAAGTTCCATTATAAACGGCGTAACGCCTTTTTGTCCGCTTATCTTTTTGAGTATCAAAGCCGCTATCATAGCCACCAATATTCCGACGAGATAGACGCTGAATACCGTCAACTCTTCGTTCCATCCCACTGTCGAAGCAAGTACCGCGGCAAACGCATACCAAATCGGACTCTTTGCTCCGCACGAGAAGAACGGCGCAAGCAAAATCGTCGATTTTCTTTCTCTGTTGTTTTCTATAGTACGGGTTGCCATAATACCAGGAACGGCGCAACCGAAGCACATAAGCAGTGGCATAAATGATTTGCCCGAAAGTCCTATGCGTCTAAACGCTTTGTCCATTATGAATGCGACACGCGCCATATATCCCGTATCTTCCAAAATAGTGAGGAATAGGAACAATACCATTATTTGCGGTATGAATGATAGCACGCCGAATACGCCTGCCAAAATTCCGTCGCAAATCACTCCGTACGCCCAATCTGGGGCATTCGCAAGCAAGCGAGGAATCCATCCGCCCTCTTCTACAACTTCGCTTAAAGCGTTGCCTTCTTCGTCCAAGACCGCTTCGCCGTTTTCATCAACTACGTCTTCGACAACGCGTTCGCCGTTGACGACTTCGCCCAAAGCCTCGACAAGTCCTTGCAAGAATACGCCGGGCGATTTCAACGCGTTTGCGCCCGATATATTGCCCTCTTCGTCGACTTCGTACTCTGTGTCCACAAACAGTGCCGAGATCGGGTCTACGTCGGCAAAAGCGCCATCCGGAATTACAACCGACAGATACAAGAAGTTGCTACTGAAAGTAATGTGGAAAATAACCAACATTATCACGAGGAAAATAGGTATACCCCATATTCTGTGCGTCAAGACCTTGTCGGCTTTGTCGCTCTTGGATACGTCGGGCTTTTCCCTATCTCGGGTAATCAAATCGGCAAACTTCTCGTTGATCACATTATATCTGCAATCGGCTACGCACGACTCGAAATTGCCGTTGTACTTTTTCTTTACCTCTTGGTTTTCGTCCTTTATCGCTTGTATTTCTTTTTCAAGAGAAGAATACTTTTGCGCTATTATTTTATCTCCCTCGACGAGTTTAACGCTCTCAAAGAGTTTTTGCTTGCTGTCGTCAAGCAACAACATAACTTTATCCACGCTGTCTTTGAGAATGGTATTGGAAATCAAGGAAATAGCGTTTCTCTTTTGAGAATAATTGTCCTTGACCGTTTGCATAAGTTCCTTAAGACCCTTTTGTTTAAGCGCGGAAATGCTTACTACGGGTACGCCCAATCTATCCGACAACTTATATACGTCTATGCTCTCGCCGTTGGCTTTAAGACAGTCTTCCATATTGAGCGCAACTACGATAGGCATACCTATCTCCAAAAGTTGAGTGGTCAAATATAGATTTCTCTCTAAGTTGGTAGCGTCAATGATATTGAGTATCAAATCGGCGTCGCCAGAGAGCAAGTAATCTCTCGATATAATCTCTTCCGGCGAATATGGCGAAAGCGAATATATACCAGGCAAGTCGACTATATCTATTCTCAAATCCGCCTTTTTATCCCTATAAGTTCCTTCCAACTTCTCGACGGTAACGCCAGTCCAGTTGCCCACGTGAGCGGTCGCGCCCGTCAATGCGTTGAAGAGCGTCGTCTTACCGCAGTTGGGGTTGCCTGCTAAGGCAATCTTTATTTTCTCTCTATTATCTATCTTACTCTTTCTCATCAGTTTATCTCCACGGTAATCTTGCTTGCGACGTCTTTGTTCATTGCAATTCTACAATCTCTCACTTTGACTATCACGTCGCCGAAATTAGACTGCATAAGTTCGATATTACCGCCCTCGATAATACCTATGTTTTGCAATCTGTTTTTAGTCTTTTCGTCGGTATCTATTTTTACCACCCTGCCTTGTTTCCCTATCGGGGCAATTATCAACCTCATATACTCTCCTTTTACTTTTTACTATAAAATGTTGCACTATGCTAACTTTATATTTCAAGCAAATGACGTCCTGCTAAGTTAGTTTACGCTAACATTATATTGAATATGACTATTCATGTCAAGAGTTTTTCACAAAAAAACCAAAATTATTTTCTCGGCTTTAATTTTCTCTTTGATAATACTCTTTTCAGAATTCCCACGGCAATCAAAGCCGTTGACGTCGCGCCAACCGCAATGGCAATACCGCCGTAGGATTTTTCTTCGACGCCGCTTGGACGATACTCACTATATTCGTTTTGAGAATTGTCATTGCCGATATTATCGCCAATCTCTGTTTTATCGTTGTCTTGTTCGTTGGGAATTTCGCTTGAAGGATTATCGCTGTCGCCGTCATTATTTTCATTATGCGACGTGTCGGCTTGCGCCACGCTTATTTCCATTTCTACTATGCTTTCGTCCAACTCATATATCAATTGCAACTCCTTCGGTATGCTCAAACTAATCTTATACTTGCCCGCAATGCTAATTTTCTTGATTGGCAAATACGTATTTTCTACTGAATCATAATATAGAATATCAAGTATGTGAAAAACTTTGTCATCTATTACGTCCCTGAACTTTATTTGTAAATCTTTCACGTTTTGAGTATTCAAATCGGTAAAATCTTCTTCACCGTTGACAAGTTGAGAAATTACTGCCTTATGCATTATCAAGGGCGCGCCGTTTTCATAGCCGTAACATTCGTCAAAGTTGGCGATAGAATAATTCCCGAACTCGCTCTCTTCTATCCAAAATCTAAACTTTTGCGCGTCGGGCATTGAAATATTGGAACAAAATACAATGTCAACGCTATCGCCATCAATGACGTTGTCCGTCTCATAATGATATTCGATAAACGTATCTCCGTAAGTCGTTTCGGCATATTTCAAAGTAAGATTAACTTTCTTTCTTAAAATTGTTCCTTTCACTTCGCTCACTTGGTTGTCTATAACAATCTCTTCCGCTTGCGTACGTAACTCTATAATAATTTCAATTTCTTCGCCTGCATTGATTTGCGAATAACAAGCTTTAATTTCTATCGCCTCGCGGAGTAAAGATAGATTTTCTATCACGTTTTCATTTTTACTATTCCATTTAATTTTGCCGACGTCGAATTCATCAGTTCCGTCATACTCCTTGCCCCTGTCCTCTATCTCCAACCAATCTGCCGTCACTACTAAATATTTAACAATATAATACTCGTGTACTTCGCTATAGTAATCCTCGGGCGCAATAGACATTATATGGTTTTCTTCATCGTAGTACAAAAGCTTTCTATCGCCTATCTCAATAGGACGAATCGAAAGATTATATCTACCGAAATTTATTGCCTCGTAAATTTTATCACTCCCGTTTAACAAATTCATCTTTGTAAAATCGCAATTCAAATTACTTTCGCCGTCGCTCGGTTTAAGTTTGACTATCTCTTGCAACATATCTTGTCCGGTATAATTGAAGTACGCGTTTGGAGAAAAATCTATCTCGACTTTTTGCCAAGAGCGCGCTTCTATTTCCCAAAAGCAATCGCTTGAATTTTGATAAGGCGCAATTTGAAAAGTCTTACCGTAAATCCATTCGCTAGCAAAGTCTTGCGAGTTGAAATTTTCGGGCGAATTTTCGTATAAAGAGGTGTCATCAATGATTTTACCGCTACTATCAACTGCAAGTTTTGTAAACGACACACTTTCCAATGAGCCCTTGATAGGCAAAAGCGTGACTACTTGATTGTTATCATCATCTATATAAACGACTGCTTGCGTAAACCTATCCGTCGTTATAGTATTGCAATAACCTATATGTTCCGCGCAATCGCAATTATTGCTCAACAAGTTTATCCCACCGCCGAAGTCATTGAGCGCAGTGACGTTTGTCGCCGATCCGCAATGTACTACCGCGTTTTTCGAAAGGATAGATATCTCGTCCGCAAACTGGTACTCGGGTGAAAAGTCTATGATAATATTGTCTACCTTGCCTTCGCTATACGCGGCTACTGCGCCCGAATAGACGCAACTTTCTCTATTGCCTAATTTGTCGGCGGTGAGATTAAAAATAACGTCGCTTCCAAAGATTATCGAATTGGTACATTCTCCGCTATCGGATATACTTCCTGCCACTCCGCCTGCAAAAGTCTTTGCATCCATACCATCGCCGAAATAGTCCCAACTATGAGCCGTAGTTCTTAATCTCAAAGTAAACATATCGTAACTTGCCGACACTTTGTCGATACTACCTCTATTTATGCCGGCAAAACCTCCGAAATGCGTTTGAAATCCGTCTCCGTAGTCCGCCTCGCCATTGATATAGAAATATGAAAACTTACCCTTAGCGCTAAGTTCGCAATTAGTAATCGCACCGTTGTTTTCTCCGCATACTATGCCTACACCGTTTATCTCTACGTCGCCGTTGTTGACCGCGCAAATTTCGTCGGCGTATGCAAACTTGAAATTCTTTATCACGCCATAATTTACGCTGACAAATAGTCCGTAATTACACTCGCTTGCCTCGCCTTCGCCGTCGGAAAATGCTTCAAACTCATCATCGTAAACGTCCGCGCAAGCCTGCTTGTCCGTCAAAGTAAGTACGTGACCTCTACCGTCAATAGTTCTTCCGTTTGCGAAGTTTATCGGCGAACCGACGTTCTCCCAATCGAGTAAAATATCCGCTACTACGTAACCATACGGTTCGTCGCCGGACAAGAAATTTTTCAAGCCTTCAGCGTCGCTTATCTTAACAGCGCCTTCGGGCAAGTCATCACTTGAACTGACAAATGAGTTGGATAATAATTGATAATTTGAATAAGTTTCTGTATAGACTGTTTTGTCGTAGTAAGTTGCGCAATCGTTGCTATAAAAACTAATAAAAAACGTTAAAAATAGAATTGTAAATAAACATAAAGTAAAAATTTTTGATTTGTATTTTGCCACTTTGTTTTCCCATATTACCGCCAATTCAAAACAACGGTAATCTTCATCCTTTTATATATTTAACAATATCCTCCCCTTGCAACGACTTATTCAGCATTTGCTGTTTTGCCCACTGGTAAGATAAGGTAAAGCGTCAAAAAAAGCCCTATGCGCTTAACGCGCGATAGGGCTTTCACAATAATTTATTTAGATTAAATTATTTGTTATTTTCGTACTCTTCATACAATGCTTCTGCGTATTTCTGCGCGTCATCTTCGCTCATGAATTTCGGTATATAGAAATAATCTACTCCTTCTTCGTTGGCGTCATCCGCAACGTACTCTATGCGAACCGTACTTGCATTTTCATCATCGTCGCTATCGGTCTCATTTTCAGTGATTTTAGCCTTACGAGTTCCGCCCAAGATTTCTCCCTTTGCATTAACTACGTTGTTAGGCTCGAAGACGAAATCGCTGAATTTAAGTCTACTCATATAGTTATAAGTATTTTCGATATAGTACATATACTCGCCTACTATCGATATCGTCAACCAACTGCTGTTGATTGCGCTACTCTCGCCAACTTGCTCTGCGAAAGCGTCCTTATCCGTATAAGAAATCTTCCAAAGCGCATTGCTGAGTACGAAGTACATCTCCTTGTCGTCCATCTTGACAATCTTTGCGCCCGTCGAAGAAAGAGTTGCGAGCGTCTGCGTATCGTTTACGTTCGCCTCGCTTGCCAAAGGCTTGTACAAAGTAAGCGTTGCGCTCGACATATCCATGACGCCCTTGTCAAAGCCCAAATTGACGATGCTGGACAAAGAGCTTACCGCAAATTTCTTTTCATTTGACGGAGCAAAAGAGAAGTCTTCTCCAAATTTATATCCGTACGTCGAAGTCGTCTTTGACGCATCGTTGGAATTGTTGGATTTCGTATAGAACAACACGTTCTCGTTCACGTCGTAAGATACGAGCGAATAAGTGAATTGCTCATTGAGATTTTTTGCGCTGTTAGGATAGGTCGCGTCCGTCGTGACTTCTTTTACTTCCCCGTTTACGCATACGAAAATATTATTGTTGCGACGAGTGTTGTCTTCCGACGACTTAATAAAGAATATCGTTGAAGTCTTTGCAGTGAAGAGAACCGAGGATACTTCTTCCGCAAGGTCAACCGCCTTCTTATCTACTTTGGAATTATCATAACTTACTTTGGTAAGCTTGTTGTCCGCATAGTAGATAAACGCGCTGTCTGTGAAAACGTATTGAGTAGAACTACTCGACAAATTCGCAATTTCTTGCGTCTTCGTTCCGTCGATTTTCGTGCGGAATGCAACGAGTTGAGAAGTCAATACGTTGCTCTTATTATCAGTCTTCGTACTTGGCGAAAGATAATAAATCCACTCGCCGTAAATGTAAAAACCGCCGTTGGTAGCCGTGGTGTAGAACATTTTCGGTACGACAACTTCCGTCTTGCCGAGAGAGCCGTCTTCTTTGATTTCGCTCTTCATAATGCTACCCTTGACCGAAGCCTTACCGAATTCATTGTCCGACGGCTTGGTAATGTTGGACGTGTCGTCCATTCCGTTGACGTAATATAAATATCCGCCTTGTTGAACAACCAAAGAGCCGTTGTTGACTACTTCGCTGTCCTTAAAATCCGTTGAGCCGATAGGCCCGAATTTAGTACACGCAGCAAATGCTCCTACCGCCATACATACAACAAGGCAAAGAACCAATATTTTGCAAATTCTTTTCATTATAAAACTCCCCGTTTCTCGAAATAGATTACGTTGTAACAAGTGAAATTATATTCTTTCTACTGACGATATCGCAACAAAAGGTTTTAAGCGCAAATACCGTGCGCTTCGCCGATTCGAGCCCAATTTTAGACACGAACCCCAAAAATCTTCTATGCTCAACCGTCCTGCTGTCGAGTCCATCGCCTACGAACGTTTTTGACGATTTCTTTTATAAAAACACTTCCCGTAATACTTTACCGAAAAAATTTTCGTATTTATTATACATTATAGCCAACAGAAAATCAATTATTTCCGCTCATTAATTTATATTTATTTGTAGATAATATAGTAAATTTGCTTCATCTCTTATATCCATCACTTATATCCCAATAAAAAGAAAGTTCGATTTGGAACTTCCTTATACATATCAACAATTGCTCTTGCTTTTTATTTTGCATTATCATTCTTGCCTATAATTTTATATAGTAACCTATACAATTCCACTGCCTCACTTTCATTGAGATTTACGCAATTTGCGATAGCGCGGGAAATTTCTACCGCTTGTTTTTTCAAGTCTTCTCCATTTTGCGTTATGCCGACTATGAGTAGTCTTTCGTCGTTCGCGCCTCTTGTCCTCGTGATTAAGCTCTTTTTTTCAAGGCTTTTCAGGACGGGGGTTAGAGTGCCGGAATCTAAATATAGAATATCACCCAAATCTTTTGCGCTTATCTCTTTCCTTTCCCACAAAACCATCATTGTGATATACTGCGTATAGGTTAAATCAACACTATCAAGATACGGACGATATTTTTTTACTACTTCTTTTGATGCTACGTATAAAGGAAAACATAATTGATTTTGCAATTTTAAGCTATCAAATTCTTGATTCTTCATAAAATACCTCTCTAATTGAATCAATCTAATTTTACCAAAACTAAACTAAAAAATCAATTATTATAAGCGTTATATGCTTGTCTTACTGCAATAGCCAATTGATCGGCACAAGAGGTAGGTCTCCTTCCACAAAGATTACCCGCCAGCTTTTCCTCTATCTGCTCAACAGTCCAACCGTCAACTAAT
The DNA here is from genome assembly GCA_014799645.1 of Clostridiales bacterium. GTDB lineage: Bacteria > Bacillota > Clostridia > Christensenellales > UBA3700 > RACS-045. The sequence goes on along the minus strand of JAAVHQ010000004.1, from coordinate 47,822 downwards.
TTTGCTATTGCTTTCAAGTTACCGTTACAACCTCCCTCAAATTTAATATCTGATATTATATTGCCGTCTATCTTGAACGTAATTTCCATCGCACAAACGTTTTTCGTCTTATATGAGTATTTCATTAAATCAACTCCTTTATATCGCTATCCATTTTGGCGGGGGTAACGGTAGGCGCATAACGCTTTACTACCGCGCCAGTACGGTCTAAAAGAAACTTAGTGAAATTCCATTTTATTCTGCCGCCCATCGAGCCTCCTATTTGCGATTTAAGATATTTGTATATAGGATGCGCATCTTTTCCGTTGACTTTTATTTTAGAAAATTGCTTAAAGGTAACTCCGTAACGAGATTGACAAAAATCAACTATTCTCGCATCAGAGCCAGGCGCTTGAAATGCGAATTGATTGCAAGGAAAATCAAGTATTTCAAAACCTTGCGATTGATATTTCTCATACAAATCTTGCAATCCTTCATATTGCGGAGTAAACCCGCACCCCGTAGCCGTATTGACAATTAAAAGAACTTTGCCCTTATAGCCCGACAAATCAACGTCTGCCCCTTGAGCATCTTTTGCTGTGAAATCGTAGATAGACATAAAAACCTCCAAAATATTAATTGCACACAATTCGATTGTGCACAATTAATATATCATCCTATTAAGTATTTGTCAATTAATTTTTAACGCAAAATTTCACACTTGATTATCACTTTGTCTTCTTTTTGAATTATTAAAATATCTTTGTCCTGATTTTGCATCTTGAAAATATCCAGCGTATCCCCTTCAAACGATTGATTTGCATAACATATTTCGAATTCTTTAATTGGATTGTTTTCCAATTCAGCCACTGAATATGTATTGAGTAAAAATCTTAGGTACTCAACGTTATTGCAATGATGGCAAAAATCTATGTTGGTCGAGCGAACGACAACGCTCTCTACCTTATCCATTTCAAGGGCTTCAAATTTTGTAAAATCTATTTGGATTTGCGAGTTTTCCTTAACTATACTCTCATCTACGCCGACAGTCGCCGTTTTTCTTATTCTGCCGGTCTCTAAATCCAAAGCGCAAAGCTCGACTTTGGAGTACGCGACTATCTCTCCATTATTATCTTTTATAGCAGTGTCAATATTGATTTTTGCCAAAGAAATTAGCGATACAAAACTTTCGACTGTGTAACCCTCTCCCCACGCCAACGGCTTTAAGAATTTTATCCTATTTTTAGTATACACCCACATTGCGTTGTACAACTTTTTTGCAGTTATACCGTCAATCTTCAACTCCCCCATAAGTTCCGTTAGCGCATCTTCAACTATTTGGAACGTCCCGATAACCGATAAATTCGTGCTCGTATCAATAAGACTTCCGCTTACCATTCCATTCTTTGTGTATATCATATTTCCTCCCATTTGTTAAAATAAGTTATCTTGCAAAATGAGTATAGCATAATATTAAGTTTTTTATAATTATTATACATAACGTAAATGTTCATTTTCTTGTAATGGCTCTATTCTTTGCACTTGACAAAACGTAATAAATGATTTTGGTATTTCTACGTATCTATCAGTGTTGATTTCAAGAAATTCAAAACGTTCGCTCACGTTACTTCTACCTTGTTCTGCCGAGTCATACCAATGCTCAATATAATTAGGAATCCCATCACGAATTAATATACTTGCAGATTTTTGCTTGGCTTCTTCGTTGTAAAATGAATACAAGGATGGATTGCGCGTATATATCTCCACGTCACCGTTCTTATGATTTTCTATTCTCAATTTGCCGTTTAGATGCTTGAATAACAATCTCGTATCCATACACTGCGACCTATTCTTCTTCCACTCCTGCTTTTTGTGATAATAACGGTATTGATAATTCTTATTTACGTATATAATAATATCACTTTCTTCCGATTTTCTCGCAGACTTATATATTGCTATAGTTTTTTTCGAATCTTTATACCACCATACTTTTCGGGCTTGATCTCTTGTTATAAAAAAATACATAGAAAATATCCCGAAAAATAAACATAATATTGCCGGAGCTACCATCATTGGAATTTGAGATCGATCTATTCTTATCACCAGCATAGAAACGACTAAAAATATACTCGTTAGAAAAAACAATATTGATACTGAATACGATAAATATTTCAACGCTCCTAGAAGGTGTTGTGGTTCATAAATACCATATGCGAAACTTAGATTTTTATATAATGACTCTACGATTTTTTTTGCGTCTTTGTCTCCGCTGATTAAATCTTCCGTCAACTCTGTCTTTTCCGGCAATATGTTGCCATCTTGATCAAGTTCGTCATCTAGATCAAGATAGTCTAATTCTTTATCATATCCTTTGTCGTTTTCCATTTTGTTCATTAGATGATTCCTTTCAAAACGTATAGTCGATTTTCGACATTACCCATCTTAATATTTACATATTATCACAATGATAATAATTTATCAATATTAATTCTAATTTATATTATATATTAGAAATTGTTGTCTCCAACTAACTATATAAAGAAACATGGTCTAAAAGTCTTCCGACTTTTAGACCGTTATTCTTGTGTGTATATTACGAAATCTATCGTTTTGAAATGTGTGTATGACAAAATCTATACCCAACTAATTTAACACAAGAATATTTTATTTGTGACAATTTTCACGAATTTTTGTTACAGTTTTCTCTTTAGTTTTCGTTTGTGCCGCAATTTCTGAATCTAATAAGTCCGTAGACAAAATTAATGACAAAATTTTAACAAGTTTTGGCAATGACATCTTTTTATCAATATACAACAATTCTTGCAAAATTAATAAAACATCATTGTTTATAGCTTTTTGAGTATGTCCCGATTCGATTGATTGAAGTTCCTTAAAATCAAAAGACAACTGTTCAACTTCTTGCTTGTTTTTATTTTTATCGAAGTTTTTTATATAAAGCGTCTGTCCCCATGCGGTCTTATATTTTTGAATAGTAACAGTATAATTTGAACCACGACATTTCTTTGGCTGTTCTATTGGAAATATACTACCGATTGGTACTTGGATATTATTTTGCTGGCTATTCGTATATGCTATAGAATCTTCTCTATGTTGCAACAATTTATTCGACAATTCTAATATATATTCATTGTCTTGTACTTTTTGCCATTCGTAAGGAATCCAATCTACACCCTGTATCATTCCCAAGAGAGCCCCTGTCATTGAAGCGTTTGTATCTGTATCTGAGTTCTTTAGATAAGCTGCTACCATAATACCCTGTTTTGGATTTGCCGCATATTTAGATGCAAGGTAGATTGCAGTTAATGCGCTTACATCACCTGCGCCATTCGTTGCAGGTGAAAAACAGCCTATAGATTTTAAAAATTCTTCACTATTATCCAAAAGCCCTGATTGTAAAGCCGTTTGCATTCGTCTTAAGTTTTCGCATATTTGTCTTGCAGTATCCTCCCACAAAAACATATAATCACTTCGTAAAGATTTGCTTCCAATTTCAATCCATTCTGGAAGCACGTTATGAAATTTACCCCAGTATCTTTGTCCTTGCAATACAGCATCAACAAGTTCACCATATTCAAGAGAATCAGTTTTTCTTCCTGCAATATATAGCGCGTAAGCGTAACATGTGGCGCCAAGCAAAGCACGCGGATGTCCGTGAGTGTACATACCGTTTCTTATAACCACCGACATCAATGAATCAACATCATCATCAGCCAATCCATATATAACGTGCGGCAATATACGCATAGCGACGCCGTTTGCCCCAGCATTGAAATAAGCTATAACGTCCTTTGAATCGTTTGTTTCGCTCCAAGGACATCCGTGCCTTTCCCAAAATCTTGCCGCCGTCTTAATGGCATTGCCACCACCACGTTCATAGGACAACCAAAATGGTAATTCTTGCCTAACAAAATATTGATTCCATTTATCTCCATATTGAAGACTGCGAGCAACAGCAAGTAATAGCTGCGTATCATCGCTGTATTCACCACGCTCTATTGTCTCGGTGTGTGACCAAAATCGTCCTCCAGACTGCCTTGTCCATGTTTGGAATTGTCCATTAGCAACAGGTTTTTTACACTTATTTCCTGCGCGAGTCTCAAATGGCCATCCTAATGCATCACCTATTGCTGCCGCAAGCAAAGCTCCAGTACATTTATCGTTATATAAAATTGACATAATTAGAACCTCCGATATATTTTTTCTTCTGGTCGCTTCCCGATTCGCGCCAGATTACTCCAAGTTTTTTTCTCAAAAACTTCAGGAGCTATCCATATTTGAGGAATAACTGTATCTGATATCTCTAACGTTTTAAAGCTCACTATTAATTGTTTTGCAGCATTTTCAGAACGCAATAAAATCCCAGTTATATATTGTCGCGGAATATTCTTATATAATAATATTTCGCTTTGTCCGTCTGTAGGACAGCACTTCAACATATCACTTGAGCGTTCAAATCCTAATACCGATCGAGAATTATACAGTTCTGAGATAGCATAAGATTCATCATGTACATAAGCACCACATTCTCTAGCAGCATTACACGCACTATACTTAACTGTTGCATTTAATAGAGCCTTTGGATCAATACACAAAACCGCCCATTCTTTGAAAATGGGGTCATCATTGCGAACTTTGTCCAAATACCAAGTGTTGGGATATTCGACTGAGCAACAAATATAATCTTCTTCCCTATCAAACCTTTCACCATCCGTAGGCCGTGACACTAATCCATCTACGAAATTGCGTGCCTTAATTCCATCGTCACTTCCCAAAATATGTTTTAGCGTTACAAATCTTGTAAAATGACATAACCTATTCACATTATGATTCAACAAAACCTCATATGCTATTCTCATCTGTTGCTATCTCCACCCATATACTTAAAATTAAATATGCCTTTAACTTTCGGAATAAAGCATGATGGCATTCCTGAATACGACAAAAATAAACCATACTTTGCTCGCGTAACAGCTACATACAAATATTTGATTTCATCCCCAAATATCTCTATTTTATTGTTAGGCATTAATTCTACTTTTTCTTTGCTTGGTAAATAGTCTGAACTCAACAATGGTACAAACACATAATCAAACTCTAACCCCTTAGCCGAATGGTATGTAGTTACATAAACACCGGGAGATGAATAGTCTATAATCTTATCGCTTTTTATTTCTTTGGCTTTTCGAGTTAAAGAAGTAATTCTTGCAACATCAGTCCTATCGCGAACAATTATCGCAACTGTTGCCGAAATCGCTTGCTTTTGAGCTAATTCGCAAACTGTTTTTATTTCAAAACTCTCATTGTCAAAATGCATAACAGCAGGCAATGGCCCTGCCGCACGCGACGTTGCTGGTAGAACTGCATCTTCAGATTTTTGCCAATATTCACTTTCTGTAAGCGCAGATGCGAATGCAGATATTTCATAACTGTTTCTAAAATTATCCTTAAACCGCCAAATAGTCGATTGATTTATGTTGATTCCTGCATCTCGCCATGACAATCTGCTTCCATAAATTTGTTGGTTAACATCACCAAAAAATATAAAACTTCCTTCTTGTGGAATCGCAGCAATAAGCGAACGTAACATTTGCGGCGAAAAATCCTGCCCCTCATCCAACACTACATGCATATATTTTCGGCTTGATAAATCTATCTTAAACTCATCCAATACTGCCGAAGCAATATCATCCCAATCATATAGCTTACCAAGCAGTCTCCGTCTATACATATATTCTTTATACACTTCGTAAAAATACTTACGATTCTCTTTTCTAATATTTACTGAAGCCCGCCCAATTCTCTCTTTTGTAAGATACTCCAATTCCGATAAGCCTTGTTGCTGAATAAAGATTATTTCGCTGAAAAAATCTTCTGCAGGACGATTATACGTTGATATTTGAGGATTTGCGCTCCTAAATTCAAGTAGAATTTCACTTACGAGACTTTCCTTTTCATTTGTATCAATAATACAATTGAAATTCATTTTACTTCGACTATTAAGATATCCGCGCGCAAAATGATGATAATTTTCTATATTAACATTTGTAGGCATCTTAAGTCCTAGGTTCTTCATATAAGAAATAAGCGCTCTATTAAAAGTAACAAGCAAAATGCAAGCATTAGGATACTTAATTCCCAAATGCTTCGCTCTCAAAAGCGCCATCGTAGTTTTGCCACTCCCTGCAGTTCCTAGTACAACGAAATGCCCACTATCTGGTAAATCAACTACATCTTTTTGCTTCCCTTTAGGTTCCATTAAAAATATTTCTCCAAATGCGTTAAATACTGTTTTACATATTTTATCATATTCTTTCACTAATTTCAAGATAAATGCTATGATGTCTTACTTTTTCATTTTACTTCCTATAATACATATTAGCTGACCACAAATAAGATACCCCTAGTCAGCTTTTTAGCGATTTCAACAATACTTACGCTTCGTTATATTGTGCGTAGAACTTGTCATCTATTTCGTATACTGTTTTAGGTGAAACTCCCAATTTCAACTCAGCTATTTTGTCAATGAGCATTTCACCATCCATCAAATCTATCGACTTCTTCCCCGGCGCCTTTGCTTCGCTTTTCGCAGCAGGACTAAAATTTCCCGTAGTTACAAAAATTGCTTTTTCAATATCCGTTGAAAGTGAACCACGGAAATCTCTTATTTCCCCACTTCCAACATTCCCAATATATCTTTTGCATTGAAAAGCAAGTTTAAAACTAAAAATGCCACTTAATTTGTATTGTCCTGTACCGTCAATACCACCATCACCAGATTTCTTTGTCACTTCTACATTATCAATTCCGCAATTACGTAACAGTAATTGAACAAATCGCTCAAATCCATAAGGATTCATATTCTGCAATATTTCCAACATCCGAATTCGCCACGAAGAAATTTCTTCGGGTTGTTCATCTTCGCTGACTACTAAATCCTTCTCTATTTTTCTTTGTTCTAGTTGAGCCTTTTTGTTTGTAGACTGTGCTTCCAAATTTCTAACAAATTCAACAACTTTACGAGCGTCAACATCTTTGACGTCAGAAAATTCCGAAGTAATTGTCCAAATTGAACGTGTAGTATTAATAATAGCACCAAATTTTTTCAAATACGTACGTGCCCACGCAAGGTTATAAGCAACTTTTGACATCGCCAAATGACCGGGTTGTTGTACCGCTAATACGGTTTCAGATAATGCCAACTGCCTTACAACCTCATCATATATTTCGTCATTGGACGCTGAGCCACCCAATGCTTTAATTGCCATAAAACAAGGATTAATCAAACTATCAAATGTCGGTACTTTAACTGCCATGCTACACCTCGATACGAATTTTCTTTTAAATTATAGCAAAAAACATAAATTAAATCAATTATTTTATAAAATTATACAAATATAAATATATTTAAGCTTAATCATATCTCTTCAATTGAAGGTTTGCTCAAATTATCAAGAAAAAGGTCTAATAGTCAAAAGACTTTTAGACCGATACACTTGTGTGTATATTACAAAATCTCGCATTTACGATAGTGTGTATGACAAAATCTATCGATTTTGGAACACTATTTAATAGTCTCCCAATAACAACTATCTGCACCAAAAATTTCTCGCATTTCGCAATGCTCTAAAGTTTGCAGATTCCTTCCCAATTTGCCATATACTTTTTCATTTTTTTCATAACTCAATTTAGGGTTTTCTTCTATTAAAACATACCAATCACTATATATGTTGTGACAAACCAATTTATCTGTAGTTCTTTCTCCCCATAATTGGAACATTGTTTTGCCAGGAAGTTGTACTTCTTTGTCAAACTTTTTGACAATCATTTCACCGTTTTTATTATAAGAAATACTTACTATTTTTCCGTCTTCTTTTTCAACGTTTGTAATAGATAAAAGGTCTTGATAAGTTTGAACACCCGACTTTGCAAAACAATAATCATAAGGCGCGTAATCTTTGCTCTTTATCCTATAATCACAATACCAACACTCAACATCTTCAACTCCATTTGAAATAAGTGGACAAGCATAATAAGAATGTAACACTCCTTGCCCTGCGTCACTTATCGGCTCGCTAATATCCTGCAATCGTTTTTCCTCTCTTTGAATCATTTCATGATATATCCAGCGCTTTTTAGTGATATCATCTTCCAATATATATTTTATTTCTTCTACTGTGACACCTTTTTTTGCCCATGAAAAATCAATCACGACTATGTTTAGACCCTCTTTTTTTAGTCTCCCTATCTCATTTGTATCTATATTAGTTTGCACTTGAACTATTAGCGCAAACGACTTGCCAGCACAATGCAAAATTATAGATTTAGGCGACCTTTTCGTCATTTCGTAGTGAATTTCACTGTCCTGAATCTCTTCTATCCAAGACTCTTTTATCGTTATTCCTTTACCTGCCGTAGGTACTTTGATTTCGGGGAATCTCAACTTTTTGTCAAAATCTAGCCTCTTTTTAATCTTATCAAATAGTTCATCTCGTTTTTTATACATAACTATAGAACTATCCATATCCGATTCGCCAGGTCTAGCAAAACCAAACGGATTGCTCCTTATATCCTGCCTAGTCCTTACCTTTTGTAATTCTTGCTTTGAGGCAACTATCTCTTTATCTGCTGTAGCACTTAAGTTTTCTTTTTTCTCTATATTCCTATTAGAATTTCTTTCAAATATCCAATCCCCCAACGTACCTCCTGATGGCTTCTTATCGCTTTCTGCCCACGACAACAAATGTTCCAAACAAACCTTTGCTTCCTCTTGGCTAACTCTCCCCATCCAACTATAATTTGGATCTTTAAATTCATCCCTATACCTAGAGGGATTTTCTAAAAATGCTACTACACTACCACAAACCATTGCAATTCTTTTAGCTGTTATTGGATTTAATAGTATATTCTCTAATCTTGTTAACCATCTTAGATTTTCTGGGCGATTGTTATGCTTATTTGTATCAATATGGTCAACGACATGTTGTTTAGTAGGCGCTTCGCCATGAAATGCAGTAGCAACTATCCTATGTATAGGAACTGAAGCTATTCCTAAATAACCAGTCTTTTCATTTAGTTTGCCAAATGTCCATTGATTATCTAACGGTCGTGGGTTTTGACCTTTGGGATTATGTCGTAAAACAGCACCATTATCCCTAACTGAATAATGTTCTTGTTTGTAAATACAATCTTTTTCTTGTGTATATTCATCAATGGCGACCACGTCTATTACCCTTTCCCCTAAAATTTAATCCATGCAAATTATTATGTTCGGCACGAGTCATTACTTGCAAATTTTTAGGACGATTGTTTTTTTTGTTGCCATCAATATGATGTACTACTTCGTTTGGCAATAACGGTCTTCCAATTTTTTTACTCGCAATAACACGATGTGCTGGTGCATATCCAGTTTCTCTTGCTTCCGAACTATTAGGTCTATAGATTTGTTTATATCCCTCTTTCGTATAGTAAGATCTATGAAACATATAATTTGTCTCCTTTCTTTATAGTATTTTCTATATTATGGCACACTTTCAAGATATTGTAAATGGCCAAATGTACCAAGAATAGTACAATTGAAACATTATTACAACTAAAATTAGTCTAAATTACATAACAATATTGGTCTGAAAGCTAGAATACTTTTAGACCAATACACTTGTGTGCGGGTGACGAAATCTGAACCGAGGCAGAGTGGTTAGGACAATATCAATCGTTTTATGATTTGCAAATAGAATATTCATAAAAACTCTCGGCTTCTAATTAGTTTCTATGACTCTCTTTTCCGTAGCAAATAGTTTGCGTCCCATTTAAATTCTTTGTATTTATATTATAGCATAACTATGAAAAAAACACAACTTATTGCGTTATACTTTTAATAGAATTTTCACTCCACTCTCGAATTGAAACTCTATTTCTTTTTTGTTAATAATTTTAATATCATTCAACAGCAACCGCATTATCATTCCATCCATATAGTCCACTTGGTCATCTTGCAATACTTTTCTTATCTCATCCATCCTTCGCTTTGCGATTTGGTTACTTACTTTATTAGCCTTGAGATTATCTTCTTGTTCTTGTAGATCTACTACTCTTGTGCTAATGGCAGTATATTGTTGCTCGTATTCATCTATCGTTATTTCGTTTCGGCGTCGTCTTTGGAATAACTCTAATATGTCTTGTTGCGCTACTTCGATAGATTGTTGTACGGCTGTCAAATCGGTCTCACGTTCGATTAATATTTCGTCTTCGATTGTTTTCATTATCATATCGTTAACCTCTTCGACATTGCCCAAAAATCGCTCTACAGCAGTTTTATATGCATTTTCCAAGTCTCTCTCTTTGATAGGTAGCATATCGCATATTTCTGGGTGTTTCTGATGCGTTACACATATCCATGTTGGGACAAACTCCCCACTTGCAATTTTTCTGCCGAATCTCCTAAACTTACCTCCGCACTTTGAGCATACTAGGAGTCCGCTAAATGGATATCTGCTACTATATCTACCATTTCCTGTTTTTACCGAACTTCTTAACTCCACTCTGCGTAATCTCTCCGCTTTTGCCATATCGAATATTTCTTGGCTTATTATCGCTGGGTGACTATTCTCCACATAGTACATTGGCGCTTGCCCTTCATTCTTTTGGCGACTTTTACTTAACACATCTGCCTTGAACGATTTGCCTAGTATAGCGTTACCCGTGTATCGCTCATTATCCAGCACCCCTTCTATACTATTAGGATGCCATTTGTATCCTCGCTTTGTAGTTATGCCTTCTTCATTTAAGCCTTCGGCAATTTGACGTAATGACTTGCCTGTTAAGTATTCTCTATAAATTCTTCGTATTATTTCAGCCTCTTTCTCGACTATGATATATTCGTCATTTTCTTTTGTATATCCAAGCGAACCTGTATAATTTATTAACACATTGCCATCTTTAAATCTCTTTTGATATGCCCATTTTATATTTGTGGACATTGTTCTGCTTTCTTGTTCTGCCATTGCTGCAAGTATTGTTATAAGGACTTCTCCGCCAGGAGTCAATGTATCTATGTTTTGTGTTTCAAAGTATATGCTGATTCCAAGCTCTTTTAATTCCCTTATGTATTTTAGTGTGTCGACCGTATTTCTACCGAATCTTGATATTGACTTCACTAATATTTTATTGATTTTCCCTGCTCGGCAGTCTGCTATCATTCGCATGAAATTTTTACGAGCTTCTGCATTAGTTCCCGTTACTCCCCAATCGGAGTATCCTTCAACATAATTCCATTCTGGGCAGGCTTTTATTTTCTGCTCGAAATGTTCTTTTTGTCTTTCGTAAGAATCTTCCTGTTCTTCATTTTCGGTACTAACTCTTGCGTAATAAGTAACATTTTCCTTTTTGCTTATTACCGCCACATTTTGGCGATTTAATGCAGGTATTTCCTTTACTACTCTTTTTGCGATTGGCATTGTGCTGTTACACCTCCGTATTGTTTCTTTGTTGATCAAGGTAGCGTTCATACCATCCCTTTTTATTTCCTGGCGAACCATTTGTAAACTCTCTACTTATTTCCACGCCATTAATAAACTTGAATGATACGATGCTATGGTTTATAGATACCGACTCTATAAATTTATTTACTTTATCTTCATCATACTCTTCTATTGGCTTATAATCCGACCTAGATAAACCTCGCATTTCATTTGCAGCAATTTGATCATTAATATAAGCAATCTCATTCCGAATATTTGTATTTTCCTTTTTGTAGTCTTCGCTATTTAGCATGCGATTGACATATAACATTTTCAGTTCTCTTTCCGCATTAACTAGTTCTGTTAATTTGTTCTTAAGAACTTTTAATTTATCATTGTCTAGGTGGTGCGTTATAAATTCGTTATAGCATTCAACGAACTTCTCTTTCAGCACCGTATCCTTGATTCGCTTATTTGAGCAACTCTTAATCCCATGAAGGTTTTGGTTTTGACATACCCATATTTCAGTTTGCCAAGGCTTTCCACAATTCTGTATTTTATGAGCAAACGCAGCCTTTTTACAGACTGCGCATTGCACTAACTTTGAAAATCCATAACTTGGAACATGTCCGCCTTTTAGCCTTACGTTGGTTCGTCTTTCGAGTTCCCTTTGTACCTTATCAAAAACATCTGGGGAGATAATTGCTTCGTGCGTACCTTCCATATAATATTTAGGCGCTAAGTTGTTATTTATCTCATAGACGCCAAGGTTAACGACTCTTTTTTGATTTAGTACGCATCCCTTGTACTTTTCATTAGATAATACATAACTTATGGTCCGCAAGTTCCAATCTATTTCGCCCGACTTATTCTTTCTATTTTCTTTCTTTAATATGTCCGCTATGGTCTTTAATCCTCGCCCTTCCAGGTAAAGCTCATATATTCGTCTTACCGTATCGGCTTCGTCTGGGACTATTTCCAAATCGTTTGTTCCTTCGATCATTCTATAGCCGAACATCCCATTGCCTATAGATATCCAACCTTTCTTGTATCGCTGGCGAATAGACCACTTCATATTCTCCGAATATATTTTCAAATCGTTCTCTGCTATTGATGCCGCTATTATGAGATATGTCTCTGCCGATGGATTGAATGTGTCTATCTGCTCTTTCTCAAACCATATTTTTATTCCTAGTTCGCGTAACTCTCTCACGATTTCTAGCAACTCTTCAGTATTACGAGCGAATCTCGATACGGATTTAGTAAATACCATATCAAACTTATGCATCCTTGCGTCCGCAATCAACTTTAGTTGTTGCGGTCTTTTTGCCAACGCTTTGCCACTTATTCCTTTATCTGCATATATACCTACATATTCGCAGCCATCTATTTCGTTTATGGTATTTTTCCAATAATCAACCTGGTATTCGAAACTATGTAATTGTGCATCGCTTTGAGTTGATACTCTTATGTATGCTACTGCCTTTTTCTTTACCATTTTGCTCCTTTACACTATGCTTTGTTTATGGACTTGAATGTAGTATAAAAAAAATTTGTCCTACCCTCGTCGGGCAGGACAAACAATAGCGTAATAAAAATTCAAAGTCCAGAGAAAAACCTAATTAATTTGAATTATTTTCAAAGTATTTTTCTCATAGAGTCTATTCTTTTCATCTTCGGATATTAAACCTTTTAACCACAGCCTTTCAACTATGGCATTTGCATAAGCAAGTATGAAAGCCTTATTTCCCGTCATCTTCATCCCCTTTGCCCAATTGCTTAATTATTTGATTTGCACCGGTCGCAGTTAATCCGCTCGCTCCACCTATAAGTATTGCGGTGAAAACATTGTCCGCCGGGATTATTCCTGGTACTGCGTAAAATGCTACGATGCCGAGAACTATGCCCAAAGCTGCCGCCACCACTGGGATAAATCTCTTGAATTTTTCGTTGCCGTTGACTGCATATTTTATTATGCTGATTACAAAGTAAACTATTGCCGCTATTGCAGGCACGCTGATAATGTTCAAATATTGTTCCATATTGTCCCTCCGTTATTTTTTAGAATTTTGTTCGAGAAGATAATCGTACATCTCTTGCTTTGCTTCGTTGTAACTTTCCATTGCTTCGTGCATCTCTCCGTTGGTCTTTCCGTCACGGATTGCGATTGCATTAGCGTACGTAAGTTTGCCGACCGCGTCAATACTCTTAATGATAAGGATATTTTCCTTGGCTTTCGCCATATCCCTTTCTTCGTCTTTCTTTGTCTTCTTCTTGAAATAGTGTTGCAATAAAAAAAGCACCATGCCACTCACGATGCTCGATGCAATACTTATTATAATTGCTACCATTGTTCTCTCCTTTTATGTAATAATTTGATATATCTTCGTAATATAAACATACTCTGGATAATCGTCTGGCGTAATTCTTCCTACTTGCAGTTCTCTTCTATTTTCCGTATACATTTGCACATCTATGTATCTTCCGCTTAAGACAAATTCGTCTCCCATAAATCTGCCTATGACAATCTCCATCGTGTCAAAAGAACAATCGAACCATACTTCATACGGCTTTGTGAAATCCAAACCGCTTATCTCTTTTGATCTTGCCGTCATGAGATTCCATTTACCTTCCCACAGCAACTTCTTTTTCTCTACGACATATTCATCTGTTTTCAGTACGCCCGATTCGTTCTTCCAATTAACGTCGCCCAAAGGAAGTTGTACCGCTCCCGTCTTGCCGTTGACCGACGTGACTGGGTATGGCGGTGGATTGGCTGACGAGTATTGCCTTTCATTCGCCACGTTGCCAAGTCCTATCGACTCCTTCGTTATGTTTGGCTTATTGGATAAGTCGTTGTAACTTCCCGAAAATGCCACGCTTTTTAAATCCGCAAACCACTTTCTTATCTTGCCGAATACACTTTTTACGCTGTCCATATTCTCTATGTTGCTCCTTTGCTCACTTGGATTGCTGTTTATCACGGCGTCTTGCACTTGCTCCGTTGTTATCTTCTTTTCTTGAAGATACTTCTCATTGCTTGCCAAAGTATTGAATATGTCAGGAGTTACCTGATTCTCCGCCGTGTAATCGTCTTTTGGCTCTTTCCAACTAGCCATCATTTACCTCCTTTATCTTTCTTCCCCTACTTTCTTGTCGCAATCCGCCATCGTATGAAAACTTATTGGATTCGCACAACAGCCTTTCCGTATCGCCGAAACGATCCGTACAATCGTAGGCTACTCCGACTTCTAGTTCTGGGTCTCCGCGCCATACCGCCGTAATACTACCTTCTCCCGCTTTCATTCTACTCAAAAGCACTCTCGACATGTACTCCGCTTGTTCGTAGGACTGCACAAGCTCGCTTGCGGTGTGGGTGTACTCAACTATGCCGTACTCTCTTATGCTGTCTTCGTCTCGGATCGTTACCGTTCTTGAGTTTATCTCAATTGCATTGCCCGACGCTTTTATAATTGCCATCTGCGGTGTATCCAACGAATTCTCAACGATGCACACGCATGAGTTGACTCCGCTCTCGAATGCCTTTATCCTTATTGACGGATTATCCGATACCGCATACGGATAAGCAATCTCAGTCGTGAAGTCTATTGTCACGGTCCTTAGCTCTTTTCCGTCCAATCGTATCTCCGACTCCGCAACGTCGATAATATCGTCCGCTATGGATATGTCGTAATACTCAACTGACACACAATTAGAGAAATCCGTCAATGTTATGTTCGACGTGTATGAGAATGTATTGCTTGGGTTTACGTTCCTACCGCTTTCTTTCGGAGCATCTTCTTCGCATAGTATTACGACTCGGTTTTGCCTATCTATGAACACTTTGCATAGGCCTGCGTTGGCTATCTCTTGCAATGCGTTCCATACCGTTGTCTTTGGTAGGAATGCCATCTCCACAACTATGTCTTTGAGTTTGGGTGAGATTATGTATTCCTTTGCCGTCAAGCCTGCCTTTCGCAAAATATCTTCGGCTATTTCGTATAGCGATACGTTGTCCACCAACGGAAAGCCCACGTATGTCTTGATTTGAAATCTCATAAGCCTATCAGTTGCGGTACACTTTACCCATTGGCTGTCTTGCGGTATATCCCACTCATCGGAGTAAAACGTGCCTAAAGGCGAATACTCTATCTTGCCGTTTCTCTCGATTCCTACATACGGCATCAGCTTCCTGTCAAGCAACATTAACGTCCGCAAATATCCTTTATCGAACTTGCGATCTTCATTGTATATGCTGACCGTCATCGTGTCCGAATTTATGTTGTAGTTATCCTCGGCTGAACAAAGTTCTTCGCTAACTTCAAAATTCAACAAATCTTTTCCCGTGTACGATTCATATACTCTCTCGAAAAACCGCAGTATTTTAGCGCAAGCGTTTGGCACACTCCATTTGCTTATCGTCATTCGTACCGAAGTTATGTCCGCTACTTTCGGCTCAACTATCATTTCTACGTCCGTATTCCCAATTATCCGTTCCGTCTTGACAACAACTCCGTTTCTCTTGTATTCCAACGTGAATTCTTCTGGATATTGGTTGAGTTTCTTGTCTCCAACTATTCGCCAATAAATTATCGGTCGCATAGCAAACGACATCTCGATATACGGCTCGGTTGCAAAGACTCCGTTGCTATCCGCCAAGCTGCCGCCCCACCATCCGACAACGCAATCGTCCGTCATCATTTGATAACTTCCGTCCATAGTTGAGTTGCCGTCCATAGTGCAAGCCTTTACCGTCGGTTCGTCTTGTAGTTTATAAACTTCCGTTGGATGGCTTATTTCGGAGTTGGCGCTGACTTGTATCTTTATGTCTCGACTTAATTCTTCGTCAGCATACACAATGT
This sequence comes from Clostridiales bacterium, assembly GCA_014799645.1. Lineage (GTDB taxonomy): Bacteria > Bacillota > Clostridia > Christensenellales > UBA3700 > RACS-045. The sequence goes on along the minus strand of JAAVHQ010000004.1, from coordinate 31,504 downwards.
CTACCTTGCCGTATACTCTACGTGGGTTGTCTGAATATTCCATTGCTACCTCTCCGTGAACGTGACCGACACGCTCTTCCACATGATTTGGCTCTTCGCCCAATCGTAATGTGGTTGGTACTTTAGTCCTTCGGATCTTGCGGTCATTGTTATCAATTCCCCAGTCTTATCGTCTGGGTAGGTTATCTCCGCAAACTTATTTCCGCTGACCGACTTTGAAAGTATAGTCATATCTTCTTTTGAAAGATAATCCCAACTCACGTCCACTCTCCGTTTCGTGCCAATAATATCCACAACCATCGTTCCGTCCACGGTCCGCTCCGCCTTATCCAACGTCTCAAATGACACCGATAGTTCAGTCGGCGCTCTTATTATCTTTCCGTTTATCTTGAAGAATTCCATTCTATACCTCCGTTAAATTCACACCATGGCGCTTATACTCTTTAGATAACTTTGGCATCATTATCCGCGCAAGTGTTTGTCCGTCTATTTGCATAACGAGTTCTTTGCTCTCGTCATTGCTTACTCCGTTCATCATTGCCATACCTTGCAACAATCCGTTGAGCAAATCTCCGTTGGGACTAGTACCCGCACCTATCATTGCTCGATTCGGCGAGGCTGAAAGGTTCAGCGTCTCCGCTACTTGTATTGCGGCTCTCTCCATCATTGGTACGTTAGCATACATATCGTCCGCCATCATATTCATAAGGTTTGGTATCCACTCATCAGCGGTATGTCCCGGTCCTTTCTTCGTTGGCGAACCAAATCCCAAGAAGTCCTTTATTGATTGTCCTATGCTTTTGACTCCGTCTACTACGCTATTCCAGGCTTTCTTGATTCCTTCGCTTATGTTGGATATTAGGTTCTTGCCCCAATTGAATCCTTCCTTACAAAGGTTTTCGAAGTATTCCTTTATGCTGTTAAACTTGATCGTAATTGCATCCCATATCTTGTCGCAAGCCGACGTGATTCCACTTTTTACGTTTGAGAAAAATCCGTTGACGCTCTCCCACACTTTGTTGAACGCATTCTTTACCGTCTCTCCGCAGTTGCCAAAGAAAGACACAAGGTTCTCTCCAAAGCCTTTGAAAAACTCGCTCAAGGTCAATAATATGTTCTTTATGCCAGACCAAATATGCGTTGCAAAGTCTTGCATATATTCCCAAGCTGCCGACCAGTCGCCACGCAAAACCGCGCACACAATCTTGATGATATCGAGTATTGAATTCGCTACGTCAATAACCGCTTCAATGAACGGTCCTAATGCTTGGATTATTCCGCCCAAGACGCTCGACGCAACTCCGTATAAAGACACAAGCAGTCCACCGATAAGAAGGAATATGGGTTTCAGCGTCTCATATAATTGCTTTATCGTATCCCACAGCGATGCAAACAGCGTCTTTAACTTCTCCCAAATCGGTCTTGCGTATGAGAAGAATTTAGCCAACGCATTCCCTATGATCCCGTATGCGGTCTTTATGCACGTCCAAATATTAGTGAACACAACCTTGACCGTATTCCAAATCTTCTCGCCGTTCTCTTGCCAAAACTTCCTGATTCCGCTTACCACGTCAATTACGACGTCCTTGACGAAGTTCCAAACTTTTAAGGCATACGGCTTGATTTTGCCGAATATGGTCTTGATTGATTTCCATATCTCTTTTAGTGCGGATATCGTTTGGCTTATGAGTCGCTGTCCGTTTTTAGACCACCACTCCTTTATTGCCTCGACCGCTTTCAATATGGTGGTTTTGACTTTCTCCCATATCTTCGTTACGGCGTTGCGGAAGTCTTCGTTGTTTTTCCATAGATAAGCAATTACTCCTGCCACCGCAGCGATTACAGCGATAATCAGTCCGACTTTTGAGAAAAGCAGTTTGCCCACCTTGAGAACACCGCCTAAACTTCCAATGAATTTTCCCACTACCATAAGGAGCGGTCCGATTGCCGCAGCCAATAATGCTATAGTTACTATGTTCTTCTTCGTTCCCATAGACAACCCCATCAGCTTCGCAGTCAACGGGGATATGTACTTTTGGATGAACTGTCGGATTATCGGTATTAACACATCGCCAAACGATATGGCTATCTCTTCCAACTCCGACTTTAAGATTTTTACCTGTCCTTGCAGTGTATTGAGCTGGGTGTCAGCCATCTCCGTTGCTTTGTTCGTTCCCGTAATGGACTCGGTCATATCTCGCACAGCATCTCCGCCTGCGGATAACAACGCCAACATTCCTGGACCTGCTCTTGCTCCAAACACTTTCATTGCTTGAGATGTGTCCATTCCCGCTTCGCCAAGTCTATCTATAATCGTGGCAAGATCATTGGTCGCAGGGTTTACATCTTCAAACGATACGCCCAATTCCTCGAACACACCAAGAGCGGTAGATGTTGGATTCATCAGCGAAACCAACGATTGACGCAATGCCGTACCTGCTGTAGAGCCGTCATAGCCTGCGTTATACAAGACGGACAATGCTCCCGTTACTTCTTCAACCGAATAGCCCAAACTATTCGCAACCGGACCGACGTATCCCATTGAGTTGGACAACTTATCCAAACTCGCCATTGAATTGCCGATTGCCGATGCAAATACGTTAGTGACTCTTTCCGCTTGGTTTGCTTCAAGTCCAAATTGGTTAAGGGTTGATATAACGGTACTTGTAGTAAATGCAAGGTCGCTTTGCGTTGCCGATGCAAGATTCAAAGTTGCTTGTATTGAGTCTGCCATTTGGTCGACTTTGTAACCTGCCGACGCCATGTAGTACAATGCGTCAGCCGCCTCTGATGCCGAGAATACTGTCTTACTTCCCATGTCTCTTGCTATCGAAGTCATCCTAGCAAGTTCTTCGCTTGACGCTCCCGCTACCGACGCCGCATTCGCCATCGATTGCTCGAACTTTTGCGATACGTTGACTGCCGCCGAGCCTAACGCTACAAGCGGAGCCGTTATACTTGCCGTGAGCTTTGAACCGACTTTTGTAAATCCCGCCGATACTTTTTGGATTTGTTTCTGCGCAGTTTGCAAACCTTTCGATAATGATGAAATATCCGCCGCTATCTTAACTACAAGGTTTCTTATTACTGCTATATTCTCACCCCCTATTTTGGCATGAAAAAAGCAAGCGTCTTTTCAACGCTTGCTTTGGATGTTTTCCTTATGTAATTAAATTAATTGACCGAATGTTCCTTTAAATCCGCAACCTCTAATTACTTGTTCAAATCTTTTAATGTTGCCTTTGCTTTTATCAAATTGAGTCAAGTGCCAAACAACACTGGATGTATCTATTCTTCTACAAATTTCAATTATATATTCCAAATCGACATTCGCAAAAGAGAAGCCTATTGAATAGATATCCCGAATTGGTTCTTTGGATAGATTGACAAAAAATGTACTATGCTTTGCTATACAGCCGTCAACGTCTTTTAACATAGAGTTAATTACATCTTGTAGTTTGACCTCTGATATAAAGTACCTACTATACGCCCCTTCAAGCAAATTATCTATTTTGCCATGACCAAATACGATATCTTGCCCAATCATACCATGAATGTGACAAATGTTTTTAGGATTGATTTTATACACTTTTTCTAATGTATCAGTGTAATTAAACGTTAAGACAATCCCATCTTTGTCAATTAAATTTGGGAATGCTTTCTTCGTATTTGCATTAATCACAACCGTCTCAAGCCATTCGTGAATAAGTTCTTTCATTATTGGCATACATGTTCCCAAATTATTAATCGCGTCTTCATTTGAGTATATTGTATGGTATATATTTCTATCATCATTCTCCATGTTGACATCTTCTAAGAATTGTCTATAATCAAGGTCTGGCAAAGCGGCCTCAACATCTCCCCAATCTTCATCATTGTAATAGCCATCAAACAAATTTATTAATAGCCCTGCAACGTGTCTATAGTTAGCGGTCTCGCCATCTGGTCCTATTGCCTCCTCTGGAATGTAACTATAAGGGTTGTCGTATTCTTTAATTAAGTATTTTCGAAAATGTTTGTATTTTGTTGGAAAATTATGCGCACTATCAAAGCCATTGCCTATTATAAAAAGTTTATCCATAAATCTTTATCCTCACTTTCTTTATATAATATAGTACAGTATTTTTCAAGGAAATAAAGAGTTATATGAAAACTTTTTATATTTTTACTCCCTTTTCCGCCGCCATTGCCCTCAATATGGCGTCACTTTTGTTGTTTTGCCTTTGCTTGGGTTTCTTCCTTGAATCTCTCAATATCTTTTCTAGGCTCGGCAACTTCTTCTGTCTTGCGAATGCTTCCGTGTGCCATGCCAAACATAATAGACTTTCAAAATCCTTTTGCTCTCTTGCCATCTTTTGTTTGGATAGCAACACCAACTCATAAGGCGTGTACTCTCCCACTATAAGCGGATCTACTCCGAATTGAACTACCGCTTGCTCGCATAAGGAAAACAACTCAAAGTCTTTGGCGGCTAGTTTTCCCCCTGGCTATCGCTTTTCTTTTCTTTGCCAAAAGCAACCGTAAGGGCTTCGCCTATCTTTTCCGCTATTTCCGTAAGGTCGGAATATTCGTCTATAAGGTCTCCAACTTTTTGTATGGTCAATGCCTTATCTTCGTGATAAAGTCCGCTGTACACAATGGCAAGCAAATCCTTGATACCGACTTGGTTAAGGTCAAGCGCCAATATCGATTTGCCTGTCAAGTCTTCAATCTTCGCCAATGCATTCATTCCGTATCGGAGTGTTCTTGGCTTATCCAACGTTATCGTAATTCCTTGTTTCATATCTCTTCCTCCCTTTATTCGCCTGTTTCAAATGTCAATTGTCCCGTGCCTGTGAACTCAATGCTTATTGAGACTACATCGTCTACGGGATCTTCGATTGAAAGGCTGTTAATGTATGCCTCTCCCATATAGTAATTCTTATCGTCTACGTACAATTTTACCGTCGCAGTCTCGCCTTTCAAGAAGGCGTCCTGCAACGCTCTTTGTCCTTCCGTATCCACTGGGACTTCATAGTCGCCCTCGCTCGACGCCGACCATTCTTTAAGTCCCGTTATGTAGTTCTTCCAATCATCGCCGAGCGCCGTGGTTTCGAGCGTATCCAAAGAAAGTTCCAACGACCAATTCTTTATGCCGACTACTTTCTTGCTACCACTAGCGCCGACAACTACTTTGCCGTTCTTACCCGCTATTGCCATATATTCCTCCTATTTTTCATTGAAGTGGAACTCAAATTCAATGCTCGACATATACTCATCCATATCGAATTTGAGCGCCGTGTTTGAGTTGTATTCATAGTCAGATTTTATGAATACCGCTTGTATTACAAGTCCGCACATATCTCCCTTGTAATCTTGAAATAATTTCTTGACCTTGCGAGACAATTCTCGCGCTCTCTTGTATGTTTTGTCATGACACACAAACTGCATTGTCTGTCGCACGTATCCCGTATCTCCCTGTAGAGCCGAGTCGTAGTTTGCAAGTGTCGGCGAATATACTATTGCAGGCAACGGCGCATCTTCTGGCAACATAATTGGATAGATTCTATCGCCTACACATTTGGATATGCTTTTGTCCGCACACATCTTTTCATAGACTGCCTGGCATATATCTTTCATATCTTTCTCCCTACCGCTTTGGATATTTCCGACACTATTGCATTGTTTATTTTTTCGAGATTTCCGTCTACCGCATTTCGTAAAAACGGATTGGCAGGTCTACCCCTGGCTCCAAGCTCGACGTGAGTTCCATACTTTAACGACTTATCGTAATCTACTTGAACCGTTGCCTTAGTCGAGGTTGCTTTGCCTTCAACGAGATGCAGGCTTTGTTTTAATGCTCCCGTGTCTTCTGGGCAATTCCGCTTTGCATCTTCTAATGCGATTTTACCGCCTGCTTTCGCTCCCGCCATCATCACGTTGGCTGCCGCCTCTTCCATTGCTTTTAGGTCTTTCACGATTGCGTTAGCGCCTTGTATTGTTGTTCTTACTTTCTTTTGCCTTGCGCTGTAGCCCATCGCTTACCATCTCCTTGCAATTTATAATTGTCATATTGTGAGCAGTCCTATGGTCTGCTATGCCCAAAATCTCGTACACCTTTTCGCCGTAACGAATGCGATTCATAACGCTTATCCCCGCATAGAACCTTATCGTTATCTTTGTTTCGTTTTCTGCATTGACTTGCTGTTTGGCGAAATACTCCGTTCCGCTACCTGGTTCTATCTTTGCCCATACTCTACCTACGGGCAACCACTCTCCGTCTACTCCGCCGTAATCGTCTCTTTCCTCGAAAAACTGCAAGACTTCGATTCGTCTGTTCAAATCCCCTATATTCATTAGAACCTATCCTTTCGATACGCAAACAGCATTCGCCGTATGAGGTCAAGTATTTGAGCCATATCCAATCCTGTCTTGTCTTTGGACGCTTGTCTTTCTTCATACAGCGTTGCGACCAATATACAAATTGCCTGTTGGATTGTTTCTGGCATCGGTTCAAAATCGGCAAGCGGTCTACGCAGTATATCTGCCGTGAGCTCGCTTGCCGTTGTTATGAGAGATTGAATGAGTTCGTCTTCGTCATCTGCGTCGACTCGTAAAAAACTCTTTACTTTCTCAAGGTCTATCATTTGGTGTACCTAGGATCTCCCTGCACGAAGACAATCAATCCGCTTACGACCGACAAAGTAACTTTCGTTGTATGCAACCTTACTCTGTCTATTGCCGTATCTTCAAGCAAGTCGACGTCAATGCGGTATCTTGATTCCGACTCTTTGCCTATGGTCATCTTGTCACTTTCCATTTTCACGAGTATGCTATCCACGACTTTGAAGAACGGAATGTCTTTCCATTCTCCGTTCTCTCCGCATTTGCCTTGTATCGTGACGGTCAAATCGCCGTTTATTCCGCTACCCGAAAATATGAGAAAGTCTACATATCTGTAATTGTTGAGCAAAACGGGCTCGGATTCTATATCGCTTGAAAATATAGTGCCGAGCCCTTTTATCTTCTCTATTGGGTTTATCATCGATGCCATATTAGTTCCTCTTTGCAAGGCCTACAAACGGCGAGACCGTTGCGCTACCTTTGTAAGGAGCAAGCGGTTTATTCCAAATAGGTTGACCGTCGCAACGATAAATAAAGCGGAACACATTCTCATCGTACAAAAATCTCACGTGGATTGACGATGCCGCCTTTACTCCGCCTTTGTCAATCATAAGGTACTGACCTATGTCCGCAAGGATAATGTCTCCGACTTCTCCTGCGGCGTTACATTGCTCAAGCGGAATGACAGGTCTACCGAACAACGTAGCGTAAGGTTTCTCGGACAAACCGCCCGCAGGAATGTACACAGGCTTATCGTCGATTTTCAAAGTATAAAGGTACGGTTCAAGTTCTTGGTTGATGTACCATATCGCATTCGCTCTCGACCTTGCCCAAAGCCTGTTCCACATTTTGATGAGATTCTCTACCGTAATCTTCGACGTTTGGTCGGCTTCTTTTGCTACGGTTACCATTGCTCCGCTGTTAAGTATGCCGAGCGGTTCGCCACTACCCGAACCCGAAAGAATTGCGTCGTCTATCTTGAAACCGAACTCTTCCGCAAACGCTTGACGGATTACCGATTCCAATGCCGATGCGTCTTGCAAGAGTTCATCGGTCGCATAGCAAAGTCCCGTCAACTTCTTAAGAGACAAATCCATTTGTCTGAATTTCGGCTTGCTACCCGTAAGTTCTGCCGCCTCCGACTCCCAATAGGTTTGAACGCCACCCCATCTCGAACCGTTGGCTCTCGAATCTTCGTCAACCGCATTTATCTTCAAGCCGTTGCTGTTGGTTGTTATCGGTATGCGCTTGACACGGCTTGCGAGTATACCCGTCTCATATGTACGCTTGAGAAGTTCGGACACGAAATCTTGCTGAACCAAAAAGCCGCCGTCGGACGGGTTGGTTTCGTTGAGTCCGCTTGCCGCTCTAGTGGTCAATCTCTCGTCAATCTTTCCGCCCGGCGCCGCCGCTCTGTACGCCGCCATAAGTTGTTCGCCAAAAGTATTGAATCTCTTCTCTTCCGTTTTTGCAGGACTCGGCTTGACTTCGGGTTTTTCAATTCCCCTGTCTTCGGGTTCAGCCGCCAACAATCTTTCCGCTCTGCTTATGCTCTCATCCCAAGAGCGGATGTCGGACTCGTATTTGTCTATCTCTTTCTGCTCGTCATCCGTAAGGAATCTATCTTCGGATTCCGCTTTTGTCAAGACCGCCATAGCCTTCAACCTTGCATCTTCTCTTTTCGCTTTCATTTCCAATATTTTCTTTATTGTCATCTACATGTCTCCTATATATTTCTGAATTTCCTTTTTAAGTTCTCAAGTCTGGCTTGCTCTTTTGCTCTCTTAGCTGCCGACTCTTGCTTTTCTGCTTTACTTCTTTGCTCCGCTTTATATCCGTCGTATTCTTGCATTGCGCGAACACCGACATCGGTTGCCGTATAAGCGGGGAACGTTACGGGACTTACGTCGAACAACTGAACCTTGCGAATTTCTCGCACGTCCATTCCGTTCTCAGTCGACCACTTGTCTTCTTCAACGATAAATCCGATAGACATCTGCGAAATATCTCCGCGCCTGATACTTGCCTGCAAGTCTTTTGCCCAACTTGTATTTGGCGGTGTGATTCGCACACGAAGTCCTACTTCGTCTTCGACAAGTTCGAGCGTTCCCGCTCGGTTTCTTCCAAGTACGTAATTAGGATCGTGGTTGAACAATGCGCGAATATCGTCCTTGCCGATACTCTCTACAAATGCACCCTTTCTCACAATCTCTTTGAACGGAAAGATTCCGCCAAGCGTCTCGCTCCAAGAGTCGAACACCGCCGCGTGTCCTTCGATTACCGCATTGCTTTCGTCAACGTCCGCTATTCGTAATTCCGTCATTGGCAACATACGGACTTCTCTTTTACTTTTTTCCATTCCCTTTTTCTTTCTTATCCTCCTTGTCATTTACTACATTGGCTGCTGTCATATTGCCATTGACGAGATAATCGTCTCCACCTTTATCCGTCGGAACAAGGCTCATATCTTCAAGCCTTCTTATGTCGTTGATTGACAGCCATCCGTTCTGTCGTCCTATGGCATAGCCTTCCATTCTAGACTTGTAATCGCCACGCAACAGCCCGTCTACGTTGAACTTTGCAAAATACAAAAGCCGCTCACCCTCATCTAAAAGCGAACGGCTTATTGCTTGCTCCCATCTCACAAGCCACGGTCTTATTGTGTGTTGTACAAATTCTATAGATTGGTGTTCTATGTTGCTGAACGTAGCCCTTTCCAAATCTCCGACCAAGTGCGGCGGAACACGGAATATTCGGCATATCTCATTGACTTGGTATTTGCGTGTCTCCAAGAATTGCGCGTCTTCTGGCGCGATGCCTATCGTGTGATATTTCATACCTTCTTCAAGCACCGCTACTTTGTGGCTATTCCTTGTACCTTGATAGACCTTATTCCATGACTCACGCAGTTTCTCTGGATCTTTAAGTATTCCTGGATGCTCAAGCACACCGCCCGGTCTTGCTCCGTTGCCAAAGAACTTTGCTCCGTACTCTTCCGTAGCAAGCGATAAGCCGACAGCTTCTCTTGCTTGAGATATGGGACTTAATCCCTTTACTCCGTCCAACGACATGCCTTTAACGTGGAATACTTGGTCGGCGCGATACACATAGGTTTGGTTGGTGATATCATCGGTGTATGTGTATTTTATCTTGCCTGTTTGTGTATCTCTCTCAACCGTTACGTTTTGCGGTTTCATATACCATAATTGCTCAACGTGTCCTTTGCGTCGAATTATTCGAGCATACGCATTTCCCCACAAAAGCAATGAGGTCATCATAATCTCTCTAAATTCAAAACTCGTCATTTCTTCATTCGGCATTTCGTACAAACAAGAAAACAGCGGATGTTGGTCCGCTGTTTCGTTCTTTCCGTCTTTGCCTTTTCGGAATAAGTGCAACGGCAAACTTGCCACCGTCTCCGCAAGTATTTTCACACACGCATATACCGCAGAAGTTTGCATTGCTCTTAACTCGTCAACTCTTACGCCGCTATTGCTGTTCCCGCCAAAGTCTACGTCGATTCCACGTATAAAGTCTTGCATCTCTCTACTTGGCGCATTTCTTTTTTCCCTCTTTGGGGAGTCTCTGTTCCGTCCTAGTATTCTCATATTTTTCTCCAATAAATAAACCGCCCTTGCGGACGGTCTTGATTGTTTTTCTATTTGATTTAACCTTTTAATGGCTTGCTATCTATGAGTGCCATATACACGTTGTCTATTGCTTTCCATTCCGCATTGCAGATTAATGTTGCATACTTGCCTTGCATTTGAGCCCTATACATTTTCGCATTGTGCGTTGCGAACTCTTCTGCTATAATCTCTGGCGCATGTTCTACGTCCGCTATGATTCTTGCTTTGAGAGCTTCGACCTTTTGGTCGTAGACTTTGTTCTCTTCTTCACTTGCGTGTTCGTGGTATCCGTGGCTATAATCTTTTAAGGTTCTGAAGATATTCTTTTTTGTTGCTTTTGTCTTTTCCATTTTGTGTCTCCTTCGGGTTGTTTCCCTTGTTTTGTTTTCTATTACAACAATACCGTAATTACTTCAAAGAGCCCAGTGAAATTGCGTAGAAACACACAAGTTTTTTTCATAATTAATCGAATATTTCTATGCCGTCACGGATATGTCTAATTTCCGCTTCGGGACACGTTTCCCTATATCTACGGACTATAACGTCGCAGTATTTCGGTTCAAGTTCAATAGCGCAACACTTGCGATTCAACTGCTCCGAAGCAATCAATACAGAACCGCTGCCGCCAAAAGGCTCATATACCAAGTCTCCCTCATGAGAGCTGTTGTATATAAGTTTGGCGCACAATGTTACGGGTTTCATTGTAGGATGGTCTGGAGACTTGGCAGGCTTATTGTCTTCTATTACCGTCGATGGTAAGTTGAGTATCTTTTCCAAGAGTTCCAACAATTCCGCTTTACTCATCTTCTTGATGTTTTGGGCAATGGCTTCCAATTCGGTCGACAACGTGCGGTCATTAATGAAATAATGGCCTGCTCCTTCTTTCCACCCGTAGAGTATCGGTTCATGCTTCCATTGATAATCTTGACGTCCCAAAGTGAAATGGTTCTTTAACCATATAAGCGTTTGCGAATACTTTAATCCTGCGCCTGTCATTGCATTCGTAAAGTTCACGGTCTCTTTCGTGCTGTGGAACACATAGATAGGCGCTCCCTTTTTCAGTCCGCTTTCAGCCGCCTTGTAGAACGCCAAAAGGAACTGATAGAATTCGTCGTCGGAGAGATTGTCATTGGCTATCGTGCTATTTGCTCTTGTCTGTGATTTATGCTTGCCGTTAACTGCCGAGCCGTAGTCCACGTTGTACGGCGGATCGGTAACCATAATATCTGCCACTCTGCCGTCAAGCACCTTCTCCACATTCTCTTTTTGAGTGCAATCTCCACACAACAATCTATGCTGTCCGAGTATCCACAAATCTCCCTCTTTTGTCTTTGGCTCGGCTATTTCCTCTATTGCTGAATCTGCGTCGAAATTGTCTTCGTGAACATTCTCCATTGAACCGCTACCGAACAGCTCTTGAGCCTCGGCAAGGTCAAAACCTGTAAGAGTGATATCGTAACCGCTACCGTCCAAATCTTTCAAAAGGCTTGCCAATAAGTCGTTATCCCACTCGCCGCTGATTTTATTCAATGCGATGTTCAAGGCTTTTTCTTTGCTTTCGTCAAGATCAACTACTACGCAATCTACTTCATCATACCCAAGGTCTTTCATGACTTTCAGTCTTTGGTGACCGCCAACGACTACTCCTGTGCGTTTGTTCCATATAACAGGTTCTACGTAGCCGAACTCTTGAATACTTCTCTTGAGTTTCTCGTATTCCGCATCCCCTGGCTGTAAATCCTTACGTGGATTGTACTCGGCGGCTTTCAAATCTGCCACCGCTCTTTTTTCTATCTGCATTCTGTTCTCCTATATTTGCTGAAATATTTTAGTTTACATCTTGTCAACTTTAGTTAACATTATGTAAACTTACACGCTAAATTTTGTCAACTTTGTTTTACATTGTGTTAACTTTAGTTTACATGTGGCGCTTTTTGCTTGTTTACAAATTCAAAAATAAAACCGCACATTGCTGTGCGATTATCTCTCTTTTTCTGCTTTTAATCTTCGTCATCGTCGTACTCGTCATCATACTCTTCATCGTAGTATTCTTCGTCTTCTTCGTCATAGTCTCCTGTGTTGATGTATATGTACTCGCCGTTGTCGAACTCGATTTCGATTATACCGTCTTCCGCTGTGAATGTTGCTTTCGTTGCTTCGATAAATCTTCCATATTTTGCGATTTCTTCTACGTTCTTGCTCTCGCATATTTCGTATGGCAGTATTCCGATGTTTCCTGCGTCTACTCCGTATGTGTGTCCGTATTGGTCTTCGTAGCATCCGTCTCCGTATTTCGTTCCGCCGACTCCGAACTTGTATCCATGGATTTCGTGTTCCCCTTCGAAGTCGTTGAAGTCGTTACTCCAATCTGCGTAGTAATTTTCGTCTGTCATCTGGTAACATATGTCGCCTACATAAAATCCTTTTTTGCTTGTTACTTCTGCTGTTACTTTAATTGCACTTGCCATTTTTCTCTCCTTTTTGGGCGGCTTGCCCTTGTTTTGTTTTCTACTACAACAATACCGTAAACAAGTCAAAGAGCCCAGCGAAATTGCGTAGAAAAACACACATTTTTTATGAAATATTTAGGCTCTATATCACAATAATTCCCCTGCCGTTATACACGCTTTCTGTCGTTCCCTTATTGCGAATTGCTCTATCCAAAGCCATAACAAGTGCGACTGCTCCGTCTATACGTTCTGTGGATTTTTCTTTGTCCATCTTGACGTTCCCGGCAGGATCAGTTCTTACGTATACGTTGTCCATCATCCATCGCAATGGTACGTTCCCGCCGTGCGCTATCTTTTGCTCAAGAACAAGTTTCATTAGTTCTTTTGTCGGTGGACTCATATCCTTAAAGCCTTGACCAAATGGCACTACCGTGAATCCCATTCCTTCAAGATTTTGTGTCATTTGTACTGCTCCCCATCTATCGAATGCTATTTCTTTTATGTTGTATTTCGTGCCAAGGTCTTCGATAAAGTTCTCAATGTATCCGTAATGGATTACATTGCCCTCCGTGGTTATTACTTGCCCTTTCGCCTGCCAAACGTCGTATGGCACGTGATCGCGTCGAACTCGCAAATCTATCGTATCTTCTGGTATCCAAAAGAACGGCAACACAATGTATTTATCTTCCTCATGCAATGGCGGAAATACAAGCACAAAAGCCGTTATGTCGGTGCTTGACGAAAGGTCTAGTCCGCCGTAGCACTCTCTACCTTTCAATTTTTCAGCGTCAACTTCAAAATCACATTTATCCCATGCATCCATAGGCATCCAACGGACACTTTGCTTTACCCATTGATTTAGGCGGAGTTGTCGGAACAAGTTCTCTTCCGCCGGGTTCTCTTTTGCTGACTCATAGGCAGTTTTCAGTTTATCTATATCTACCGTTATGCCAAGTGATGGGTTTGCCTTTGCCCACACTTTTTCATCTCCCCAATCGTCATCATCGTCCGCGCCGTATATGACTGGGTAGAACGATCTATCGTGCTTTCGCCCTTCGATTATATCCTTTGCCTTTTGATGCACTTCCCAACATATTGAGTTTCTATCCGTTCCCGCTGTGGTAATCAAGAAGAATAGCGGTTGCTTTCTTGCATCTCCCGAACCAAGCGTCATTACGTCGTATAATGCTCGGTTCGGCTGTGCATGTAATTCATCGAACACAACGCCATGTACGTTGAGTCCGTGCTTTGTATACGATTCAGCCGACAGCACTTGGTAGAACGAATTAAGCGGTTTATATACTAGCCTTTTCTGGCTCATAATTGGCTTGATTCTCTTTTTCAATGCTGGACATTGTTCTACCATATTACAAGCCACGTCGAACACGATACTTGCTTGCTGTCGGTCGGCGGCGCATCCATAGACTTCCGCTCCCCACTCTCCATCTCCCGCTAAAAGATAAAGAGCTATTGCCGCCGCTATCTCGCTCTTGCCTTGCTTCTTTGGTATCTCTACGTAAGCGGTGTTGTACTGCCTATATCCGTTGTCTTTTACCGTGCCGAATATATCTCTTATGATTTTGTCCTGCCACGGCAATAACTCGAATGGTACTCCGTGCCAAGTACCTTTGGTGTGCTTGAGCGAGTTTATAAAGGCAACGGCGCGGTCGGCAAGTTGTTTGTTGTATGCCATTCCTACCTCCATTTGCCAATAATAAAAGGAGAGCCGAAGCTCTCCCTTTGAACACGCACTTGTTTGTTTTTATTTCGCTCTCATTCTTTTTTGTGTGTCATCGAGAGCCGCTTGTAGGTATTTTGTATCGAGCCCTACATCCTCGTATCCTTTGAGTATTGTGTTGTAATACTCTTGGTATGGCATGCTTGGTTTACCGCTATTCATAATGTACACCATAGCTTCGACTGCTCCGTCTTTCATTTCCACCGTGACCGTTTCCTTGCGGTATAAGTGTGGGTATCCTTCGTACCTATCGAGTGCCAACTCGTCATTCGGTGTAATTTCCCATACTCCGACGGGCGTCTCCGTGCCATTAACTTGTTCTATTGTTGCTACCCTACGGAATGTAAGTTGGTAGTCTTTGAGTTTGCCTATACCTACGACCTTTGCCATAGGACACCGTCTTGCCATTTGCGTAAGGTTTAAGTTGCTACCGTATGCTACATAAAGTTTGTTTTCCATTTATTTATCCTCCATTTTCTAGGGAGCGGTTAGGCCGCTACCCCAGGTCTTCCGTTTTTGAACGCTATGTCTCCGCTTAAGTTTTCGAGTAAAAACTTTCTAGCCGTTTCGAACTCATCGCCTATCATTCCTAGTCTTAGGAGCCATGTGCGGAAGGTGTACTTTTCGTTTGCCGTTACCGTCTTCTTGGCGCTTGCTCCGTTTTGCGTTAAGGCTTGGTTGCATATTGCTAGGCATAATTGTATGTAGGTCTTAATCTTGCCTGCGTGCGTCGTACCGTTAAAGCATCTGAACTCGATTCCTTTTCCTTGCCAGAGGCTGTGTAGGTTGAGGGCGCGGTAGCGACTGCTGTCGTAGTGTTCGTATCTATGCGAACTTCCGTTGTACCATATTCTCTCGACGTTTGCTGTCGTTGTTGGTTTTGTGCGGTTCATCTCTTCTACGAACCTTTGCTCCGTTTTTTTGCACCATCTGTTTGCTCTATCTGGTGTTACCCCTATTGCTTTGAACAGTATGTCTTCTTTGCTTGTCATTATGTTGACTAGGTTTCGTAAGGTCTTTGCCGTATGTCTCTCCGCTCCGACGTGTACGTGTATTCCACAGCTGCTGTTTGCTATCGCGCCTTTGTGTCTCAGTTGTCTTACGATTTCCTGTATGTCTGCGATGTCTTCCCATTTGCATACTGGTGTTACGATCTCGCATCTGTATTCGGCTGTTGCTGTTTGTCCGTTCTTTCTTTCGGCGCGGATGCTTGAGTCGCTCATTGCTTTCCATTTGCGTCCTTGCCTATCGGTTGCTTCGTAGGTTTCGTATACGCTACCTGCGTAGTAGGATGTCGTTCCGTAGTAATCTGCGATTACCTTTGCCGCATCTTTTCTCGTGATGCCTGTGAGTTCGATTTCGATTCCGAATGTTTGATTTTTCATGTTGCGTGTTCTCCTTTTTGAGGCGCTTGCCTCTTTTGTTTTACAACACAACAATACCGTAAAAACACACAAGAGCCCAGCGAAATTGCGTAGAAAAACGAAAGAATTTTGAAAGAATTTTCAACTATTTTTTCGGTGTTTTTAAGCCTATTCCGTGGTAGTTTAAGTTACCATTTTTCACGGCATTTTGTTCAGCTTCACACGCTGTTTTGTAGTCGGCGTTTTCTCTTTCCTTTCGCTTACATTCCATACAAATGCAGTCGGTGTTGTACATCGACATAATGCGTCCGTCCTTTAAAGATTTGCCACACCTATCGCAAAACTCTTGACTGAAAAATCTATCCATTCTTCCCCCTTCTAATAAAGCCCATCGGCATCTATGAGAGTCACTCGTTGCTTGATTAATTCGATTGCTTGGGGATATGTACCTTGCTGTACCTTTTCCCATAATTCATTGAATGCTTTTTCGTCATTCATGGCTTGACTTACTCTTCCGAGCAAAGCGTATATATTTCCGCTTTCGCCTCTACTTTCGAAGTATACTGTTGGTTTAGCCATTACCTACCTCCCTTTTTTCAAACAATACCGTACCCTACGCACGAAGTCCAGAGAAAAACGCGACTATTTTGGAGAATAAATAAATTGCTTTTTTAGTCGCTGACTGCCGCCTTTAATGCTTCGACTTTATCCGTCAGTTCCCAAATAAAGAAACCTTTTCCAAAGTGTCCACCGACCGCAGTTTGAGAAAATGCAGGACTGCGAAGGTCAAGTTTCTTTATCGCACCTGCGACCGAGAGGTCAAACACCTTTTCCACCGCCTTTATGATAAGTTGCTCGTCAACTGCCGACGTATTAAAAGTATTCACGTCAATGGCAGTCGGCTTGGGTACGCCTATGGCATACGAGAGCGAAACTTCGCACTTGTCTGCCAAGCCTGCGGCTACAATGTTCTTTGCGATATATCTTGCAAGGTAAGCGCCACTACGGTCCACCTTGCTTGCGTCCTTACCGCTCATTGCTCCACCGCCGTGATGCGCTACTCCGCCGTATGAGTCAACCATCAATTTGCGTCCCGTGAGTCCTGTGTCAGCTTCAAATCCCCCAAGTACAAATCTGCCGGATGGATTGACGAGAATTTCCGTTTCCGTCAAGTCATATCCCGCAAGCACTTGACCAATTACCTTTTCATGTATTTCCTTGGTCAACTCCGCAAGGTTCTTCGATTCGCTGTGTTGCGTCGATACCACAACCGAGGTAATCTTGTCAAACTTATCGCCGTTGTATTGAATTGATACTTGACTCTTACCATCTGGGCGAAGTCCTTTGATTATGCCTTTGCATCTACACTCTTCGAGCCTATCCGTAAGTCTATGAGCAAGTTCGATTGCAAGCGGCATATAATGAGCCGTTTCGTTGCATGCATATCCGTACACAATGCCTTGATCTCCTGCGCCTTGCTCTTCCTTGCTAACGGCTTGAGATATGTCTTCGCTTTGCGTATGAATTCTAGCCTCGAACTCAATATCCGCTGTGTCGTAGCCGACTTGTTCGATTACGGCCTTCGCTACGTCCTTGTAGTCCACCTTTGCGGAAGTCGTTATCTCTCCGCTGATAAAACATTTGTTGTGAGCAAGCACAACTTCGCAAGCCACTCTGCTGTTCTCGTCCTGCGCCAAGCACTCGTCGAGAATGCTGTCCGCTATAAGATCCGCAAGTTTGTCTGGGTGTCCGCTCGTCACGGACTCCGCTGTTATGATTCTATTCGTCATCTTTCCTCCTAACAAAAAAATAAAGCCTTGAATATTGCCTCCAAGACCTGTACTACTATGCCGTTTCCCGCTTGCCTGTACTGTTGTGTACCGCTAATCTTTGCCGCCTGGATTTTATTGATTTGCTCGTCTTTCCATCCCATAAGTCTCAAGCACTCTTTCGGCGTGAGCTTGCGGATTCTTATGTTTTCCGTAATTACTGCGTTGCCGTCTCCACAAGTAAGCGTATGAGCTATGCCCTTACCAACACGTCCGCGCTTGGTGTTACTTCCTGGATAGGTTATGTTCACATAATCTCCTTTCTCCGCTTCCTCGTATCCTTGCTTTGTTGCGACTTTGATTTGTATCGGCTCTTCCATCATCAAAACTGCCGAACTACCGCTTGGACAAGAACACTGCCCGGTAAGCGTCGGAGCAATGTCCTTTACTTCCGTTTTGTTATAGGCAACGAAGTTCTTTGGCATATACCCGTGTACTTCTATGAATTCCCTATATCTTCGAGCAACATACTCTTTCGAGCCTCTCTTGTTCTCCAATACAAGGTTGTCTTTTTGTACCGAAGTCAACGTGTTGCATAATCCGTTTTCGTTAGGTTCAAGTCTTTGTTCCAAGTGCTTGCCTGGTGTTCTATCCGACGGATAGTCTGGGTTGCGACCTCTCATTGCCACAATGATCGGATTGTCCGTCTTATCTTCCACTATTGGCAATATTGCCGTCTTGAATCCTTCTGGGCGAGTTGTAATCGTCGGACATACTCCGCTGCGGTTGACTTTCTTGTTAAATGCGTCTACCGTATCTCCGACTCCGCATTCGTTTTCCAATACAGCCTCTACTGCTTGCTTGAAGAACCGCTCTTCGCCCGTTTCTTTGGTGTCGATAATAATTGGAGTTTGACCGCCACCTTTTCCCATTGCCTCAGTAAGCGCCGGGCTTATGCCGTCGGTTCTCGGTGTTTGGTGTTTTTGCAAACCGCCAAGAACAAAGTTCTCCGCAATTTTAGGCTCGGTATTTCCACCGCCTGCGCAATGTATCGTTGGAGATATTCCGCTTGGCTCGTATACACGTTTGCTTATATCGTGCATCTTATCCCATTTTTCGCCGACTACTTCTCCAACTTGAACGCATTGAGGTCCACGCCAATCTCTCGCCAACAACGTACTAGCCACTCCTTCGCTTGACTTTATACTAGTACGACGCGAATTGAATGTCGACCGCAAAATACTGCGAATCGTACTTTCTTTCAAGTAGTATTTTTCATCGACTACTGCGTCTATCATATCTTTGAGTCGCAGTTTCAATTCCTGCTTTTCTGGGAATACGTAAGGCTTATGCTCGCCTAATATCGACACGCAAAATACTCGCTCTCTGTTCTGCGGTATTCCGTAATCTTTGGCGTTGAGTATTTGCCAATAGTTCGTGTACCCAAGCGAAGACAAAAAAGAAAGCCAACGGTCAAAGTCGGCTTTAAATTTCTTACTCACAAGGTTCTTCACGTTTTCAAGTAATAAGTATTTAGGCAGTGTAGCGGTTTCGGCTGCGGTTCTCAAGAGCCTCTCTACTTCCATCAGCAGTCCGCTCCTTGTACCTTCCTTTATACCTGCGCCTTTGCCCGCTACACTGATATCCTGACAAGGAAAAGAATATGTCCACATATCCGCGCTCGGCAATTCCTTGATTGCTCTTATATCTCCCAGGTTATTGACTGGTCCGTGCATTGCCTCGTAACTCTTAATAGCATACTTGTCTATTTCGGATATCGCCACCACTTCGTGCGGCACACCGATATTTGTCAAAGCCTGCGTTTGACTGCCAATACCTGCGAACAATTCAATAAGTCGCAATGTACTTCGTTCTGTGTATTCCATTAAGTTCCACCTCCCAACAATTTTTCCATAATATCGTCATTGGGATTTTTCTCATCCCACTTCGACAATTTGCTCTCGCGTACTACGAGATAAATCTTTCCCCATACGTCATTGGTCTGCTTTAAGTATTGCTGTGCCATTGCCACAAATGGGGACGGCATTGCTTTGCCGTTTGTTGGATCTTTTACGAGCAGTCCGTGTTTGGTGTTCATCTCTTCGCATTCAAGCCACCTAGCCTTGCAAAACGCATACTCTTCCAAGTTGTATGGAAGTATGCCCGAAGTACACCCTATGCCTTTGAGCCATGTGTACACCGTGCGGTATATGTCTTTTGCCTTATCCGATAAATAGGTAGGCGGCTCACTTGGCAGTTCTACGCCTTCCGCTCCGAAGTTTACGACTTCGACGGGACGCCTGCCTGGGTTGCCTTCAAGCATCTTCTGGGTTGCGGCTTTCTTCGGTCTACCTGCTCCCGCTCTTGCTCCTCCGCTTGCCATAATTCCTCCTTTTGATTTTTTGAATATTTGATTTATTTTGATTTCGCTTTGAAATCAAAAAGGAGCGGTTTCCCGCCCCTTTAACTTTGTTAAAGAATTTTGATTGTTTGATTTTTACGTTTGATTTTTGATTTTGCGAAAATTCGCGTTTGACTGCGGCCCCGCTCTTGGGCGTAAAATCCCCAGAGATTCGACTCCCCCTACCCGTACAAGCGTGGACGCAAGTTCGCTCTCTTGTTATTCTTCATTAGGCATTTGCAGTACGCTCCTAACTATGGTATAATAGTTTTGGAGGACACCTATGAATAAAAAACCAATAGGCATCTGCCATATTTGCGGTCAAACAAAAGAATTAACATTTGAGCATTTACCACCACGTTCGACAGGTAATAAAGGCAATATTAAATGTTACGACCATGACGATCTCTTGCAAGCGTATCTTTCAGGAAAACAGCCATTGACCTCTTGCAAATATTCTCAATCACAAGGTGGTTATCAGCTCGCCACCATTTGTGAGAATTGCAATAATACTATGGGCTCATACTATGTGCGTTCCTATACTGATTTCTCCAAATCGATGGTTTCAGCATTAAAAGCAATAGACTCTAAAAAGATAAATACCATAATAGAATTCGATTGCACTATTAGACCATTAAATTTTTATAAACAAGTTGCATCTATTTTTTGTAGCGTGTTAGAGCCCGAAACCGTTTCGATGCTTGGCTTGGGTGATTTTGTATTGGATAAAACAACATCTACTCCGAAAGGAAAAGATTTTAATATCTATATGTACCTTGTTCCTATTGATAGTTGTTCCAGACATACTACCGCTATTACCTATACAAAAATAGATACTATAACGCATCTTACTGTAGCCGAATTTATCTCTCCGCCTTTTGGCTTTATTTTAAATCTTTCGCCTTCTTCCGTTTTGTCAACAAAGTTGTATGATATATCATCCTTTAGAAATTACACTTATGGCCAAATAGAAACTATTAGAATCTCTTCCCTTTTTCTTAAGCCTATGGAGTTGTTTTTTTCTTTCGAAGGAGTCAACATAAATGACCTAATCGTTTATTGAATCACTTCTGCGAATTGATTGCCATATTGACTTTCCTACCTTAGTGTATTATAATTATACAAAAGGAGGTATTTTTATGTTTTCACTTCTTAAAGAAAAATACCGTATGGATTACAAACCCTATGGTGGCAAATGTCCTCAATGTGGATGCTATAACACCTACTTTGATGCCGAATCTGGTATCCATTGGTGTGGAGATTGTGATTGCGAATGGTAAGTAATGGTCTTAATGCCATCTACTACCTTCTAGCACAGACTTCCTGCTGTGGCAACTCCAACACAGGCTTTGTAAGTTACTAGGTGCGAATTTATCTCCGCCTTGCTTTATGGGGACTATATGGTCTACCATAGTTGCTTTTGTTCGCTTGCCTTCTTTTAGGCATTTCTCACAAAATGGATGAGTATCCAATTGTTTCTTTCTTGCGTATCTCCATTCGGGTGTCTTATAAAAATACTTTGTGAAATCATCTCTACCGTATTTGTTATATTGGCTATCGGTTAACTTCTTATGCTCTTCACAATATTGTCCATCTACAAGTTTAGGACAGCCTGGATAACTGCATGGTCTCTTTGGTTTTCTTGGCATTTCTCTTCCCCTCACTTTTATTATAGCGTATGGTTTGCACAATTTCGATACAATTTTGCACAGTACACGCACAGATTTGCACAAACTTTTAGTCGCTCATTATCTGGGCAAGGTTTTTTATTATGCATTTGGACTTATATAGGATTCCGTTTCTATGGTATCCGTACTTTCTTGCAATCTTTTCGGCAGGTAACTTGTCAAGGTATCTATCGGAGATTATCCCGTAACTCATTTCGTCAAGGACGCTTATTGCTTTTTCCAATCTTTCTACGTCTTGGCAGATACTTTCGGTAGCCACTCCAATCTCCACCTTTCCTTTGTATATGTGATAATCTTTCAAGTATTTCAGTATCTGTTCCGTTGTATATTGCATTCTCCGCCTCCCTAGATAATCCTATAAGTCTATATGTTGGCATACCGCCCATTACTCCACGCCTTTCGGCTTCTCTTAAATTCAATACCCAATCTATACTTTCTTGGGGATTCAACTTGCTTGTAAGCCAAGCTCTTATTCTTCCGCTTTCTTCCAATTCTTCATCCCAGGCGGCAGCTTGGCATATACCGACAAGTTCCCACAACTGCATTCTGCAGAGTTTTTTCCCCTTATAGAAAAACAGCATCAGCATCTGGTCGGCAGTTTCGTCATAATACTTGGCGCGGATATAGTAACCTTGCAAGTTGCCTTTGCCTATTCTGTTGTCTATATAAGTTTCGGATTCTTGCTTTATGTCTGCTTTAGGTATCTGCCGACCAAACATTATTTCATAGTCGAATTCGGCTTCTTCCGTTATCAGCACTTTGTTGATTACTCTATCCGTTGCCATTCTTACTCCCTGCCTATTGCCTCTATTGCTTCTTTTACCTCTTCAAGACTTCTTACTATCGTGGCGTATCCGCCCGCTTTGGATATTTGTTTTATCGTCATCTCTTGCAGTACGGTCGGCTTGTTATTTCCCACTTTGCATTCGAATGCGATAAATCTTCCCTTATAGCAGACTATAATATCAGGAATGCCTGCCGTTCCGTATTGTCCGCCGTGTTCTTTCCAATAGAATAAGCCTTGAACCTTTTTCAGGTACTCGCTTATCTTTCGTACCAAATCTCTCTCTTTCATATTTGCCCTATATAAATACTCACGTCATACATGTCACATATGTCACTACTACACTAATTTACATAGTGACATATATCTCTCTTCTGTAATTGGTATTTTCTGACGTTTTGTGACGTGTGTGACATAGTGACATATAGTTATTATAAGGGGATATTTTCCCTGTTCTCATGTCACTCTTCGTCATTCTCATTGTCTAAAAATGACCTTTGAGCATATTGCATATACTTCTGTCTCTTGCTGAAATAATGCGTCCTGCTCTGTCCGTTGCGCTTCATATTGTGTTCTATGCCGTCATAGTAGAGTTGAGTTTTCACGTCCGTAATGGCTTTGCCCAACGCTCTCGTGTCCATAGGACACGGTTGCCCTGTAACGTCGTAAATTGCTTTTAGCATGTCGGACGCAGTTCCCTTCCAAGCATACGGCGGATTCTTCAATATCTCTTTTATCGTAATGACAAGAGGATTGTTTTCGTACTCACGTTTCTTGCGTTTGCGTTCTTCGTCTTCGGCGCTGCCGACCAACTCCCAACGATACTTCGATTCATTGAAATGCACGACAATGTCTTGCTGTTTAATGTCACGCCCTGTCATGAACATTGTTGCATTCTCGTCTTGACGCTTTTTCTTGTAGATAATGTATATCGTGTCGCACACGCCCATGATACCGTTACTTCCCGATATCATATTGAACACGTCGTTCTCGTCAGCCATCTTGCGAAGGTGATGGATCAAGAAGATACACACTTTTCGTTTGTCAGCGTACTCTTTCAAAGCGCCGAGTTCTCTGTAATCCGTTGCGTAGGCTATCTCATTTCGCTTTACCGAACCGCGTACCTTTTGCAATGTGTCTATGATAATGAGCTTAATGTCGGGATGTTCTTCGAACTCTTCGTCAAGTTGCTTAATAAGTCCACCGTCCAATACGTCAGCCTTTACAGATAAATAAAAGTTGTCTGGCGATTTCTCTTTGCAAAGAAGTTTTTTCAATCTGTCTTGCAAGCGGTATACTCCGTCTTCCAATGCAAGGTACAAACATCCCGCTTGATTCGTCACGTAGTCTAGGAACTCTTTGCCACGACTTACCGCAAGGCACATTTGCATTGCCATCCAAGACTTTCCGACCTTGGAAGAGGCACACAAAATTGCGAGTCCTTGAGGCAACACGTCTGGGATAAGCCACTCTGGTGGATCGAACTCAGCCGTGAGAAGATCGCTTGCGACTATGCTCCCTACGCCTCGCTTGTAGAACTTCTTGACTTCCTTCTTCGCCAACTGCACGTTGCTTGCAAGAGCCTTTGCATCTTCCATCAGCAATTCGTTTGGATCTTTCTTTTCTCCCGCTATGTTGTAAACTATGTAAGGTACTTTGAGCTTCGACAATTCGTCCGCCAAACTCTTTGACGCTTTCTTGCCTGGCTCATCGTTGTCCAAGCACAGCACGAGCGGAGCGTTTGGCTTCTTGTCTTTGACTTCTTTGACAAGTTTGTTCGTTCCACCTACTCCGCACAACGATACGGCGGGACTTCCGCATTGCATTACGGATAAAGCGCACAAAGGACTCTCCACAATGAAGACTGGCTCTTTGCTTGCTCCCCATAATGCGTTGCGGTTGAACAGCGGCTCCGCTCCCGCTTCTTCGGTCGTAGGCTTGAAGAACTTCTTGTCGACAATGCTTCTTGTTTGGTAGTATCTCAATTCGCTCGAATACGGCAAGACGATTGCGTTCCGCTTTACATCATACCCCAAACAATATTTTTTGACCGTGGCGGCAGCAATTCCGCGTTTGGCAAAGTAGTCCGTTTTCTCTACGTCGCGTATACACGCCTTGAGATAGTCTTTGATACTCACACGATTTGGGCAGTCTCCCAAGTCTAGGCGATACATATCCGCAATGCATTTCGCCGCGTTCAACGGCTCTATGTTCTTTATCTTCGACACAAACGCTATAGCGTCGCCCGTTTCTCCACAGCCAAAGCACTTGAAAATATTGCTCTTGCGGTCCACGGAAAATGACGGCGTCTTCTCGTTATGAAAAGGGCATAGACCTTTATCCTTGTTATTAAGTTGTACGCCGAAACTCTCTACTACATCGGCTATGTTCGTTTGCTCTTTGACCTTTTCAAAAATGTCCATTTCCACCTCTGTTTTAGGACGGCGTTGCCACCGTCCTTGGTTGCTTATTCTTCTTCAAGCGCCGTTACTTTGTTTGCCATTACTTTGACCTGCTCGCTCATCGGCAAGATGTTTTGAAGTTCGTTCTCGTCCAAATCTCTGTCTACTGCGAACACCGCCTGCGAGTAGTTAATACCGCCGCTGTTTTGAGCCTTCTTAAGCGAGAACTTCGTCACGACCGAATTCGTCTTCTTGCCCTTGGACAAAAGTCTCATTACGTACTTACTGAACTCTCCGAGACTTCCCGTCGGCAGCGAGAGTATGGTCGGCAAGGTTTCGCCCTCTCTCAACAAATAGATTCTGCGCTTTTGCTTGCACGCTTTCGCACCGTTCTTACCGCTACCGAATTTGTTGTACTCGCATTCCGCGCACTGCTTGATTTCTCCGCTCTCCGCTTCGATACCAACCTTACCGTCCATTGACGCGCAGTCTGGCGGAGTGTTGCCGCCCGTGTACTCTTCCGCATAGTAACAAGAGATAGGATGGTGATACACCACTACCGCCTTGAACTCTTTGACGAGGTCAGGACTTTCGGGATCTTCGCTTGGAATCTCGAATGCGATGCCACCGCCTGCGGGTATTCTGATTCTCTCGAACATCGGCGTCAAGCCGTCCATTTCTTCGGCAAAAAGTTCGCCGAGGTTCACGCTTGCATTGAAGTTGCTTACTTCTTTGCTTTCGCTTTTTACTACTTCGTTTGTCATATTTATTCCTCCGTTTTAATTATTTTTCTTTGTCTTCATAACGCGGATATTGTTCTTCTCCGCTATCTTGATTAAGCCATCCAACCACGTCGGCAATACGCCCTCATTCTCTGCGATAAGTTCCTTTACCGTTGCCGTCAGCGTCTGGCTGTTTATCGTGAACAAGTCTTCGAATCCGTTCTCTTTCATTGCCTGCCACAATTCGCTCTTGCGACTCGGCTCTGCCGCCGGGTACTCCATAGTGACAAGCGAGAACGTCGTACCGTTCCTGTTGAACGATGTCAACTCTTCCGTGGTCATGAGGTCTATCATCTCAGTAGTGACGTTTTCTATCTCTTCGTTGACTTTCTTCACTTTGTTTTCATAATCGCTCTTTTCCGCTCTCAAATCTTTGAGCTTGTCGGATAGTTCCAACAACTTCGTATCCATCCTATACCTCCCGTTTCTTTGCAATGCCTTTTCTATCGGTTGCCCTTTGCGGAGTCTACTTTCTACCGTACTTCTCGGCTGATTGTATATCCTGCATAACTTGGCAAGCGTATATCTCTTGCCGTATAAATAATAAGTTTTAGCCACTCAATAAACTCCTCCAATTGTCCACCATCAAGGTTGCTATATCTCCCTTATGTTTGAGTGCGTGCATAATCTTCTCGTCCACCGTACCCTTGCATACAAGGTGGATATAAAGACACTTTTGCTTTTGTCCTATGCGGTGAATTCTCGCTCTGCTTTGCTCATAGTTCGCATAGGAGAAATCCAGGGAGTAGAATACCGCTACATTTGCCGCCGTCAACGTCAAACCCATACCCGTCGTTTGCAGTTGTCCGATGAACACCTTGATGTCTGGATTCTCTTGGAATTGTCTGACTTGCTCCGACCTGTCTTTCGTTGCGCCGTAAATAAGAGAGTATCCGATACCCTTGTCCTTGAGCATCTTCTCTATGCCTTCAATTTCGGGTACAAACCTTGCAAATACTACTACTTTCTTGCCTTCGTCCACGCAAGTGTCTATTATGTCTTCAAGCGCATTCAACTTCGCATTGCTGACGTGTTGCGTCTCGCCGTGGATATCGTCTCGTATGTATCCGCCGGTGCATTGCGAAAGTCTCAACAACTGCGTCAATACGTTTCTCGCCGTGACTTCTCCGTTGGCTAACTCTGCATAGCAGTCCTTCTCAATATCTCGATACACCGTCGCCGCTTTCGTCTCCAAGCACACAGCTCTAGTCTCATCGATGAACGGCGGAAGTTCTACGGCGTCTTCAATCTTGATTCTATAAGCGATGCTATGTACTTTCTCCACAAGTTCTGGCAAGTTCCTATATCCTACGACTTGGTGCTTTTGGTAACCGCCGAGGATCGCATACCGATTGCGGAATAAATAATAACTGCTACCCAATATGTCCTCGTCCAAGAACTTGTACTGCGAGAATATGTCCAAAGGGTTGTTGGTTATTGGCGTACCCGTCAATATCATGTTGTATTTCGACAGCCTGCCTAACCTGTGCAATGCTTTAGATTGCGTCGCCATTGGGTTTTTAATCTTTGACGATTCATCGCACACTATCATGTCTGGTTTCCACTTGGTGATTTCCTTCTCCAACCTCCAACACGACTCATAGTTGACTACTATCACTTGCAAAGCCTTTCCGTTCATATAGTTGAATGCTTCTCTTTTCTTTGCCAACGCTCCGTCTAGCACCGTCAATGCGTATCGGTAATCCGCAAACTTCTTGAACTCGTCTTCCCACACTCCGACTATGGATTTAGGACATACCACAAGCAATTTATTTACGGCGTTCGTCTCGTTCATTGCTCCAACAAGCGCGATTGTTGTGATAGTCTTGCCTGTACCCATGTCCATTAAAAAAGCCACCGCTTTGCCTTTCTTCTCGCTCAATTCACGCCTCCTATACCGAACATTTGCAAAGCATAGTTGTACGCCTTGACTTGGTGTTGGTAGAGTCTTCCTTTTATCTTGGTTGGGATTATCGGATCTGCTTTTTTCGCTGCGTTCTCTTTCTCTTCAGCCGTTGATTTATTCAACAAATCAAATTGGACATCGTACATTTATTGCCTCCCAATCTATACATGGTTTCATGTTCTTCGCGCCGAATATATAAATGAGCTTTTCGCTTTGCTCCATATCCAACGCTTTGTTATCCGTGAGCATTTTCTTTAACTCCGCCATCGTCACTCCAAACTCAACGCAAAACAACCGCACGGACAAACATTCTCTTTTCAACATCTCGATGAATTTCTTCGGTTTTAGTTTCATTGTTATCTCCTTTTCGGCTCGCCAAATGTCTTGAGAATTGCTTGCATCGTTGCAAGGTCTTCTCCGTTGAGCCCTTCTTTTAATCTTTCAAGCAAATCTCTTTGCTTGCTTGTCAAATACTTCTTGCCTATACTGAATCCTTCTACAACATGAACACCGCCTCCTTTACCTTGCGTGGTATAGATGGGATATGAACATGACAAAATGACGATATCGTTTTTAATCGTGTTGCGACTTACGTTGAATTCGTTTGCAAGGTTCATTACGTTGTCTTGGCGTCTTTCACACAAGACTTCGAGCAGTTGCATACGTCTGTCGTTTGCCGTCATATTCCCACCTCCTTTCAAGTTTCTTGTTGTATTCTAGTTGCTAAACAGCCAGGCTTTTTGGCTGTTCAAAAAAGTTTTTGAAAAATTTTTCTATTGCTGTGAGCACCCTTAGAATCGTTTTATCGAGCTAATTTAATCTCTTTTAAGCAATTTTTTTTGATAACAATAAAAAAAGCGCCCTGACGTTAGAACTTCAATCTAGTTCTTTTCGTCAGAGCGCTCTTGCTCTCTCTTTATTTCAGAAGAAACGAAACCTACAAACGTGACCTGAAAAAGGATTTACTTCTCGCAGTTCTTTTTCAACCGTTGACCTTAATCGTCGGCGTTTGTGCTTATTAAGTTTTTATATATTTGCTGGCATCTTTATGTCCACCACATAATGTCTCACATTCTTTGCGGAACTCACTATCACGGCATGACATCGATCGCATGTCATCTTACACACTCCCCGATCGTTGAGTACACCCGTCAGTTTTCTACTGCAATTAGGACAATATTGCTGCATAGTTCTCCACGTTCCTTTCTCCATCTCTTCCTCCCATCAATATAAAAACTTTGGATTTGCTCCACCTCAAAAGTGGTCGGGAATTCCTACTCCAAAGTGAAGCATATTTCTATATTCTTCTTTTGTAAATATATGAACATTTGTTTGTATTGATATGATAGCATAAGGCTAGGAAATGTGTCAATGCTTTTTTATATTATATTTATAAATAAATATAAAATTCTCTTTATGAACAACTCGAATTTTGTATATGTGTAATTATTGGGACAATTTGCCAATTTACGGTTTAATTATAATAATTTCTAAACCTTGATTACGCGCATAATCTATTGTTGATTTAGTTCCCCCATATAGACCATTAAATAACGCTATCATTAGCGATGAATTGTTTACCATAAATCTATTTCTTTCCAACATACATTCAGGTCCAATATACGTATCAAATTTGCAACGGATTCCGTCTAATTGTTTTAGTAGTCCTCTATATCGTTCTCTATCTTTATATTGCCACATTTTATCTTGAGTTTTGCAAGGCAATGCGCCTATGATCTTTATGCCGCTATACTTTTTCTTTAATGCAAGAATTGTTTCCGCGCATATCATATCAAAACCAAGCGCCATTCCGCAAAGAAAGGTCCTGTACCCTCTCTCTATTACTTTTTCCAATTCCGTTCGCAATGTTACTTTCATCTGCTTGCAACGAGGATCTTCTTCGTTAAATCGCCACGGAAGTTTCTGACTTCTATGTCCTGTAAAACATACCGCTCGCTCTTTCTCTATAATTTCACACATAAAAAATGCCGCCCTTTGCAGAACGGCACTGTAGATATACCGTCCACCGCAGTCGCCAAACCAAAAGCAGAATTCCCCAACGAGAAAATCAGCGCGATGTAGGTATAGTTCTACCTATAGCTCGCGTCGGGTACTTTTATATTCTACTTTTAGTTTGGCATATTGATTATATCAAATTACTATTTATGTGTCAATCAAAAGAGCCGTTCCTTGCGGAATGGCCCTTCTGACACTCATTACTTATTCACATCTAATACCCCACTTGAAATCAAGTGATTCTTTACTTTTACAGGAAATACCTTTGCCAAGTCCATTAGTTCCTTTGTGGATATTTTGTTTTTCACAATAAACTCTATTATCCTTTCTTTAACTAAATCATCCAACTTTGTCTGTGTGCCAATATCGTCAAATAATTGTAGTATTTTATAGGCGCTTGCATTTGATTTTGATATTGGACAACGTGCTTTTCTCAACACAAATTTTCTACCGCCAATCTCAATTTTCCTACACTTCATTTCGCCGTTGCTTGTCACGATTTCAACAACGTCAGGAATTTGCGACGTAACTGAAAATTCATTCTGCAATTTCACACCGCTATAAATTCCATAAACGTTATTGCCGTTTTGAACATACTTTTTGTTCATTACGTCGTCAGCTGTTATTGTAGGCAATCCTGAATCAGCCTTTTGCGGAATGTAATACACTCCGCTACTGAATTGTGCAAGTTCACCAACGGACTTTGACTTATTTATAAGACGAAACACATAAGCGCGCGTATATTCTGCAAACAACTCCAATATCTCGTTCGTAAATATGGGTTCATTGCTACTGAACTTCTTTTTCAATCTATTGGCAAACGAAACTTGACTTTTATCCATACTTACTCTTATCTTCTATTCATAGCCTTTTGCTCTTTCAAGTAATCGGCATATCTTTCGATTTGATCTTCCCTAAGGTCAATCATATCTTTTGCTGTTCCAAACGCTTGTGCATCCGCTACAATGAGTTCCGTTTCCTTGACTTTTATCTTAGAACCGTCGCTAGTCGCATTACGGCGAATATCTTTCATATACTCATCTTCCATTTTATAAAGCGCAACAACCGTGTCTTTCTTGATCGTCAACTTCAACAATGGATTTGCCGTATTCGGTCCAAAGACTACAAAGTACGTTGACTTCTTCTCTTTGCATTTGTCCTTTGAGAGAGCGTAATCTCTAAGTCCGTCAAAGTACTTCTTCTGTTCTTTACTAAGAGTCGCGTAAGCCTCGTCAAGCGTAAGACGTGGAGCAACTTCCTTTTTAGGCTTTGGCGTAGCTGCCACCTTAACTTCCTTGATTACCTGTTTTTCAACTACCTTTTCCACAGGCACTTCGACAACCTTTTCTACGACCTTCTCGACTTCGATAGGTACTTCCTTGACGACTTCCTTCTCGACTATCTTCTCTACCGGTACTTCGACAACTTTCTCCACTACCTTTTCTACAGGAACTTCAACGACCTTCTCTACGACTTGCGGTTGATTGTTTTGGTTGGCAGACAACTCTAATATCTTTGCCATAAGCAATTCTTGGTTTTTCAACATCTGCTTTATTGTCTCGTCATTTTGTCCGCTTTGCGTTACTACTTTAAGTATAGTTTCATCGCTTATGTTTGAAGAAATCGGTTGCAACTTATTAACAAGTTTTTCCAACGTTTCTTCGCTTATGTTGGCGCTTGCGACTTCTCTTTCAGCGGGCATTTCAACAAGTTGTTGCATCAACTTCTCAACGCGCTTTTCCGTCTGCTCATTAAGTTTTCTCAATCGCTCTTCATTTTGTGCGTTCTGCTCCATCAGTTTCTGTACAAACACATCGTTGTTTGCAGTTTCCGAAGGTTTCTCGGCGAGTTGCTTCATAAGTTTCTCATTTTGGTCAATGAGCTTTTGCACCATCTCATCGTTTGTCGATGCTTGTTGCGGTAACATTTGTTGCATACCTGGGAGCATTGCCGTAACGGTCTCGGATATAAG
>JAAVHQ010000003.1 GCA_014799645.1 Clostridiales bacterium | reverse complement strand
TAAAGATTTCTATTACCTTCTCGTATTATATTTTCGCTTTGTATGCTTTTCATCATACTTGAATATACATACTCGTCATATGTATACCCTACTATGCAGTTGTCAATGTGCAAAAAAATTTCGGTTAGACCGAAAGTGGTGGGCTCAAGTGGACTCGAACCACCGACCTCACGCTTATCAGGCGTGTGCTCTAACCAGCTGAGCTATGAGCCCATTAGTGGTGGAGAATAAGAGAGTCGAACTCTTGACCTCCTGCTTGCAAGGCAGGCGCTCTAGCCAACTGAGCTAATCCCCCACGAATGAGTTATTTAACCGTCTGTCCTCTCGACAGCCTTTATATGATAGCATTAAAGATTTTATATGTCAACAAAATTTTCAAAGTTTTTCAAAAAATTTTATCGCGTAAAAAATCAATGGATATATTATATTGATATTATATTATAATATTATAGTTTATAATATCTTTGGTTTCTGCTTGTCGGTTTATCCGAATCGGTCATTCCCACAAGTCCTGCATCAATAGCGGGATTTAGATAATTCTTTCTAAAACTATCTTTTGATTTAAGATTAAGTTTTTCCATAAGTTCTTTTGCCGATTGCGGATAACTCTCTATAACCTCTAACAGCGCAGATATTTGATTACTCAAATGATTATAATGACTTCTCGTATCCTTGACAATGTCTTTAATCGCATTATTTATGACGTCCAACATAAACAATATAAATGCGTTTGATTTACCCTGACTTGTAGACAATGCTATTGCCTTGTAGTACTCTTCTTGATTATCTTTAATTATACTTTCTATCGGAATCCAAGCAAAAATCGGTTTCCAACTCGCAAGCAATGCCGTCTGCCAAAGTCTACCCGTTCTGCCGTTGCCGTCTCTAAACGGGTGAATAAATTCAAATTCATAGTGAAAAACACTCGATTTAATGAGCATATTGACGTTTGCAGTCTTCATCCAATCGAATAGTTGCGCAAGAAGAGAAGATACCATATTTGACGAGGGCGCAATGTGAATAACTTCTCCGTCGCCGTTATAAACTCCAACTTGCCCCGTACGCAACTGACCTGCTTCATTTACCAAATCTTTCATCATAATGCCGTGAACTTTAAGCAAGTCATTTATTTCATACGGATTTATTTCTTCCAGTAATTTGTATGCTCCATTTGCATTTTTTACAGCCAATATATCTTCTTGCAATCCCAATACGGTTTTGCCGTCAATTACGTCGGTAACTTGTTCTATGGACAAAGTATTATTCTCAATCGCCAAAGACGAGTGAATAGATTTAATTCTGCTTACTCGACGAAGTCTAGGAAGTTTCTCCAACTCATTTGCGCTATTCAATTTTCCAAGAGATTCCATAATTTGAGCGACTAAATCCAGCATTTCGTCAGTAATCTCATACGGCGGAATATATTTATCCATTCAAGTTTCCTTTTCAATCTTTTTAATAATTATAGAAATTATTCCCTTAAAAGTCAAGTATCTTACATGTTATCTTGCATGTTTTCTTGCATGTTAGATATTTCTTATGACTTATTGACAGTATAAAACAACTATTTTGTTAAGCACAGGATTTCGTTGGCATCTAAATTCAGCATTACGCAAAGTTTTCCGAAGACAATTGTTCTTGGTAAAGTTTCCCCATTGGCATATCGAGATACAGTTTGAACGCTTATTCCGAGTTCCTTAGCGATTTGAGTATAAGCTATTCCACTTGATTTTATCGCTTTTGCTAAATTTTGTTTAATATGCGCCTTAGTAATCATTTTATCCTCCAAATATTAGACGTTATTCGTATAGTTTAAGATAAGTTTACTCCTTGCGGTAATTTTTTGCACAACTCTCGCCCAGTGGGCAACATATAATTAACATATCAGGTAAAAAATGAAAATATCAAATAAAGACGAAGAGTTGTTTGAAAAATATTATCTTGCTAATAAAATAACCGAAAACAACGATAATAGAATTTCCATTTTGAACGTAGAAAAAATCAAATTGGTTATAAATAACTCAAAAAATAAAAATATAAATAAATTAACTGTATCAATAGCCGAAAATAAAATCAAAAAGTATCTTAACGGCGCAGACCAACGCTATGTAACACTCGGTATGATACGGGATATTTCTATATTGCTCGATATACCTCTAAATGAAATCTTTATAGATGGATTTTTACAAAATTTGTGTAAAACTAATTCTAATATATAACTCTAATTCAAACAGAAAATATCCGTTGCATCCAAATTTAGCGCCTTACATAGTTTTACAAGAATGCCCAAAGTGGGTACTCTTTGCCCTTTGGCATATTGCGATACAGATTGTCGACTTACTCCAATTTCTTTTGCAATTTGTATTTGTGTCTTTCCGCTTGCCCTTATCGCCTCAACCAATTTTACGCTAATTTGCTGTTTTGTTATCATACTTTATTCTCCAAATCAGTAATTATTTATATAATAATCTCGAATATTGAGAATTGTCAAATAAATTTCTCGATTATTGAGAAATGGGGAGTAAAATTCTCAAAATATGATATTATCCAACTATGGAGAATAACTTCAAGAATAACCTTAAACAACTGCGAAAAGCATTTCCTATGAACCAAGCCGAACTCGCAGATAAATTGAGAACTACCGTTAAAACTGTATCTCATTGGGAAACAGGTTATTGTGAGCCATCTATTCCCCAACTTATCGAACTTGCTAAGGTATTCAATACTTCACTTGACGACTTAATTCTTTAATATTTTGCAATTTGAACATTGTTCAGTTTGATACTTATTTCTCCGAATATATTATCTATTGTATATATAAATTAACACCTATTCAGTAATATTTCGGCACTTTTTCAGTTTAATAACGATAGCAATATGGAAACACATTGTAGATTATTATTTATTAATAAATAATAGACAATTTGAACAGCGTTTAAATTGTAGATATATACACTATTTGTAAATATTATGGTGTGATATCAAATTAAAAAAAGTCTGTGGCGAGTGCGGAGAGTGATGCAGATTTTGTCTTAGCAAGAGCGACCGAGTGGTGAGCGTACTTCCCGTACGTGACCCCGAGTGTCGACTCGCAGATCAGGCGAAAGATGCGTTGCTATACGCACTCGGTTACTTAGCTAAAGTCTTAATATATTCCTCAATAAGATAATAGGAAACACTCCCCTTCGGATGCACCTTCCCAAGCGCAGTTTTGGCATCTATCCAAAAAGCCTCGTCGACTTCACCCGAAAGTTTAATCTCTCTATCTTTGGTAGTGACGATAAAGGCTATCATAAGCATATCTTTTTTATCGAACCACTGCGTGCCGACAAAGCGCATTGAGTCAACTTTCAAGCCGATTTCTTCCTCAACTTCTCGCCTAGCGCACTCTTCGGCGGTCTCTTTGGGCTTAATATAACCGGAAACGAGATTATAATAATCAGTGGAAATATAATTCTGTCTAAGCAAGACGACGTCGTCCTTACCGTCGGTCACAAGCGCAATAACACAAGAAGAAAACATATCAAATAGAGGTCTTTTGCAAGTTTCGCAATACGGAATCTCGCCCTCGTCGCCTATTTCCTTAAAAATCGCTTTTCGTCCGCATTCTGGACAGTACTTAAAACGCATATCTCTTTCTCCTTATATTTCTATCGTCACGTTTCTGCCAAGCACGAAAATAACTTTTTTGTCGACTTTCTCGCCCATACACTCTTCGATAGCGGTCGCGTAAAGTTCCAACTGACGGCGATAACGCTCTTTTATCTGCTTTTCACTCTTGCGAGAGAATTTGAAATCGACAAGGATATTTTCTCCGCCGTTCGCCCTTCCGTTTATAAACAAGTCTATCGTACCTTGCAACAAGACTTTGTCCTTGACGCTCGTCGGCATTATATCAATCGCGGGAAGATTGAGCATAAACTGTTTTTCTCTATAATGCGGATGCTTTCTTGCGCTTTGCATAACCTCGCTTTGCAAACACTCGTATATAGAATTTGCATCGACGACCTTTCTTTGCTCCTCGCCGATTAGTCCTTGCTCGACCATACTGTCAAGATTGTTTTCTACGTCACCTACTGTAAAGCAATCGTAATCGATGCACTCCAACACTCTGTGGTACGCAATACCTTCGTCGGAAGAAGTCATCACGTCCGCGCGCTCAACTTCATCGCCGTTCTTCAAAATCTCGACGAGCGTTTCGCTGTCGTTGGCATACGTCCTCTTCGTATTGCAACGGCTCTCGTAATACTCGTTGTTGATTGCCGTGACGGTATGCTTGACAAGCATCTTGGTCGCGTCTTGATACTCATACTTGTAATCAAGCATATTTGCAAATTCTTGCAAAGTGTCTTTGTCGACCGACTTTCTTGCGACGTCGATAGTTTCTTCTTCGTCGATTTCGTCATAGCATTTCTGTGGATTATAATAGTATTTATCCATAAAAGCGCTATCTTCACAAGCCACGTTGTTGAGCCAATCCCACATACTTTTCGGCTTGTTGACGAATTTTTCTCCGAACTCTCTCGTCGTGGTNGCGGTGATNAACAACTTNTTTCTNGCTCTCGTCGTAGCCACGTAGAAAAGTCGCATATATTCTTCAATCATATCTTTCGTCTTGAAAGANTTAATCAAATTCATTGGAAGCGAGTCGTCGTAACTGCGCTCCATATCGTCGATATCTCTAATCGCAAAGCCATAGTTCTTATCAAAGATTACGGGCGAAGAAAGGTCGCGCATACTCGCTTGCTTGGANACGTCAATCAAGAAGACTATCGGATATTCAAGACCTTTGCTTGCGTGTATCGTGCTCGTCTTGACAAAGTCGCCTTGCGCGCTTACGTCGCTTGACACACTNCCGAAGTCNGCGATAGAATCTGCCGACTCNGCAAATTTNGCAATNGANAGATTGTACGGCTTGCCTTCAAGTTTNCCGATAAAGCGTTCTAGCCCTGCGTATTCGCTNTCGCCNCCNTCGCCNGATAAAGCNAAAGAACGGTAGTCAAAGTCTATCAGTATTCGTCTNATAAGCGCGCTCACNCTCATAAACGANGANGCAAANCGATATTTGTCGATTATCGCAAAGAAGTCTTTGAGCTTAGCGGAAATGCCGTCGCTCTTTTCGCNCATATACNTTTCTATCNCGTCGCAGAAGAATTTTTCATTNCTATATTCTCTCTTTATTNNCGCCATATCCGCGTACGTGAGCGAGGAAAACGCCTTNCACGTGAGCATAGCGACGAGTGGCACGTCNTGTCTATGGTTGTCAAGTATNTTTATGAAATCNATAATTAGCGCAACGCTGGGGTTGAATTTATCTTTGAGTATATTACCGCCGTCTACGGGNATACCCACGCTTTTNANTACNCCGATTATCTTTTCCACGCCGTCCGAACGCTTTGGACACANCAANGCNATATCCGAAAANCTTATCGGGCGATAGGTCATTCCGCCGTCGGGCGANGTCACTTGTATTTGNACTTTGCCTACGAGCGAAGAAATCTTCTCNGCGATATATACGCCTTCTTGGTATACGNTGTCCTTGCTCAAAGTNAGCGAATCGCGTACGCTATATACTCCGTCTTCGCCGACAGGCAATTCNACTTCGGTTTCGTCGGGCGCAAACGACGTNATGCTTATAGGCTCGTCGCTCTGNTCCTCATAATCGGTATTNCCAAGCGAAAGTTGACTTTCNCGTCTNTAATCTATACCGCCGAAGTTCTCCGTCATAATCTTNTTGAATACGGCGTTGACAAAGTCTATCACNTCTTTGCTCGAACGNTANTTCTTNTTCAAAGAATGCGGCGAACCNAACNCTCCGTCTTCTCTATACGCTCTNTACTTTGTCAAGAATATNTGCGGNTCGGTCATNCGNAATTGATAAATGCTTTGCTTGACGTCGCCGACCATAAATAGATTATTGCCNTTGGACACGCGATTTAGTACGTATTCTTGCACNGCGTTGACATCCTGATATTCGTCTACGCAGACGTANTCGTACTTTTGCGANATCTCTTTTGCNATCTCGTCGTTTTGCAACAGTTTNACCGCATANTATTCAAGGTCGGCAAAATCCATTTTNTTGTCCTTGCGNTTCAACTTTGCGTATTCGTCCGCCACGCTCGCNAGTATATCTACAAGCCTTTGCANGTAATGCCTGTTCTTGTCTATAATNGCTTGATTNTCGCNGTAATCCTTATCCAAGACTTCTTTCAAGCCTTTGACAAAATCTTTGTATCTGTCGTTGAAATATTTGTACTCAACTCCAACTTCAATATCCACCGCGTCGTCTTTTTTCGACCTTGGAATNNGCTTGGCTTTGGGCATNAGTTTGAGTTCGTTNGACAACTTCTCAATATCCTTGCTATCCATNAGCGTTTTNAGGAANTCCAAAGAGCCNTTGATATGCTCGGNGCGATTGTCCATACCCATTTGTTCATAATAACTCAACTTNTCATAGCCTTCCGTCAANAGTTCCACGCAACTNGAAANNACGCTTTGCATATACGCTTTGGCAAGCGAAGTTTTTTTGAACTCGCTCGAATANGACGAAAGNGCGATTTCGTCAAGGAATTTCTTTCTGTCCAACTGCGCTTCCAAAAAGTCGTGCAATCTNGAAAGCGTATCGCCAAAAGNCCTTTCNCCGCCGAGATAATTTATCAGTACGTCCAACTCGTAGTCGTAACTTGTCCTGTATTTTTTGAGTACGTTTTCTATAGCCTTGCCGAATAGCGTTTGCTTCTCCTCGTCGTCGACGATTGAGTACGACGGCTGTACGCCCAAATACTCGAAATTGGTCTTGATAAGCATACCGCAAAAAGAGTGCAAAGTGGATATATCCGCAAGCGGTATGTCCTCGATTTGCCTGCTCAAATAGTCTACGTCATACTCTCCGCTGTCAATCAGTTTGGACAGTTTCGCGCTGATTTTGCTCTTCAATTCTGACGCTACGGATTCGTTGAACGTGACGATAATAATCTTTCTCAATGGCACTGGCGCGCGACCTGCGCTNTTGTCGCCGACGATNAGTCGCATTACTCGCTCCAACATTACCGCAGTCTTNCCACTGCCTGCCGAAGCCGATACGAGNGTGTTTTTATCAATGCTGTCAATGACCGCTTGTTGCTCTGCCGTCCACTTTACCGCTGACATTTATCCACCCCCGTAACGNTTGTAAATTCTTGCATATTCACNGATTTGACGTTGCGAACCTTNACGCGCGAGCGAGAACATACGCTCGAATAATTGCAGTATTTGCACGCTTTGACGTCTTCNTCNCCGCCGATATTNAGAGGCGANTTNGCGATATATCCCTCNTCAATCTCTTTTGCNGATTTCGNAGTCAANCGCATGACGTAATCGCANACGTCGCTAAATTCTTGGCNGTCCAAAATCTCGCCGTTTTCNTNTCCCGAATAAGNCACTTCGCCNTCTTTGTTTACTTTGCGCTTGATAGGATAAACGTCGCTTGCAAANGACGCGTCTTGCTCAAATCCNTCGTCNAGNTCTTNCAAATAATCCTCATCGCAGTTGACNAAACCTCTGTGCATAAAGCGCTTGCCCGACTTGCTNCCGCTGCG
The DNA here is from genome assembly GCA_014799645.1 of Clostridiales bacterium. GTDB lineage: Bacteria > Bacillota > Clostridia > Christensenellales > UBA3700 > RACS-045. Next base: position 12,970 of record JAAVHQ010000003.1, on the reverse strand, counting down.
GACAAATCTATTGTTCATAAGAAGATAGAACACNCCTTGCGGTGTAATATCNCCGTTTCTTCTNAACGCNTTGAGGTATACNAACANCTGAATCCTATCNCCGTACAGGATATTNGACGGCGTAAATTCAATATTGTATTTNGACTTATAGTCNACNATAATCGCTCTGTCTTCATACTTGTCTATTCTNTCTATCACGCCCTCGAAACTCAAATCGCGGTAACCNTTGTTGATTTGCATACCTTTAAGTTGATGATAGTGTGGATTCGCCCCGAAAGACGCTTCNAGCATNTACGGGCGGAACTTGGTGACTTGCATATTTTTGACAAGGTTCTTGACGACGTAGACCGCNTGNGAAGTGAGTTGCTTCAACGTGAGCGCGTGCGANGGGTCTTNCAACATAATCTTGTAATCGTCGTTTTCTCCGACCGCTTCAAGGAAAAGTTCGCTCACNACTTGCTCGATTTGCNCNTCGCTCTTTTGNGCGCAATCGGGCAGNCTGAAATACTTTTCNAGCGTAGCGTGAAGAAGTATNCCCGTNTCTTTNACTTCAAGTCCGTTTATTTCGCGAGTCTTGAGTTTAAGCACGTTTTCATTGAAATGCAAGAAAGGACATTTGAAGTATTTCTCNAACTGACTTACCGACGTGCGATTGCCGTTGAACATAACGTCTCCCACGCCGTTTATAGCGTCTTCCTCTCCTTCGCCATAAAGCAATGCGTCGACCTGCTCTTTGCCCTTTTCCTCNCANGCAAGCGCGTATAGAATATCCTCGACTTGCAANGCGACGTCGTTGCTCTCCAATCCNCCGTTTTTNATCAACGAATTCAAAGACAAGAGTTCTTGCGTNACGTTGCCCTTAGATGAAACGTATTTTGCAAAATCTTCCTTGCCCCAATCTCTCNTGGGNNTATCNGCAACCTGCGGAGTNATTTCGAGCAAATCGCAAAGATACTGNATNGTGGAACTAGGTTGCGTCAACTCGCCGCCGCTTCCGCTNGCTGAATAACTTATCCTCAATTTCTTACGCGCNCTNGTCANCATCATCAANGTGTTCAATCTTTCCTTGCTGTTTCTGCGACGGCAGTCGGGTTGAACGTCAATGCCGAGTTTTCCCCAAGCGACGTACTCTCTCTCCGACACTATACCCGTATCGCTATGCTCGGGCGGGAACTTGCCCGCAGTCGCGCCNATGACGTACATATAGTCAATGTTTTCATATCTGCTTTCACTGCTTTCGCCTATGAATACGCAGTCGGAATATAGCGGAATATTGGACATCTCCACGCTGTCGATAGCCGTCGAAAGTATTCCGTAAAACTCGTCAAGGCTCATCACGCTTTCGCCCAACATCGCNTTGCATTGATTGAGAATCATTTGAATCTTTCTTGCCGATTGCAATGTAATNGACGACAATTCCTCATANCCGTTGAGGCTTTGTTTTTCGNCAAGGCTTTCAAGNGCCTTTTCCGCGTCGCAATCTTTGAGGAAATTCTCTATCGAGTCGGCAAANTCTTTTGCNCTNTTTTCGGTTTTACTTATGCTTGCAAGCGAGCCCACTACCNTTTGTCTNACCTTTTCCGCTACCTCTCTTGCNCCCTCGTCGCCTATCGAAAACGGCGATAAAAATCTCGTGTATTCTATGCCGTACTTCAANCAGTAATTTTCAAAAACACACGCTTCGTTNTAGTCGCTTGTGACAAANGGATGCTTNGCGTACTCGACGACTTCAAATTGNGCAAANTCTTCGTTGACCGCCCTGATTGCGCTCGTAATCAATTTCGTAATAGATTGCGCAGAAAGAGGCTGTTTGATGTCGGCGTAGAAAGGTATGCCGAAGTTGTCAAAGACGTTTTTGATATAAGGNGCNTAGCTTGCGAAATCGCAACACACTATCGCGAAGTCTTTGTATCTTGCNCCTTTGCGNACNAAATAATTTATCTCCCTNGCCACGCTCTTTATCTCTTGCGACACGTCTTGACAAGCGACGATACTCATTCTGCCGTCGCGCTCGCCTTTAATCTTTTTGTAGCCGTACAGTCCTTTGTACACCAACAGCGCGTCGCCTNTCAATTCTTGCTCTACGTGAGAAATNTTTAAGCCTAANCCGCACTCTTCGGCAATGGACGAAAGTCTGGCTTTTACCTCGTATGGGAAGACTTGCGAATTGCCGTTTTGCGAATCGACAAGACAAANNGTCAAGTTCAANGAGTTGAGCGCCAANGCNTTGATTATCTCGTATTCGACGCTCGAAAAGGACATAAAATCGGATATATAGATATTGTAATCGTTGAGAATACCACTGTAAATCAAGTCGGCAAGCGCTTGCAATTTGCTCGTGCCGTCGGTATATCCTTCTTGAAGAAACTCGACGTAATCCTTGTAAATCGTGACAATGTCTTTGGTCTTGTTGGCTATCCTCTCGGGCAAATCGCCTACCGCCTGAGCCATTTTCTCCACCGGAATATTGCTGTTGCGAATTTGCGAAATAGCCGCGTACATATCGCCCACAAAATCCGCGCTTCTGCCTATCTTGTTGAAGCAAAGCAAATTTTCTTTATTGTCTTCTATAACTTTTCTAAGCAACATTATTTCCGACTGCTTGTCCAAAAGACGGGATTTGCCTTTCAACAATTGATTAGCAAGCCTGGGAAATGACGTCACTTCTATATCGAAAGTGCCTTTGATATTCAAATATTCAAGCACGGCTTTTTGATAGGACAGAGAAAATCTATCGGGCACGAAAAGCATGTGCTTTTTGGAGGACGCGGTCGACGATTTGAGTTTTTCAAGTATCGGCGCGCTGTCCAACGTATTTGTCAAAATCAATTCAATCATATACTAATTGTAACAATTTTTGACTTTAATGGCAATATATTACAATAAAAATAATTGCAATTCACCTCAATTGTGTTATAATATAGACATTATGAAAAAGTCACTTACTATTATACTTGTAATTATACTCTTGTTGACAACTACCCTTGCGCTCGTGGGCTGTAAGCAGTCTTTCAGCGCAAAGAACGTCAGAGAACAAATCGAAAGCAATCTCGGATGGCATACGGGCGGAAACGAAACTTGCGTCTACGACGTCTTTGACGGCGAAGTAAACGTCGGAACGTACGTATCTAAAATGAGTTACGTCTACAACAAGACCGTAACAATCACCACTTCTAATGAAGAGCAAAACCGTACGATTGAAAATTTCTCAGGCTACAAATTCGAGACGGAAATGAACGCGACTGCCGACGGCAAAACGTACGAAAGACGTAGCGTGAGTTATACCGACCTCAATCTCGCTCCTAAACTTTGCTACGTTCAAGAGAAGTCGGACAATAGCGTCGAGATAATTACTTCTTACGATACAAAGCGTATCAACGCGACTTTTATCGTCGACGGCGCGGTAAGCGACGATTCCGTAAAATACAAGACCGCTTTGATGAATTACGACAATTCGTATATTTATCAATTTGCAAGAACGACAGATTTGACATCTACTCTATCCATCAACGTGGCGACTTACTCCGCAAGCGGTGAAAGTCAAAAAGTGTCCAAGTCGACTTTTGGCGTAACCTATCTTGCGAGCATGATCGCATCCGTTGACAATCAATTCTTACTTGACAAAGAAGTCGCAGAGGGCGAAAGCAATTTGACTTCCGTTATCCCGTCAAGTTGCTGTACTTTCACAAGCACTAATTCTTCTTTGGTAAGAGGTACGATTTCTTGCTATATCTCGGCATATCCTTTGAAAATGCAAGACGGAGATAAATTCGCGTCTCGCGCAGTAGTAATGATTAAAGAAGGCAAAATGACCTACAAACTCAAATCTATCGAATATTCCTACTCTATAAACGCATAAAATATTTTGATATAAAATCACGGCGTCGCAAAATCGCGACGCCTTTTTCATTTTTCTTTCACGCCCTGCATATAATAAACGGGAGAATTATTATATGGCAAGACTCTTTTTTGACAAACCAAAAGGCATTATCCTCATCGACGGAATAAGATGCAACGGCGACAGAGCCAAAGTCGGCGAAAATTTTTGTATGCAATACATACCTTTCGACAACTCTTACCGCCCTGTTACCTACGCTTGCAACAACAAAATTTCGAGTACCAACGAGTTGTGTTTTATCAAGCACGGCAAGGACTATATAGTCAAATTCTGCCCCGTCAAAAAACCTATCGGCGTGGATGAGCAAACGTATATCCAACACTTCGTCGATTGTCCAAACTCTCGCTCGCACTGCATAAGTTGCAAATGCAAAGAAGGACATAAAATCGTAGTCGAGACTGAAAACGAGATTTATTATATAGACGTACCCACGAAAGTAATAAATTGCGATTTCAAAATCGCGTCCATTTCAGAAGGTCAACTGCTCGCGATATTTGCCGAACTTGACAACGGCAAGACCTACGTCGGCATACTTCACTATCTCGACGACTACACCCCGCTCCTTTCGCTTATCTGCGACGAAATATACTGCGAAGAAGACGGATTGATAGTCTACGACAGACTTGACGACACCATGGCAAGAAAGTGCGTGCGCAAAATTTGTTTTTGCCAAGACGGCTTTGTGGAAGTCAGCCGTCACTTTGAATACGCTTGCAATCACGTTTACGTCGACGAACTTATCCCCTACGTCTTTCTCGAAAGCCTCAACTGTCGCGACGAAGACTGCGCGCAAAGGTGCGTAGCCTACTCAATGAAAGGCTTTGACTTCAAGGCTTTTTTCGGCGATTTTATAGAAATATGCGACTGCTTGGAATATACTCCTTTCGTCGTCACCCTCGTGTATTCGGGCGAAGGCGGATTTTTTACCCGAACGTATAAATTCACAGTCACCGGCGGTAAAATTACCAAAGTCAATCTCTTGTAAAATTTTCTCGCTTATATTGCGTATACTTCTTTTGTATGATATAATTATCCTATTATACAACCGGAGTAATTAAAATGGAAATTTTAATCGTTATCCTCGCGTCGTTATCTTTGCCGTTAATGCTCGCTATGATATTCGTCAGCGTAGGCGTAAAGACGACATTTACAAAATATAATCGGGTATTCGCTTCTTGCGGACTTAGCGCAAAGGAAGTTGCCAGAAAGATTTTGGACGCAAACAATCTTTTCAACGTGCAAATCGCAGGTTGCGCGGGAGTATTGACCGACCACTACGACCCGAGAAACAATACCGTGTACCTATCTTCCGCGACGATAAACTCCACGTCGGTCGCGGCAATCAGCGTTGCGGCTCACGAAGTCGGTCACGCTATCCAACACGCAGACGAGTACGCTCCGATAAAATTCCGTTCCGCGCTCGTGCCGGTAGTCAACTTCACGTCAAAACTCATTACCCCATTTTTGATTTTGGGTATTATACTTGAATTCTTTGCAATGGCTCTTCCCGTCAACTTATCTTCGATATGCTATCTTATCGCATTGATATGTTACGCATTCTACTGCATTTTCACTCTCGCTACTCTGCCTTGCGAATATAATGCGAGCAGACGCGCAAAAGACCAACTTGCAGATCTCAATATTCTTGCCAACGACGAATTGCCAATCGCGTCCAAGGTATTGGGAAAAGCCGCGCAGACCTATCTGCTGTCTTTCCTCTACTCGCTCACGCAAGTCGCAAGAATACTGCTTATGCTTCTAAGTTCGAGAAGAAATAATAAACGTTGAAATCGAATAAACAAAAGCCCCGTTTCAAAACGGGGCTTTTTAATGCTCTTTAATAATCTATTTGTCAGCGCAGTCAAATTACTCTTGCGAGTCCGCTTGGCAGACGTTGACTTTTACCGTCGCGCTTACGCCCGAGTATACTTTCAACTCGACGTCGAATAGACCAGCGCTCTTTATCGAGTCTTTGAGATTTATCTTCTTTTTGTCGATATCATATCCCATATTCGCAAGTTCTTGAGCGATTTCCTTGGAAGTAACCGCGCCGAAAGGCTTGCCGTTTTCGCCAAACTTAATGGCGATTTTTATTGTCTTACCGTTGAGAGTATTTGCCATAGCAACCGCTTCGTCATACTCTTTTTGCTTTTGTCTTGCAATGGAAGCGTTCTTTTGATTCGTCTCGTTTATTACGCTTGCCGTAGCTTGTTGAGCAAGTCCCTTTTTCATCAAAAAGTTGCGCGCGTAGCCGTCGTTGACTTCGACGATTTCGCCTTTCTTTCCCACGGTCTTCACGTCTTTGAGCAATAATACTTTCATATTTCACCTCTACTCTTTTCTATATTTTATCACATAAATCGACGCTATGCAATAAGAATTCCCAACTTCGCATAATTAAGTCTTAAATGACAATACTATAAACGAAAACAAAATTAGGAGGTATCGTATGTCGGGACTTAAATGTACAACGCGCAACTGCGAACACAACTGCAACTGTCATTGCAACGCGGGCGTGATTTTTATCTCTAAAAACGGCGTATGCAAGACAAAACAAAAACGCGAATACGGCGTGCTAGAACAGGAAAAGACAAACATAGAAGCGGCAAAAGACTTTGACTTCAACGAAAACGACCAAGTATGTATTCAGTGCGACAGCACAAAATGCTGTTACAACTACAACAACGCTTGTTGCTCTCAAATAGTCAACGTCGCGGACGGTATGATGCGTACGAAGTGCTTTACAAAGCGCGTCGAGCAGTAACCTAAATTGAATAGCGAAAAAGAAAAGCGAAATTCTTCGCTTTTCTTTTTTTGCTTCTTCACCATTCCCTATTACTTATTACCTATAAAAAATTGCGGATGAGTTTTCCCATCCGCATTAAATTTTTATTTGTCGCCTTGAAGCATATACTCTAATGGATTGACACGCTTGCCGTCCTTTGTGAGTTCTAAGTGCAAATGCGGTCCGTCAGCCGTTTCTACAAGCGCGCTGTCCGATACTTTGCCGATGACTTGACCTTGCGCAACGCTGTCGCCTTGTTTCAAAGTAACTTCGTCAAGCAACTTGTATACTGATTCAAATCCGTCTTGGTGCGAGATTGTGACTACCGTGCCGTAATAGCTGTCCGTCGTGACGCTCTTGACTTCTCCGTCAAACATACATCTGACTTCGCTGCCTGCCGCTGCCATAAAGTCTACGCCCTCGTGTGTTGCCCAGTGCTTTTGAGTGGTGTGCCATACCAACTCTGCGTCGTAGAATTCCTGACCCATCGTGTAACTATCAAGCGGACTTGTAAGAATAAATTCTTTGACTACCGGTTCGTTTGGTTGGTCTGGCGTCGGCGGTGTAACAACAGGATCGTCCGGTTCGTTGTTGTCAGGCGGTGTGATAACCGGATTGTCCGGTGTGGTCGGATCGTCCGGCTCAATAGGTTTAAGTACCTCGTTACCCTCGCCTCTATTGTTGACTACTACTGCTACCGTGATCATGGTAGCGATTGCGAGAATACATACGATCATCAAGATAACGTAAATATTCTTTTTGAAGAATTGAGCAACTTTTACTCCCGCTTGAGAGGGAGCGCCGGTTCTTTTTTCTTTGGTCTGCTTTGTTTTCTTTGCCATCTTTTACCTCCTAATAACTTCCCATAATCAGCGGAAAGCCTACAATGATGTTGTCTTTATTGCTTACAATTTGAATATTGATTTCCTTGTTGTCTATCTCCACGCTCTTGTCATAGCCTTTGCAATAACCATAGTAGGTCACGCCGTCTTCTAAATCTTGAGTGTAGTGAATTTTCGCGGAAAACTTTTCTATCAGCTCATTCACCTCTGCGCTTTCTTTCGGATATATGTAAGCAACACCCAGAGTATTGTCCAAACGATTGTCTTTTATACCTATGACTTTATCGTAATGGTAAATATTGAAGTTGCTCATCTTGTCGACGGCTTGATACTCGCCCTCAAAAGGAAGAGTACGGGAATACACTTGCATTTCGACCGCTCCGTCGGGGACTTTCACTTGCATACCGATTGCCATTAGTATCAAAGAAAGAAAAGTAATTCCGAGTATGTATACAGCTATTGATTTCATTATCTCTCGCCTGCCTTATTGATTTGATATTGGTATTGTTGACAGGAAAACGAGATTTATACAAAGAATTTGAGAATAAAAAAAGTCGACGTAAGTCGACATAATTTAATACTTTTTTGAGGGTTTTGCTTGTAAGTGAATTTGCATTTAGTATCGGGCATCTTTTTGGGACGTTGCCCAAAAAATGATATACTAAATTGCAAACACACTTACCGCCTTGGACTTGGGATATTCTATTGGAACTTATAATTATCTGTATCTTTTTAATTTTATTAACATAGTAAAATTATGCCCTGCTAGCATTGCTAGCAGGGCTTTGCAAAATTCTTATTTTTCTATCCATTTAAAAAAAGTTTGTTGCGAGTGCGGAGAGTGGTGCAGATTTTGTCTTAGCAAGAGCGACCGAGTGGTGAGCGTACTTTGTGTACGTGACCCCGAGTGTCGTCTTGAAGATCAGGCAAAATGTGTGCCGCTATACGCAGTCGGTTACTATATTAAAGAATATCCGCCATTGCAACGAGCGAACATTCATCAACAAGCGGCGACATATTATATACGATCTCTATAAGATAATTGCTGTCAAAGTCATCGCCCAAATGATAGCCCACATCTGCCATAAACCTCTTTGCGCTCTTGATAATCTTCTTGGATTTCTCTTCAAGGGCGAGAACCTCGGCAAGCAAGTCTTCCCTATACTCGCTGTGGATATACAGCCACTTTGGCTCATATTTTCTATCTTGAACTTTTGAGATAATATCGCTTATGCCTACGTTCATAAGTTTGGAAAGCCGTCTGCACTTTGGCGATATATCGAGAGGGATTGTAAGATAATAGTCCTCAACGGACAGTATAGTCTTGTAGTATTTGAGCAGAGTAATAGCCGACAAAAGTCGGCAATCGCCCACGCTTGCCGTCAAAGCCAATTCCCCCAAAAGACTAGTCATAATCGCATTTGATGAATTGAATTTCTCTCTATCGAGAGACGAGTACTGCGCTATACCTTCAAATAGCCTTTTCCTGTCGCTCATATTGCCGTCGGCAATAATGTCGTCAAGCAGCTTTTCCTCTTCCGCCAACTTTTTTTCGTCAAAGCGACGGCTAAGATAGTGGATATATTTCTTTTCTATCAACTCTACTCTATGTGAAAAAATACTGCTCACGACGTCCGCGTACGGATAAGGACAGTCCAAAATATTTCTGTCTACGAATACGCATCTCGGCGAAGTAGCCTTGTCCTCGTCTTTGCAATCTATATCGTACCCCACGCCGTTGACGTCGGGCGAAGTGGATACGAGTACGTATTCCATATCCCTCGACTTTGTCGCCTCGGCGAGCATAGATGCGATTACCCTATCGCCTACGCCGACAAAAAACCTTATATCGTCCTCGGAATGCACTACGTCCAAAACCGTGTCGGAACTCACCTCAACACCGTCGGGATATTCTATAAAAGTGACCTTGTATTCAAACCTAGAAATGCCGTCTGCTACGCTCTCGGCATACGCTCTATCCTTGCTTTGGCAGCAAAATCCGACGTGACCGCCTGGCATTACAGCCGAGCACTCTTTGGCTACGCTTTCTTGAATATTGTCGCTCGTCAAGGTCAAATATTTTTCCATATAAAAAAGATACCACCTTTTCAAAGTAGTATCTTTGTAGATTTTTTCCGCTTGTGTCTTTTTTTGTCAAATTTAGTTCGCTTTGGCGTCGTCAATTATCTTTTTCAAGGCTTTGATAAGCGCATCCATTTCCTCGTCCGAACCTACGGTAATACGCAAATAATTGTCTATTCTCGCTTGATTGAAGTGTCTGACAAGCACGCCGAGTTTTTTCAACTGATAATACAATTCGCTCGCCGCAATTTCATTATGCGTCGCAAAGAGGAAGTTGCTGTTCGAGGGCAATACGTCAAATCCCAACTCTCTCAACTTGTCCGCGTACAAATCTCTCGTCGCGATGATTTTGTCTACTTGAGCCGTGAAATACTTGTTGTTTTCAAGAGCCTTTATAGCAATTCCTTCTGTAAGTCTGTTGACGGTATAACTGTTGATAGAATCCTTTATAGTCTTCAATCCGTTGATGAGAACCTCGTTGCCGATAGCGTAACCGCATCTTACTCCCGCCAAAGAATATGACTTGGAAAACGTCCTTACAATAAGCAAATTGGGATATTTGGAAACGTAATTCGCCATAGAGCAATTACAAAAATCTGCGTACGCTTCGTCGATAATAATGACCTTTTCGGGATTTGCCTCGATAATAGCCATCAAATCAAGTCTGTTGACAATAAGTCCGGTAGGAGCGTTTGGGTTGCAGATAATCATACCCTGACACTTAGCTTGCTTGAACGCGCTTGCGTCGAATCTAAAATCGTCCATCAAAGGTATTACTACCGATTCTATCTCGAACATCTTTGCCCATACCTTATAGAAAGAATAGGTCACGTCCGAGTATGCTACTCCGTCGCCGTCCTTGTCAAAAAACGTGGGGAAACACATTGCCAGCACTTCGTCGCTGCCGTTGCCCACAAATACGTTTGCCGGCTTCAAGCCGTGCTTTTTCGCAATTTTTGCCACCAATGCCGTATTGTTGGGGTCGGGATAAAGTTTTAACTTGTCAGCGTCATAGCTTTTGAGAAACTCTTCCACGCCCGGACACGGTGGATAAGGATTTTCATTCGTATTCAATTTGACATACTTCTTGTCCTGCGGCTGTTCTCCCGCCATATATGGTTGAATCGACCTGCATATCTTTGACAAATAGTTCATACGTTCATTCCGCCTTTATTTGCTAGTACGATTATTTTACCATATCCCAAACTACGTAGTCAATAGTTTTCAACTTCTTCACTTTTCGGTATTTATCACTTCATAAAGTTTGTCAAAACAGTCATTGCTATTGCAAGGATAGTCCGGCATAACGTATTCATCAGTGTTGGTACTGTCTATCCTATACCATTTTTTGGTAGATATTTGTACAAACAATCCCGTATTTGGCAAAAAGAAATACGTTACTTCGCCATAGCCGTTTACAGCGTTAGCCGGCGGTTCGCCTACCACTTTGCCCAAACGATTATCTTGTATAAGCATAGCAAAATCCTTTGCCGCCGAAAAAGAATCATAATCGGTAAGTATGTAGACGTTTCCGTCAAACAGTAAATTCGCGTACTGATTATTGGATATTCTAGGGCTGCTGTGAAATTCCAAAAAGCCCCAACGCCAATCATACGAACCGTCATAATAGCTGTCAATGGGAAGATACTTTATAAACTCGTTGCCCACCATTGAGCTGCCGCCGCCGTTTCCGCGCAAATCAACCGCTACGTTTTTGATGTTCTTTTCTTTGACTTCTTCAAACATCGACTTTACGCAATCAATATATGTCTGATTGTAAACGCATTGAGTAAGAGTAAGGATCGCAAGGCTCTTTTGCTCGTCAATATCATAATACACAAAGTCTTTCGGTTCGCTCTGCGTGTAATACTCATTGCGAATTTCATCAAATTCGTCCCAGCTTACAAAGTCGCTTGCATTGTACGTTTCCTCTATTACGTTTTCGCCGTCAGACCACTTGTAAGTAAACGGCTCGGAATAACCCAAAAAATCAAGAGTTGCAAGACTGCCTAAATCAATATTTATCCAATCTTCCGTTTCATAACAGTAATAAGGCTTTGCATTTTCGTAAATTACCTTTACCGTATCACCGTTGATAGAGGTTATATCGTATCCTTGACTATATTTTTGCGGAATAGCCTTTAAGTACGCGTCGTTGGGATAACTGTTGTAAGTTGAAGTATGCGCGTCGCCCATAAGGTGCAAAACCGATTGTATTTCCCGTCGCAAATCGTTTACGGTAATTTTATCTTTGCTTTGCAACCTCTCCAAAGACGCATTGTATGCGGTTTGTATTTCTTCCGTAATCCCATCTTTGAACATAGGATGTATCCTTTCAAGATGCTTGATAAGCGCATTAAAGTCTTCTTTGGCGACTTCATACGAAACAATTTCATCATAATTCAATATTTTACCGTTATAGCCTTTGAAAGCATACGAATTCCAATACGGAAGAATATACGGAACAATCGAACAAAAGACAGCGACAAGTCCAAAATTATCGGTAGAATTATTTTTGTAACAAGTTTAGTCTTGAAAAAAATAAGGTATGCGACCAACCCACCGCAAAAAAGCACGCTCAATAGTATTGTAACCCATCTTGGAAAATTAGCGCAGAATATATTTATAGGAATAAGAGCAAAAGTAAGAACAGCCAATATACCAAGAAATGATATACTTGCTATCTTAATGATTTTACGATTATTCTCTACCCAAGTTTTTATATTCATTTGTTTACCTCTATTACACTTATAAATTATATCACTTTTGTCGGCGTACTTCAAGCGATGCGCGACTATAAAAAAAGAGTACAGTCTTATAACTATACTCTTAATTTCATAATTTCTTTGTTTGACGAGAAAGTATATACGCGAGAAATAAAATTACGGATTTTTTGTCAAGATAGCGTTTGACGAGCATCGTCGTACTTGCCGTACGTCGGTGTGAGCCAAATGCTAGATTGGCGGAAAAGACGTGTTTTAGACTAGCGTAGCCTACTTATGAGTCAAACTATTTTACTTCGACTTCAGCGCCAGCTTCTTTAAGTTTGCCTGCGATTTCGTCAGCAGCTTCCTTAGAGATACCTTCTTTGATAGCCTTAGGAGCGTTGTCAACGAGGTCCTTAGCGTCTTTAAGACCTGCGCCGGTCAAATCCTTAACGAGCTTGATAACTGCCATCTTGTTAGCGCCTGCGCTCTTCAAGATTACGTCAAACTCAGTCTTTTCTTCTGCTGCAGGAGCTGCTGCGCCACCTGCTGCGGGAGCTGCAACTGCCATAGCTGCTGCGCTTACGCCAAATTCTGTTTCGATAGCCTTAACCAAATCGTTAAGTTCGAGTACTGTCATACCTTTGATTTCTTCAAT
>JAAVHQ010000002.1 GCA_014799645.1 Clostridiales bacterium | reverse complement strand
GATACACCAAATTGCAAACACACTTACCGCCTTGAACTATTGTTATCCTATTGTGGCTAAAAAATTTGCGATTGTTTTATAGTGGTTAGAAAATATCAAACAATAAACTAATCGAATTTTGTGAAGTTCCGATAGAGTTACCCCAGTCCAAAGGCGGTTAGAGTGTTTGCGATTTATGTGCCTTTATAGTTTTGGGTTTAGAATATTATCGTTTACTATCTTACCCTCGCTACAAAATATTCGTGCACTAAATGCAAATACTCTTACACCGCCCAAACCCTCAAACAAATAAAATTAAGACCTTGCTAGCAATGCTAGCAGAGCACTATTGTTTGTTGTTTTCTAACCACGTTGCATATACTTCGTCCGTTACTTCTTGCTCAACTAATACATATTCTTCTAGTATATCGCCACTGTATGGGGGATTTATTTTACTAGAAACATACTTATTCAACTGGTCGAATATCTCTCGAAAACCTTTATCCTTCATTACCTCTGGAAAACCGTTAAACATTCGCATAAAGTAAGCAACTAAATTCCAATCTAATTTTTGTTTTGTTATAATAATTTTTTTGTCGTTCTTCATATTATTCTCTCCTTGTAAAGCCATTATAACAGTAATTTTCTTATTTTTCTTGACATTTTAGCATTGCTCACATATTTTTTTCGCCTTGCAAAAACAGTGTAACATAACAAAATAGAGATTTGTGAAAAATGACCTATTGGGTCATAAAAAAATTCGCGAATGCTATATAATTGATTTTTTTGTAATTTTGTGTTACAATAATTCTATGTACGGTATTTACGACGATATAGTCGGCGCGACGGAAAAGGCGCTGGATTGCTTTGACGAAACAAGAGAGCTTTTGGAATATCCCGAAGTTCAGGCGGACAAGGCGTATTATTTGTCAATACTGTCGAAGTACAACAATCTCAAATTTTTGAAAGATAGACTTTCGGCTCTCAAATCTTCGCTTGAAGAGCAAAAAGAGTGTTTAGCTATGCTTGCGGATGCGAATTCCGACGAGGAGCGCGCCGTAATATACGAAGAAATTTCCAATTTGAAAAGAGTGGCGAGCGTGCAATCCGCGCATCTTGCGGACGCTTTGGGATGCAAGCGCGTGGAAGAGAGAGCATATTGCAGGTTCAAGTTCAAGGAAATATCTTCTAAATTTGGCATAACTCTCTATTCTCTTATAAAGACAAATTTATTATCGCGCGGAGCGAAGATAGCGGACGAAAAGATTGTAAATGCAAAGGGCGGTTACGTAGAAGAGATTTCTTTCATAGCCGAAGGCGAGGACGTAATCACTCGTCTTAGTCCTCTTGTCGGCGCGCACAAGGTGATTGCCAAGACGAAGTGCGAAGAGTTGTGTTTTGCCGTGACCCCGTCGGCAAGGGTAGAGAAAGTCAAAGAGAGCGATTTGAAGATAGACCTATTTCACTCTCACGGAGCGGGCGGTCAAAATATCAACAAGGTGGAAACGGCTGTGCGCATCACGCATTTGCCCACGGGACTTATCGTCGTATGTCAAGACGAGCGGTCGCAACTCAAAAACAAAAGACGCGCTTTGGAGACGATTGAAAAGCGGTTGAAAGATATAAGCGAGCAAGCGGAGAAGAAACGTATCGAAGCGGATATCAGCGCGCAGTATTCTAGAAAGAACACGCCTATATCCTTTGACGCGACGGCAAATACGCTAAGCGATACGCGCCTCAAAGCGTTTGCGAAAATTCCCTTTCCGCTTGACGAAGGGCAGTTCACTCAATATATAAACGGACTAATAGCGTTATGATACAAAAAATTACGGCAGACACGAAAAAGATAGCTTTATCTTCAAGCCGAACGTTCTACAAGACGGAAGGCTTTGTTACGCTTACTCGCAAGATAATTGCGATTGACGCCTTTATTTCCCGTGTCGCTGAAAGTATTTTCAGAGAGAACGTAATTCTTCCCGACGGTTGCTGTATAGCGCAGACGGAAGACGGACTTTATACGCTTTTCTTGCGCCGTAAGGGCGGAGATCAAAGACTTTCCGACGGCGATATTATTTTTTATAAATTCCTGAGCGCAAATCCAAGCGACGGCGGAACGGACAGGCGACTTTCGGAATACATTTCTTCAAACGACAAGATTACGTTAATACTGAGAGAAACTGACGAAGTAATCACCGAAGACGATTTGACGAGGTTGTATCTCGTGTCGGGCAGTGACGGAATAGTCAATTTTCCTTATCTCAACGCAACTCAACGACAAATTGTAGAGACCGAAGACGCGAATATGCTCGTGCAAGGTATTGCGGGTAGCGGTAAGACCAACGTGTGTGTGGAAAAAATCGTCTATTGCGCTTGCCGTAACTATCGCGGAGCGGTGTTGTATACCACTTTTTCTCGCGGACTTTTGAGCGAAACAAAAAATCGGGTAGAGTTGTTTTCAAAGAATATAGACGGCTTTATTTCCGCTTACGAGAGCGGACGGGTGGACTTTCTCGATTCCAACCACAAAAAGGCGGTGGAGAACAAACTCGGCATTTTGTTTTCCGTCGACGAGGACGGGGAGATTATTTCCGCGTTAAAGCGTATCGCCAAGTTTTTGAAAGAGAAAGTAGAATACCGATTGATAGAGGATATTTACGCGCAAGAGTTTGCGCCGAAGAAAGTGGCGGGCGAAAGCGTGTTCATGGGTGAGTATTTAGGCAGTGGCAGGAATTACAAACTTTCGGGCGCGCTCGAGAAGATAAAGCATATTGCGCCCGAGATAATTTACAAAGAGATTTACGGAATGATTTTCGGCAAGTACGAGATTGACAGTCCTCGCGATATGATGGGGCGCGACGAGTACGCGGAAGCGAGAAGCGATAGTTTTACAAGGCGAGAATGCGACGTAATATATTCGGTAGCGACGGACTACGCCGAGTTTTTGACAAAGCGCGGATATACCGACAACAATCTTATGAGCCGTGAAATTCTGAGCAAGATTTCTTCGCCCAAGTATTCGGTAGGCGTAATCGACGAGGCGCAAGACTTCACGCAAGTGAATTTGTGTCTTATGAAAACGCTGTGCAGAAAGTTGTTTTGCGTGGGCGACGCGTTGCAAATGATAAATCCGTCATATTTCAGTTTCGGTTATTTGAAGCGCATAATGTACGGCGACGTCACGGGAGTGAGCGAACTTCGCCACAATTATCGCAGTACGGAAAAGATAGAGAAAATCGCCGAAAAGTTGGGCGAAATGAATATGCAAAGATTCGGCACGCACAGTTTCGTGTTGAAAGGGGAAAGCGTTCCTTCACCGCTTTCGTCAGCGGCGGTGTTGGTAAAGGATAGGAATTTCGTTTATTCTCTCGGCGAGAAGAGATTTGAGAACGTGACCGTTATCGTCGCCTCTCAGGCTAAGAAAGAAAAACTCAGAAAAGTCTTGGGAAAGATTGAAATACTCACCGTAGCCGAAGCCAAAGGCTTAGAGCGTAATACGGTAATTCTTGCGGACGTGTTGAGCGACAACCTAGACAAGTGGCGATATCTTCACAATATGACGCTCAATAGAAAGAAAGCCGATGAAAACTCCGTTTTCAGATACTACTTCAATTTGTTTTACGTGGGAATATCGCGCGCTAAGCAGTATTTGTTCGTAGCAGAATCCGATTATCCCGACAATTTCAACGCGCTTTTCAACGAGTGTTTCGAGCGCAAGAACAAGGACGGCGCGCTTGCGTATTTGAAAGATATTGCGGGTAGGTTGGAGATAGACGACGACGAATTTATCGAGCGAATCGAGAAGTTTTGTTCGCTTGAACAGTACGAGAACGCGCGTAATACCGCGGATAGACTTTCGTCAGACGAACTTAGGAAAAAGCAACTCGCATATATATCAATTCACGAGAGATTTTTGCGTTACGGCAAGATACGCGAAGCGGGCGTAGAGTACTGGCGATTGGGTATGGATAGCGAGGCGCGCGAGATGTTCACACGATCGGGCGACGAGAAGTTGTTCCCGCTTATGGACGCGTGCTTGCAAGGCGGCGGAGCGCTCGACCCCGAAATCGTACGTTTCTATCCGCTTGTCGAGGACAACGACGTGGCAAAGAAGATAATACTAGATACACTCAATAAAGAGAGTGAAGAAATAGCGACAACTTTGAAAGTCGCCAACGCTAATATGAAGAGGAGAAGACAATGAGCGAAAAGATAAGCGAAAATTCGATAAAGGAACTAATAGACAGTTTTGTGGCTTACCGCAATTTAATTGCGCCTTTGCAAGAGAGTTTGCGTAGCGTAAGCAAGACTTACGAAGAGATAAGGAACGACCTTGACAACCTCACGAAGAGTTTTTCGGGCAATGCGGTAAATCAACTTGAAAAGGTACACGCCACGCTCAACGCGCAAGCGAAGAGCGGAGAGGAACTCGGCAGAAGGATTGAGCAATACGCGTCTTCGGGCGAGAAGTACGCGGATGCTGTAAAGGGTATGTCTTCGAGTTTTTCCGAAGTCGTCAACAGAATTGATTCTCTCAGCGAAATAGAAAAGAGCGCGGAAAGTCAACTTGCAAAGATTGACGCGTTGATTACCGAAAAGCGTTCGTCTTACAATCTCAAAGAATTGCAAAAGTCGCTTGACGGTTACAATAAGAACGTGGAGAAAATCAGCGATTTTATCAACAAGGACATCGCTTCCGTCTTGAAACAAAACGCGGACAAGATAGAGGCTATCCGCAAAGAGAACGAAGAATTGTCGGCAGTCGTTGCCGAGCAAGGCAAGGGTATTGCTACGCTTGTATCCGAGTTTTCCGAGACGTCCGCGCTTTTGAAAAAGTTGGTAGAGGGAAGCACTGTCAACGAGGAATATTTGTTTGACGCTTTCGATAAATGGGCGGAAGATAGAAAGGTAAAAATCAAGAAAAAGCAAAACTGATTTATAAGGGAATATGTCGCAAACGATAGAGGAAAGATTGCTTCAAGCAATCAAAAAAGACGATATAAAAGCGTTTGATGCTATGATGGAAAGAGCGCAGTGCGGTGCATACCGACTGGGTAGATTTCCCACGCTGTCTTTGCTATACCTCTATAATTCGCGCAAGATACTTAAAAAATACGAAGAAGGCTTTTTGAAAATTACAGCCTTCGAGACCTTGCGCGAGCCTGCTGAACTCTCAAAGAAATTTTCTTCTAAGGCGGGTAAGTGTCTGAGACTTTATCTCAACGAAATCGTATCGCCTATCGAAATGCTTTTGATTTTGGACAAGACAAAGCGTTTGCAAGAAGTCTTTCCTGTGACCAAGCCTTCGTCTTCTGTCAAAGGTCGTCTTAGGTCAATATACTATATTAAGTATTCGCTGAGTATGAAATTCGAGGGCGACAATATCATTCTTGACAAACGTCCTTTGACTTACGGCGAAAAGAAGAAAATGGCAACGGTGGCGGCTTTGGTGCTAGTGGCGATTACGATTGCAATCGTCGCGCCTATCACGACGGTTGCGGTTGCGCCGCCTAGTATTGACAAATATATAGACTTGACGTCTAAAGAGGAATTTACTCTAAATCGCAACGTAGTCGTGACGAAAGATATTTCCGTCGAAGAAGTCAACTGTACCATTATCGGCAACGGTCACAAAATAATATTCCGTAAGGGCGCGTCGCTCGGGACGTTGAACGGAAAACTATCCGACTTGATTATCGAAACTTCGGGGGATACGATATTCACTTCCATTTCAGAGAAGGCTACGATTGAAAATACCGTTGTCAATGTAAAAGCGGACTTGACGACAACGGACGGAACGGCTTTCGTCGCGCTGAATAATTATGGTACGATAGACGGCGTAAGCGTAAACGTAAGAGGAAAGATAAACGCTATATCTACCGCGACGGTAGATACTTACGGCGGAATAGTCCAGACCAACAACTATAAAGTCAACTCGGCTACTCAGACGGTATACAGAGGCGTAATAAATAAATGCGTCGTCAACTATACCGATTTCTCGCTTGTCGGAACGACGAGCGCCAACGCTTCGTTCGGCGGTGTAGCGGGCATCAACAACGGATATTTGCAAGACTGCAAAGTCACGGGCGAGATAGTCGCGGACACTTTCGATATAGCGGGAGTGTGTTCCGTCAACAACGGATCTCTAAACGGCGACGTCAACGAGGCAAGTCTTTCGCAGACTTCTGCCGATACGGAATGGAATCCAATCGTTTGCGGAATAGTCATTACCAACGTAAATACGGTCAAGAATTGCGTCAACTTAGGCGCGATTAGCGCGACGGGCAATGGCTTTGCATACGTCGGCGGAATATCCGCTCACAGCAATTCGCTGATTTCAAATTGCCGTTCAAGCGGTGATATTACCGTCACGGCGCAAAACGTATGCGCAGGCGGAATATTGGCTTCTAGTGAAATTACCTATTCTTACAATCAATTTACGGGTACGCTCAACCTTTCTTTCGGCGAGGTTGAATCTTGCATAAGCGAAAGCAAGATAAGCGTATCGGTAATAGGCGACGAGCCCGCTTACGTGGGCGGTATCGTAGGTATCGTGCAAGAGCAAGGCTTTGAACAGTACGTATACGGCGAAGACGGATATGCGTCAAAGGACGAGGACGGCAATTATATGATAGAGACGATATACTTCGGCGGCGGGGTAACCAACAGTTATTTTATAGGACAGTGTTTGAATGAGGTCGCATACTTCGGCAATATCGTCGGCGTGTGCGGAGCAAATATCTACGAAAGCAATTCGGCGTCTTTCGGTGATACGGAATATCATAATTTCGAAGGCAATTATTATGCGGCGAACGGTTCAAAGGCTTTCGGCGCGACTAGGACGGCTGACGGCAGTTTCGCTTCCGTCGAGGACAAAGGCGCGACTTTATCGACGGTAGAGGAGATAAGAAATTCCCAAGCGTATAAATCCGTTTATTGATTTACAAATTTTGGTTGCATTTATCGAGCGGTTTTGATATAATTGATAAGGAAAATAATAATTTTAATATATTAAAGGAGTTTTTTTATTATGGCAAATACTAAAAATGCGAAAGTATTGGAATTTGTTCAAAGCAGAGTCGACCTCTGTCAACCTGACAACGTAGTTTGGATTACGGGCGAAGAGGCTCAATACGAAGCTTTGACGAAAGAAGCTATTTCTACGGGCGAGATGATTGAACTCAATCAAAAGACTTTGCCGGGTTGCTTGTTGCACCGCACGAAGCCTAACGACGTTGCNCGTGTAGAAGGCAGAACTTTCATTTGCTCGCGCAAGGAAGAAGATTGCGGTCCTACCAACAACTGGTGGAAGCCGTCCGAGGCNTACGCTAAGTTGGAGAGCATTCTCAAAGGCGCATACAAGGGTCGTACTATGTACGTTATTCCTTTCTCTATGGGTCCTGTCGGCGGTCCTATCTCCAAGATCGGTATCGAAATCACCGACTCTATCTACGTAGTACTCAANATGAGAATTATGACCAGAGTAGGCAACAACGTTCTCGACGCTTTGGGCGATAGCAACGACTTCGTAAGAGGTACGCACGCTAAATGCGACGTTGANCCCGAAGAGAGATATATTTGTCAATTCCCNGAAGACAACGCTATTATTTCCGTAAACAGCGCTTACGGCGGCAACGTATTGCTCGGCAAGAANTGCTTTGCTCTTAGAATNGCTTCTTATCAAGGTAAGAACGAAATGTGGATGGCAGAGCATATGCTCATCTTGGGTATCGAAAAGCCNAACAAAGAGACNGTTTATATGTGNGCGGCATTCCCATCCGCTTGCGGAAAGACNAACCTCGCAATGCTTATCCCGCCTGAGGGTTACAGAAAGAACGGATACAAGGTATTCACCGTCGGCGACGATATCGCTTGGATAAAGAAAGGACCGGACGGAAGATTGTACGCAATCAACCCNGAAAACGGATTCTTCGGCGTTGCTCCNGGCACGAACTCCAAATCCAACTTCAACGCNCTCGCTTCGACGAGAAAGAATACTATCTTCACCAACGTNGCTCTCAANCCCGAGACCAANGAAGTATGGTGGGAAGCTCTTGAAAAAGACGCTGCNGACAAGAAGAAACCTGCTTTCCTTATCGACTGGACGGGCAAAGANTGGACGCCTGACACCGTTGACGCAGAGGGCAAGCCTGTCAAAGCGGCTCATCCGAATTCCAGATTTACCGCTCCCGCAAAGAACTGTCCTTGCATTTCTCCTGAATTTGAGAACGGAGCAGGCGTACCTATCAGCGCAATCATCTTCGGCGGACGTCGTCCTTCTACCGTTCCGCTCGTATATCAAGCAAGAAGCTGGGAAAACGGCGTATTCATCGGCTCGATNATGGGTAGTGAAACGACCGCTGCCGCTACCGGCGCAGTCGGCGTAGTAAGACGTGACCCNATGGCTATGCGTCCGTTCTGCGGATANCACATGGGCGATTACTTCCAACACTGGCTCGANATGGGNAAGTCNGTTGACGTTGACAANCAACCTAAGTTCTTCAACGTAAACTGGTTCAGAGTAGACGAAGANGGCAACTTCATTTGGCCGGGCTTTGGCGACAACATGCGCGTACTCGACTGGATGCTTAAGAGAATTGCAGGCGAAGTTGACGCTGTTGAGACTCCTATCGGTTTCGTACCTAAGGCTGAGGACATCAATATCGAAGGTCTTGACGACTTCTCGCTCGACACTTTGAAGGGTATCCTTAAAGTCGACAAGGACGCTTGGAACGTAGAGGCTGACGGAATTAAAGAATTCTATAAGTCTTTCGGCGACAAGTTGCCTAAGGAACTTGCTAAGCAAGCTGACGATTTGAAGGCTAGACTTAAATAATCGACGTTAAATAATAAGAAGGGGACTTGATTTTCAAGTCCCTTTTTTCTATACTTTTTACTTCTTCACTTTTCACTCTTCACTAATTATAAATCTATATTTTTCATACTTTTTACATAGATTTGACATAACCTTCGACTTTACGAAAATTATACTTTTCTGGGCAAAATTAGTGTCTATTGACCATTTACATTTGAAATTTTTAATGCTATATTTATATTGTAAATAAANATGAGGAGCGCGTTTATGAAAAAGCGAATGGATGGGTTTGCAAAGTTTATCACAAGGCACAAAATGCTTGTTCTCTCGCTTGCGCTTTTGATTACCGTGCTTTCGCTTATCGCGTTCACTTTCGTTCACGTAAATTCCAACATTTTCGATTATCTTCCCGACGATATGACCATGAGCCAAGGTCTTGATTACATCAAGACTGCTTTCGGTATGGAAGGCGACGCAATCGTCGGCGTAAGCGGTATTACTTATTCGCAGTTAAAGGGCAAAATCGGCGAGGTAGAGAAACTCAAAGGCATAAGCAGCGGCGGCGTGCTGTGGCTGGGTTCTATGTATGAAATGCGAAACCTCGATATTGCCGATATGCTTGACGAATATTCAGACAATAGAGCAGTCAAAGATATGGTCGAGGGTATGCTCAACGAATACGGATACTCGCTTAATTACGGCAATGAGTACGAATGTATTAAGAGCGTAGACGTGGCTGCAATGGTCGATCAAATGCTCGACAAAGACGACGTAAAGAAACTTTTCTTCCCGCAAAACGGCGATATTACGTTGAGAGACGCGATAGAGAACGACGTGGCGGGCAATTACGTGCTTGTAATTCAGCTTAGCGTTCCCTCGTCGTCCGACGAAGCGATGAGCGCGCTCAAAGAGATAGACAAGATATTTGCGGACTACGACTCGTCGATAGGCGGTAGCGCAAAGATTATCGCGGATCTTTTCGACAGCACGATAAACGAGATGTGGAAATACATCATTATCGCCGTGCTCGTTATGTTCGTAATACTTCTTCTCACGACCGACAACCTTGTCGAGCCGTTCATACTGATGTTGACGTTGGGCATAGCCGTGCTTGTCAATATGGGTACGAATATCATAATGGGTTCGGTATCTATTATTACTTTCTCGGCGTCGTCAGTACTTCAACTCGGACTTTCAATGGACTACGCGATATTCTTAATTCACTCNTTCAAGGAAGAGAGAAAACACGCTTTGACCGACGAGCAAGCAATGCGTATTGCTATTCCTAAGGCGTTTTCGACCATTACCGCGTCGTCGTTGACGACTGTCGGCGGTTCGCTTGCGCTCTTGTTTATGAGATTTGAAATCGGCGTAGACTTGGGTATCGTGCTTGCAAAGGGCGTATTCCTATCTCTTGTCACGATAATAGTAGTATTGCCGTGTCTAATTCTTTCGACGAGAAAATGGCAGGAGAAGACGGCGCACGCAGTCGTGATTCCAAAACTCAACGGCGTTGCAAGTTTTTCCGTCAAGTATAGAAAAATCTTTATNATCATCTTTGCGGTATTGCTTATACCCGTAATGATAATTCAATCCAAAGTGCAACTCAACTATATGAAGTTCAGCGAACAAACCAAAGTTCCGAGCGAAATCGATAATATTGTNGAGAGTATGTCCAACGCGGTTATCGTAGCTTTGCCGATTTCCTATTCGAATAGCGAAAAGCAAAGCGAGAATATCCAAAATCATACGTTGCGNAACGAAAATCTTCAATTTATCGAAGAGGTTAAGAACGAGGATACCGACAACGTAATGGGCGTGCTCGGNGTATATTCAATCATACCGGAAGAGTACTATTCGCTGATAGAGTTTATGTGTTCGCTTACAAGCAATAAGACTATTGCCGCAATGTTGCCNGACGAGGCGGGTACGTTGAAAGGACTTGCGGGGGATAATCACGCATTGTACTTTATTATGGTCGAGGACGAGGCTGAAAGCGAAAAGACGGCGCAGACCTTGGCAAATATCAAGACTTCTATCAACGCGCACTTTGGCGACGACTATTATTTGACGGGTATGGCGCAAGCCAAATCCGACCTTGCCGAAATCACTCCGAGAGACTTCAACGTCATCACCATTGTGTCGGTATTGATTATCTTCGTAATACTTTTGCTGACGATACGATCGTTGAAGATGTCGGTATTGATAATTCTAGTCATAGAATTCGGTATATTTGTCAATCTATCAATCAACGCTTTGACAGGTACGCCTATCAACTTTATGGGCTATATAATCATATCGTCAATTCAGCTCGGCGCGACGGTCGACTATGCGATACTGTTCTCAGTCAAGTACAAGAACTATATCAAGTTTATGCCGGCTCGAGAATCGGCGTACAGGGCGTTGAGCGAGTGCGCAATGTCCGTGCTTACGTCGGTTTCGATAATGGCAGGATGTTGCCTATCCGTAGGTCTTGTCACTGGCAACCTAATTGCCCGTGAAATCACAATGCTTATCGCACGAGGTAGCGTAATCAGCGGTATTCTCGTGCTCTTCGTCTTGCCAAGCGTAATGATTTTGGCGGCGGGCAGAGTATCGAAGCTCACGCGTGTCGGCAAGAAGGCTGCGAAGGTGGTTAAGCGTTCGGAGAAAATCGAATCTAGACAAAAGTAAAGTGGCATCTTTTCCGTCGATTAGACATTTGGCTCACGCTCATCGTACAGGCGTACGACTCGGCTCGCCGAACGCCCACTAGACGCAAAATCTGCCGCTTTCTTTTTTGTCTATCTCAATCTTCTCCGAACGTAGCGTTCAAAGTAGAGTGAATCTAGCAAAGTAAATATTAAATAAAGAAGAGCAAGCGTAACGCTTGCTCTTTACTTTTTCACTTTTAATTATTACTTACTTTATCACGCGTACTCTAAGCGCATTTGCTTTCAACGCTTCGATAGCCTTTTCGTCAGCGTCGGAAGAGAGGTCTGCGATGATATAGACGATATTACCGCGCGTTGCGCTGTTGATAGAGGATATATTCTTCAAAGTAGCGGTTGCGGTAGCGACTGCGTTTTGAATGTCCTCGGATACTATGCAGACACGGCACTTTCCGTTGCGTTCAACTTGAAGTTTGGGGAAGTTGACGCTGTTGACGATATTGCCGTTTTCCAAATAATCTTTAAGTTGGTTGGCTGCCATAACCGCGCAGTTGTCTTCCGCCTCTTCTGTGGATGCGCCGAGGTGAGGAATTGTGATAATTCCGTCAACGCCCAAGATTTCGTCGCAAGGTAGGTCGGTGACGTACTTTGCCACTTTCTTGTCGGCTATAGCCTTTTTGATATCCTCGTTGTTGACGAGTTCGCCTCTAGCGAGGTTGATAATTCTAACGCCGTCTTTCATAAGAGCGATAGTGTCCTTATTGACGGAGTTTTTGGTCTGCGGGGTAGCAGGAACGTGCAAAGTGATGTAGTCGCAGTTCTTGTAAATAACGTTGATATCGCTTGTCAATTCGATAGGTAAGTCGGTGGAAGATACGAACGGGTCGTAAGCGATTACCTTCATGCCCAAAGCGATTACCGCGTTTGCGACAAGTTTACCGATTGCGCCAAGACCGACGATACCGAGCGTCTTGCCGAAAATTTCTTGACCTACGAAAGCCTTTTTACCTTTCTCGACTTGCTTGTTTACTTCGCCGTTCTTTTCCAAATTTTGCGTCCAGTTGATGCCTTCATAGATTTTTCTCGAAGATACCAAAAGAGCGAAGAGTACGAGTTCTTTTACCGCGTTGGCATTTGCGCCTGGGGTATTGAATACGCACACGCCTTGCTCAGACATTTTGTCAAGGGGGATATTATTCACGCCTGCGCCCGCTCTTGCGACTGCGATTACGCTCTTTGGCATATCGTATTCGTGCATAGAAAAACTTCTGAGCACGATAGCGCAAGGCTCTTTCGCATCGCTCGTGACGGTATACTTGTCTTGGGTGAGAATAGCGTTGACTTTACTGCTTATTTCATTGAGTTTCAATATCTCTTTCATATCAATCACCTTGATTACTTATTTGCGATTTCGAACTTCTTCATAAAGTCGATAAGTTTCTTTACGCCGTCAACGGGCATAGCGTTGTAGATGGAAGCGCGCATACCGCCGACAAGTCTGTGACCTTTGAGGGATACAAGACCTTCCGCGGACGCTTCTTTGATAAACTTAGCGTCGAGGTCAGCGTTTGGCGTAACGAACGGTACGTTCATAAGCGAACGGTCTTCTTTGTTTACGCTGTTGGTGAAGAAAGTCGAATTGTCGATAAAGTCGTACAAAAGACCTGCCTTATATTCGTTGATTTTTTGCATTTCGCTTACGCCGCCCAACTTCTTGAGATAGCGAAGAGTAAGCATAGCCATATAAATCGGGAAACACGGCGGGGTGTTGTAAAGGCTGTTGTTCTCAACCTGCGTCTTCCATTTGAGCATTGTGGGGCATATGGACATACCGTCGCCGACCAAGTCGTTGCGAGCGATGACAATCGTCACGCCTGCCGGTGCGAGGTTCTTTTGCGCGCCTGCAAAGAGTACGCCGTATTTGCTTACGTCAATCTTTTCGCTCAAAATGTTGGAAGAGATGTCAGCAACGAGCGGCGCTTTCGTCTTTGGCAACTGCGTAAATCTCGTACCGAAAATGGTGTTGTTCTGACAAATATAAAGATAATCGATGTCATCTCTTATTTTCAAGTCTTTGGGGATATAAGTAAATTTCTTATCCTCGGAAGAACCTGCAACGGCGACGTCGCCGTATTTGATAGCCTCTTTGTAAGCCTTCTTTGCAAAGTTGCCCGTTACTACGTAATCTGCCTTACCGCTACCGGTGAGCAAGTTGAGTGGAACGGCCTCAAATTGAGTAGAACCGCCGCCTTGAACGAAAATTACGCTGTAATTGTCGGGTATATTCATAAGTTCTTTGAAAAGGGCGATACACTCGTTGTTGATTTCGTCGTAGTATTTGCTTCTGTGGCTCATTTCACATACGCTCATACCGCTACCGTTGTAGTCGATGAAATCTCTTTGCGCTTCTTGCAATACTTCCATTGGCAACATAGAAGGTCCTGCCGAAAAATTGTAAACTCTCATATACACTCCTTTTGACCGCTGGTTGGGTCAAATAAAATTGATAAATTTTTTATTCTATAATATTATAGCACGCGCACGGGGAGTTTGCAAATATAATTGTATAAAATTTAACAAAGTTAGTATTATCGGCTATAATCGCTTTTCTTTATCAAAAAGTTCGATATTACCGCCATAGTGATAGCTGCGACGATAAATGGGATATACAGCGCGATATAAGCCAAAGTATCTCCATATGAAAATGTGCAGGCGGCGGCTATTCCTTGTGAAAACATAGAAATAAAAATAGCAGTCGTGCTAGTTTCTCCGTATTGATTAAAGAAGAGCAACAATAGGGCAATGGCAAGAAAAGCGCACGAAGTAACAATCCCGTTTTTGAGTAACGCCGCTAGATAGTACACGAAAGTATACGTTACTATAAGCATTAGCAAATGGCTGACGATATTAAGGCATACGTATTGCGCATACGTAAAATAGAAAACTTGTTCGCCAAAGTACATCACGGCGTATTTTGCGCCAGTGAAAGCAAATTTCAATCCTGTCAATGCGAATATCAAGTCAAACAACAAGACTATGCTTGCAAGAGATATCAAAGATACAAAGTATTTCCGCGCAATAATTTTTGTACGCTTTTCTCCGGAAGTATAGACAAGTTTTGCGGTCTTACTAATAAAATCTGATGTCTGGTAAAAAGAACCTATTATTATGCTAATAAGCAAGATAAACATACACATATACATACAAAAATATTCATAATAATGAAATTGTGTGTATTTAAAATTATTTATATCGACAAAACTATCATAAGGCAAGTTTTTTTCTAGGGCGATTTTATAGAGCGTTTTATAATAGATATTTTTTGAATTTTCGGATACTTGCATACCGGGTGTGACCATGCCGGGGTGAATAAAAATCGAATCATATAATTCTTGTAATTCTTCTTGCGTATCATACGGTTCTAAACCGTTTATAAAATCGCTATAAACGTCGGAACTGCGATAGGAATCATTTGCCGCAAAAGTATTTTGACTCCAACCTAATATAACGATTAAAAGCAAGATAGGTACAATTATCAAAATATATTTTCTTGTGAAAAATCTTGAAAACTCTCTTTTCATTTTTCAGCCTCCATTTCGAGATAAGCCTCTTTTACAGAGTAAGAAATATCTTCGATTCTTTTGATATTGAAATCTCTAATACAATTGGCAATTTGAATTATTTTCATATCTTCGCCAATAATTTTTATAGAAAAGTCTTGCAATGAGCATTGATACCCATTTTCTTGCAAGATTTTATATGCGGAACTTGCAGAATCCTTATCAAAGAAGTCGATTTGATACCTCTTTCCGCCCATAGGTTGAGGAGCGGTGCAGTCGTAAATTTTTGTATCTTTGAGTAGGTAATAGAAGTCTATCGCTTTTTGAGATACATCAAGTTGATGAGAGGTAAGCATTATAGTCGCGCCTTTTTTTCGACAAATATTTAATAATTCAATTGCTTTATCTACACTGATTATATCAAGACCATTGAAAGGTTCGTCAAGCAATATAAGGTTTTTGCCTTTTACGCATGCAAGAAGAATTGCCATCTTTTGTTTCATGCCCAATGAATACGACCGCACTTTTTTGTCGAGTATGTCCGCAACTCCCAGTATTTCGGCGTAATAAGTCATATTCGAAGTGTCAGAGCAAAGATATTCAATATTTTTGCGTCCCGTCATATCCTTATATAAAGCAGGTTCTTCAATAAGAATTCCCACATTAGCGAGTAGGGAAGTTTTTTTGAATACGTCTTCGCCGTCAATCAAAATTTCTCCGTCGTAGGGTAGAAGCCCGGTAATGCATTTGATTAGCGTGCTTTTTCCCGAGCCATTCGCGCCGAATATTCCGACGGAAGAGCCTCCCGAAATCTTCATAAACGGAATATCCAGTACAAGATTTTTTCCGTAAGATTTTTTTAGATTTTTAATAGTTATTTCAGCCATATTATTTCTTTGTATATTCATTTAATATTTTTATAGTGCTGTTTTCTTGATTATATACGAGTGTAGTGAATCCAGCTTCGGATAGATAGGGATATTCTTCATTATCGTAGATAGAGCTATCCAAACGTATAGATTGATTTTCTTCGTCAATGACATTTCCATTATATACAGCTTTTATATCTTCCCAACTTAGAGAAGTAGGGTACTCTTCGCCAGCTTCTATTTTGTAATTTAGAGAAGTTAGCAAAAATGAACTCAATTGACTGCGGAAATTATCTCCTACAATTATTACTTCTTCTACTTGTGCTATGTAAAAGAATTTATTTGTATATTTTTTCCCTACCCACACTGAACCTTTGTAAGAAAACCACAAACATTCGTCTTGTGCTTTAAATACATTTGTTTTGCCTAGGGATGGCAATATTGCCGTGTTGTAAAGTATAATTTTTCCTCGATAGTAATCTCTACTTTCGAGAAAAGTCACAAATTCGTCAAATTGATTGGGGAGTATTTCATAGTAGCAAGCAGAGCCAGAGGAAACTTCTTTTACTATTGAAAACTCATCGCCCATTCCCAATGGACGATTGCCATTGACAGGTAAAGATATTTCCATTGAATGAGTTTGATTTGTCGGGTCAGTACAAGCGCAAAGAGAAAACAATAGCAAAACTGTTATCGTCAAAATTATGATTTTGAATTTTGCATTATTTTTCATAATCTAACCAGCCTTTAAAACCGCATTCATGAGCATAATCCGAATCATCTTCAATTACAAGTATTTGTAAGTTATCGCCAATTTCTTCGTCATCGCAATTATACCAACCGTCACTTATTACGAATAAATAAAAATCTTTGGTATATAACGTTCCGATTAAATCATATTTAGATTTATAATATCTATATTTTGTTTCATATATAATTTCGCCTTTAAGCGCAACAGAGTGACCAATATTATCGTAATATGTATTTTCAGCATAATATTTATATATGGATAAGACCGCAGGAATTCTAACTTTGTCATATAAACTATCTCTTACATTATCATAAAAATAATTCTCAGATATATCTATATTAATTCCATGCTTTGCATAATACGATTGCAAGATTTTACTAATAGTGGAAGTCTTTGTGCCACTACTATCAGATGAAATGCTGTAATTATTTTTATATAAATCAGTGGCTATTTCATATAAATCTTTGAATATCAAAATATTACGCACTTCGGCATTGCCGTTGTCATTATATTCAATTTCTAAGTCTGAATTCAAACTCATAATATTTATTACCATAATCATTGCAATTAGACTGCAAGTATTAGTAATGTTGTTTTGAATATAGTTATTTTCTTTTAGTTTTTTATTATAGTAAGATTGAGAAAGATTTGGGGTAGTGAAATAAGAATAATCTGATTCGGTTAGCGAAATAATTTTAATTTCTTTTTCACTTCCATTATTGCGCGCTTGAATAATATTACTTATATCTGACAATGCCATTTTCAAATCATAGTCAATATAAGCAGTAGCGTCATCGTAATAGCCATAAGTGGATATATTTGAATCACTATCTGCTGCTGAGAGAGTGTCAAGATTTGAAGATGCATGTGTGCTATATCGATTATCATTAAAACAGCACATTGAGATTGTCATAATTAAAATGGTCAAAAATAACACGCTTATAGCAATTATTGATTTTTTGGATGTCAATAGTGATTTCATAATATACTCCGAGCATTTTTTTAATTATATCACTTTTATATATAAAAGTAAATGCTAAATTAAAATTTAATTGATAAAATCTTTTATTTATACTATTGCGAATATTTTCCAAGAATTGCCACAAACTAAGTGCAACAAAGCAATCGGAGGAAAATATGCAAGCAATTATTATGGCAGGGGGAATGGGAAGCAGGCTTAGACCTTTGACAAATACGATGCCCAAACCTTTGGTAAACATTATCGACAAACCCGTGATGGAGTACGTCATTGAAAATCTTGCGCTTGGCGGAGTAGTGGATATTGGCGTAACGGTGGGATATAAAAGCCAAATGATTATGGACTATTTTGGTGACGGAAGCAAGTGGAACGTATCCTTGACTTACTTTGAAGAGGACGAGCCTTTGGGTACGGCAGGCGGCGTAAAAAACGCAAGCAATTTCATTTACGACGATTTTATAGTGCTTTCGGCGGACGGATTTTGCAACATTGATATAAAGGATTTTTGCGATTATCATAAATCGCACAATCAAATGATTACTATGGCGGTAAGATATATGCCTGACGCAAGAGGGTACGGCTTGGTGAGGACGGATAGCGATAATCTTGTCACTTCGTTTGCGGAAAAGCCAAAATTTCTTTGCTCTGGGTTGATAAATATGGGTATTTACGCATTTGACAAAAAGATTCTCGAAGAAATCCCCGAGGGAAAATGCGATTTCTCTTACGATATTTTCCCAAGGCATATCGGCGATATACGTTCCTATCAATCGGAATGCTTTTGGTCGGATATAGGCACGTTGTCCGATTACTATATGACAAATCACTACGTGAGTATGCACCCCGATAATTTCGGAGTTACTTTCTAAAAGAGTAGTAGAGAGTAGTGGTATAATTAAAAGCGGAAGGCAATTTGCCTTCCGTTTTTTATGGACAAAACAGTCTTTTGTAAAAATTTCTTAAAGTGCGAAATATTGACAAACTTCGCCCCTCAATCTCTTGAATTTTCTTTACTTTTATTATATAATTATAAGCGAAGTATTGTAAGTTGTAAAAAGTTAAGATTTTAGAGGAAATTATTTTGGCAAAAATATTGACAAAAAANAGTAANCAGTTGGAAGTATCGTTTTTGGGCGGNGTGGGCGAGATTGGCAAGAATATGACGGCTCTGCAATANGCGGACGACATAGTNATTGTCGATTGCGGTTCGACTTTCCCGTCTTTCGACGATACGCCGGGAATAGATTTGATAGTNCCNGACTTTTCGTATATCAAAGACAATATCGANAAGGTCAAGGGCATTTTGATTACGCACGGACANGAAGACCATATCGGCGGATTGCCTTATCTTCTCGAAGAGTGCGGAAANATNCCGATATACGGAAGCGCGTTGGCGATTGCGCTGATAAAGCACAAACTTACGGAAAAGAAAATTCCTATGCCGAAACTTCACGTTGTCAAAGGCGGNGACGTAAAGCGNTTGGGCGGATTTTCCGTAGAGTTTATCAACGTCACGCACTCGATACTCGGCGCNTTTGCGCTGTCGGTTAGTTACGCGGGCGGAGTCGTGTTCCATACNGGCGACTACAAAATAGACCACACGCCTATCGACGGCGAGAGNATTGACCTTGCCCGTATTGCGGAAATAGGCAACAACGGCGTCACGCTTATGCTCGGCGAGTCCACCAACGTGGAAAAGAAAGGCACGACNATATCCGAAAGNGACGTCGGCGTGACTTTGGAAAGGATAATAGANACGCATAGGGACAAGCGTATCATTATCGCGACTTTNGCTTCCAACGTCAACAGAGTTCANCAAATCATCAATATTTGCGANAAAGTGGGCAGAAGAGTTGCCTTTGACGGAAGAAGTATGGTCAAAATCTCCGAGATTGCGCAGGACTTGAAAATGCTCAGTTGCGGNGAAAATACGCTCGTNGACATNGAAGACATNAAGAGCGTTGAACCGAATAAGNTGTGCATCATATCCACNGGCTCGCAGGGCGAACCTATGAGCGCGCTCACGAGAATGGCGAACGGCGAGGANAAAGACGTNGTAATCGGCGAGGGNGACGTAGTGGTNATTTCCTCTCAACCGATACCGGGGAATGAAAAGGCGGTTTATACGCTTATCAACAACCTATACAGAAGNGATGCGGAAGTGCTTTACGGCTCGCTTGAACAACTTCACGTNTCGGGACACGCTTGTCAGGACGAACTTAAACTTATGCTTTCGCTCGTCAAGCCAAAGTATTTCATACCCGTGCACGGCGAATANCGCCATTTGAAAAANCANAGGGATTTGGCTTTGTCTATGGGTATAGACAAGGGAAATATCAAGATTGCCGANGTGGGCAACAGAATTGCGNTAGACAAGAAGTCGATACGCTTTATCGACAGCGTGGAAGCGGGCGAAGTNTACGTNGACGGAATGAGCAACGTNGANAGCCTAGTCCTTAGGGATAGAAAACAACTNATGACCGACGGCGTGGTAATNGTGCTTTTGAATATCAACGTCGCGGACAGACANCTNATATCCTTGGATATTCTCACAAGGGGAGTAATGTTNGACGAAGAATTTTTGGAAAATATCAAGGCNATCGTCGAGGATATTTTTGCAAATTCGAGTTATAAGGACGAAAGCAGTCGGGCGGGACTTAAAAANAGCATAAGAAAGAAAGTCGCAAGAGTAATCTTGAACAAACTCAAACAAAAGCCTATGATATTGCCCGTGATTATCGAGCAAGTCAAGGAAGAGCGGATTGAAGAATGACGGANAGCGAAAAGATACTTAAAGGCGTTCACGACTACGCGAGAGAAAAATTCGTCATGATACTTTCAGACGANTGCGAGAGGGAGTTGAAAAGACTTTTTGNCGANTATCAGCCCAAAAGGGTNCTTGAAATCGGCACGGCGATAGGCTATTCGTCAAGNGTAATGGCTCTTGCAAGCGACTGNGTGATAGACACNATAGAGAAAGACGGNGAGAGGATAAAATCNGCGAAAGNACTGTGGAAATCGCTGGGNGTNGACGGNAGAATAAATTCCTATCACGGCGACGCGGACGAGTTGCTCGGGNGNGTGGTAGAGGGCAAGACTTANGATTTCGTCTTTTTGGACGGGGCAAAGTCGGCGTACAAAAGACAACTNGTNTTCTTGGACGAATACGTGGANAAAGGCGGAATNATCCTTTGCGACGACGTGCTTTATCTCGGACTTGTCAAGGGCGACGGCTATCCGCCGCACAAGCATAGGACGATAGTCAACAATATGCGCNAGTTTCTCAAATACGTGCANGAAAGCGATAAATACGACTTGAATTTGATTGAAGAAGCAAACGGAATTGCGATAGTGAGGAAGAAATGAAGAGAGTGGAACTTTTGGCGCCCGCGGGCGATATGAACAAATTGAAGACGGCTTTGCATT
Organism: Clostridiales bacterium; assembly: GCA_014799645.1. Lineage (GTDB taxonomy): Bacteria > Bacillota > Clostridia > Christensenellales > UBA3700 > RACS-045. Next base: position 487 of record JAAVHQ010000002.1, on the reverse strand, counting down.
TCGGCGCAGACGCAGTGTACGTCGGCGGAAGCAAGTTTTCTTTGCGCGCCAACGCCAAGAACTTCGGTATAAGCGAACTTGCCGAGGCGGTCAAATACACTCACGATTGCGGGAAGAAACTTTACGTCGCGACCAACGTATTTGCCGACAATTCCGATTTCGACGGCTTGAAAGAGTATTTTGTCGACTTGCAAAATATCGGGGTTGACGCGGTAATTATCAGCGACGCGGGCGTGCTTTCGGTATGTCGAGAGGTCGCGCCCAATTTGGAAATACATCTTTCCACGCAAGCCAACACGACAAACAAATACTCGGCGAAGTTTTGGGCGGAGCAAGGCGTGAAGAGAATAGTCCTCGCAAGAGAAACGTCGATGAAAGACATACGCGAGATAAGAGAGTTTTTGCCCGAAGAGTATGAAATCGAGGCTTTCGTGCACGGCGCAATGTGCATATCGTATTCCGGCAGATGCTTGATCTCGGCGTACCT
>JAAVHQ010000001.1 GCA_014799645.1 Clostridiales bacterium | reverse complement strand
TGTATGGAAAATCTTGAGGGTTTGGCTCCCCTTCGTAATAGTATTCGCCTTCCGCCGGAATCACCATAGCCTCTTGCGGTTGATTCTCTTGCATAGCAACTGGATCTTCAGAAACAACGATTTCCACGTTCTCTGCGGGAATTTCCACGGTCTCTTGCGGTTGCCCCGCTTGTTCGGCAACGGTATCTTCAGAAGCAACTATCTCCACGTTTTCTGCGGGAATTTCCACAGCCTCTTGCGGTTGATTCTCTTGCTTAGCAGTGACGTCTTCCGAGGCGACTATCGTCTCGTTTTCCGTAGGAATATCCGTCGTCTCCTGAACAGCGACTTCTAAATTCTCTTGTATTTCCTTATTCTCTTCGTTCTCTGCCATAACCAACTAAACCTTTATCTAAATATATTTATACATTTATATCATATTATTAAATAAGTCATAAATCAAGTGTTTTTTAATTTTGGAGATAGAAAATTTTGCTAATGGCAATAATTTATGCTTATTCACACCAAATTTCGCCTTGATTTTGCATATAATAACACTGCTCTCTTTTATCTATCAAAATATTTGCAAAATATCTCGCAAGGATTTTCCTTTTAATTATAATATTTTAATCTATAAAAAATACGGGCTACGGTTTGCCGTAACCCTGCTATTCTCAATATTTAATTTTTTCTTTGTCTACGAGAAAATTCTATATTTAAAAAAAATTACTTTCTTATCCACGTGCGTGGCGACAACATAATGAGGATTGGATATATCTCAAGTCTGCCGAGAAGCATTCCGAACATAAGCACGAACTTGGAAAAAATCGAATAATCGGCGTAATTTGCCATAGGACCGACTGCCGCGAGTCCCGGACCTATACTATTAAAGCACGCTATGACTGCGGAAAAATTCGTTTCGAAATCGAACTTTGTATCTATGCTCAAAAGCAAGAACATAAGCAGCATGGACGCAATATAAACGGCAAGGTATGTGCCTACGCCGTCAAGCGTAGCGTCTTCAAGCCGCTTGCCCTCAAACTTGACCACGTTTACGCTACGCGGATGAATTGCGTGGCGTATCTCGTTGCCTATCTTTTTGAAAAGTATGATGACGCGCGAAATTTTAAATCCGCCCGCTGTCGAACCAGCGCAACCTCCGCAAAACATCAAAAGCACCAATACGGTTCGCGCGAGCATAGGCCACTGCGCAAAATCCGTCGTGGCATAGCCTGTAGTAGTTATAATTGACGAAACCTGAAATACGGAAAGCCTTAAAACCTCGCCAAAGTTTTCATACATCGGATAGATGGAAAAACAAACTACGGNNACGCTTACAATAACCATTNNGAAATATGTCCTAAGCTCTNNGCTNGAAAATGCAAGTCTGAACTTACGGATAAGCACAAGATAAAACAGATTGAAGTTAATGCCGAATATAAGCATGAAAATAGCTATAACCCATTGCAAATACGGACTGTAGCTTGCTATACTGTCCGCCTTGATTCCGAATCCTCCNGTTCCTGCCGTACCGAACGCATGCACGACGCNATCGAAAANCGGCATTCCGCCACAAAGCAGAAATATAATCAAAACAAAGGTCAAAACAATGTATATAATATACAATATCANTGCCGTATNTTTTGTTCTCGGAACNAATTTATCTACGGCAGGTCCCGGCATTTCGGCGCGCATAACGTTCATAGATCTGTCGGGCGACTTCTGCGCCACAGCCAATATAAANACCAAAATTCCCATTCCGCCGATCCAATGCGTAAAACTGCGCCATAAAAGCAAGCCTTTGCTCAAAGATTCAACGTCTGTCAATATCGANGCNCCCGTAGTAGTAAAACCGCTCACGGTTTCGAAAAGCGCNTCNACAAACGACGGTATTTCGCGCGAGATTACAAANGGCAACGCTCCTATTANAGATANTANCAGCCACGCAAGAGTAACCGTTATAAATCCTTCTTTCGCATAAAATATCGTNCTTTTCGGCTTGAACACAAGTATAAAAANACAAGCCATAGCNAGCGCAACAGCGGCAGAGATAAGAAANGCGACNACACATTTATATTCGCCNTATACGAGCGATACGATGACAGGCAACAAAAACATTATACATACGGCNCGAAGCACTTTGCCCACCGTATAAAAAATCATGCGGTAATTCATTCTTTTTTACCNCCTATAACTTCNGNAANACTGTACACNGAGCGGTTATTAGCAATAAGTATAACCTTGTCTCCGATCTGTATCGTATCNTCGCCGCCNNGAATAATTNTTTTGTCNTNGCGAAGTATTCNNGCGGATCAAANCTCCGGGNNTGAATAAAAGCTGTTTAANCGGCACGTTGCAGAACGGAAACGACTCCAAAATGGTAAATTCNAATCCCTCGGCTTTGCCGTTCATAAGACTATAAAANTGCTCTATTTCANTNNCTGTGGAAATCTGCAAAGAACGNGCATAGCGAACCAAAATGTCNGCTACCGTCTTTTGCGGNGTCACTATACATTCNAGTCCGAGTTTTTCCGCAAGCGTAGATAATTCGCTCCGGTTGACATTTGCTATTACTTTAGGAACGTTTCGAGATATCGCATAGAACGAAATCAATATATTTTCCTCGTCTTTGCCGGTGAGCGCAACGAGCGCGTCGGCGTCGTCTATTCTCTCTTCAGCGAGCAAATCTTCGCTCATTCCGTCGCCGTAAATAATATCGGCTTTCGGAAAACGCGCGCAAAGGTCATCTGCGCGAGCCTTGTTTTGCTCGATTACCTTAACTGCTATTCTACGCCGCAAGAGAATTTCAGTGAGATAGTGTGCCATAGTTCCCGCGCCGAGAATAATAACGCTTTTTATTTGTTTATGTACAAGCCCAAGCATTTTAAGAACCGACGTCGTGTTCTCTTCGGATATGATAAGACCGACTTTATCTCCTGCTTGCAACATAAAATCGCCATTTGGAATAAATAGATTATCACCCCTACCAACGGCGCAGACTAGAAAATCGGCTTTGTACTTTTTTCGCAAATCAATAAGTTTAGCGCCGTCCATTACCGAATCCTTGCGGACAGGCAACTCTACCATATCGAACCCGTTATTACCGAACGTCTCGACTTTACTCGCTCCCGGAAGTTTCAAAAGATTGTATATAGCTTGCGCGGTGCGTTTTTCGGGATTTATCGCAATAGACAGCTCAAGCTGTTCTTTCATAAAAATAAAACTGTCGTCATTATTCTTGGCATTTCTAATCCTTGCAACAGTGTTCTTCGCGCCCATGCGCTTAGCAATAAAGCATGCAAGCATGTTGAGTTCATCCGAACTCGTAACAGCGATAAAAATATCTGCTTTTTCGACCTTAGCTTCTCTTAATCTATCGTGTTCGGTGCCATTTCCGCAAATTGCCATCACGTCATACAAATCCGAAACTTCGGCTATTACGGACGAATCTACGTCTATCGCAGTAACATCATGTTTTTCTTTTATCAATTTAGCTATTATTGTTTTTCCTATTATTCCGCAGCCAACCACAACTATTTTCATAAAACTTTTTTCTCCGACGAACAAATCGCCCACAAGTATTTATTGCAAAATTATATCATATTCAAAGTTTTTAGTCAAATAAATTGCGCGGTCATTAGAAATAGTTAACTTTTCATTAAGCAATGGCGACCAAAGTCGCGACTATGCTCGTCAAGCTGATTAAATTGAATTTTCTCTTTGTAATTTACTGAATTCGCAACCGCAATAATTTTGGCGGTATAAGTTGTATTCCTTGGACAGTTCTACGGAACGGGCATATCCGCCCTTTTTCTTAAAATCGTTGGGAAGATGCTTTACTCTCTTGCCCTTGGCAAGCGCTTCCCCTATCGTATTGAGTTTCTCACAATTTTTATAAGGACTGATTGAGAGCGTGGAGCAATAATAATCGTATCCGTTCTCTTCGGCGTATTCGCACGCTTTTGCAAGTCTCAGCGCGTAGCATATCTGGCATCTATCGCCCCCTTCTAGACAATTTTCATAGCCTTTTACCTTGCTAGAAAACTCCTCTTTGCAATACGTCGGACAAATAATATCAATTCCCAAATTCATCTCTTTGACAAGCCTTTGAAGTTCGGCAAATCGCTTGTCAAACTCCTCTTTGTCGGTAATATTGGGATTGTAAAAAAACAGCGTTATATCAAAATAATCTTTGAGATATTCCAAGCAATAACTACTGCAAGGCGCGCAACAAGCGTGCAAAAGCAATCTCGGCTTTTTGCCATTCAAAGAAGCAATCAAATTATCGAGTTCCTTTTGATAATTACGCTTGCTGTCCATCGCTTTCCTTCGTATCGCCTTCCTCAACGCCACCTTTGACAATCGTAGGTTCTGTCGGCTTGTCTTGATTACTCTCGCTCTCTTCAACGTCAGGCGGAAGGAAGGACTTTTCGAGCAATTCCATAATAAAGCTGAAAGTATACTCTTCGCTCTCGTCAGTGTGCATACTGATTACCGAAGAAGCGATATCTACCAAGTCTTCTCTCTTTATGCCCAAATCGCTGAGATTATCGACGTAGTCGACGTAATTCTTCAATCTCTTGTAATAGTTCTTTACCGAATCGGCAATAGCGTTGTTACCCTCTTTTGCGCTTTTGAGTATCAAATAGACGTTGTCGCCCAAAAGGTTGATGATATTGTCCACGTCCAAATCGGGATTCCATTTTCTCATTAAAATGTAATTCAAGAACAATATCATAAATATATTGCCGTAGTTGGCTCTGTATCTATCGCTCATTCTGTCGGAAAGTTCGGACAAAATATCCTTAGGCTTTTGCCAATAAGCGTAGCCCGCCAAAATCGACGCGAACAACACTCTGAATCTAAAACTCTTTACGCCGTTTTGCAAAATGCACTTTTTCAGGTTTTCCGTCAACATCTTTATAGAAGTAACGGCGTACACTTCTTGTAGCGGCGTATTCTCGCTCTCGGACGTCAAACTCATTATAGCCATAGCCAAAGCGTGAAGTCCCGACGTGGCGATAGACTTTGGCGGCATAGTGTCCGTCATAATGGGATCTATAACTATCAAATTAGTCTGCGCAAACGAAGTGTTGAACTCGAAAATATCGTTGTGTTCAACGTCGTAAATACGCACGAAATTGCTCGCTTCCACGCCCGACGAAAGATTGGTCGGTACGACAATAAGCGGAACTCTTACGGACGATATGTTGTTGACGGTAAAGTTGCGGTAGTTGGAAATAAGCGATATTCCGTCTTTGAGCATAATCTTGACGGCTTTCGCAACGGCAACTGCGCTTTTCTTGCCGAGTACGATAATTGAATCGCACTCGCTTGCCTTATATGCGCGCAAAGTCTTCTCACAGTCCTCGACGGTGGCTATATCGCCAAAGCGTTTGAGCTGTTCGACGACGTTGACCTCTTTGTTGAACTGTCTTAACATATCTTTGAGCTGTCCTACTCTATCGCTCATCTCGTCGCATATAAGCAATACGCGTCTTGCGCCAAGGTTGTTGATTTCCTTAACCGAACGTCTCAACGCTTTCTCGCCTACGACGAATTTTATATCTCTTTCAAAATTATATTCCATAGTCCACTACCTCAAAGTAACGTCTTGAATACTGCCGAGTTGAATTTTCTCGGATTGTTGAGTACGTTGACGTTGAACGCCATTGCGCTGACAACCGCTTGTTTTTCTTCGTCGCTCAATTCGATTTCATTAGCGTTGAGATACATCCTATTTAATAAATCGATAAAGTCGAGCGACAACTTGATAAATTGCGTATGTCTTTCCTCTTGCTTGCATTCCGAATATATTTGCCAACCTATAAACGCAAGCAGACAGCGCGCGTATTTCTCTTTGCACGCGTCTTTATTGTAATCGAATACCGCTTTTATCGCCTTTGGCAAAGCGACGTAATATTCCACGCCTTTGACGTCGGCAATAGCCTGCGCCGCGCACTGTATAAGTCCAAGACCGCTACTGTCCGTGCCTTTTGAAAGATACGCGCCTCTTACTTCCATTTTGCGACATCTCTCAATCGTAGGTTCTTCAAGTAGACTCAACGCCTTGTTCTTCAATCCCGTGAGCGCAACTTTGCAAAATCCGTCGCTGATTGCCGACGTTTGCAATTCGATATAATCGTCGTATATTTTTTTGCCGAGAGGATCGGTTGGCGGAGGCGTAGCGCCCGTCACGGTAAACCCGTCTACCGCTCTTGCGAATATTTCCAATACGCCGTATGCCGACCTTTTCTTGTCCATAGTCGCGATAAGTTCCCCGTCCACAAGACAGTAATCGGGCGAAAGCAAGCCGTCTATTATATTGCGACTAAGCCCCTTTTCCTTATCGTAAATTATCGCTGTGGAATTGGTTTCGTTGCCCGAGCCGAATTCCGCGGGAATTGCGACGAACGGCGTGTATATGATTTCTCTCGCTTCCATTGACGAGGAGTAAAATTTCTTGAAGTCCTTGACTTGCGTGGCGATCATAAGTTTGAGCGCTTTGGTGTAGTCAATCAACTTGCCGTTGCCTATAACGACGATTGAATCGCAGTTGTTGGACATAAATACGAAATAAAGGTCTTTGAGTATTTCGTCGCCGTCCGTCAAATCGTTGCCCAAATAGACCGCGCCGATTGAAAGTCTCGATTGTTTTTCCACTGATTTCTTAATCTTTTCAACGTATCCGCAATCGCTCGATTGAGCGTCGCTTACAAGCAAAATGCGCGAAGCGTTGAGACCCAACAAAATCGTAGGCAATTCCTCAATCGAATTTTTTGAATCTATAATCTTCGTGCCATTGGAAAATTCATTGTAATTCATTTGATACCTCTTTTTGAAAGTATATCACATACAATATCTAAAAATCTATAACCTTATATAAATTTTACATTACAACGTAAACTAGCCGTTGAGCCTTTTTTCTTTGTCTTTTTTAATCTTCTGACCTATCCAATAGAAGATGCCCATCTCCAAGTCTTTACCCTCAATTTCAATACCCTTGCGCTCTTTTCGCTCGTAATACTTTTTGTTGACGAAATAGAACGCGCAAAGCAATCCGATTGCTAAAAGTCCTATGCCTAGAGCGGTAAATACCCTCATCACCATAGTTATCTTCTCGGCAGGCATAACGTAACTCAAAATCATACCCGTGACAATATGATAGATTATCATTTCGTCTCGCTCGTCGTAATCGGGATAGATAATTCTGTTGTATACCATAATGGAAAACAAGACCATAATCGCAATTCCCACGATAGGAACCCAAATATTTTTGATTGAATACTTGTCTATATCAAAGAGAAGCATACAGCCCGTGAAAAAGAGTAATTCGTGCTGAATTACGCCCAAAACTATATAATATACGTTGTCAGAGTTGTTGACGAAAGTGTCCGGAGATAAGGTCGCCGTAACGATATATCCTATACCCGAAAGCAAGGAACATATTCCTGCAAACGGACGCATTTGCTTTACGCCGAAGCAAACTGCCACGCCTACGATAAAATAAGAGATATGAGAAAACTCGACCGGATACTTGGGGATTCCCGCAATTCTATAATAGATAAATTCGCAAATTTTATAAGACAAAAGCACGGTCGATACGGCGAAGAGGACTTTCAACGCTAATTTACGGTTGTTGCGCATACGCGCCGTCAAAAAAATCGACGTAGCGCAAATGAACGCTATTATTAAAGATAGCCACCAGTATTTCAATGTATTTCCCCCACTATAATTTAGTATCCGCGTTTACGACGTTTTTCTCTGTAATCGGCGATTGCCGCCCCTATAAGCACAATAATTATTACGCCGGGAATAATGAGCGCGTAATACAATACGCCCGTGACTGACTGAATTTCTTCATCTTCCACCGGAATATATGATATATAGTCAAAGTTTATGACGTCTTCTTTGCTTGCAGGCATTGCCTTTATTGAGTGTTCCATAGACGTATCGAAGTCTATTGCGAACAACAACTGATCGGTCGCGGTCGCTTCGCTGTACAAATCAATAGTGGTATAATACTTACCGTCAACGTAGATTTCCATCTTGCCGTACTTCGCGTCTTTTACGCCGTAAAGACAAATTTGTCTTGCCTTTGCGGTAAACGAAAAGATAGAGTTGTTGTTGACGCTTTCGCTTATACTTCCGTTGACGCTGACGTATTCGGTTACGTTTGACCAACCGCCGATATACGCGAGCATTGACGAGGTATTCGGCACAATTCTGCTCTCTTCAAAGAACTGACCTATTCTCAAATCGTTGACGTCGCAAGCAAATTCATTTTCGTCTGAAATAATAATCTTGACGTATCTATTGGTCACGCTGTTGAAAAGGAAATAGTTGTCGCCCGACTCTAATTTATTGTCTCCGTCCCTAAGTTCGCCGTCTCTACGCGCGCTGATTTCAATTTGAGTTTGTGTAGCAAAAGTCTCGTCATCGGATACGAATATTTGTACCGTTTTGCCCAAAGTTTCGTTCCTTACGTTGAGAAGCACGTATTCAAGACGCAAAGACTTCTTCAAGTCAAGTATGAATTCAAAATGATTAGACCTGTTTCTCGCGCTGTAATAACTACCCGTTGAGAGCGAGTCGATTGCGTACTCAATATCTCTTGTCGCAACTGCGGTAGGATAAGAAATAAAGTTTTCGACTTTCAATTCATGCGTCTGATAGAATTCGTCTTTGAAACCGTATCCCATAGGATAAATTACAGGCGTTTTAAATTCCACTATATCGCTTGTTTTAAGTCCCTTGTATATCAAATAATCTTCGTCGATTATTTCGGCTTGTATGCCGTAATCGTTTCTATCGTTGACGTCTTCGTCCTGAACGTACCTTATGCCCAACTTTGCGTCGCATTCGCCTTTCGTAGAAAGAAGATAGAGTTTGTATTCATAAATCTTGCCCTCTTCCAAAACTATGTCGTAAGACTGATAACGCGTAAATTCCTGTACGGGAATCGTGCTGTTGAACACTGTAGTCATATATTTAGATACGCCGAATTCTACACGGCAAATACCGTGGTTGCTCAAATATATTCTATACTTTCCGCTCTTTGGCACGCTAATGCAACCTTCCGTAACCGTCAAAACGTATACGCTTGGGTCAGGTTCTATATCGGTACGTCTGCTTACGCCCGCAAAATCAANACTTCCGACGTAATCGGGCGTTCTCTTTTGATAAGACGCCACCGCCTCATCCAAAGCGGTCGAGGTGTTGTCAAACTTCCAATCTTCGTAAATCTTGTAGGTAGCAACGGTGATTTTTGCGTTTATCTTTCCATANANCGAAATGTTGTTTTCTCCGTTGCGCAAATTCAAATAGAAATCATCCGTCAGTTTGTCCGTACTCGGCGTATAGTAATAGACGCCNTCTTCTTCCGACCAAAGTCTGGTGTCTCCGTCCAAACCTACGATNGTCCACTCNTCGTCCGCCAACGTCACGATATTGTTTGCAAAATCAAACGTAGCGGTCTCGCCCATAGGTACGGTATATCCCATACTGTACGCCTCGCTACTGCCGACGGTAAACTTCGTTTGAACGGGAATATACGCCAAATTGCCNGCCATCTTCTTCTTTGNGTCGTCGGAAAGCGTAAGTCCGAATTTCTCGCAATACATACTCATATCAGCTCCCAACTCTTCGCTGAGGTTGAGCNCCAACATATCGTTGGANAAATTGGCAGTATCNTCCGATAAAGCCTTGCCGTAAGCGATAATTATNTTGANNGTCTTATCAAGACCGAATGAATGCATTATGTTGATAAAAAACGCTCTCGTCAAATCTCTGTCGCTATACAAATCGCGACCTTCTTCGAGAAGTTCCAACGTGNGNTCNANACAAGTATACGGATTGANGAGCCACTTCCAATCGCTATCGGTAGCGACGTCAAAGTGCGTCATTACGACGTTGTCGATACTGCAAAGAATATCCTCTATCATCGTTNCCGCAGCGGAAGAGGAAAAGTTNTCGGATACGCTGACCTTATGCGCGCTTATCGCATAGAGCAAATCCCACGCCTCGCCTCTGATAAGACTGTCATATTTGAGAAAACTCTCAAAATAGGACTTGTCCGCAACNACGGCTTTTCTATCTTCGTCATACTTCAATTCTTCGCCGAAATTGCCGAACACCACGCTTGAAGTATATTCGCTGCTATTGCTTGGAATTTCCAAAGTATTGTTGAAGAAAGACACTGCNGATTGCCACCAAGACAAGGATTTGTAGATATCGTCTCTTATCACGCACTCTTTGTCTTCNTTGTAAAGAATATCGGTAGGNACGTAAAATCTTGTNTTGACGCAGTCCAAAATGGCGNAATGTCCGCCGCCGCTCTCAATTTGCTCTACGTCGTCGCGACCGAGCCTATAATACGGGATTACGATTCCGCCTTCTATNGTCATATTAAATGAGCTGACTGCCTCGCTGGTTCTGTCCACCAAGATTTCTACTATTCCGCCCAATGGCGCGTCGGTAGANNTNATCGTCGTTCTTACGCTGGAAATTCTTCGCGTCACTCTAATACCNGAAGTGAAATTGTTGACAAGNACGCTGTATCCCGATTGAGCAATCGTATTCGATACCTCGANTGTCAACGTCTCGCCTGCCGGCAAATAGATACCCGTGATGTGATATCCGCTCAATCTTGCGTCTACGTTAATCTTTGCGCGCACTCTGCGTTGGTCTTTATACTCCTGCGCAGTCGTNGGAGCGACGTGAGNNTCAAGAATTNCAATACCGTCGCCGAAGCGCGATACTACGAGATCTTGATTTTCGATTTTGTTTTGGCTTTTCGTGCATGCCGTAAGACATACGCCGAAAATCACCGCAACTATCGCTATGACAATNATAAGTCTTGNCTTTCTCATCTTCTCTCCTTGCAATAAACTAGACGTNTTCAAGATAATTTTACTACAAAAAATACAAAATGACAATTAAATATAAAATAATTATTATATAAAACGCATATTTTAATGCGCAAAACATATAAAAAGTCGACGGCAAACGCCGTCGACCTAATCAANTTAGAATAAATTTNGCTTAATAGTCAAGTTCGATACAACCCAAGTTGCCCGCTTTTCTCTTATANAGNACGTTGACCTTGCCCGTCTTGTCGTTGAGGAAGATAAAGAAGTCGTGGTCTACGAGTTCCATCTCCTCGACAGCCTCTTGCAAATCAATCTTTTTGAGCGACATAGACTTCGTACGAATAATCTCCATCTTATTTTGCTCGGCTTGCGGATACATACTGCCCTCGTCGAGNGCGCTCTTTCTGAGTTTGCCNAGTTTCGTGCGGTGCTTTCTAATCTGTCCTTCNATNTTCGGCAACGCAATATCTATATTGTTGAACATATTTTCCGACGCNACTTCGCTTCTTACCATATTATTNCCAAAGAAAATCGTAATTTCCATTACGTATTTGTCCTTTCCGCCCGTCTCTTTTAAGAAGATTTTCGNAAGGGCGTCGTCCTCGAAGTATCTCGAAAACTTTTCCATCTTTTGNTTGATGATGTCTTTCAAATGGTCAGTCAGTTTGTAATTTTTCGCAATTATTTCAATTCTCATAATAATTGTCCCCCATATATTTTTCTCAAAAACCCAAACGGGTCTTCAATCTTTTATTGTCTTAATTATATCACATTAAAAAAGCAAATAAAAGATGCTTTTGAAAATTTGACGAAATTTTTATGTAATATCAAAATAAAAAAGACCCTTTTCGATTGAAAAGAGTCTTTATATCGTTTTACTTTTAATTCGTCAATTATTCTGCAACGTAAGGAAGCAAAGCCATTTCTCTTGCTCTCTTGATTGCTTCGGTGACTACTCTTTGGTGCTTTGCGCATACGCCACTCATTCTTCTTGGAACGATTTTGCCCTTTTCGGTAACGTACTTGCGAAGTTTTGCCACATCCTTATAATCTACCGTATCAATTTTATCAACGCAGAAAACGCATACCTTTTTACGCGACATCGGCTTTTTGCCGTTTGGGCGCTTAACTACTTTTTCTTCACTCATTGTCATATCTCCTTATTAGAATGGTAATTCTTCTTCGACAGGGGTAAGACCGCTATTGCTTACCGATTGTCTTTTCTCAGTTTCCTGAGGTGCTCCCTCGTCTGTTCTTGCTCCGGAGGGAAGGAATTCTACTTCGTCTGCGACGATATCGAACGCAGTGCGCTTAGAACCGTCCTGAGCGTCGTATTGACGCGTCTGGATAGAACCGCTTACGCAAACTTTTCTGCCTTTGGTCAAAATCTTTGCGCAATTCTCCGCCAAGCCTCTCCAACAAACGACGTTGAAATAATCTACTTCGTTGTTTTCTCTGCTGAATCTGCGGTTGACTGCCAAAGAAAATCTGCAATATGCAACTCCGCTTTGCGTATTTCCCGACTCGGGGTCTCTCGTAAGGTTGCCTATCAAAAATACTTTGTTCATAATCTTTTGCTCCTTACTTCTTGATAATCATACTTCTGACAAGCTCGTCAGTGATACGGTTGAATCTCTTAATTTCTTCCGGAACGTTGGCAGGCGCTGAGAAGTTTACCAAAACGTAGTAGCCCTCGCTCTTGTAGTCGATAGGATAAGCGAATTTCTTCGTACCCCACTTGTCGGTGCTTTCGATTACGCCACCGTTTGAAGTGATAACCGCTTCCATTTTGTCAACTACTTCTTGTTTTGCCTCGTCGGAAATATCGTTTTTCACGATATACAACAATTCGTACTTGTTCATTTTATACCTCCTTTTGGTCTAATGGTTCAAACTTNNNNGTTTGAACAAGGGTGAATATCCTCTCTTTTAAGAAAAGATACATAAGAATAATATCACAACAAATTTAAGTTGTAAAGAAAAATAAACGACTTTATAGGTTATTTTTCAACAATTCTATCGAATAACTTAATCTTCTCATACTCTCNTGCTTTGCCGAGAAGTTCAGCCATTTCAGTCGCTCCGCCGGGGGTCGTTTGCGCGCCCGTAAGGGCAAGTCTAAGCGGTAGGAATATCTGTCCGCTCTTGCAACCGAGTTTCTCNGAAAGCGCCATACCTCTTTGTTTGAGAGTNTCGTCGCNCCAATCTTCCTCNCCTTGCAAGTCCTCTTTTATCGCAAGCAANTTNGCAAGCGCAAGTTCTTTGGTTATCTTCATTTTCTTATGCTCGAACATTGTCGTGTCGTACTCGCCGAACTCTTCGAGGAAGTTGACTTTCTCGGGAATTTCGCTCAAAATTTCCACTCTGGGAATCAAGAGTTTTGCAAGCGCGCGATAGTCGTATTTGTCCTTTACCTTGCTCTTGTCAAAATATGGCTTTGCGACTTCGACNAATTCGTCTACGCTCATCGCTTTGATATACTCGCCGTTGAGCCATCNCATTTTGGCTTCGTCGAAAATNCTCGGCGATTTGGATATGCCGTCTACGTCGAACTGCTCGACAAGTTGCTCCATCGACAACTTCTCGTCATTGCCCTTGGGCGACCANCCNAANAGCGCAATATAATTTACAATGGCTTTTGGCAAATATCCCTTTTCGAGAAAATCCTCGAAATTTGCGTCGCCGTATCTTTTGGACAGTTTTCTTTGCGCGTCTTTCATTATCGGCGANAGGTGCATATANTGCGGTCTTTCCCANCCGAAAGCGTCGTACATAAGATTGTATTTGGGCGTGGAAGANAGATACTCTACGCCTCTGATTACGTAATTGATTGCCATCAAATGGTCGTCNACCACGTTGGCAAAATTGTANGTCGGCATTCCGTCCGACTTAATCAAGATATTNTCTTCCATATCCTCGTTGGGNACGCTGATATGTCCGAATACCATATCTTCGTATTCGCTCACGCCGCTTGCGGGNATATTCTGTCTGATGACGTACGGCTCGCCCGCGTCAAGTCTTGCCTTGACNTCTTCTTTGGAAAGCGAAAGACAGTGCTTGTCATATTTGGCTACGCCGTTGCCGTCTTTGAGCGTATCNAGTCTTTCTTTCGTACAAAAGCAGTAGTACGCTCCGCCCTTGTCTACCAACTCTTTTGCATAGTCGAGATAGAGCGATTTGCGTTCGCTTTGAATATACGGNCCGTATCCGCCGTCCTTGTCNGGNCCTTCGTCGTGATTGATACCCGCTTTTTTGAGCGTATTGTAAATCACGTCGACCGCGCCTTCGACGTACCTTTCNTGATCCGTATCCTCTATTCTNAGCACGAAAGTGCCGTCGTTTTTCTTAGCGTAAAGATAGGCGTAAAGACACGTCCTCAAATTGCCTATATGCATAAATCCCGTNGGGCTGGGCGCAAATCTCGTTCTTACTTTGTCCATAACGAATTCCTTATGAAAAAATTTTCTTGTATTTCGAGTAATAATATAACATATTTTTCGCAAATTGTGTATAATATTTATACAATAATTCAAAAAAGTTTGCGGAGAAAATATTCGATGAAAGATTTTTTTCAAAATATGGTCGAAAAGACTATGCAANTGATTGCCATTGACAGCGTTCAAGGCGAACCCTGTCCCGCATCCCCNTTCGGCGAAGGCGTGGCAAAATGCCTNGATTTCGTATGCGATACNGCAAAGGGATTNGGAATGAGCGTCAACAACGAAGACGGCTATTACTGCACTTGCGATNTCGGCGAGGGCGAAACTTTCGGAATACTCGGTCACGTAGACGTAGTGCCTTACGACGACGATTGGACGGCNAATCCGCTCGGAGAAATCAAGGACGGAACGATATTCGGCAGAGGCATACTCGACGACAAAGGTCCTATGATGTGCTGTCTTTTTGCAGTAGGACAACTGTTAGACGAGGGCTATAAACCCAACTGCAAAATACGCTTTATTTTCGGCGGAAACGAAGAGAGCGGTTGGAAGTGTATAGACCATTACAACGAAGTNGACGTAATGCCNGAAAAAGGCTTTTCNCCCGACGGCGACTTCCCTGTCATCAACTGCGAAAAAGGTCTTGTNGGCTATGAGATATTCATAGATACTCCGCCCAAAATGCTTTCNCTNANCGGCGGTAGCAGAGTCAATATCGTAATGGCAAAGTGCAGTTGCGTAATAGANGGCGAACTNGATCCAAAAACGAGCGATAAGGACNTGCAAATAGAGGTCAAAGACGGCAAGACTTATATCACNGCTTTCGGCAAACCTGCGCACGCTTCCACGCCGAGCGAGGGCGACAACGCGCTGTGGAAAATNCTCGAATATCTGTCCGACAAACTCGGCGGCGAATATANGNNNNTGCGCGACAGACTTTGCCACAACGACGGTAGCGGAGCGAACGTNAAACTTTGCGACGAAAAGAGCGGAAAACTCACTTTCAACGTGGGAGTCGCCGATACCGATACGAAGAGCGGAAAAATACGTCTTTTAATCGATATTCGCCACCCCGTGACGTATACAAAAGAAGATATACTCGAAAGTCTTAAAAAATCGCTTGACACGCAGGACGCTAGGGTACGCAATTTCCACGACCCGCTGTACGTTGAAAAGGACAATGCTCTTGTGCAAAGTTTGCTCAGCGCGTACAACGAAATCACGGGCGAAAATCTCTCGCCTATCACGATTGGCGGCGGCACTTACGCAAGAGCGCTCAAATGCGGAGTGGCTTTCGGTCCGATTTTCCCCAACTTGGAAAGTACGATACACCAAAAGGACGAAAGAGTGTCTATTGACGTATTCAAGAAGATGTACGAGATATATTATCACGCAATNAAGAAATTGTTGTTTACCTAATCGCGTTTTTATGNTATAATGTACCCGTNGGAAAACTCCGACGGGTATTTATTTTGAGGTAAACAATGAGAATTGATTTGAACGAGAACACGCAGAANATACTCAAAGAAAAGTTCGAGCAAAGAGACGAATTGCTCTTTGAATACGCCACGAAAGACGGCGATTCGATACGCAAAAACGACTATGCGCCGAGGCTTTTCAGAAGACAGTTCATACGCGACTGCGAAGTGGTAATCAATCTACCTCTTTTCAATAGATACGCGGGCAAGACGCAAGTCTTTTCTC
Organism: Clostridiales bacterium; assembly: GCA_014799645.1. Lineage (GTDB taxonomy): Bacteria > Bacillota > Clostridia > Christensenellales > UBA3700 > RACS-045. The sequence continues at coordinate 73,188 of JAAVHQ010000001.1, read as the reverse complement.
TTAAAGACAACGACGATATTTCCACGCGCGCTTACCACGTGCAACTCGTCTCGCGTGTGGCGCGTACGATAGGCTCGGCTCTATCTCTCAATTGCGACCTTATCGAAGCGATTGCGCTTGCGCACGATTTGGGTCACTGCCCTTTCGGACACTTGGGCGAAAAACTTCTCGACAACGTAGCAAAGCAATACGGATATAGATTTTTCCACCACGTTCAAGGCGCAAGATATCTCAACAATATCGTCAAGAGCGACATATCCTTGCAAGTGGTCGACGGCGTGCTCTGTCACAACGGCGAAAAGGTATTGCAACGCTATGCTCCCAACGAGAACTNCTGCAAGAGTTTCGACGACTTGCAAGACAAGTTGAATTTAGCGTATAAAGGAAAACTCAACGACGACAATCTTATGGCAAGCACTTTGGAAGGTTGTTTGGTTCGCATTTGCGACGTAATCGCTTATATCGGAAAGGATAGACAGGACGCGGAGAAACTCAAACAAGTGGGCTTCGACGCTTACGACGACAACCCGCTCGGCAAACTAAATCACGAGATTATCGGCAACGTCAGCGCGGATATTATCAACAATTCAATCGGAAAAAGGCAAATCGCGATGAGCGACTTCGTATATCAAGAACTATGCAAATTGCTCANCGACAACTATAANAAAATNTACNCTNTATCGAGTATNGACGGCTANACNAAAGACGANTTGCAAAANATNATCAACGACGTNTTTNNNNTNNTCTACNNCGACCTNAAAAAAGNNANAAAACTTATCGANAAATANTACCGTCCGCATATATACGCCAACGCNCAAAANGTNGANGANTATTTCNTAGANAATCGCGACTACCCCGANCGNGTGGCNATNGATATGATNGCNAGTATGTCGGANNANTANNTNCTTNAATTNNACAANNAANNNTGNAAATAAAAATCCGCCGTGAAATACGGCGGATTTCTTCTNTGNTTNNCTATTCNGTNCNNAATGCGACTACCGGATCTCGCTTCGCCGCAATTCTTGCAGGAATCAGNCCNGCGATTGANGTAAGCGTAATACTCAAAAGTATCATCAATACGGCGTGCAACGGATGGAGCGAACAAATACCCGTAATCGACTCTTCAAAGTGCTGTATAATCAAGTTGATAGGAATACTCAAAATATACGTCACTATTACGCCGATAAGTCCTGCGGTAAAGCCTATGATTACCGTCTCGGCATTGAAGATATTCGACACGTCTTTCTTTCTTGCGCCNAGCGATCTCAAAATACCNATTTCTTTGGTACGCTCCACTACCGAAACGTAAGTGATAATACCTATCATTATCGAGGATACGATAAGCGATACGGACGAGAAACATACGAGCGCAATCGTGATAATTCTGATAATTTGGTTCATCATTCCGATAAATATCGCCGCGCTGTCGGTNTATTTNATTTGATTGTCTTTATGATCCGTATTCCACGCTTTCAANTCGNNNATAANNATTTCNTTATTGTCGAAGTTGCTCGAATAGATACTGATAGCGGTAGGTATATTGCTTCCACCTAACGACTGCAAAACGCTACTATACGTCTGCACTGCGCTGCCGCCCATCATTATGCTCATCATATCGTCGGGGTTCATTTCCGCGCCGTCACTGCTTGTAGAAAACGGCTCGCCCGTGAGTACGTTGTAGTCGGGATGCGCTTTTTGGAATTTGACTATTTCGCTNTCNATCGCGTCTTTACGCATAAGGTCGGTAAGCGCTTGCGTATAAGCGATACCCGTACCCAAAGGCGTGTATTCGCTACCCTCTTTCGGTCTTAAAATNCCCACGACTGACAACTTGTATACNCCGTCCTCTTCACTCAAATCCATAATATCTTCGTAGTCGTATTCTTCAAAATATTCTACNCCCGAACTATCNGTCGTCTTGTAATATCTTGCATTGTTGTTCGGAACAAGGAAGGTTACGCCCTCTTTACCTTTTTCGGGATTGCCGATAATGGCTTCAAATCTTTGTCCGCTTGCGACCAAGCCGTCCACGCCGATATACTCGTCGAGTTTACTTTCAAAGCCCATTCCGCTGAAATACGTGGAAAGAATAGTGTTGGTGCTGTCGACTACAAGTACGAGTTCCGTCGCGCTCTCGGGGAATCTTCCGCCGATTACGTCATACGCGCTCTCGATGTACGTTCTATCGCCTACCATTTCTTGCCAGTTGACAGAGCCTTTGCTCATATCGGTCATAGTAGTCTTGCCCACGTCCTTGCCTTTCGAGTTGTAGACGGTATAGTCTAGACCGTAGTTGTAATATACGCTGTCGACGTAGCCGTTTTCCTGCCAGCCGACTTTTTTGCCGTCAATATACGCGATATACTCTTCGCTGATATTGTTGGGCGTTATCATATCCATAAATACGGACGCGAGATTGTATGAATTGACAAACTTGGTGTCGGGATATTTTTTATCCGACGAGCCTGACATAACGGACATATACGTCGTCATCATACTTTCCATACTCATCGTATTGCTGGTGATAGTCACAGGATAGCCTGAAAGCATAGTCTTTTGCATTCTGTCTACGTAAGCCGAAAATCCGTTGGAAATCGCAAGCACGAGCGCAACGCCGATAATACCGATACTACCTGCAAACGCCGTCATAAACGTCCTGCCTTTCTTGGTCATAAGGTTGGTAAACGACAACTTGATTGCGGATAGGAAAGACATAGAAGTCTTGTTGAGTTTCTCCTTTCTCTCCTTCTTCGCCTTGCGCATTTGGAATTCAGTCTTTTGCGCGCGGACTTTTTTCTTCTTTTTGCCCTTGCCGTCCTCGTCGCAAGTGATTTCTTCCGCGACTATATTTTCGCATACCTCGTCAACCTTGTCTTGCTCGCTCTGCTGTTCAGCAACCTCTTCAATCTTTTCTTCAACGGGTTGAGAATGATAGGGATTTGTGTCGTCTACGACTTCGCCGTCTTTTAAGCGCACGATACGGTTGGAATACTGCTCGGCAAGTTCAGGGTTGTGCGTAACCATTATTATCAACTTATCGTGAGAAATCTCTTTGAGTATCTCCATAATCTGCACGCTTGTCGTACTATCCAACGCGCCCGTAGGTTCGTCCGCCAAAATGATGCTCGGATTGTTGATAAGCGCTCTTGCGATTGACACTCTTTGCATCTGACCGCCCGAAAGTTGGTTAGGCTTTTTATGCATATGCTCTTTAAGTCCTACCTCTTCAAGCGCCTTGATTGCCCTCTCTCTTCTCTCGGCTTTGCTTACGCCGGCGAGCAAGAGCGACATCTCGACGTTGGTCAAAATATCTATATGCGTGATAAGATTGTAACTTTGGAAGATAAAGCCTATACGTATATTTCTGTACGCGTCCCAATCTACGTCCGCGTAATGCTGAGTGGAAATGCCGTCAATGGAAAGGTCGCCCGACGTGTATCTGTCAAGACCGCCTATGATGTTGAGCATAGTCGTCTTTCCGCAACCCGACGGTCCGAGAATTGATACGAATTCGCTTTGTCTGAATTCGAGATTTATGCCTTTGAGCGCAGGAACTTTCTCTCCGCCGCTCAGCACGTAGTCTTTTTTAATATCGGTAAGTTTAAGCATATCCCCTCCAACTATCACGCCTTATATTATATACGATTTACAATACGGACGTGTGATATACGTATAATTACGTCTTTATAATTGAGTGAATATATTTTATTCTTTTTTCAGTTGAAAATCAAGAGAAAATCTCGCTCCCACATCAAGTTTTATCTAATCTTTACATAGCGAGCATACTTGCTCAATTGTTGTCGATAATTTAAGTATTATTTTATTTGAGGTGATTGCATGAAAAAGAAAAAATTAAAAGACGAACTTAAATCCAAACGCAAAAAGATGTCAAGCGACTTCGACGTCAACGGCGCGTACACAGGTACGCCGTCTTTCGACAAAGATGAAGTCCCCGTCCAAGACGTGGACGACTTGTGATCGACTTCAAATGGGCAAAATTTAGAATATATATTCCATTTGAACGCGAATTTTGGTAATTTTGTACAAAATGTAGGAGATTTTGGCAATTTTGTACAAAATTATCTAAAAACACTTGAATTCGTTGAATAAATATGCTAATCTTGTTACTACAAAAGACGAAAATTGTATTTTCAATTCAAAAATCCCACATAAAAACACCACTTAGGAGATTATGCACATGCCGACCTCTATTCGCCCTAATTATCATTTTATGGCAAAACTTGCAAAAAATAGAATGTTGCATTCGCAAAACAACCCGAATTCGTACGACAACCGTACAAATTCCTCTATTGATTCTGATTTTTATTATAAAGTTGCGACTATTCTACTCTCCGATGAAAAGATATACAATCCTATTTCCAGGTTGATCGGCAAAGACTTAGAGCAAGTCCCCAACTCATGCGAAAAGACACGCGCCGTACTTCAAATGGCGAACAAATACGACGAAGCAAGAACTGTCCTCAAAAAAGACCTTTTGCAAGCCGTGAGAGAAAACCGTAAATTCCAAATTCGAGATATATCCGTAGACCCAATGGAAGTACTTTGCAAGTTCTAATTTGTCTAATTTTCTTTGTTGTGTCCTCATTATATCCTAAATTTTTGCGAGTGTCAAGCGATTATACCAAATTTTTTGGTACAATTTGATTATGAGAGAATTAAAATTTAAGGAAAATTTGAGATTTTTCAGACTGAGGGCGAAATTGTATCAAAGTGACATTGCCAAAATTGTTAATGTTGATGCGAGAACAGTCAGTGCGTGGGAACGTGGCAAATGCCAACCCAGCCTTGAAGTGATTACTCAACTTTGCGACATTTTCGACGAAACTGCGGACTCTCTACTTTTTGATGAATATAAGTAAAAAACAAAAAGCCTTCAACGAAGGCTTTTTTTGTTTTTAATTCTATTGATTAGTTTTTGGACGAAATCGTATAGCCGTCTTTGGTGTCCATAACTGTGTATCCCAATTCTGACAACTTCCCTCTCAATTCGTCCGCCAAGGCGAAGTCCTTGCGCTTTTTCGCCTCGTATCTTTCTCTAGCGATTTTGCGAATTTCCTCGGGGACTTGCTCTTGCTCATCCTTGGAAGGTTGCGCCTTGTCGAAGTCAAGACCCAATACCTTGTCGAATTGCAAAGCAAGATCGTAAATAGCCTTGCTCTTCGGCTCTTTAATCATAGTCCACACGACGCCCAAAGCGAGCGGAATATTCAAATCGTCGTTGACCGCTTCGTCGAACTGCTTTTTGTATTCAGCCAACTTCTCTTCGTCAATCGTATTCTTTCCGACTTTGTGTTGATACAAAGCGTTCAGCAATCTTGCGTAAGAAGTCTTTGCTCCGTCCATACCCTCGAAAGTGAAGTTGAGTTTCTTTCTGTAATGCGCGTTGAGGCAGAAGTATCTGTAATCAAGCGCCCCATATCCTTTTTCTTCAAGTTGGCTTATTCTATATACGTTGCCGAGCGACTTGGACATCTTGCCGTTGTTGACAAGCATAAATTCGCTGTGTACCCAGTAATTGACCGTCTTCTTGCCTTCGAGCGCTTCGTTTTGCGCAATCTCGTTCTCGTGGTGAACGGGGATAGCGTCCACACCGCCCGTGTGAATATCAAAGTGAGAACCAAGATATTTTCTGCTCATAGTCGAGCACTCGATATGCCAACCGGGATAACCCATACCCCACGGACTTTGCCATTGCATTATGTGTTGCGGTTCAGCCTTCTTCCATACCGCGAAATCGGCAGGATGACGCTTTTGAGAGTTGACCTCTACTCTTGCGCCCGCTTGTTGGTCTTCGAGGCTCAAACGAGAGAGTTTGCCGTACTCGGGGAACTTGGATATATCGTAATATATTCCGTCGTCTATCTCGTAGGCGTAACCCTTGTCGATAAGCGTCTGAACGTCCTTTATCATCTCTTGAATATGGTCGGTCGCTCTACATACTACTTCGGGCTTTCCAATATTGAGTTTCTTGAAATCGTCGAAGAAATAATTCATATAGAATTCGGCAATTTCCCACGGCGTTTTTTTCTGCTCCCTCGCCGCCTTTGCCATTTTGTCCTCGCCCTCGTCGCCGTCGGAAAGCAAGTGACCTACGTCGGTGATGTTCATTACGCCTTTGAGTTTATAGCCGTCGTATTTCAACGTCCTGCGGAAAATATCCATAAAGATGTACGTTCTCAAATTGCCTATGTGCGCGTAAGAGTACACAGTCGGTCCGCAACTGTACATTGTGACTTTGCCCTCTTTAAGAGGTACGAATTCTTCTTTCTTTCTTGTCAACGTATTATAAATTTTCAACATATCCGCTCCGTTATTATTGCTCTTTTTTATTCACATTTTCTTTGTTGTTGTCTATGCTGTTTTCAAGTTCTACGATTTCACGCTCGATTGCGTTGTCCTCTATTCCGTCAACGGAATTTTCTTGCGTGATAGAATACTTGCACGACTTGATTTTCAATGCCTCTTCGAGTTTCTCGATTCGTCTGTTTAGCCTTGCGAACTCTTCGAGTATCGGGTCGGGAAGTTTTTGATCGATATCGTCTACTCTCATATCGTTGAGTTTGACCACTCTACCGGGGACGCCGACTACCGTCGAGTGAGGCGGCACGTCTTTGAGTACGACGCTTCCTGCGCCAATCTTCGAATCGTGACCGACTACGATTGGTCCAAGCACTTTCGCGCCTGCCGAAATCATTACGTTGTCCTCAATCGTCGGGTGACGCTTACCCGTGTCCTTACCCGTTCCGCCGAGCGTAACGCCTTGATAAATCAATACGTTTGCGCCTATTTCAACGGTTTCGCCGATTACTACGCCTACGCCGTGGTCTATGAATACTCCGCCTGCAATCTTCGCCGCGGGGTGAATGTCTATGCCGGTCTTTCTCCTCGTACCGCTTGCGATAAGCTTTGCAAAATACTTCATTTTGTGATTGTAAAACCAATGCGCAAAACGATGTCTATACAACGCCTTAAACCCGCCGTACGTAAAGAATATTTCGAATTTATTTCTTGCCGCGGGGTCTTTTTCGAGCGCCGCTTGCAAGTCCATTTTAATCTTTCCCATTTTTACCTCTATATAATAAAAAAAGTAACCGTCTTTCAAAGACGATTACTCGCGGTTCCACTTTGATTGAACGGCAATCTACCGTTCCTCTCTTTTAGGTCTTAACGCGACCTCTACGCGCAGTATTTCCCCTGCGGGCAAACAATCCGCACTTCGCCGTTATTTCTCGAAGAGGCTTTCAGCCGACGACCTCTTTCTCTGTGCCGAACGTCACGGTTACTCTTGACTGTTTATCGCCGTATTACGATAGTATTATATGCAATAACGGCGATTTTGTCAACTAAAAAACTCTTACGCTTTTTACAATTTATCTTCTTCCTCTTCCTCGTTTATATTACGGGCGATATTTTCCGCCGCGTCTTCAAAACCTCTCTCAATCGGATCGCCCGAAATTTCCGGAGGAAGCGTAGACGTGTCTCCCTGTCCGTCGACAGTCGCTTCCGCGCCCTCTTCCGCGCTTATACGCTCCGCGCGCATCACTTCAAGCTGCGCATTGATTTCTTCTCTTCTCTTTTTGGTAAGTTTGTAACCTATCAAAGGCAAGAGCGAGAGACAGTAGAATATACCTGCAAACAACGTGTAGAAGAATACGAGTTTAATTTTCGTAGATTCGGTCTGAATATCCGAGCCTTGTTGATATCCGCATACTCTAAGCAAGATTACCGGAGTGAGGACGCCGGTGATTACGCCGAGTATCGTCGACACTATCGTAGACGAGAAGTTGACAGTCTGCTCCAACCTCTTTCCGCCTGTCTGCAACTCGATTTCGTTGAGNACGTCGCCCTTGAATATGTTGGGAATAATATTCGACGCGCCGAATTGCAAACCTATCAAGAACAGACTTATTACAAACAATACNTGCCATACTACGCTACCCGTCTTGAAATAGATGAGAGCGATAAAGAATGCAAGCGCGTTGGCNACGAGAGAATANACGCTGAAAATTGCGTTGACCTTNATNACGTCAATCTTCTTCATCATCTTTTGCACTATCAACATNCTGACTACCGTACCGATACCCGTNGGCAAGCCNATGAGCAAGAATTTATCCGTACCNCCGAGNAANGCGCCNGCNACGAATATACCGAAGCCCGTACCGACTTTTCTTATATCGCGAATGGAATTGGAAAGCGTCAAAAACCAGAAATTCTTGTTTTTAACGACGTCGCCCATACCGTTGATTGGCGATTCTTTNTTCTTGACGTAAGGCACACGCTCTTTGACTTTGAGCATAGAGTTGATAGTCGTCACCGCNTAAAGCACCGAACATAGCGCCATAGCGATAATATACATNGTGTTTTTANTNAAATAACCGCTGACCTTATTGCCGTCTTCGTCAGTCTTTATCAAGAAAAATCCGAGTACCAAGATTATTACGAGCGGCGCGGAATTCATTATAGACGAGAAGAAACTCGATAANGATAAAAGCGAATTTCGCTCGCTCTCGTTTGGCGTCATAACCAAAGCGGTCGTNTTTGCCGTCTCGGTAAGAGTAAATAANGTGTTGAATAAAATATTGACTCCCACGACGTAAATCATTGCGTACCAAGCGTTCGCATTTTTGAATGGCGTATAGAACATTAAAAATCCTACCAAAGCCATAGGTATCGTGCATGCCAAAACTATCGGACGGAACTTTCCTCTCTTGCTGTGGAAATTGTCAATAAAACTCATTATAAAAAAGCCCGTTACAAAACCCATGATAGTNGTGATAACGTTCATTATACTTTGATTTGCTTCNCTGAGCANAAGTATGTTGTTGATATAGTCAGAACGGTATGAGAAAATCATACCCGTGAACATCGAATAGAAGCCTATNCCGATAACGTAAGAAAAAAGTTCGTATTTGGAAATGTGCTTCTTGTTCGCGTCAACACTTTCGACGGTAAGCGGCGTTTCCTCTTCGCCGATTGAAAGTTTCTTTTTTGCCATTTTNCCCCCTNTCAACTTTTCAATTTCAAAGTAAATCCTTATCAAAAAGTCGTTGCAAAAACTAAATNCAAATTAAGTATATCATAGCGTATTTAGCAAAATCAAGATTGAATTGCGTCACTTGACGAATTGATACGTTTTNNATCTAAATCGTANATTTTTCGACATTGTCCAANGAAATGTCNGATTTGTGTTGAATTACATAAATTTGTCGAGTATATAAAAGACTTTTTGGGTCAATACTTCTTCACGGAGGTAACGAAAATGAAATTAAAAGACAGTCAAACTTACAAAAACCTAGCAAGAGCGTTCGCCGGCGAATGTCAGGCGCGCACAAGATACGAATTTATCGAATACGGCGCAAGAGAACAAGGCTACAAGGCTTTGGCGGATATCATCGACAAAATCGCTTATCAAGAATTTACACACTCGAGAATGATATATAGTTTTATTCAGTCNGCTGACGAAAANACTATTGACAATATCGAAATCTGCGCGGGCTATCCGTTCAGAGAAAAGTGGGATTTGGAAAGCAATCTTAAATTCGCCGCGGAAGACGAAGGCGTCGAAGCCGACGAACTCTACCCCGAATTCGCAAAAGTAGCGGAACAAGAAGGCTTCAAAGATATAGCCGCTCTATTCAGAAATCTCATCAAAATCGAGATTGCGCATAAAAANGAATTTACCCGNCTTTACAAACTCTTCAAGGAAGGCAAACTCTATAAGACCGACGCGCCGGTAATTTGGAAATGCCCCGACTGCGGTTACGAAGCCACGTCCAAAGAAGCGTTCCAGACCTGCCCCGTTTGTCAGGCTAAGCAAGGCGTCGTAAGAATCAAAGAAGCGTAAAAAGCGTATTGACAATATACCTTTATACCGATATAATAAAAATGCAAAGACAATCTCGCAAATCCCTGCGGGATTGTTTTCGTAAGTANTTATAATCGAGGTNGGAATTATGACGGAAAGAGAAAAAATGNTAGCGGGAAAACTTTACAACCCTACGGATAGCGAACTCGTTGCGCTAAGNCGAAAAGTAAGACAAGCGTGCGTAGAATACAACCGCTCCGACGAGGACGAAGAGCAAAAACGCTACGACCTACTACACTCGATTCTCAAAAGCCACAAAAAGGATTTCTATTTCGAACCCGATATTCGCTTTGACTACGGTTGCAACACGTCAATCGGAGAAAACTTTTACGCCAACTACAACAGCGTNATTCTNGACGTCGCNCCCGTCANTATCGGCGACAACGTAATGTTCGGCGCAAACGTCACGATAGCAACTCCCGTTCATCCGCTACTTGCGAGCGAGAGAGCCATTCAGCAATACCCCGACGGCGTTTACGACCTCGAATATGCAAAGCCAATCACTATCGGCGACGGCGTCTGGCTTGCAAGCGGAGTTATTGTCAACGGCGGAGTTACGATAGGCAAAAATTCAGTTATCGCAAGCGGCAGCGTAGTCACGAGAGATATTCCCGAAGGCGTAATCGCCGCAGGCGTTCCCTGCCGAGTAATAAGAAAACTTACTCCGCAAGATTCGGTAAAATTCAAAAAGGAATTGTTCTAAAAACGATTTTTCCTAAATCACTTAAATCACGTTTAACATAAGCGCCATTATCGGCAAAGTCGCAATCGACGACATTGTGCCGAGTAGCACCGTATTTGCGGCGACGTCCTGACCTTCGCCGAGAAGTTCGGCATAATTTTGAACCACAGATGCGACCGGACACGAACACATAATATACATACAGCATTTAAGTTCCGTATCCACTTTGAAAATTGATAAAATCGCCAATACGAAAAGCGGGAATATGAATTGATTTATCACAACCGAAACGTATTGCAACCAGTTGGTAAACAGACTTTTGACTTTAATCGTCGCAAGTCGCATACCCATTACCAACATACAAAGAGGCGTCGTCATTTTGCCAAGCACGGAAATCATATTGCCGATTTGTCCCAACACTTCTCCGTTCTCGCTACCTATCTTGAAGCCCGTTAAGAAAAACGGCAATGAAATCGCGATTGAAATCGTCGCGGGATTGATAAGAATCTTTTTTATATTTATATACTTCTTGTCGCGTGTTATGATTGTAGATACCAACGTCCAGCCGAGCAAACTCATTGAGAGAAAATACATCATTGAATATGCCGCCACGTTGGGAGAATCCGGAAAGATTGCTTCCAAGAGCGGTACGCCCAAAAACGAGCAGTTGGACAACGTGGTCGCTATCGTCGCGATACGGTATCTTATGTCGCTTTGTTTCTTTCGAAATATAAGATAAAATATACCTATAAATATCAACTGCGCGATTGTTATTATAGCCAAAAATATAAGAAGGTTTATGCCCAACTCTTTGGAAAATTCCGCTTTGTTGAACGAATACAAAGTGAGCGCTGGCTGACATACGAACATTAGTACTTTGGAAAAAGCCGAGATATTGTCCGATTTGACAAACTTCACTTTCACCAAAATATATCCGGGTACGGCGTAAGCCAACATTATACCCACCATTATCAAAGTAGTCTTGAATTCCTGCATCTTAATCTCCGCCTAAGATTATACAACTTCTTCCGCAAAAGTCAACAAAATTATTATAAATCTTTCATTTGTTTCATTATATCTATTATAAGTCGCTTTTGCTCGTGCGTTAAGTTGTCGTATCTGCCGATAAGCTCGGAATACTCCTCGCCGATTTCCGAACCGTGCATCTCTTCATTGATGCCCAAAAGAAAATCTGCCGACACCATATAGTACTTGCTGAGCGCAATTATGCCGTCGCAAGTGGGTTTTGCAACTCCTCTTTCCCACTGACATATCGTCGCTTGACCTATGCCGAGTTGTTTCGCCAACTCGCTTTGACTGATTTTGCTTGCTTTTCTGATACTTTTGAGTATGTCCTTAATTTCCATAAATCCATTATAACACGCCTAAAAAAATTATAAAAACGATTTTCTACAAATTTTTTATCGTCTTTGCAATAATTTTCGCAATTTTTTCTCAAAAACGGCAATTTTCGATTGTCCGTTACATTGAAAGAATATTTGCGACATAATAAAATGTAGATACTTAAAAAAATTTGTGGAGGAACAATATGAAAAAGATTAAACTCATGGTCATTGACGACAGCGAAGAGTTTATCGCCAACGTGAAAGAAAGTTATTTTGAGGACGAAGAAGTTGAAGTGGTAGCGTCGGCGCGCGACGGCTTGGACGCTATACATAAAATCGAAACCTATAATCCCGACGTCGTCATTCTTGATTTGATTATGCCCGAGGTCGACGGCTTCGGCGTACTCTCAAATATAGATTACAGCAAAATGACAAAGAAACCCAACTTTATTATCGCATCGCAACTTATCGGCGAAAACTTTATAAACAAAGCAATTATGCTCGGCGCAAGTTACTATCTCGTCAAACCTGTAAATATGCAAGTACTCAAAGACCGCGTCAAGGAATTCGGCGGACTTCCGGTAGCCAATAAACCTGCCGAACTCGACGACCGTCTTATCCAACAAGCGGTCAAACGCTCTCAACGCAATCTTGACGAAAAACTTGCCAATATATTTATTTCCGTTGGAATTCCTGCGCATATAAAGGGCTATCAGTTTTTGAGAGAAGCAATCAAAATGGCAATCGACAGCCCTGAAATTATCAACAGTATCACCAAGAAACTCTATCCGTCAATCGCGGACAAGTTCGATACTTCCCCTTCCAAAGTCGAAAGAGCGATTAGACACGCTATCGAAGTCGCTTGGAATAGAGGTAAAATAGAAAACATCAACACTATTTTCGGCATTAAAATCTATACCGCCAACGACAAACCTACCAACGGCGAATTCATTGCACTTCTCGCTGACAAAATGATTATGGAAGGCGCTTAATACTATTTAGACTTTTACAACCCCAATACACCCTGAAAATCGGCAAATCTCGCGAGGGATTTGTCGATTTTTTCGCAGTTGAAATTTTTTTGAATTTTTTTTAGAAAAAGTGTTTACAAATCTTATTTTTATGCATATAATACTAAACATTGAATACATAACTTTTTCTATCGACTAGGAGGGATTATGGGAAAATATATTAAGTGTCCTAGATGCGAACTCAACTGGATTCTCGAAGAAGACGAATATTGCGACGTATGCAAGGCGGAACTCGGCGTCGAAGGCTTTACTTTGCTTGAAGACGAAGACGAGGATATGCTCTGCCCTGTCTGCGGCGTCAATTATATTGAACACGGCGAGAGAATGTGCGCCGAATGCAGAAGCAAGCAAAAAGACGACGCTACTTTCGAGAGCGATTCCAATGCTCGCGAGGAAGAACAAAGCGAAGTCGAAGTTATCTCTTTTGACGAACTCGAACAAGAAGAATCCGAAGACAAATTCGATATCTACGACGACTCTTTCGACGACCCCGACGGCTTTGCCGACAGCGAATTTGTCAGCGGCGAGGACGAAGAAGAGGATGAAGAGGAAGAAGAGTCCGTTTCCGAAGACGACGACTTCGAAGACGATTTCAACTACGACATCGACGGCGTCGACACGTCCGACCTCGACGATGAAGAGGAAGAAGACGAGGACGACGATATCTAATCCCCCTCAACCCAAAATCATTTGACAGCAACTCCTCTGTCTGCTATAATATCAAATACAAACAAATGCGGATACGGCGTCCCCAAACGCCCTATCCCACTAATATGGAAGTGTATCGAAGCGGTCATAACGAGGCGGTCTTGAAAGGAAATTGATATCAAAGGGACAAACCTACAAAATCAATCCACAAGTCCTGCCCTACCACTTATGAACTTCCCCAAAACATCCGACTCGTGCCGATGGGCAAACCGCCCTTAGCACTATATCGGCAAACCAAAGTAGGTCAAAGAATTCTACACGGCAACTGCCAAGACGTAGGATTCCACAAAAAAATCTACAAAATATTTTTTTCAAAAAAACTTAATAATCAATCTGGAAGCGTATCGAAGTGGTCATAACGAGGTGGTCTTGAAAACCATTTGGGTGCAAGCCCACGGGGGTTCGAATCCCTCCGCTTCCGCCATTTTAGCCGATATGTGTCTGGTCGGCAAATATAAAAAGTGAGATGGAAATCATCTCACTTTTTGTTGTTTCTCAATATTAACCCTCCCCATTGTAAAACTCAATACGATTCATCATTGCTTTTTATTAGTATAAATGTTATAATAATATAAATGAGGAATGTATGCCACAAGAGAAGAAGATAATTATTAGAGATGGAATGACTGGAACATATCAAGGTATTCCCATTATATTTTGCAATGTCATATATGAACCATATGAAATAGTATTTAGCGCACGTAAACAATCTAACAATGCAATGATAGTAAATTTTGATGGCAAACCTAAAAGGTGGATTGCTAGATGTGCATTCGAGACAGGCGAAATGACGGTTGATAATCCCGAATATGCCGAATCTTCTTCAAAATCCCCTACTGCACAAATCAATTCATTAAGGCAACAAAGAGACGAACTGAAAAAGTATTTTGTGGGACATGTGAAATTCAATGACGCAGCTTTCAATCTTGACATTGACCAACTAAACGCCATTTTATCTGAGCATAATACCCTTGTTACTGCACGCGCCGGTTCTGGTAAAACAAGAGTTCTAATTGGCAAATTAATATATTTATTTGAAAAACAAAACATGGACGCTGACAATGTTTTGGCTTTTTGCTTTAATAAAGATGCTAGCGAAGAAATTAATAACAGATTAGCAACACAATGCAAAATTGATAATATTGCTAAATATGAAATTTGTGAAGTAGCAAGCACATTCCACTCCTATGCCTTACGCACGCTTCAACGCCCTAAAATATTAGAAGAAAAAACTAGATTAATAAAAGAGATTATTAATGAATTAAAAGCCACTAAACAGAGCTTTTCACAATCTGTATACGACTTCTTTAGAAAAGATACTTTGCGAATTGATCGAAAAAGTTTTAATAGTCTTGAATCTTACTATAAGTATTTAAAGAATAGTCAATACACTACCCTAAATAACGAAACGGTTAAATCACGACTTGAAAAATATATTGCCGACTTTTTCTTTGAGCACGGCATCGATTATATATACGAAAGAAGTTACTACCCATATAAAATATCTTTGGAAAATGCTAAATTAACTAGCGCGGAAATTAAAGATTTAAGTGCATTTCTTCAAGAGAAAAAGGAAATTGTCCCCGATTTCTATTTGCCAAAATATAATATTATCTGGGAACATTGGGCAGTGACGGGCAACGAAGCAAAAGACGAAGTTGATAATTTTGAAAAAACTGTTGGTAACTATTCTGATTATATTTCTAATAAAAATTGGAAACAGAGATTTTGGGGCGGTAATTGGCGCCAAAGAATATCTAATATTGGAAAATACAATCAAAGTGTAAAATCAATTGCTAAATTTATCGAAACAACTCATAAACAATTCAATTCATTAGAACGTGAAGATGTTGAACGTGAGTTATATAAAATTATGCTTTCTCATGGTATATCCCCTAAAAAATTGCCAGATGAGGTGTTGCACGAAAAAGCTTGGAAAAGATGCTTGGATGGTTTCACAAAACTTATAGAGCAATTCATAAATAAACTCCAACAAAATTATTTTGATGACACCAACCTCAATCAATTTATTGAGCATGCAAAATATATACAAGATGAAAAAACTAAGATATTCTATCGACTAGGCTATCAAGTATACCTCAAATATTTTTCAGTATTATCCAGTGATAACAATGTTGGAGAATTAGCAAAATACAATCATTATGATTACGATTTCAATCAAACAATATATGAAGCAAGCAAACACATTCTAAATGGTGAATTAGATGAAGAAATCAATAATATCAAATGGATTTTAATTGATGAATATCAAGATTTCAGCAAATTGTTTGACTACCTTATTGCTGCAATTATAAGCCGAAATGAATCAATAAGAGTATTTTGTGTTGGAGATGATTGGCAAGCTATCAATAGATATGCTGGCTCTGATTTGCGATACTTCAAGACTTTTGCTTCACGATATGACGATTCCAAACTCTTAAATATTCACACTAATTATAGAAGCGGACACAATATTGTTGAGTTTGCCAATAGATTTATGGATAAGTTCGGCATGTCTGGAAGCCACCCACATAGCAACGTTAAAAACGGCATCATAGAAGAAATTGACGTATCAAAAGTATACATAGGCGATTTTCAAGACGAAAACAATGTATACCTTAAATACCTAGATGAAAATGAACGCAAACGAATTGACAAGGCAAAATATCTCAAACAGTGCGCCGATATTATACAGACCCATCCTAATAAAAAAATAATGATCCTTAATAGGAGCAACACAATTAAAAGCATAGATTTGAAAGACTTCAATGATACACTAAAAAATGTATGCGCTGAATTCTTGTCTGAAGAAGAATACAATAGCCGAGTAACTATGAAAACTGTGCATACTGCAAAAGGCGAAGAATCTGATGTTGTTATTCTATTAGACATCAATAAAGGAGTCTTCCCCGTGTTTAATCCAAACAATGATTTGTTTGAAATATTTGGACAAACCATGCTCGATGCTATTGAAGATGAGCAACGTCTTTACTATGTCGCACTTACTCGCGCCAAACAACATTTGTATGTTCTATATGAAGATGATATTAAATCTCCTTATATATTGTGATAACTTATGGATTTTATCTTATTCTTCGCTAGATATTACTCTAACATATTAGTAAAAACCCTTATAGATTCCACGATGAACAAAACTTTGATTTTTGCTAACACTTAATTTTATTCATGACCTTTTATGCTCTTTATCTTTCTTATATTCAATTATTAGTTGATTCTTTAATTCTCCACGACTAATTATAACATTTTCATCAATGTCACCTGAACTAAATGGAATATGTACAAGTTGATAACCTGGATGTTTTTCTAGATAATAATCTCTAGACCTTTTGACTAAATCGAAAAACTTTTTATCATGCCACAATGCATTAAACTCTTTATCCTTTAATTTACCAGTATTGATGCCATCATCGTAGACTTCCCCTGTGTAGACATCAATTTTCAATTTGCTATTTTCTATACAATGAAGATGTGGAACCGATGGATTAGGGTCTTCATCTGTTATATGGAGCTCCCACTTGTATCCTTTTAATGTTATAGGAATACGTCCGAAAAATATTTGATGGTCAGCAAAAAATAACCACTTAAAGAATCTCTTAATTTTGCGCCATAACTTTTCTAACATAATCTATCCTTCAAATTCTCACAGCTAATCTTTTATCACCAATATCTTCGATATAGTTTCGATAATATCTTTAATTATGTAATTCTTTACTCTAAAGAGACTTCTCTTCAATTTTAAGTCTATTCTCTAGAAGTAATTTGTGGATCAAATTTTTGCCTTGATTTTCATTTGCTAGCGTCAAACCATATTCATTTATAAGTTTATAAATTGCCTCATATTGTTCATGTCCTTTTGAATAATAAAATATTAAACATACTTTATCGTTGCTATAAATATTATAATAGTCAAATATGCTTTGGAAATACGAATAATCAGCTTTACTAAGCGAGTGGCCATAAAATATAATCTCAATATTGTTGTCATCCCTCGGCGGTAAAATAGTTATAGGTGCACTATCATCACGCATTTTCCTATATGTCTTACTAAATATATGCAAATTAGAATCAACATCTACTGCTTTGATGAGCGTGTCATCTATACCAAAAATTATATTTGATGAATTACAATCTCCTACACAACTAATATTGCATAATTTCCCATGAACATTGCTATATGCACATGGGCTCTCTACTCGCAAAATATCAAAAAGTGCAGTATAATTAAAATTGATAATATTTGTATCCTTTAGCGTCAGAAACTCGTTAGATAGTATATTTTTCATAACAGGCCTATTATAAGCATCTAATTCCACTTTTGAATTGACAAACTCTTCCAAATAGCCAAATGTGAAATCTGTAAATTTTGTCAATAGCGCCAACAAATTAACTGCATTAATAACATAATTTCGATTCAAGCCCTTCTTATCTTGTGGATTTATGGTTTTATTTTTTATATATTTACAAAAACGTTTTTCAAAATTATTTAACTCATCCTGAAGGTGTTTTGTTAACATATGTAATTTTTCATCATCCGTATAATCATCTCTCTTATCCAATTTTAAAATAAATTTTACACAATAACAAAACAAATATTTTATTTGCTCTTCATTTCCATTAATAATATAACATGCATATCTCTCGGGAATTTCCTTAGTCTTGGCGCATATTATCACATCGTGCCACAAACTTTTGTTATGATTATTCAGTTTGTTTTTATCCCCATAATATATGATCCAAAGCGTGTCTTTAATTATAGTTTCTATATCACACCAATCATATTTACTATTGCCAATCTGTTTATAATAATAAAACAATAACGTTTCCCAAAATCCTACACACCCTGGCTTCATTTTCTGC
The DNA here is from genome assembly GCA_014799645.1 of Clostridiales bacterium. GTDB lineage: Bacteria > Bacillota > Clostridia > Christensenellales > UBA3700 > RACS-045. The sequence continues at coordinate 54,657 of JAAVHQ010000001.1, read as the reverse complement.
AAGTGAAAATTTTTACTGATATCGTCGATAATTTCACTATTAAAAAAATCTTCATAACTCGATCTTAGTCCGCACTGCAAATCAAATCCGTTTCCTAAAATAAGTAGTTGCTTGGATGCCATTAATTCTTCTCCTTTCTATTGTCAAAATAATTATAATTAATAACCCATATTTTGTCAATATTTATCGGATAGATATAAACATAAGTTCGACATGATTAGCAAACAGTTTACGCAATTAAATTGCCCCAATTATTATAGTTCGTCTTGTTTTATGGCTCAATAATGGTTATCTTCAATCCTTTACTTCGAGCGTAATCTATTGTCGATTTCGTTCCGCCTACTGCCCCGCCATATAATGCCATCATCATAGAAGAATTATCTACCATAAACCTGTTTCGTTCAAGCATACACTCTGCTCCGACATAGTTATCATAAATACAACGAACAGCATCTAATTGCCACAACAACTTTCTATAACGCTCTCTATCTTGCGTTTGCCACTTTATATCTTGCGTCCTACAAGGCAATACCCCAACAATCTTAATATGATTATATTTCTTTTTTAACTCTAATATCGTTTCAACACAAATCAAATCAAACCCAAGTGCCATTCCACTATAAAAAGTTTCGTATCCATTATTGATTGCTTTTTCGATTTCAATACGCAAATTATCCTTCATTTTTAGGCACCGCTCATCACCCTCATTGAATCCCCAAATAAGTTTCTGATTCCTATGACCTGTAAAACAAACACTTTTCGATCTAACTAACTTTAACATAAAAAGATGCCGCCCCTTGCGGAACGGCACCGTAGAATACCGTCCCTTTGGTTGCGACGCCAAATAAACCTTTTTCCGTGGAAAGCAGGTCGGAACAGGTATTACTACCAATTTTCATCCTACCTTTCACGCAAACAAAGTCTGGACTCCCATTAATCTGGGAATTACAAAAGGTTTATTTAATTTGACGTCGCAAGATTATTTTAGCACCTCTTGACAAAAATATCAAGAGTAATCTAAAAGAAAGGGCAATTACTTTTTCTAAATTATTTACATTTCTAAATCCTTTTTCCTTGCTGCCCTCCTTTCCATATATTCCAAATAATCAAGATACTCGTCATAATCATCAAAACCGAGTTTCGCCATTTCTTTTTTGGCTTTCTTATATTCTTCAATAGAATTGTCTACATCTTCTAAAAGTTCGGCTTGATTCATTTTACTAGCCTTATCGACTATTTCCTTCACGTTAGGTTTAATCTCGCCCACATTCGTCTCTACGGACTCTGGCTTGGCTTGTACTTGTATCTGTGATTGCACAGGCACTTTTCCTTGCGCTTGTTCGTGTTCAGCACCTCTAAATAGATTCGACAGCAATGCTTTCGTTTCATATTGGTCTTGTTCGTCAGGCTCCATCATTTCACCACCGAACGCATTGGTAAGCGTATTCGCTACGTTCAATTTCGACGAATAGTTCAAGTGACTATATATGTCTGCCGTTGTACTTATAGCCGAATGACCTAACCACTCTTGGATTTCTTTCATACTCACACCGCACGCAAGCAAGAGACTTGCGCAACTGTGTCTAAGTTCATGAAATCTTATTTTCGGCAACTCGTTCTGCGTAAGGAAATTTTGGAAATGACAAGTGAGCGTATTAGGATTTACTATCATTCCTATCTCATCAACCCAAACATAGTCAATATATTCTTGATTATAATACTTGCCGAACTCAGCCTTATTCTTGTCTTGTTCTGCTTTTAATTTCAACAAGGCTTCTTTTATTTCGGGTATCAACGGCATAGTTCTCTTGCTTGCCGCATTTTTCATCACGTCCTTCTTTACAAGTATCGTTTTGTTGTTTACACTTGCTTGCACTATTGATGAATTGAGCGTAAGTTTGTTGTTATCAAAGTCTATTGAACTCCATCTCATACCGCAAAGCTCACTGCGGCGCAAGCCGTAGAACGCAGTCATCTTATACATCAATTCATACTTATCTCCTTTCAATTTTTCAAACAAAACTTTCAACTGCTTTAAGTCATAATACTTCGCTTCATATTTCGGACTTTTAGGTTTCTCTACTTTTGACGCTGGATTCACTGGGATTCTGTCCGTTCTATATGCAATCTCCAACGCTCTACGGATAATAACGTGAGCGTGCGTACAAGACTGAACACTCTTGCCATTATCTATCAGCCATGCATAATATGTTTGTATGTCCATCGGACTTATGCTTTGCAAAGTTATTCCTCTGTCATTAAAATACGGAGCAATTTGTTTTATCTTGGCCTTGTATGATGAATATGTACTAATCTGCAAATTAGTTTTCGCCATCTCAATCCACTGCGCTAGATAATCGCCAAACAACATATCTTCGCCCATATATTGTCTCGCTTGATACATATAACCAGATTGCATCATAGGTTGTCCTTGCATCATGTATGTAGGTTGCGGTTGCCACATAGTCTGCGGCTTTCGAGATTTAGGCATTTTAATCTTACGCATACCATTCTTCTTGACAAGTTCTTCTACTTGCGGATCAAAGTTCGCAACAATATCACGCATCAACTCTTCGGCTATTCTCTTATTATTTTTCACAGGCAAACCCGTTGCCTTCCATTTTTGTTTATTCTTTCCTTGTGAATCTTGATATGATATGACTACGTAATATCTTCCATTCTTAACTACTAATCTCCCAGTCATTATGCTGCCTCCTCATTTATAAATTCGATTACGTTTCGCTTTGCGATGATATATCTGCGTCCTACTTTGCGTGATTTAATCTCACCGCTGCGGACAAGTCTATATGCAAGCACTTGTCCAATGTGCAACATCTCCGACACTTGTTCAACACTTACAACGTCGGGATAGTCTTTAAATAATTCCATTTATTTTCCTCCATTTTTTATGTCTTTTTTGGTTCTCCCAGAACGAAGGCGGGTATCCCGCTTCCGTAGTTTTTTGAGTAGACGAAATCGTCTTGTGACGGCAAATTGAGTCTACTCCTTATCCTGCTTCCCTTTTGGGGTATTTTAGCCTTATATATTCTACATTTCACTCCTCCTCTATTCTCTTCATTTTCTTCTTTTTGGGGGTCTTTTGCTGTCTCTTTTTTATGGACATTTTAGGTAAATCTTAGGAACGTACAATTAGTTCATTATTCATCTATTTCCCTACATACCTTATTCACTAATTAACCCAATTACTTTGTCCCTCACTATTAATGGACACTTCCTGTTGATTTTTCGGGGTGCATAAATGAAATTCGTTTAACATTTTTTGAAAGCATTATATTTCGCCCTTCACTTATTAGAGATAATCAGGCACTTAGTCCACGGTCTTTTTCCAAAATTTTTAGATAATTTTTCTCAATCTAAAACACCTCCCACCTATTAGAGAAAAATCGGCACTTTCTCACCCTGTTTTTTTAAAACTTTTTTGCAATTTTTGAAAAATTTTACTTTTCCCCACTATAAAAGTTCAAAACAGCCAAAAGTTAAGGTTAACTTTGAAAATTTTTTCACAATGTTTTAATTTTCTAGTTAACATAATCCCCTCACTTATTAGAGAAAATTTAGGTGGTACTTGACGGTCTAAAATGAAAGTTTTACTCAACATATTTTACTACTGAAAATATCCCTTCCACTTATTAGAGAAAAATCGGCATTTTGTTAGGGTATTTTTAAATAAGTTTTTTGACATTTTTGAAAATTCCAACGATTCCATGCTATAAAAGTCCATAATCAGCCAAAAGTTAAGACTATCTTTGTAAATTTTTTCACAATGTTGCAAAAATATATGAAAATGACACACATCTTACTGCATGCCATCTTCACACTTGAAAATCAATTACCCAAACGACTTTAATTTAAATCGATGATTTCATAAAATGCTTCTTTTATATTATGTTTGAAGCAATAGTCTTGTAGATTTGCTATCAATGTACCCAACTCTGCCTTTGTATTTTTTAAATGAATAAACAAGTTATTCCGTGCTCTACTAAATGCAACGTATGCAATTCTTGCAAATTCCATAACATTATCAAATTCGCTATTAAATAAAACTGGGTTCTCTAAAACTTTTAGAATTCCACCTAACAACCACTCATCTTTTACAGGAGTAAGATTTACTAATACACTATCATATTCTTTTCCTTTTGTTTTATGAACGGTAACATATTTACTATCTTCTGAAAAAACGTCATCAAACATTACTTTCAATGTTCTAATGTTTAAACTATGTAAAAATGGATGGAATTCATCTCTGAACAATTCATTATCATCAGATATTAGTTCCAATTTCTCAAACGCTTTCAAGCTAGTCTGATCTATGAATTGATTGATACTATTTATTATGTCGTAATAAATAGTATCCTCATTAAATTTCCTAAACAAATTAACGAATCTTACAATTTCTTTAAATTCTTGCCCTTTGCTTCTATTATTTAACTTAAGTATATCTATATCAAATATCTTGGCCAACTCTTTTAGAATACTCGCAAAATTACCCAATCTTATTGCTTTATAAATCGAAATTATGATATTGACATTATTAATCCAATTAATATTTGAATTTTCGAAATCTTTTGTGAGATCTCTATCTAAAACATATCTATAATAATCATGAACCTCTTTTAGATATTTTCTCTGCTCAACTTCTATATCGGTTATATACTCAAACGCATCGGCCCACCTTCTACATAATACCCTTATATCTTTTACATCTAATTTTTTAAGCAAATCCGCATTTCTATCTTTACATAAAACGAACTTAACTTTTGATGAATTATTATTAATTAAGCACTTCTGTTCATTTAATGTCTTATCTACTTGTCTGATATAGTTTAAAAAATAAATTATATTCTGATTTGAGCGCCTATTACCATCTATGACAAATGTTTTGAAATCTTTAATGTTAGGATGGAAATCGTCAAACTCTTTATAAGTAGAATTAACGAATCCATAGATTGATTGAGCTTTATCACCAACCACCCCAACCGAAACATTTTTGCTACACAGTAATTGTAGTATCTTATTTTGTATAGGATTAGTATCTTGATACTCATCCATTAAGATATATGGAAATACATACTGAACATCATATCCAATAAACTTATATCTTTTTAAAAGGATGTAACTAAAATACAATATCTCATCAAAATCTAATACTCCTTCTTGCTCCCATAAAGCAGTTTTCAATTTTAATAAATCTGCATCAGTCATACCTAATATTCTCTTAATAGACGGAATATCTGTTTCACAAAAAGGGTAATGATTAATACTTGAAATATCTAACACGCATTCACTAATTTTCTTTTTCGATAATTCACTAGCAACTAAGAGCTCATATTTTTCTTGCAGAACTCCGATAAAGTCTGAAACTTTCAGTTTCGACAACAAACCAAATCCCTCTAATCTTGGATACATCCTAACTTTATCATCTATATGAATATTAAATGTTTCATTTATTAAAATTTTCAATTGCTGTTGATATGGTTTGATAACATATTCATACAGAAATGAATGTATTGTTTTTACAACTACATTTTTATTATACTGACCTAATCTACTCTTAATCTCATTTACAGCCACGTTCGTGTACGTGATGCACAATATTTTTCTATTTGCATCTAATTTTAATTTCTGGCTATTTTCAATTGTGTCTTTAATATTTTCAATTAAGAAATATGTTTTTCCCGCACCCGGACCAGCATACACTTTAAAGTTAAAGTCGTCTTTATAAATATCAATTAACTGAGAAGATTCTATGAATTCAACCATTCTATTCCCTCCTTAATATATGTTGGAATATTAATTCTATCGACATTGTTAAACAAGTCTAAAGCAAAACTTCCCTTTTTGTCTTTCACATAATGATAAAATAAATTTGTAAAGAACATTTTCTCAACTAAAGATTTATCGCTTACTTGTCCATATAGTTTTATATATTTATTAATCATATCTTTTAAGAACTTCTTTTGTCGACCATTAGCAATTTCTTTATCAATGTTAATATCCCAGTAGACTAGGCTCTTATGTTTTATTAACTCATTATATCCAGCTGGCAATACAAGGCCTAATAATAGTTCAAATCCATTATCATAATTCTCAATAAAGATTTCTTTCTCAAAAGTAGAACCAAACTTCGTCTGTTGATTAACTTTTACTTTATCTGCTAGATGCAAAAACATTTCATCTATTTGCGGCCGCTTATTATTATAATCATCCACGTTAAGCTCTAGCCCTTCATCTGTCTCATTTATAATTTCTATATCTTTATCAGTAATACATAGTATTTTTTTATTAGTATTAAATACTAGTGGTAAAAAATAATTAAAGTTTATTCCTCCTAGCTCTATTACAGAAATATGATCATTTACAAGCGTATTAAAAAATTTAGGAAGCAGTAATTTCTCAGCAATTCCCTCGACTAATATGATTTTATCAGAAAATAAAATATCACTCCTTGTTACATCTAAAAACTTAGAAATATGTTCTTCACCACGTTTCAACAATTTGATTCTTTCTTCTTTTTTATCCAAATTCTCATCAAAATTTGTTTTTACTTTTTCATAATTATAGTTGTTTGATAAAATTGTTGATCTAGTAATTGGAGGATTGCATCTTCTATCAATTGTTAGTAGAATAATACTACTAGTATTCAGCGTAGCTGTAATATTTGAAGAATGGGTTGTAATAAAAATTTGATTTTTAATTTTAGTCTCTTCAGTTTCCTGCTCCTTTAAGTCCTCAATATACTTTAATAATTTATATTGCATATTTGGATGCAAATGAGCTTCTGGTTCCTCTAAAAGAATAATATTATAATCATTCTTGCTCTTTTGCTTTAATAAATTTCTCATATAGATCAAATTATTATATCCAAGCCCATTATGATCTAGTGGTAAAGAAAATCCAAACGTATCATCCTCTAGTTCGTATTTGAAAAAATCTGACAATTCTCCCTCAAAGAAAAAGTTGGAAACGAATTTATTTTTACCATTTGTAATGCCTATTTGATTCTGATCTTCATTTATATCATTATCTATTTCTTTCTTTACCTCACCTAATCCGCCTTGAATTGTTTCAGTAATTTTCTGCTTTATTGAAAACACATCTATTTTTTTATCTTTTACTTTATCATTAATATATTTTCTCGAATTATCAGTTAATCTATCAATAGTTCTTGTCGCATCAATTGTATCTATTTCAAATATATTATTTATAAATTTTTTATCGATTATCTCCTTGGATGTTACATTATAAAAATTCCATTTAAAATTTTGCTGCAATTTATTTAGCGCATTATAAACATCCTTAAATTCATTTGCATTTCTCATTTCCTGCTTATAAATTTCAATTTCTTTATAATCATATTCATATCGCAATTCTACCTTTGCCACTAAATGAGCTGATTCATCTCCGATTTTGTATTCAAGTCCTCCTGTAATTGGATCAAAAACCAGAATGTTTGATAACTTTGAAAACGCAGAATCCTCTTCCGCAAAATTCAAATCATGTTCTATAGTATATTCAATTTCAATGATAGGTGGCTTCTCTTTAATACTTTCTAATTCTTGCAACAATATATATTTATTAAAATCCTCAATGCTAGAGCCACTATTGGGATCAGAACCTAAAAAACTAATTATCCTCATAATATTTGTTTTTCCCACATTATTTGGTCCTACAATAACATTCAAGCCATCATGCAAATCAATTTCTAGGTTGTAAAAATTTCTAAAGTTATTCGCTTTTATTTTACTTATGTGCATAATTGTTCTCCTATTCTATATTATTGATAAAAAGGTTAATGCTATCATAAATAACACTAGTGGAATCATTAACCATATAGCGATTACAAAATTCTTGTGCTTCTTAGCGCATATTTTTGCATTAACGCTCAATTGATCCACTATAATTGCGGATTCATTCATAACGCTGGCTTGCTTTTCAATTTCTTCTTTCGTCATCTTGGAAACATCCAAATAATATGAAAGTGACTGACACTCACTCTTTTTCTTTTTCCTAGGAAAAATAACTAAGATTAAGAAAAACATCTCTAGAATAAAAGATGTAAAATAAAAACATAAAAACACTATTGCCAATATGTATTTAATGAAAATCTTCTGTGTCATATCTTGTACAAATATTTGCTGAAATACATTTAACGTCTCTAAACTGATAGCAAATACTATGCTCACAATCGCAATTAAAATGCTCGCTTTATTATCAAATTTCTCAATTTGACCTTGTATTACTTGCAAACTTTCATTTAATTTTTCATTAGACATTGTCTTTCATTCCACCTTTTATCCAGTTATCAAATTCAGTGTTAACTATATCGCATTCGTAAAATCCATCGTTATAATAAGTTGAATTCGAAATATAATTAAACCAAGGCTTTTTCTCATAATACTTTTTAATATTATTGTAAAAGCAGCTATTCATTGCAATTTTTTTATAGCCGTATCTATTTGCTATAGAAGATAAATTCGAGGCATCAACAACAGCATCTCCTATCCAAATCTTATCATTTATTCCAGTTCCTGATCTTCCTGCCTTTATAATTAATTGCTTATCAGTTCCCAATCCTATGCCAACTCCAATATTGCTATAACCTTGCTCTGTTAATAATTTGTTAAACATTTTCATAAATGTATTTGTTTTTACAGCAATATCAAATACATCTTTAATATCATCCTTTTGGGGAGTAGAGTAAATTGCATATACACAGTCGCCTCTAATTCCTATTTGATTATAGTTATTGGAGTCTTGAAAAATCGTAATAATTTCAGATGTAAATGCTCTTAACAATCTTGCTAATTTCTCATCCCTATTCTTAAATAATTCGCTTGAACTTTTTATATCAACAAATATTGCACTTACCCATGTTCTGACAGCATTGGCATAAGTAAATTCTTGATTAGCTGGAATTTTTTCTTTATCTTCTATTGGAGTCTTTGATTTTAATATGTTGATTATATTTGATTTTGAATTCTTAAAATTATACATACCTCAGCCTTAATCCTCTTTTGTTCTTCCTTAACCTTCCCTAGATTAAATCATCATTCTATCCCCAAAGCCTTTATTACCGCATCTTCGGGACTACTATAAAATGATATTTGGAATTTAGCAAATAAATCACTCGGTACCGTAGCTATATCAATAGCACTACTCATTGGCAACAGTACTTTTTTCGCTCCTGCATCAAAGCAAACTTGCAACGTAGATGCTAATTCTTCAACTTTATTAATTGTTCCGCCTATGCTCATAGCACCCAAAACACAAAGCTGCGGCAACACAGATTTATTCAACGCACAACTGCAATATGCTACAAGGACGGCAAGTGAGACGTTGCTATCAAGCCCTACACCTTGGCAATCCTGTACTTGCATAACATAGTTTTTGGAATCTAACGATATGAGTCGACTTATTTGTTTTGCATTGGCCTTAAAATAGTTTTGAGCAATTTTGACAGATTCCTTAACAACCTGCGAACTAGTCAATCCTGTCACCTCAAATTTACCGCTACCTTCTGCTATCGTGGTCTCGAACTTAAATAGTCCTTTCATTCCATTACTTCCATTTGCAACCGTGTAGATATGTCCTGGCTTGCCTACGCCCTCAGAAATCAATTTACCACCGCCTTGCTCTAAGACAGGTACAAAATACTCCTCCATATTAGCATTGCGAATATATGAGAATTGGACATCATAAAATTCCATTCCTCCAATCTTCTTAAGTTGCTCTTTTACACGTCTTCGTCCTTCAATGGCATATTTCAGAATTTCCTCTATTTCTTCCTCCGTGACAACTCCGTCAGGATAAATAATTTTTGTCAATCCTGACACCATTTTCCTTACTGCAATGGTATCTCTTTGATTCAAACATCTGCCAAGCCTAAAATACTTGTCGAAAGCATCGGTTTGCGGTACTTTTCTCATTTCTCGGAAAAATTCAGAGATATAATCTGATATAAATCCATAATTATCAGTAAAGAATTCTGGTCGCATCTTTGGGATTTCCCAACCTGGAATATAGCAATGCATACGATCAAGGAAAGCGCTATCTATCATAGCACTTGGAAACGGCTCGAATAAGTGCGACGTTTTCAAAAGCAGATCAACGCTTTGATTGATATTGCCCACAAAAACCATAGAAGCATTTGCCTGAATTTCATCCTTACCGCGAGCAAACGAACCTGAGGCCATATAGTCTTTCATAATTTGGACGCCATCTTTATCTTTGAAATTGATACCAGCAACTTCATCGAAAGCGACACAATCCCACAAGCCTACAAGTCCGACTTGCCTTCTACCCATATTATAAAAGAGATTTGCAACTGTTGTCTGTCCACCAGAAATCAAAATTGAATTAGGAGAGAGCTCCTTATAAATATGTGACTTCCCCGTACCACGTGGGCCTAACTCACAAAGATTGACATTATTTTCGACTAGAGGAGCAAGTCGTGCAAGAAGATGCCATTTTACTCTATAATCAAATTGAGTAGGTTCCATACCAGTAGAACGCAAAATAAAATCAATCCACTCTTCCTTTGAGAATTGCTTTCTCGCTTCTATAATTTCATTCTTATCAAGATTTGGCATTTGAATTGGCGTAATATCATTTATAATAAATGGACTAGCATTTTCGTCCTCATTAAAATAGTATGACATATCGACAATACACCAAATGCCTCCCGCAAGTAATTTTTCGTATTGGCGAACATACTTAGGATGAACATAAATTTTATTAATGCCAAGAAACATAAAATCGGCTTCAAAAGTGTCATTTCTTTCATTGAGTTTTACACTCAATTTATCAATAACTGTATGATTACCTTTTTCTTTGATTTTTGCCTTAATTTTCTCCGCTTCGTCTGGACGAACGTAATTATCAGAGAGAATGCGTTTTACTTGCTCTATTCCCTCCTCGATTTCTGCCTCATCATCAGAAGTACAATATGTACCCAACAAATATTCCAAAACATACGTTGGCACATTTGCGCTATTTTTAATCTTTTTCGTTGCGCCTTTAGGCACAACTCTTCCAGAAAATATCTCAAATACTTTTTTATCTAATGCGTCCATAACCTTCCTCCATTAAAAAGTTCTAAATCCTAGAATATCAATCGTGAACTGTTCTTTCTCAATATATTCGCTATCCGATTCTACATTTCGCAAGATAAGATAGTAACGATTGTTTCTATCAAATTCTATATTTTTAAGAGTGAACCTAATACGAGTCACCCTTGTGGCGATATCATCACTGCTAGAGTTTGCAATAAAACGATATTCCCCTGAAACTTTATATCCATTTTCATCTACGAAATATGTTTCACAATTAATCGCTTGTACTTTATCTTCAACTTTCTCATATTGTTCAAAATCAAGTGCGAAACTCCTATTTGTAATCTTTCTTGTCACGCTCTTTAAACGAACTCCAACTGGGCGTGACAATTTTTCGCCTTTCTTCGCATTAAGTTCGCTTATGTGCACAATAGGAATAATTGTTTCTTGCAAAGAGGCTCCACCATGAACATACTGTAAGCCTGCTCCTTGTGTTTTAAATAAGTCATATCCATACGGATTGATTACTCGCAAATCTCCGTGAATTTCTTCGAGTCTAAATTCCGTTGTGTACGGAATACTAATACTGTCGTCATCCGTAAGCACATACCTTTTTGATGCCTCAATAGGACTTTGCGAAACTATATTACTATATTTTTCAGATTCACCTATTACATTCTGTCTATACAAGAAACCATGGTCTGCTGTGATATAGAAATTAGATATCTGTAGATTATTATAAAGTTTCTTGACCAGTGATGTAATTTCTTCAATTGCGTTTATCGTTTCGTCAAACACCTTTGTTTCGTTATGCTCTCCTGCTTTATCTATTACATTATGATAAATATACACAAGTGACTTGTCTGACATGTATACACGAAGTTGGTCTCTTGTAAAACGATTGATTTCTTCGTATGCGATTGCAGCATGCCCTGCATTTTTCGCTTTTAGAATCTCATTCCGAGCAGCGAAAGAGTTTGATGCTTTTCCATCAACTAAAACGGATCCGTCAATATAAGCAAGCTCTTTATGAGGAAGTAGCGATGCCATACCAAATCTTGTTTCAGACGGCAATGGTGAAACTGCATAATCTATCGAGACCTTGCCTCGCAGTGCAGAATTATTCTTAATACTATTGAAAATCTCATATCCAACTTCATATCTTAATCCATCAGAAATGATTACAAACTGCTTTTTATATTGTTGCCTTTGAATAAGCTGATAGAACTGCGAACTTTTTTGAATACCTGAGAAATCCCATTTATTTTGTTTGGAAACAGCTGCGCTGAATTCTCTTCCTAGTTCTCCCAAATAATTCTGCTCATAATGTGACTCTATTCTACAACATAATTCTTCAATTTCAAAAATGGGATTTTCTATCTTGTCATAGCTAATACAAAGATGCCTATAATTCATATCGACTTTATATAATATGTTAGTATAAAGTTTAATATATTCTACAGCTGACAAATCATGCGGAATAGAAACATCCACTAAACGCAAAAACTCTATTGCCGATCGTAAAAAAGAATACTCATCCTTATGTTCAGCTTGCCACATAGAGTTGTTTCTATCATTAATTATCTTAACAAACGCATCATAATCAAGGCTACCACTCACCAAGCTCGCAGACACTTTCTTTATCACGCAACTCTCAATACACTCGAATATATCGCTCGTCCCAATACAACTAGCATCTCTTGCCACCAAAAGCCCATCAATTTTAAGATCTGTTGCGACGTTGAGTTGCAGTTCTCTATAACGTGGATCTTGCTTAATATGGTGCACAAAACTCTTTGCGCCATTTTTTCCTTCTCCATCAATTATAAATTGCTTATAAAATGACGGCAATGTCCCAAGCTGCATATCTTGTTCAAGCATAGCTGTAAACAAAAATTTCTTGATGAGACTATCTATTTTTTGATCTCCGGAATAATCATACTCTTTTGCAATTTCATCCCATAGATAATCCTCAAAACCAAACTTGCAAAGTTCTTTATACTTAGAATGATCACTATTGTCAAAAACAAGTTCTGTCAAAATAGCCTCTATGGAACGAACAGATGATTTTACTAATACCGATATCATAGCAAGCATAAAATTATTTGTAGTCATCCCATCATTTAATGAAACATAATTCTCAAGTTTTCTGTTTCTTTGTGAACTATCAAAAAACTTTGTATGCTTTTCTATTACTTTGCGTAAGTCTGGATTTGAAAGTCCAAGATGGCGCATAGTAAGCGCAACAGTATCTGCGTAATATTCCTCGCTGTACATCAAAATATCCAAAAGCCAATTTTCAGTATCCTTCGGTTTTTCAGAAGGAATATAGACAAGTATGTTGCTTGTGGTGTCATCTTTCTCTATAGTTTTCTTTATAGCGAATTCATTATTTTGACACACCAAAAGCCTACAGAAATCAAACGATGCCGTCTCAATATCATCCTTGAAATTAGCAGGAGCATCGTACCAAAAAACTATCTTTCGCGTTAAAATATCTGCGCGAAAAATCTTCTCTATCTCTTTTATCGCTTCTTGATAATCGATATTTGCCATTATACACCTCTTACTTAATAGGAACTAGCAAGTTCTTTTTAACTTTCGTTCCACCGTCAGTTACAATCTCTATATTTTGGAATTTTTCATAGTTTACTTTAACTCCATCATCTAAATCAATTTTAATATATTGATTTGCTATATTATCGAGTATTTGACCATATTCAATTGCTTCGTTATAAGCAGCGGCTATCTTGGATCGCTCTTTATCCAATCGGATCTTATCTCGTCCTTCACTGCCTTCCACCGCTATTTCAATTTCGTCAAGTTCATTCTTTAATCTAGTGGATTCTGGAAGAAAATACTTTGCATTGATTCTCGCAACTGTATCTTCATTGTACCTATGCATATAAATCAAACATTTGAAACCACTATTTTTGCCACTTGAAAACATCCAATAGATAGGACGCTTTTGGTAAATCTTTAAATGGTCAGTATAGAAATCATCACAAATATACCGATTTAATGTCTCTTCGGATGCTTCATTCTGTTTTTTACCAAGCGCTTCTGCTATAAAATCTATATTTTGACGATATGTATCTTCCCCATAGATATGCTTTATTAATTTAATAATACGCGCTGCCAGTCCATCTTGCATACCAAGTTTAGAATACACCATAACAATTCCATCTTCATCAGGAATATATGTAGTGTACTTAGAACTATCCCATTCTCCGCCCGCATACACAAGCCCTTCCACATCAAGAGAATACCTACCAAACTCAACACCTATAAGATAGGAGATTAGTGACTTAATCTCACGTTGCAAATCAGCTTTGCGCACTGTTATATCCTTATCTTCTACTTCGGAAGTAAGCTCATCTTGTAGACCATAAATCTCAATGAAAATACGGTTGAGTTCCTCCTCGTTTGCCTTGAGTTGATTAAATCGTTGCTCGCACTCTTCTTCCCAAGCTCTATACTTATCTTCAATTAATCTACCCATAATCAATCTCCTATTTAACTTTCTCCTCAATATATTTAAACCCAGCATTTGTAACCTGGAAAACAGACCCCTTCGTTCCAATCGCCTTAACATATCCGATTCTTAACAATTCATCAAATGCCGCGTCCCATTTACTAAATTCCCTTGCTCCCATTGATTCCGAATAGCTTTTACAGCCTACTTGAATACATTTCCCACCAGTTATATAATGAGCAACAATAATTTGTGCATCATAACTCTGAATAGCATTCTTTAAAATCTCCTCTGCTTCTTTGCTTAATATCTCTGCCTTAGCCACTTTGGATTCTACGCTTCCATGTATACCTACAACTCTTTTTATGAAAGAATCACGTTTACATTCCCAAAGTGTACTACTTTTTTTCTTCAACTTAAACTCGTTAATTATTGTTTCATATAACTGATTAAGCTTGTCCTTTAATTCTATTTCATCGACATCTAGTTTTATAGCTATTTCTCGATTATCCACTACTCCTTTCATTTCATCGAAACTAAATCCAGGCAACAATATAGATGTAACTTCATTTTTAAGTACCCATGCAGCCCCCATTTCATTTAAACTTGCAGGACTATTATAAAAGTTCTTAGATAACATATATACAATATGTAAATCTCTTGTCTGAAATAAATTTCTTAGATGTTCATATATGTCATTTCCCAATTTTACATCATAGCCTGGAACTGAACTACAAAAAACAGTATCTTCATCTAATCCCATACTCTCAAACAAATTAACTAACGCTGTCGCATATTCTTTATCTTTTGTTGAATGACTGATAAAAATCATTGCAGGTTTATCAAGATTCTCTTTTTCTACTGCAGGCGCATAATAAACATCGATATTATCTAGTATCGCCAGCAATTTGGCTTTAAGATTATTAAAATCTTTTCGTTCTTGCCAAGTATTGAAATCTTTTGTCAAAGCTTCAATTGTCCCTTTTAGAAATTTGTCTTTGTCATGTACAGAATAGAGTTCATGCAACTCACGTAAAACTTTCTGTCTCCATAATTGAAATTCCTGACTATTGCTAATTTGCTCTACTGGAACGGCAAATGCCCCCGCTGGCATTGAGGGAATATAAAAATGTTTTTCTATATTTGAAATATCGTCTATAAGTGCAACAAGGGTCTCTTTCATCAAATTTCTCTCCTTTTCCCAAGATATTCTTTAAGGCTTATTTCGTCATTAGGGCGCCAAGCAATATAACCGTTTACACTTCTACCAGTAACAAACTGCGCAGCTGTACTTGGACTAGTAAATTTTATATCTTTGAGCAATACCCCATCCTCTGATACTAACATTCTATCTCTGCGCAATAGAATCAATGCTTGAGACATTTGCGGAAAAGATTCAATTAAATTAATCTTTGCACCTTTTAGTACTAAAGTTTCTTTGTCATCTATGATTGCCTCGGCATAGTGTAATTCTTTTTTACTCTTTAAAACAACTCTTATCATAATTACCTCAAATTAATGGATGCCTTTTAAAATCCCATGAGGTCTCAAAAGCATTCCAATCGTATTTTGATATTACAAGATTATTAGCAACTATAGTTTCAACTGGCTCAACCCTGTTAAAAATAACGGGAATTGAACAGATGTCGCTAATGACAATATTCATCGTAGGATTAAGTACACTTACGATTGCATTAACGACTTTACTATTTAACAATCCTAGCAAATAATACTCTTTTTCTTTAACAAATGTTGTTGGGCCTCCATTACCAAATAATACGCCAGCTTCAGCTATACGTACAGATAAATTGGTAGTCGTAATCATTGTCCAAGTCAGTCCTTCTTGCATATAATACTTTTCATCTCTTAGACGATAATTCTTGCCATTATTCTTTATAGCATAACCACCATTTTCTAGATTTACTATTTCTTCAAGATTACCGAACCACTTCCTATATGATCCACCACGCGTTACTGGAAACCATTTCTTCATAGATTCTTTCATTTCTATCGCATTCTTAAGACCGAACCCAATTTTTTTAGAAATTGGTTCAAACCAAAGGCGAATAAACTTATTATCATCACCTGTCATAACCCCAGACTTAGGCTCTCCAAACGAATCAAATCTCTTACCTTCCTCAAAACATTTAATTAGGTCTAATCCAATCCAATAGGCTATAGGATTACCCGGTAATTTACTATAAGTGTCCATCTTTGTTTCATATTTCAAATTTGGCATATTCTCTCCTGTTTTCAGGAGAATAATAATCCTCCTGCTGTTATATTAGTGGATGCTTTCCAAAGCCCCATGACTCTTCAAAAGAATCCCAATCCGCTTTACTTATTTTTATATTTTTGTCCACTACTTCGCGAACTGCATTTTCGTTCTCGAAAATAATAGGGATATTTGCTACTTGACCAACCTCATAATTAAGTGTAGGCGCAGTTGATTTTATGATATTCATTATAACATTAGAGTTTACTGCTCCTAACAAATACTCCAATTGAGAATGTTCGCAAAATATACTGCATCCTGCTACATCAAATATGTGTCCATTAGGCTTATATCTAAATGCAATTGGACCACTTGCAATCTTGGACCATGAGATTGACTCAAAGAAATAGTAATTTGGATTTCTTATAACTGATCCAGAATAATTACTGATCGCTCGACCATTTGCTTCCCAGTTTATAATGCAATCATTATTCCCATACCATTTCCTATATGCCCCGCCCTTGTTATAAGGAAACCATTTCTTCCCAGTAGATACTGCTTGAATAGAGTCCGTTGCATCCAGGCAAAGTTTTTCAGTCTTGACCTCATGCCATAATCTAACAAACAAATCATTTTTACCAGTAGCTAATCCCTGTTTTGGAGTTGCTATTGATGACAATGTTTTACTCTTCCCAAAAACTTCGATTATAGCATTGCTCAACCAATAAATAATTAAGTTACTAGGAATAGAAAAGAATACCTCTGCACTAACTATGTAGAGTACCCCCACCCCCCGCATTTCTAAGGGTTTTAAGGAAATCATTCTCCTTATCACTGCTATCCACTAGTCTGAAATAAACTCCGTTACCGCCAAAGTTTCCATTGCGTATTACAAATGTTGTCGTTTGAACAACCTCGCCACCTATTGTCTCAAACGCCCTTGCACCCAGATGAGCCATAGTTACTATTTCTTTTGTCATCAAAATTGACTTGCGCAAATTCTCATAACTTGAAAGGAACATCCAGCTGTGCATATTTATCATAGCGCAGAACCCATTTGGTTTTACAAACTCTGTCTCCATAAACATAGCAAACATATCAGTTTTGCTGTTTGGATAAAACGTTACAGCATAGTCTTTCACTTGCGATTCCATTGATGATATACCTATATATGGCGGGTTCGTAATCATAACGTCATATTTATTTGCAAGTATTTTTGCCTGCACTACAAGCCTTTTAATAAGTGGAATTGCTATATTCAACAATTCTAGATTAAACACGTTGTAAACTACTTTTTGCTCAAGTATATTTATTGTGTTATCTATGCGGTCCCAATTCATTTGTTTTATCTTGAGTAATGAGCCTATCGTTTTAGCATAACGGAATTGTTCTGCCAAATACTCAATATCCTCTATCTGCTCAGCCGAAAGAAGATTTGTCTCTTCTAATAATTTCTTATATCTCATTCTATGTAGTACACGAGAATCCCATATTTCGTATACTTGTGGCTTTACATAATAATTAGAGTTAAAAAACCGAGGATTAACACTTCTCGCCTTCATTACAAGCGAAAATGCTGCAAGCTGCGATGCGCGTTTATCAACATCGAGACCACATATGTTTTTGGATAATATTAACGTAGGTATATCACGCTTTTGATAACCTTTCTCTTCATAAATTTTATATAATAAATCAAATACATATACAAGGATATGCCCAGAGCCACAACACGGCTCAATTATCTTGATATCTTCTGGATTTACCGATGTATATTTTACTGAATCAATTTTGCGCTGCACCTCTTCTGGCTGAACAGCCTCAGGAACAAAATACTTCATCTCATTGCGCAATGGGGATGCTGGATAACTTTCTAACCAGAGCCTCCCCAATGAGTTTTCTGCCATATAACGCACAATCCAATCCGGTGTGAACAACTGCGTAACGGCTGGCAACGTATCTTTTGTTATTGTCTTCTTTTCTTTATAAACAGCGTCTTTTTTCGCAGATATATAAAATTGATACAGCCAACCAATTACTTCTATATCTTCGAGGAACACATCTTCTCCAAGTGCCACAAGTTTTGTAATCACTGTATCGCCAAGTAAAAGCGTCTTAGGTAATAATAATTCTAAGCAATCATTATCTGCTTCGAATAACATTGGTAATATTCCCGATAATGCCTTGCATTGACGGAATAGCACATATCTATATAGATCCTCAATTCCTGTGGCTTTAAGTTTCTCGCATTGTGTTAAATCAAGTTCCAGGTCGTCTTTTACAAACGGAAGATTCTTTAATATTTCAGGCTCTATACTACCCTCTCGTGAAGAAAGCAATCGGAAACCATGCGGCAAAAAGTCATGTACCTCCATAAAGCGTAAAGACACAAAACGATTAAACCACGTATATGCAAACTCCTCTATTGTAGTTTTATATCCATCACTCTTAATAAGTTCGACTATCATTTGACGCTTACTATGCAATTCTTTAGGATATGAAATAGGATCATTCTCAATAACAGTATAATCTCCTATGACTCTTGATTCTTTGATATCTGTGTCCCCATTGATACCAATCATCTTTAAGGAAACTTCTACTTGTTTTTCCAAATTATCCTTTGCCCACATTGCATAAAGTTGTAATGCTCTTTTATCCATATATACTCCTATCAGTCAAGGTTGATTTCATCGTTATCGACGAGTTCGGAAAGCAATATTTCCCTAATAGTTGCTACGACCTTTTCTATGTCATCTTTAGTCTTTATTTTTTTATTAGCCACAGGAACACATTCAATTACCTTTACACGTTTGCTACGAATAGATTTTGTAGATTCCACACCAGCGCGTTTTTCTGTAATGATTATTGAAATAAATTCCTTAAATCTCGAAAGCGCATTCTGGCTAGATGTGATGTATGCCTCCATATTTGGTGTATTGGGAAGCAAATTCCCCAACCAAGAGTCATATGTTTTATTCAATTCTTCTGCCTTATCTTCAATTCTTTTCTTTTGCTCAGCAGTAAGTTCGAGTTCAAGTGCCTCACGCATCTCTTTGTTGACTGCATCTCTATCGGTTTCCAAACTCTTTTTAGTTCGCTTACACTTTTCTGCAAGAATTGTTTCTTTTATTTCTCTTGCCTTAAAAACAAGATTCGCAAGTTCGGTCATCTTCGAAAATGGCATTTCGAGTGCTAGTATCTCGTTAATCTTATCAATAACTTCGGATAAATTTGATAAATCATTCAGCATATAGTTATCGCGATACCAATCGGCAATCAATGTTGCATCTTTATAATTTTGCTGTTGATTGCTTCCTTCTTTATAGAAACTCTCTAATTGCTCTAATTCTTCTGCGTGATTAGACAATCTATCTTTTCGAGAAATGATTTCGTTGAATATCGTAATTGTGTCTGTCGAGCGTAAAATAGATTCAAAATCTCGATATATTTCAGCAACTACTCTACTGCCTGCATATTCAACTCCATACTTTACCTTGAGATTAGATAGGAAATCACGCTTACGCTCAAAGAAACTTACAATACCTTCTTTCAATTTCTTTTCTTCAATTGGCAAATTCTCGGCATATGTATCAAGCATTATCTTCTTGACTTGATAAAGGATATTATCATCAATCTTTTCCTGAATTCTAATAACCATAGTATCAATGCCATTTTTACGCGAGAAGTCGTTCTTGAACATACGGTTGTTCGCGTCAACCAAATTTTCATGTATTACAATCTGTAATGCGCTCTTTTTCCAAAGCGTTGCAATCATACCTAAAACATCAATTTCACGCCATCCATAAGGCTTCTTAGAAAAGAAATCCAACAAACCCTTGACTGTAATTCTTCTACCTAGGGACTTATCATTTTTTATCTTCTCGAATATCTCAGAGTATGCAGCAGCATTTGAGTCATGCGTAAAATCACTACCCAACATTGTTTCCATATTATCATCCAGAACCTCAAATACTGCTCTCGAATCGTTATAGAAATAAGAAACAAGTCCAAGCTTATAATAATCTTGCTTGACCATTTCTTTCAATGCATCTGTCAATCTATCTCTTCCATCTTTTTCTTTAATATCAAGTTTATTACCATTCAAATAAATAGGAGCTGTACGAAGAACTTGCCTGATTATATCTTCAGCGCGTTTCATTCTCTCGGAATACTCAGCGGATTTCTTGCTCATTATCTCAGTCATTGCAGCAGACATTGATGCGCTATTATTACGTTTAAATATATTAATTTTATTAGCGCGAATCAATTCATCAATATACGTTCCTGCCGTCATATCAACTACCACAGCATTTGTTCTTGCTGATTCGGCTGCAAAAGTAGCCTCATCATGCAGATCCGAAAAATTTGTAAAGATTTTTAGAGTGATACTATCTTGGCTGAATGAACCTTTAGACTCTTGATCTACTATACGATTCAAAGAAAAATCATAGCGGTTTTCATAACGCAGTTTATTATTATCAAGCACTCTATCATATACAATATCGAGAATGCTTCTTTGCACATCTCCTTCATTATGGGGCATATTGTTAATTTGCTTATTTACGTCCTGCTCTGCGTTAGTCAAGAAATCGTATACTTCTCCATTGCGTTGTATTAATGTTTCTTCTTCTAGTAACTTTAACGCCTCATAAATACGATTTTTTAATGCAGCCTTATCTTCGTTTACACTTTCAACCATTAAAGTAGCAAGTCTATTGATAGTTGCCGGCATTTCTTTCACGTGCTTTATCATAAAAAGAACACGCAAAACTCTAATAGCAAATTTATCAAGACTTGTACGGCGCTCAGCATTGGAGAATACTGTTTTTATATCGTAGTCTATAAACTGTTCTATGGTTTGATAGAAACTGTCAAATGGGACTAATATCCCCGTTTCATAATCTGCAATTTTCTTTGCTGATTCTTGAAAAGCACTCAAAAGCGAACGCTCATTTTGTGAAAGATGTTTTCCCTCACTCATACCGTGCTCACGTATCGATTCGAAAACTTTTTGCAATAATTCAAATTGATACGAAACAAACGGATATACGTCCTTGAATTCCTCAGCATCTGCATACCCACTCCAAGTCGGTCTGCCATCAAAAAGAATAAGATTTGATATCTTGCTTCCGATAGTTTCATATAGTGTCTTAAGAGGCGTAACTGCTATATCCTTTTTCTCTAGTATTCTTTTCTTGATAACTTCGTCCGCATTTGATCCGCTTAACAAAAGGCGTATATCAAAACGACCTTGAATCTTCGAGAAATCGTTTTGCTTTGCTTTTGTACTTTCAATCATTGCCTTCAGCTCTTGCTGAGAAGTAACGACTACCCATGCTTGTCCACGACAATATTTGCCTAAATCTTCTACACAAGTTTGTAGGTTAAGCATAAGTTCGCCATTTGTTCCGATAAATTGCCCAACCTCATCCATAAGAAACACAACACGCTTTTTGTTCTTTTTGCAATAGTCATTTACTATTTTTGCAAAGTCCTCTGTTGTGTTTGTAAAATGTCTCATCTGATCGTCAACAAAATCTTTGGCACTATCTTCGCTCATGCCACGAGCCACAACAAGAGATTTGATGATATAATCCCGATTAAGTAAAGCTTTGGCGCGTGTTTGTCTCCAATTCCTGCCCGACAATTCCTCAAATTTATTAATGAACGCTTCCAGTAAATTCTCACTATCTAAGGTTCTTTCCATATCCGCAACCCACGGGGAAGATCCACAGTATCCAACTGATTCATTAAAGGCGCGCAACATAATATCCATAATAGCTTGCGAACGATTCTTTGAATCTGATTTTGCCTTTGAATCGATATTAAAAAGAACTACTTTATTATTAGCTTTAGCACATTGCTTTATGTCGGCAAGAATCATTTGATCTTGTATTTTTTCTTCAAAATAATTTACCGCTTCATTACCCACAACTAGCTCATTTTCAAGAATATATCCAAGTATTTTCAAAAAGTGTGACTTACCAGAACCAAAAAAGCCTGTTATCCAAACACCTATTTTCTCCGTTGGAACAGAAATTGATTCCCTATATTTGCGGAAAAAAGTACGGAAAGACTTCGTTATCTCATCGGTGCAAACATACTCCTCAAGCTCCTGCAATTTTTGGCATTCATCCTCATTACCAATGGTAACGACACCTTGAATGCTTCTATCGATCTCCTTCTTAAATAAATCCTTAATAATCATTTCCTTTCCTCCTTTCCACTAGTGGGAATGCTCTGTAATAATTGTCATCATCAAGCCGTTCAAACAGCCTCAATGTCATTAAATTCTTTATCTCGAACCTGCCAGGATACATCATCACAACAGGATTACGTCTAAATATGCTCTGCAAATTATTTAATATAGTGTGGCTTCTTATTACGGGATAGGATTTCCCAATACCTGTTATAAGAACTATTTTATCTCCGTTATCCTCGGCTCTATCAATAAACATTTCCAATAATCGATTATCTGCCTCTTCTACCGATAACAATGGTTGAAAAATTTCAGACAATAATAATTTTCTATCATACTCTTGCTCCATGCGGATTATATCTTCCATATATCCTTCATCATCGATAATCTGCATCATCATATCATAAAGATCAAATTCTATTATGTTAGGATTTCGCTCTTTTAACTTCTTAACCTCTTTTCGAACTACAAGCTCATCTTTTGGATTATAATCAAATATGTAAAACTTCAAGTCATTTGCCGTGCCATAACGTGTTAAAGCCTCTACACTTATCATTCTATCTTCAAGCTCAACAAATCTATCATTTAAACTTCTTTCCGCCATTTTAGTTTTCTCCTAACAACGCTTTTAGATATTCTGAATCTCCGATTTGCTTAATATAATCTTGCACTAATGGATGTACCATAAGTTTAGTTACTTTTATACTTCTCCTATCTCTCACACCCATTCCTGACTCGACCAGAATATTCCTATAACCTTTTGCCAACTGATCAATTGTGAAATATCCCCATGTTGCCACAATTAAATCGGTTTCCTTTTTAACCGCAAAGAAATTATCAAAATCGTCAATGGAAATATAATCTTTATTACCCAATAACGCTTCTCGATAAATCTCGAACATAAAATCAAAGAATAATTCATCACTCTTTGCTATTGCATATACTAGAATAAACTTTGACGTTTCTACATCACTTTCATAAAATTGCTTTAATAAAAATTCGTCAATGTGAATCAACCTAGAATACACTACATTTGTTATTTCTTTACGACGGTCCGATGACTCAATCTCTATATAGTTCTCTGTATAACATTTATCAAAGACTTCCTGCCTTCCACATCCATCTAATATTAATTTCGCAATCTTCTTTGAAGTAGCATATTTGAACGGTGTCTTTTTTATAGAAGATGAATATACTTTTTTATTCAACCCACTCGCCTCCGGATAATATTACATGCTAATTATAATACAATATTTCACGTTTGTCAATAGAAAAGCGTTCCGTTTGATATGGAAATATTGATTTTAATTGCAAATGCAAATCATTGGAAGTAAAATAAAGGAAATGAATCTTCTGCAATTAAGCGGTTTTTTGCGAAAAAATCCGCTCTCTACAAAATATTCAACCTTGTAGAACAACTGCCAAAATTTTACAACATACTCTACAAAAGACGATCGTGAATTTTTATTTGTTAAAAATCACTAAAAATCAATAGAAATTAATAACGAAAAATAGATGTTACTGAAACAAAAGAATTAATGGGTTTGGTGTCGAATTCGTGTTCGATTTTAGGAAAATAGATGTCAATAACGATAAATATATATCAGCCAATATCGGTAGGCATCAGACTGATTGAGAGACTTGAAATAAAAATTAGTAACAATCAGTAAAAATCGTTAAAAGACAATAAGNAAGNCTCACTACCCTATGTTTNTNGGGTTATNAGGTTTTCCTNATTAATCACATATTANTTNATNACTTTACTTGCTCAAAAAAGATTTTTAATTATTGTAAATATCCTATTATTTCTGCATAACGTCCTTTGAATAACAAATNGTNGTTATANGGTAAATGTGGCTGATATTAAACAATCCCTAATTCAAACTTGATTGAATATTCCGTATTTTGTTTTTAAGCGATTTAATTTTTCAAGAAACGGTCTTGTTAGGACTAATAAAAAGATTACATTTGATACTGCATATATTGCCATAAAAGAAAGACTAGACACAAGAGCCGCAGCATAACGCGACCAATTCCAAGTACCGTCCATATTGANCACAGTCCAAATATCCATTANCATTGANAANAATACTCCGCCTATAACGCCTATAAGTATCAACAAGAGCCAATGTGGTCTCTTGCCACGCAAACTTATAAGTCCTGCCAATAAACCTATAAATCCCCATACAAACATTTGAAAAGGCGTCCACGGGCCTTGTCCGTAAAATATATTAGACACAACTGCGGTGAGAGCGCCTGTCATAAATCCCGCTTGCATACCGTAAGCAATACCCGTAATTATGACTATTGCCGTAACGGGTTTGAAACCCGGAATAGGCGCAAAAATCAATCTACCCAAAACGGATATAGCCGTCAACGTCGCNATTACTACCAATTCCCTAGCNCCTGCTTTTCCTTTCTCAAATCCAATAAAAAACGGTACGCAAGCCAAGAAAGCAATTACTATNGATATTATATTGTATTTGCGATCGNCAAAAAGTTTAACTCCGATAATAATAACTGCCGGAATGACGATTAAATAAATCGCAAGAGTAACAATAGTACGCCACCGTATATTATTCTTTGGCTTACTTTTAACCTTTTCTGTATTCAAATACGCTGACTTCTCAATCGGCTTGGATATACTGATAAGATTTTTATCCATTGTCTTTTACCTTCCCATTCTTTTCACACANTTCTACGACCATATCCACCGTTACGGAATTTTTGTACTGACCGCGTGAAATTCTACTTGCCGCCGTAGTATAATAATTATTGGACGAAAAGAAATCTACAGGATTACAAAGCGAAACGATTTGTCCGTCAAAAAACATACCGCACCTATCTGCGTGTTCGGCGGCAAATTCTACGTCGTGAGTAACGATAACGATAGTCATTCCTTGCTTTTTCAATCTATACAAAATATCCGCTAGTATCTTTTTGGAATATGCGTCAATACCTTTTGTCGGCTCGTCCAAAAGAATAATCTTCGGCTCTGTCAAAAGCAACTTTGCAAAAGCGGCTTTTTGCTGTTCTCCACCGCTCAAATCAAAAGGATGCGATTCCAACANATTTTCGATTTCCAACTCTTTTGCTATGGCGTCAACCTTTTGTTGAGACTGCTCTTTATCATATCCCATAAGTTTCGCAACTTCCATAAGGTCATCACGCAACTTNCTTTTTACNAATAATATTTGCGGGTTTTGCGGTAANCACGATATATTGTGTCTATACAAAGAATTNCCGCTATACTCTTTGATTTTCTTATCCCAAATGCGAAGTTTACCCCTATACAGCCTACGAGTACCGCTCATTATTTTTAACGTGGTAGTTTTGCCTGCGCCNTTTCCACCTAATATACACAGTATCTCATTTTCGTAAACAGTTAGATTTAGACCGTTCAATACGTCGGGCGTATCTCTCTCATATCTGAAAAATCCTTCGCTAATCTCTATTGCCTTTTTACGATTCGAATAATCTTCGTTTTGCACGTCATAGCCGGGATAGGTATTCTTATAGTTCTGTAAAAACGNTCTACCTTCTCGCACGGATAGCGGACATTCTCCATTCGCTTTTAGNTTTTGATAAATACGAACTGCCGACGGCAATCCCAATAACATTTTGTGTCCATTATCTTCTTCCAGCAATCGCTTACCGATATTCTTGGGCGTGTCTACCATCAAAACACTTGCTCTGTTCATAACAACNACTTTATGAGCAATCGGNAACACTTCTTCCAAACGGTGCTCTACAAGAATTATTGTCATTCCAAGTTCTTCGTTAATCTTACGCAACGTCGCAATAAAATCTGCNGCNGCNATAGGATCAAGTTGGCTNGTCGGCTCGTCCAACACAAGTATTTCGGGTTGCATAACCATTACGGANGCCAAGTTGAGTAATTGTTTTTGTCCGCCCGAAAGTTCGCAAGTCTTTTTATGATACCAATCGCCTATGCCGAAAAAGCCTGATATTTCCGCAACCCGTCTACGAATTTCNTCNCTATCTTCTCCCAAACTCTCCAANCCAAANGCCAACTCGTGCCATACCTTATCGGTTACGATTTGATTGTCGGGATTTTGCATAACGAAACCTATTGNAGTAACGGAAGTCCGCTCATCCAAATTCTCAATCTCAACTCCGTTGTACAAAACNTTNCCCGACTTATTCCCTTTGGGTTGCAACTGCTTCTTGAGCAAGCGAAGTAAAGTGCTTTTTCCGCAACCGGATTCTCCGCAAAGCACAACAAATTCGCCACTCTCAACAGATAGACTAACATTATCAAGAGCGNTCGTAGCCGAATTAGGATAAGTAAACGTCAAATTTTCGAGCGTAAGTATCGCCATAACACATTCTCCTTAATTTCAATAACCGTAGACAAAAACATCAATATAAATAGTCCTGCGTACAATATAAAAGCCAAAACGGAAATATCTACTGCCGCAAGCGTTGGATAATAATTAAAACCGCCGTAACCGGAAAACATAAGCCATATTATACCTATCGACAACGCAAATGCTAAACACGCCATTATTGTATCGCGCTTATGCCATCTATATATCGCATAACTTGTTCGTCCNTTCAANCCATATCCNCGAGCCCGCATTGAATCAGCCGTATCAACTGAATTTTCCAAACTCCAAGTCAAGAGAATACTTAATACTCGAATCTTGCTACGCATGCGGTCAACGTAACTACGTGAAGTGTATATACCCATTGNCTTTTGAGCNTCGTTAATTTCTCTATAACGCCTTTTTAACTTGGGTATAAATCCAAGCGTCATTGAAAGCAATAAAGCAAGTTTCGGTAAAAACCTNCCGAATAGATAAACAAATTTATCGCTCGTCATTACTGCGTGATAACACTTAAACCAATAATATGTCGAAATAATCATNACNGCAATCGCTACTCCGTACCATATAGATTCCGCNGTTACGGGATTATCGTTAAGGAAAAACAAAATCGTTTCTCCATTATGCGAAAACAGCGGATTTGTAAGAGCAATAACTATCAATATCGGAACGCTGTACGCCAAACTTTTCAACAGTTCTTTTCCGCCTATCAACATTCCGCAAAAAGCAATNCTGCCGACGAATGAAATACCCAAAAGCACGGGATTCATAGTAAACATAGTAATAAATACGGTAACGGTAAAATATACGAATAAAATTATTGGATGATAACTCGCAAAGGCTTTCTCTTTCATTTGGACGCCCCCTTGTTGTTACTAATCCATTCACAGCCTACGTCGCGTCCTAAATCGCAAGTATATACCCAAGCGATTACGTCCCCATCTTTTAATTTATATTTACTGCAACCGTAATTAGGAAATTCNCCNTTNACAGTGTACATCCACCCAGAAAGCGGACCGCACGAAAANTCATACAAATAGTTAATGCCCCTNATATANACGCTACCGTATGCGTTCAAATTCGCGCCTTGATACTCCATTTGTATTTTGTTATGTCTTACGGCTCTCGAAAGGATATCGTAGACGGTATCGCCNTTACGCAAAACATACTCCGTTTTCTCTAAAATAANNCCATNGCTCGGCACGTATTTTTCATAGCGAAGCGCAGTATCCAAATTGTTCCAATTATCAAGTATCGTACTACACTCAATACTTAAAAACACCGTTTCGCTATCTTCGGTAATATCGTCAATATGCGTTAGATAGTAATCGTCAACAGATTGAATTTTCGTACCGCAACACAGCACGACTATAATAAAAACTATAACGACTACTACGACAATATCTTTTTTCATTCGTCGCTCTCCTGCATTGCCATTGATTTTTTCTTCTTTTTTCTTGCTCGAATATGCAATATTAAAAANGTCGTCAAGCCTACTGCCACAACACCGCAAACTATTCCCACGATTAAAGCCGTGCGTAAATTATCCACTTGCGTCTTGCAACGTAGCAAGCCTTCAATATCCGTCTGTTCGATTTGGGCTCTGTCATACTCGGATAATGCCATATAACGATTATATAAACCGTACACAACTTTTCGCTTGTTAAGTCCTATGTTTTCAAACGGATATAATTCTTCCTTAATTTCCCTTTGCAATGCGTCAATCTCATCTTGCAATGCGTCAATCTCATTCTTTGCCTTTTCTANCAATATCGTCATTTCTTGCTTGCGGTCAAACTCCACGCTGTTTTGCAACTTCCGCCACANTTTAAGCACTTGCGGACGATAAGCAGTAGTAAGATTTTTAGGTAAAGATTCTACTGCCGCAATATCTTCAGCAGTAAAATATTCGGTTGGAATTACTGCCCCNACGTCGCCGCTATTGTAAGAAATATTTTCTTTCTCATAATCAATACCGGCAAATGCAAGCAATTCGGATAATTGATTATAGTTTTTTACGTATGAACGCTCACTCCCTTCTATCTCCAAATATGCGTCATATACGGTTTTGATTTCCTGTATGGAACTTGTAATAGTTAGCGATTCGATTTGCGACTCTACCGCTTTGATTTGCTGTTGCAATGCGTCAGACTGTTCTTCTCTAAAATCATATAATCTACGCAAACCGCTTTGTTGCCTAATTATTGCCGCCATAGCGTATAGTACCTGTTCACTAGCCATCGTATTAGGCTCGCCTGCCACAGCGGACGGATTTTCAATATCGTTCACNTATGAATGAGTAAAACCGCCTAACGCCGTNCGATACTTCATAATTCCGTCGTACAANGTATTGCGNTTNCCGTCATTGTCAACCTTTATAAATCTGCTGTCGGTAAAAATATCAATCCCCAACGAACTTAACGCAACGACTACTTGCACGGTGCTTTCACAATTTGGCATTCCCCAACTGTAAAAATCTCCNCTTGANAGTTGTACNNTTGAAAGCCAATCAATGGCTTTGTTGACAACGCTACGTACCNTTTTNCCATCATATTGCTTTTCGCTATTGTAATACGGCGCAAGCGATTGAATAGTCATTGCCGTTATATCGGGATCGGAAGTTGAACCCGACAACGCCCAACCGCCGTCGTCAAGTTGTAATTTGAGTATTTGTAAAATAATATCATCACGAGAATAGTAAGCGCTTTGCGGAACTTCATAATACATACTGTCAAGCGTTATAAGTCCCCAAATAAAGCCGTTTATTCCCTGCCGTCCCAAAATACCGACACCGCTTTCATCCACACGATTATACGAGCCGTCGGCAATCAAATCTATGTCGCCATTCTCTCCCATGCGACGCGGATTTCCACCGCAAGCAAGTACGGCAAGCGAAATTCTATGCCACTCGGTTGCTTTTGCCCTATCGAGTTTGTCTTTTGTGTCATATCGCTTTTGCACGTTGTCGTTGATTACCGCCAAATATCCTTCTTGATTATCTGCTACGCCCAATCGTCCCAAACCTATTGGATACCAATCTCCCGGCGTACTTCCTGCTTGCCTTAATAAAACGTCGTTGATTAGATAATTATCCGAGCCTACGTCTGACTTCTTCCATTCTATTATGCCGTTTGCAACTTCTCGAATTTGCTCTACTGACACCGCATTATAACTTGTTTGAGCAAAAGCAGTGCCTGTGGCAGTACAAAATACTGTCGCTACAATTATAATGCCGCATAACAACACGCTTAAAAATTTCAAACTTTTCTTGTTCATCTATACTCCGTATGCGCTTTGCAATCTAGCAATTTGCTCGTCCATTACGTTTTGCGATAAGTTCCACCCCGTGATAATATCAATCACTTGCTCATAAACCGTTTTATCTGCCGATTGATTGCGTTCTATATCCGCAAGCATTTTCATTACGTTAGCGTAATCGGGATTGTCGTCGAGCCAACTTCCCGTATTGCCACCGCCCAATGCACCGCCNCCGCCAAGATCTTCGCCTAACATAACGGTAAACTGAACTCTTACAACNTCTTTATCTTGCGGATAATAATCGGCAAATCCATAATTCTTATATACTCCGTTAACACTATACATCCAGCCTGAACCGCTTCCGTAATCAAACTCGCCAAGCGAACTTCCTAATTCTAACGTCCTTTTATAAGAACTGCTAACGTGTTCCCAAATACCGTCAGCNATACGATTTCCCGTAAGGTCAAGCCCTTCGATTGCCGAAAGATAAAAACCGCTTTGAATCTCACCCGTATAACGATATGNATATCCGTACTCGGNAAGTATATCGGTAAGCGTAACNGAAAACGGAATACCTTCATAAATAGATACCCACATAGGTAATATAAAGTAACCGCAGGATATTGAAAAGCCTTCCAAAGCAAATACTACTTCGCCTATCTTCTCGCCGTATGCTGTCGGGATATAAGTCATAGTATATTGAGTTGATACTTCTCTATCCATTAAATCTTTTGCCGTTACTTTAAGAATAAACGACTTATTATGATTTGCGAAATCTCCGCTACTAAAACTAATGCGATAACTCGTCANTGTATCGTCGTCCCATACTAACGATATACCNTTTACGGCAACGAACTTTTCTANACCGTCATTTGCGTCCCAATCGATGGCAAACGAAATCATATCTTTTGAGAGTTTCTTACCTAGTCCGTCCTTTGCCGTAACGTCAAAATTAAAAATACTACCTTTATAAGTTTTATTATTCTCTATTGACGTATTAAGCGTAGGCGGATCGTCAATATACCGAATTGAATACTTGTATTCCTTTGTTATCCCATCATACTTTGCAATAATCGTTATCACGTTCTCGCCCTTTTGAAGTTGCATATCGTATCGAGTTCCCGTAGGTATCAAAATATTGTCATTGAGCGTAACGGAAAGTTCGCACATATTACTTCCATACGTTGCCGCCGCTCGAAAATAATAGTTGCTATCTCCCGTATCAAATTCCTTAATATCGGTAGACAAAACAAATTCGTCATAGAATAAAGTCCAATCTTTTTGCTCGGTATGATCTCCGTAACGAGCCGTAATGGAAAACTTGTTTTCGCCCACGCAAAGCGTTGCTATGTACTGTCCGTTCTCTGCCGTCAGTTGATTGCCGTTATGCGTTACTACTACGGCGCAAGACGAGTCGTTAAACGTTGCGTTTGCGCTGAATGCAACACAGTCGTTTTTAATAACGGAATTTTCAAGAGTAGTAATAATAGCAAATTCCGCTCTATAAGTTACCGTATATTTGCGTTCTTCACGAGCCTTGCCGCTAATTGCAGTAATTTCTAACGTATTTTCGCCATCATTTAGATTTGCTTTATATTTTCCGTTTTCNCCGTCAAGCAAGATACCGTTGCAAGTAATCTCCATACGGCAAACTTCTCCGCCATAAGTCGCTATTGCGCGGAACTCATAAATCTTTTCAGTTACAACGGCGTTGTCTACAATGTCGGTAGAAAATACAAATTCGGGGCTATTGCAAGCCGCAAACGCAAGTAAGCAAACAATTACCAATATCACACTTGCTATATATCTTTTAGCCTTCATAAATCATCCTATATTCTGCTTCGATTTTCTCACCTGACGAAAGCGTTACAATAATTTTAATCTTAAATTCTCCGTCAACGTCATATCCCCACATTTCCCAATCTGAATAACTCAACGCAACCGTAACCGTATTATCGTTAGTTTGCACTTTTGAAAGCGGCGGTTCATAATCCCCGTAGTTTGGCGCTGAAAATCCGTTATTTGAAACTATTTTTATATTTGCCGTTGATATATTTTGAGCAACTTCTCCGACCTTGATTTGCACCGTAAATAAAGACGCAGTATTTGGATTATCTTTATCAAGAGATGCGACAATAATCGGCGTAGCGTTCACATACGTTATTGTATAGGTTTTTTCTTCAAATTTTTCTCCGCATTCCGCTTTAATAACTATCGTATTTGAGCCTTCCGTTAGAACAATAGAATATACCCCATTACTAATAGGCGCTTCGACTTGATTTACCTTTACGCTTATTTCGCAGTTGTCGTCTCCGTACTTTGCCGATACCGTTACGTTAAGAATTTCGTCATATACTTCAATCCCATTGTCAATTCCTTCGATAGTGAAATCAAAATACAAGTATCTCTCGCCGTAATTTATTTGTTTTACTCCGCTGTTCCAATTATTGCCGAACGTAACTTCGCTGCCGTCTTGATAATATCCGTAAGCGTCGAAAGGCACTGTTAAAGTTGCGTTAGTACATCCGTTAAAAGCGCTGAACGCAATTTCATTAAGTTTGCAATTATCGAAATGTATTGCCGTTAAGTTTTGAGCNTTTTCNAATGCGCGCGACAGTATTTTTTCAACCGTTATGGGCGCAGTATATTCTGCAGATTGACTCTTTGCCGGATATTTGAAAATAATAGTTTTGTCAATATCATACAAGACGCCGTTCTCTGCGCATAGATATATACTCAATGCGTCTACCGTAATATCTTTTATGTTGTCGCATTCATATATAAACTCGGACAAATTATTTATTCCAAGATTTTCGTTTGCTATTGCTTGGGGATTTAACGTAGCAGGCAAAGCAACTCTTTCAAGTTTGGAACATCCCATAATAACTTGTCTATCAACTACAGAAAGTTTGGTCTTTGAAAAATCAAGCGTCTTTACTTCATTGAGATACCAAAAACTTTGCTGACCTATTGTTGTAAGCGAAACGCAATCGGAAAAATCAAGAACTTGCGCGGGGATATATTTTTGCGATTGATTATAAGTATAACCGTAAAAACAGTTGCTACCTATACTTTCAAGGCTTGACAATCCTTTCAAATCTANAATCGTNAGTTTCGGCGCGATTGAAAAACAACTATTGCCTATCGTCTTTAACGACAAACAACCTGCAAGACTCACGCTCTCAAGATTTATGCAATCACGGAAACAATAATTGCCTATTTCCNTAAGCGACGAGCAATTNGCAATATTGACTGCTTTAAGCGAGTCCATCATATAAAAATTGTTTTTNCCAATTTTGACTAACGACGTACAATTAGTTAAATCNACAGNCTTTATTACTTGCAAAGCATTACTGCTATTACCGAAAAATACGCTATCCTTAATTTCAGTTATAGGCTTACCGTTATATTCNTTGGGGACTGCCACNTTCTCAATATNGAAATCATCTACAAACCCCGTCAAAACGTATCCATTGCCGTCTTGCGTTTCTTCAAACGTAAATTTATTAGCGTCNGTAGGCTTTATTCTCCACTGCGCAATAAACGTTACGTTGCCCTTAACNGTATAAGATTCATTACTTGCAAATACCTTGTCGGCAACTCTCCAACCTATAAAATTATAGTTCTCAAGCGTAGGTATATAATCAGAGAAATTGATAATAGTATNTTCATCTACTTGCATTTGACTGTTTTTCATACTGCCNCCGTTCAAATCAAACGCAACTTGATATGACNNANCNACNATTACCGTCCACTGCGCTGTCAACGTAATATCGGCAGTAATCGTAATTTTATCATTGCTTTGATACGNAGTATCTCCTATTTTCCATCCTGCAAAATCGTAGCCTTCTTTGGTAGGCNCATATTCNGAAAGATTGAGCGTTGCGCCATCTTTGACTTTAAGAGAAACNGGCAAATCTTTATCCGCTACATTCCCGCCGTCAAGATTAAACGTAACAGTATAATATTGATTTTCGGGCGTATTATTTTTTTCACAAGCGCAAATACCGCCTACAATTAAAATTAGTATGCTAATTAGCGTTATCAAACGCAAAGCAAATCTTTTGTTCATCTTATATCTCCTAAAAGTATTTTTAATATTCNATTCCCACTCTTGCAAGCATCCCNTTATCGTAAGGGTGTTTACATTTCTTAATCTCGCTAACGTAATCGGCNAAATCAACCAAAGTGGCTATATCCTTTTCCGATACGCTNCCGGTA
Organism: Clostridiales bacterium; assembly: GCA_014799645.1. GTDB lineage: Bacteria > Bacillota > Clostridia > Christensenellales > UBA3700 > RACS-045. The sequence continues at coordinate 19,871 of JAAVHQ010000001.1, read as the reverse complement.
AGTACCACTTCTTTTTTTGTNGATTGCAAAAACTTTACTATCTCATCACTAGACACAATTCCNAGTTGCATTACGCANAATATCTCATCCAAGATAATAAGGTCGCTTTGCTCTGTCGATTGCATAGCCTTTTCAAACACGTTTTGCATTCGNTTATTTATNNCTACCTTTTCTTCTTCGCTCATTTGCCAAGTAAACGGNATNGGTTGAGTATCGCAAATTATATTAGCGCCCAACTTCTTNAACGGCTCAATCTCACCCGATTTNCCGTCTTTTAGAAACTGCGCTATCGTAACGCGCAGTCCCTGTCCTACTGCTCGCAAGGCAAGTCCCATTGCCGCTGTCGTTTTACCTTTTCCNTATCCNTANTAAATATGTACCATAATTACTTTTTTTCGTNCCTTAATTGTATTTGATTCTTATCGGTAAGCGGTGGAAGTCCGCTTGCCAAAATAACGTTGTGCCAAGTCCTAAATCTTGCTTTTAATTTAGCGGCTTCTTTGCACTCGCTTTTTATAGGCGTACGCCCTAACTTCTCCGCAAGCGTAATNACGCACTGCAATAATTCCTTATCTTGCTGCGTTAGTTCGTCGCCCGGTTTCCAACACGAATTATTCTTTTGCTTATGCGCGTAACTCANTTAATNCATTTGCTCCTTAATTTTGTCAATTAAAAAAAGGCAACCNCTTTTTTCAGTGATTACCTTGATTCTATANAGCGATATACCTCTTGTTTCCAAGCGGCTCTTTATCGCACAAACCTCGCCTCACCGAAAAGTTTATACTTTTGGCAACTAGGCAGGTCTCCTGACTTCACGGCTTCAAGCANCGTATTTTTGCCTTCCCAAACAAAAAAGTTCAGTGACATTTTCAAAATACGATTAGCCGCATACAGTAGAGTGAGCTGATCACGGATTCTCACCGTGTTCCCTTTTAATANGCANAGACTTGCGTAACCCAATTACCATTTATTCAATTTTTATCATTATAACATTGTCAAAAGCTTTTGTATAGTTTTTTATAAAGTATTTTGGAATTTTAATTGCATTTAAATTAAATATATCTTCCAAAATTCAATGCAATTAAGCANAAAATATTCAATTTCTACAGCACGAAAANATTTTGTAGAATGCCCNNNCNNTTTTACAATTTTNCNACAANANNANGNCGTGANTTTTATTTTACTGAAAATNACTAAAAATCAATAGAAATTAACAAGAAAAAATAGATGTTACTNAAACANAAGAATTAATGGGTTNGGTGTCGAATTCGCNTTTGATTTNGGGAAAATAGACGTCAATAACGATAAATAGATATCAGNCAATGTCGATCAGGNATCANGCTGATTGAGAGACTTGAAATANAAATTANTAACAATCAGTAAAAATCGTTAAAAGAAACTAAGAAAGGCTCACTACCCTATGTTTATTGGGTTATCAGGCTTTCCTGATTTATTTCATATTATTTAATAACTTTACTTGTCAAAAAAATATTTTAATTATTATAAATATCCTATTTTTTCTCAACCGCATCCTTTGAATAACTAACTATTATTTGAGGATAATGCATGATACAAAAGATTAAAGATATAAGACAATATATTTTAAATTCTAAAAATTATGCAGTTGTGTATGGTAAGCAAAATCTAGATTTATCTGAGTTATTATTTCCAGAAGTTTCAAATGCAAACATTATCAGTTATCAAGTTAATGATACATACTGTTCATACTATACAAAGCTACTTTCTTTTTTTAATATTCATAATGCTATAACAGAATATAAACACGAAATTTCATTGAACGATATTGAACTTTCAAAAACCGCTTTAATAAAAAATTCCGTTAAAGGATTTGGTAAAATAATTCATTGTATAAAATATAAAAAATACAACAAATTAAGAAAACTTTTTAATGCATACTCATTCACTAATGAAGAACTAAATATTCTCACAAAAATTATTGATTGCGATAATAAGCAAAATATTAAAATGATAATAGTTGATAATCTAAATAATGCATCAAATGAAGATTTGAGCTTTTATAAAAAATTATTGGAAAGCAAATTTTTGGAATTACAGGTTCCTAAATTAAAGTTTATACTAATTTCGAATAAACCAATAGTAGATAAAGTTAATTTAGACGATATAAATTCCGATAAATTATTTGAAGTTAACTTTAACTGCCATGAAGTAAATGAAATACTTAAAGAGCGTTATATTGATAAAGATATTGATATAAATAGATTAAACCACTATTTGACATTATGTAATAATAATTTGCATTTATTAGATAAAATTATATCCACTAGTTTCAATTTTGATGCCAATTTAGATATCGTTCAAATTTTAACGGACATGGTTCATAATATTCTATATCAAATCAAAAGGGTTAATGCTTTGGAATTCGCAGCGATAATAGGCATGATTTTTGATTTAGCTTGCGTTCATAATGCCATGACATTGGATATTGATGAAATCGCTTATCAATTTGAGGAGGCTAATAAGAATGGGCTAATTTTAAAAAGAGATAATAATTACAACTTTGAGTTTATAGATGAATTAATCCGAAATATAATATATAATTCAAGTAACAATAAGCTGAATGCACATTTGCTTTATGCTACTTATTTGAATAGAACGAGTCCAAAGGAGTCTTTGCTGATTACAAAGCATTATTATGAGAGTGGTAATATAGAAAACGCTATTCTTCAATTTTTTTGCTATATTTTAAATTCATTCCTCGAAGATAAAGAAGTTAATTACAATTTAGAATTCGTTAAAAAACTCTTAAGAGAAATAGAGGGCAATGCTAAAATTAATGCAAATTATTTGGAGATAAAAGATTTACTGTACGCATTCAATTCTGACAAATATAAAGGTAATTCGTATTATGAAGAAGGAGACTCTTACGCATTATTTGTAAATTATGTTAAATCCGTGATGATATATTTAAGCAGGAGTACCTATTCCGCAGAAGATTTTAGGGATTTAGCAGACAAGTTTGAGAAGTCATATCTTTTCTTAAGCGATAAAACTCTTCACTATGAGAAAATTCAATGTCTTCTGTATCTTATTGATATTTACTCTTATAGAGTAAATGACATAGCTAAGGCAAAAGAAAAAGTCAACAATTTAAAAGTTATTTTGAGCGATAAAAACGTTGACTATAATAATGATATTAATTTACAAATTAAAATTACAAGAAAAATTGCCAAAACAATGAATGCGGAAACAGCCTTTGGTAAGATGAAATATTTTTATTTGTCTATTAAGCAAACAGATAAGAATTTTGATGAAATAGAATATTTTAAATTCCTTTCCGATTATTTGGGGTTTGCCCTATATTCTGGAAACTATGATAAGATGTCAAAAGAATTTATCAACGATTTATCAAATCATATTGAAATAGGAACTAGACTTAATTATCCTAAAATTTATAAAGCTTATATGAATATTACATTATATAAAATTTATAATAATTTGATAACAAAATCTAATCTGCGTGATTTTATAAACAGAGAATTAAAGAAAAATATTACTGGACGAATGTATTTGTTTAATATTTCGGCAATGTTAATGCTATGTGGTAATTTGACTAAATCTGAAAGTATTCTTATAGATATTCTTAAAAAATCAAAAGATAATATGACATGTTTTTACGACTACTGCTTTAATGCAAATCTTGTTTCTTTGTATTTGTTGAAAAAGGATTATAATAAAGCAAAGGAATACAATAATAAAATCAAGAATCATTATTATGACTGGGAGCAGGATTTTATTGAAATTATGCGTAAGCGTGCAGAGTTTTTTGACATGTTTATAGAAAGTAAAAAAGAATTTACACCTGAGACTCTTTTTAACTGCTTTCAAAATACAGAAATTTATATATCAGGTATATGGAAATTCCTAGGTAAAGGTATTTTATTTTCTGAGCTTATGTATTACCGAGAGTAACTTTATACTTTGACATCAATGCAGAATTGATAATTGCATTTAATAAATTGTGTATAGTCATACCCATAGTTTTAAATGCAAAAAGCATTTCTCCTCCACTTACAAAATAAGGCATAGTAGAGAAATCCATAAAATAGATTTCTTTAGTTTGAGCATCAATTCTGCAATCAATGCGTCCATAGTTTTGCATACCTATCGCATTATAAATTTTTAACGCATTTTGGGCAATTTTATCTGCAATCGTATTACCCAATTCAGAGGCAAGAATATAATTATCATGCTCGTAATTGAAAGCCAATTCTTCACTAATAATTAGATCTTTAAGATTACGCCTTCCGCTAATCTGAACTCCTATTGTAGGTAGCGCATATGGTGTATTCAAATCTATTATTGTAGTTTTTGCTTCATATCCTTCAATAAATTGTTGCACAATAAGAGGACTTTTGTTTAAACGGATGAAAGTATTCTTTACAAATTCCTGCAAAGATCCACATAAGGAGGGGGTATATATTGAGTTTTTCGTTATGCCTTGACTCGCAGATTCAAAAAGAGGTTTAACAATAAATTTCGTTTTATTTTCTTTCGGTGCATCATTGTTAAGCCAACCGTTATTATATAAATATGAAGATAATGTATTTAGACCTAAGCATTTTAATAATGCGTTAACGTGGTATTTATTTCTTGCCAATGAACATGCATAGCCGTTTGAACCTGTGTATTTAATTTTATTCAAATCGCAAAAGGTTGGGATTAAACTTTTTTTACTTATTCCATAACCGTTTCTAGCCAAATTAAATACAAGGAATTCTTTGAACTGAATTTTATCATTTAAATAATCTTTGATAAAATCGTTTTCATTAAAATAACAAAATACATCATATTTGGCTTCTTTCAATGAAGTTAAAATATAATCATATTCGTCTTCCGAAAAAAATTCTGATATTATATTCAGTTTGCTTTCTTCTAGCAATTTAGTTCTTCCATAAACATTAGAAAGTAATATAATTGTCCCGTTATAAAGTTTCTTCGATATTTCATTTAGAATATTTTTCATATAATTACCTTCAAATAATAGTTAGTTAATTTAGCGAAAATTAAGATCTCTTAAATTCGTTTATTATATTTAATTTACCTGTGGGACTGATAATAGGCTACCTTGTTAGTCCTTGCTAGTTTATACTTATTTATGATTTTAACATAACCCAAAAGCTGCTAATTAGTCAATAATTTTTCTGTCAACTTTAGTTTACATTGCGTCAACTTTAGTTTACATTCGACAAAAAATGACAAAGAAAGAGGCAAATGTTATACTTTTTAAGGAAAAATAAAACTTTATGGAGAATTTATGGAATATTTGACTAATTTTAGAAATTACCTGCAGACAACGAAAAACTTGTCACCCAAGACACTTAATGCTTACTCTATTGACTTGAACCAATTTTTTAAATTTGAACAAGATATCTTGCACCCCGATATCTGCGCATTTATATCTTATCTTCATATAGATTTGAATCTTAAAGACTCTTCTATTCGACGAAAGATAATTACTCTTAAAATCTTTTACGAGTATCTTATCAACAGAGATTTGCTTGCAATCTCCCCTTTTGCTAAATTAAAATTTAAGTTTAAGCAAGAACAACGCTTGCCGAAAACTCTTTCGGTTGCGGAAGTATCTAGAATCTTAGATTGCTTTAATAAAGACATAGACAGCTTATCCCCCTTTGCATCTAAAATGTTCATAAGAGATTCTGCCCTAATTGATTTGCTTATTAGTACCGGAATCCGCATTGGAGAAGCGGCTGCAATTACATTAGATGATATAATTATTTCTGAACGCACTTTGCTAATCCACGGGAAAGGTCGTAAACAACGTCTACTTTATATATCTTCGCCTATTACTTGGAGTCGCCTTAAAACTTTGATAAAAGAACGCAAAAACTCAAAAGAATGTCATCTTTTTGTCAATCGATACGATCAACCTTTATCCATTAACGGTATAGAAAATATTTATAAAAAATATGTAATTCAAGCAAACGTAAATCCAAAATCTACACCACACTATTTACGTCATACTTTTGCAACCAATCTACTTGCAAATGGCGCAGATCTTCGTTCTGTGCAGGAGATACTTGGGCACTCCAGTGTAGCTACTACACAAATTTACACAGAAGTGACAACTAATCGTAAAAAGCAAGTCTTAAGGAAATTTAATTATAGAAATAAATTATAGATTTTTAATTATCACAACTTAATCCAATAACTAAAGGTTTAAAAAGTAAAAATGATTAGTAAATCTACGATTTTGCTCCAAAATACGAGCAAAAGTATTTTTATTGGAAATTACTAGAGATAAATAGAGATCAGTAAAAATGATGTAGACTTAAAAACTCTGTATTTATATGGTTTTAAGCCCAATTTGAGCAAAATTATAACAAACATATGTCGATAATAATAAATAGAGTTATCAGTCAGTGTCAATTGTTATGAAACGCACGTATTCTTCTATTTCAAATATCATAAAAGCGAACAATAAAGCTAAGTTGTCATCGATACCGAAATTTATTATTATATTTTCAGAGCTCAATCGAAAAAACCAAATTAAAAGTAGCGTAGATTAAATAACGCTACTCCAATTTCTAATTATTATTAAATTAAAACTATATTTTTTCTATACCAATATGATTTAGATAATTGTATGTTTCATCATAAAACTTTGGCTCTCTTGTTTTATCTTTCATTCCTCTTGCTATAATATAAATTACCATTTAGTGTGTCGCGTGAGTTAATAAACCTCTATATGAATTTTAAATATGGTTGATTACCCTCATTTTTACTATATTCCTATTTACTCTGATAAATCTATTATTTTCCATACGCTTCCATAATATCTAAAATCACATACCAAGGAAAATAAACTCAATTAAATTTGTTTGATTATGAATATTTCATTCAAGATTGAATATAATATATTGGTAGGCTAACATACTATCATATGAGTTATGTCGTTATCTTATATGATAAAACGACAGGCCTACCTTTTATATTAGATATTTTCTTGATTGTCCAAAGTATTTATCTGCAACCCTTTGGACATTTTTAATTTGCTTTAAACCTTTATTGCATAAGAAATGTTTTCTTACTATTCTTTTTATCATTGTCCTAATTAAAGGGTTCCTGTTATTGTCATAAATTAGATCTGCTCGTTTAGTAAATTCGCCAAAGTCTCCTAAATTCTCATACATCATCACATTCAAGATCGAGTAGTTTATATTTTTAAATGTTATTGAATCAAGAACTTTTATTGTTTTTGCATTAGTTGACAGTCTAGCCGTCATATCAAATAAATTAAGAATAAATAGCTCCGCCTCTAACTGCAACTGATTTATAATCTTATCTTTTCCCCAATCTATATTATTATCTTCACAATATTGGAGCAAATCATTCATTACGTAATTGAAATTGCTATCCACTTGATGCAATACTTCATTACATATTTTATTAGGAAATTCATATATTCCTTCTGCTAAATTAATTTTTTCATCTTTTTTTATAAGATGATTAAAATTCGGAAGGATTTTACTAACTAATTCTAAATGTCTCATTGCCTGATTTACTTTGTACGTCTTAGAATTAATCCGTGTTTCATCATAATCATCATAGATTGATTTAGTTTTAATTTCTAAATTCCTCTTCAGCACTTTCTCCTGTTTTTCTAAATTTTGCTCATGCTCTTGTTGTTGCTCAACAGTTGGCATTTCAAATTTCTCTTCAGCCTGCATGGTTAAAAAACTTATATTGTTATTATCTATATCAAATTCGGCCCAATCTTTCATTATTTCTTTTGCACTTTGAAAAATATAATTTAATATGGATACATTTTTAGTTATATACGACAAAAATAAGAGAATTTCTCCATTAATATTAAAGCATAGATTCTTACAAATCCAATCTAATTCATTTTTTATTTCACCATTGTTAGCCATTTTATTTAAGGAACAGGCAACAAAATAAGCTAAATAAGAATTGTCTGAAAATTTAAATGTATCATTCTCCATTTCATCTAATATATTAGCTTTAACAGCATTCCTTCTAAACTCAGCAGAATCAATTTCCATCATATATTCTGAATTATAATCTGCAATAACTTCTTGAATATCTTGGATCGATATAGGATATATTTTACTATAATGCATCTTATAAGCAAGATTTTCTAAAATTGTGAAATATTCTTCAATACTTTCATTCCCAATATATCTTGTTAAAGACTTTACGAGGTTTGTTTCAAAAACCTTACTAAATAAATTTGTTTGCACATCTATATTATGGATATTATCAACATAATATGAAACATACATAGTTATAAAGTTAGGATTAATACTGAAAATTTGCAATTGATTTGATATGAAATTATTTATCTCTATAACTTTGCCATCAATATTCTCTACTTTATTAACTGAATTTGATAAAATATTTTTTATTAATTCTTTTCTTTTTCTAAGATAAAAAGGAAGAATTCTTAATCTTTCACAAAGGTCACTATCGTTTAATCTTTGTTTGGTCAATTCTACAATATCACATTTATCATTAGGCTTAAATAATAAAACTATCTTTTTGAAATCTTGTTTTAATGTATTAACAAAATCATCAACCAGTTTCTCTGGAATCTTATCTAAATTATCAACTATTATAATTTTATCTTCTTTTAATGTTTGCTTAAACTTTTCATAATCTGTCTTATCATAACTATACTGATAGCAAAATGCATCTTTAATAATAGATTCATATTTCTTCTTATTAATTTCATTAAAATCTACGAAAAGTGGTACCTTTTTTCTTTTGATACTATTTAAATAAATTGCTTTTGCAAGAGACGATTTCCCAGACATACCATCGCCTTCAATATATATGATATTATTATCGTTTATAAAATCAAATAATTCTTCTAAATTTTTAATGGTCCTGTCGCCCTTGTTTTGATTAGAAAATTTATCAATATCTGGAAATACAAAAACATCATCCAGTTTGTAATTATTAATATTAAAAAATTCACGAGTAAAATTAATATTAGGTTTTAAGAATTCGTCTACTTCTATTTCTTTAATTTCTACATTATTCTGTTCAATCTTTGGAATATATATCTTCTTTTCATGATTCCAAATATAGTATTTTAAATCACATATATCTCTATCTGTATCAATTACAACGGTATTAAATGAAAAATTATTTTCATGAAAATCAAATGTGCCTGCTTTTATCATAATAAGATTTTTATTCTCTTTTTCTATATCTTGAATATCAGACACGTGTTCATGTCCACAAATTAATATGTTACTTGCTTTATAAAATTTATTTTTTTAATTCTGAGAAGATTGCCAAGAGAACCATTCTGGACTCCTATGCATTACAGTTATTGTATAATTAGCCCAATTTTTTTTCTTAATCTTAGATATACTTGACTCTGGAAAATAATGCACCCCTTTATCATCATCACCATTTTTATCTCGATAAGTAGAAAATAATTCGGAATTCAATAAATTTATTTGAGTGTTTATTCCATTTGTACAAAAACATCTAAAATTAAATAATTTATCTTGAACAAAGCATCTATTTTTGTCGGCTAATTCATAAAATGCTTCAAACTTATTCAATTCACTCTCAATTTCATTATCTATTGTACCGTTGTTATGTAACTCTTTGACATTTACTCTATCTCTTGATTCACCTTTAAAATCGATATCATGATTACCTGGGACAATATAGTAAGGAATTATAACCTCTCTACCTAATTTTTTCTTTATTTGATTAGAAATTAAGCCAAACAAATTCCCAACTTTTTTATACTCATTGCGAGAACCTGTATTAGCCAAATCTCCGGCTACTATTATACATGCATTATCAATTTCGCCCAATGTAGTTAAAACATTATAAATGTTATCTACATATATTTTATTGATAATTTGATTTTCTCTCATGTGTATATCACTCAAAATTAAAAATAAGTTTTTCATAAGTTCACCTTAATTGTTCCTTTTTCATATCTGCTCTACTTTCTTTTGCCGATATAATATTTTTTTACGATTTTACCATAACTCAAAGCCGTTTAATAAGTCAATAAATACTGTGTCAACTTTAGTTTACATGTTGTCAACTTTAGTTTACATTCGACAAAAAATGACAAAGGAAGAGGCAAAAACCTCTTCCTTTAAGCAATATTCTATTCTATTAAGATTTATTAAACTAGATTACCGTCGACGTCTATTAATAACGCTTCAGTTTCTTTGGCTACCCAATCATTGCTGTCTAATTTATACTTTACTCTTGCTTTCCAAAATTTTTGCACACCGTTTATTGGCATGCTAGTCCTCACTGATTGATAAATATCCAAGTCGCTAACAAATTTTTGGTTCTCAAGCGTCATTTCCGTATAACTTTCTTTATACGTAGGTGAAGAATATAAAAATACATATACTTGTACTGTAGACTTTCCAAGAGTAAAATCATTGTGCGCGTCTGCCCAAACCTCAGCTCCAGTAGTACCTAATTTTAATGATATTTTCGTCATTAATCCCAGTGGCTCGGCATCAGGAGAGGGATTTACTGTCGCCGCGTTAGCGGTTGCTCCCATACTGCTCAAAGCGACGCAACCCGTCAATACAACTATTAGCAAAAGACACAGTAAAATTTTTGTTAAATTATACTTTTTGTTTTCCATAAATTGCTCCTTAATTTTTTTATCTATGACTATACGCCATTTATTTTTTGCTTATCCTTTTTATTTTTAACAATTTTGCACACCAAAATTATGCTTAGAATAGCGACTATAGCGATGAACACACTAAATAACATCCAACCGATATTTCCCATGTTGTTACTCCAAGTGACACTGTCTTCCTCAGCCAGACTACCTTCAACTTTAGGTGAACCCATAACACTACTAACCAATATCAATATAATGCCTAACAACAAAACTATTGAAAGTAGAGTTGCTACAATAGCAATTTTTGCTTTCTTGGACAACTTGCGTTTCTTTTTTGTTGTTTCTTGATCGTCAGTTTCATCTTCCGTATTACTGATTAGGAGATTACTTTCCTCTACTTTGTTTTCTATTTCCTCGTCATAAGCGACTACATCACAAGCAACGTCATCATCCTTGTCACTTATGACTTTATCTTCTTGCGCATCTTTTTGCGGCATAAGGGCTTCCAATCCTACGCCAAGTGCCTTGCAAATGAGTGGCAATTTATCAGCTTTGGGCTGAACACGTCCAGACTCCCATTTAGATACAATTTGACGCGACACGCCTACTGCCGCAGCAAGTTCATCTTGTGAAATATTCTTAATCGTTCTTAATTCTAAGATTTTATCGCCAAGTTCGTTATTATGCTTTTTCATAATTTCCCATTATGTTATTATAGTTTGTATTATATCAGCCTAACTTTTATTTTGCAATTACTTTTAAATATTTTTCCGATAAATTGACAAGAACGCATTGACATAGATAAAAAATCTTTTGTCAAATACTTTGACATACGAGCCTCGCGTATTGTATAATTTCAACGAAAGTTAAAATTATTATTTTAAGGAGGTTTTCCTAATGGAATATTCACATGAAGTATTGAATATGTGCAAGGTTACTAAGGGTACTGACCACGGTCCTGCGCCTATTCCGGAAGAAGGCAAGTGGGTTCAGTCTAAGCAAATCACCGACATCAGCGGTCTTACGCACGGTATCGGTTGGTGCGCTCCCCAACAAGGCGCTTGCAAATTGACACTCAACGTTAAACAAGGCGTAATCGAAGAGGCTTTGGTAGAGACAATCGGCTGTTCTGGTATGACCCACTCGGCTGCAATGGCTGCGGAAATCTTGCCCGGCAAGACAATTCTCGAAGCGCTCAACACCGACCTTGTATGCGACGCTATCAATACTGCTATGAGAGAACTTTTCTTACAAATCGTCTACGGACGTACTCAATCGGCTTTCTCTGAAAACGGATTGCCTATCGGCGCAGGTCTTGAAGACTTGGGCAAAGGTTTGCGTTCTCAGGTCGGCACGATGTACTCCACCGGCGCAAAGGGTGTAAGATATCTTGAAATGGCTGAGGGTTACGTTACTCATATCGGTCTTGACAAAGACAATCAGGTCATCGGCTATGAATTCGTCAACCTCGGCAAGATGATGGAAGCAATCAAAGGCGGTATGTCCGCTAACGACGCTTTGGTAAAATTCACCAACAGCTACGGCAGATACAAAGAAGCCGTCAAAGTTATTGACCCGAGAAATGAATAAGGAGGTACGGAAAATGGCAGTTATGTTCGAAAGTTATTCAAGAAGAATTGACAAAATCACAAAGTGCCTCTCTGAATACGGCATTTCCTCCCTTGAAGACGCAAAGAAGATTTGTACTAGCAAGGGTATCGACGTTGAGGCTATCGTAAAGGGAATCCAACCTATCGCGTTTGAAAACGCAGTTTGGGCTTATACAGTAGGTTGCGCTATCGCAATCAAGAAAGGTTGCAAGAAGGCTGCTGACGCTGCTGAGGCAATCGGTATCGGTCTTCAAAGTTTCTGTATCCCCGGCTCTGTTGCCGAGCAAAGAAAAGTAGGTCTCGGTCACGGCAATCTCGCGGCTATGCTTTTGAGAGAAGAGACAAAGTGCTTCGCTTTCCTCGCAGGTCACGAATCCTTTGCTGCCGCTGAAGGCGCAATCGGTATCGCTATGAAAGCCAACAAGGTAAGAAAGCAGCCGTTGCAAGTTATCCTCAACGGTCTTGGCAAAGATGCAGCGAAGATTATCAGCCGTATCAACGGATTTACTTACGTTCAAACCAAACTCGATTATTTCACCGGTGAACTCAAAATCGTCGACACCATTTCTTATAGCGACGGCGAGAGAAGCAAAGTAAGAGTTTACGGCGCAGACGACGTTGTCGAAGGCGTTGCAATAATGAAGCACGAGAACGTTGACGTTTCCATAACCGGTAACTCCACCAACCCGACCCGTTTCCAACATCCGGTTGCAGGCACTTACAAGAAAGAATGCAACGAAGTTGGCAAGAAATACTTCTCCGTTGCTTCCGGCGGCGGTACGGGACGTACCCTTCACCCAGACAACATGGGCGCAGGTCCTGCTTCCTACGGTATGACAGATACGATGGGAAGAATGCACTCCGACGCTCAGTTCGCAGGTTCTTCTTCCGTTCCCGCGCACGTAGAGATGATGGGGCTTATCGGTATGGGCAACAACCCGATGGTAGGCGCTTCCGTATCTTGCGCAGTTGCAGTAGAAGAAGCATTGAAGTAAGAAAAATAATCAAATACAACAAAAAAGCGGTCTTTTTTAAGACTGCTTTTTTTATACCGATGGTAACCATAGGATTGAAACTACTCTCTCGTACACATCTCGTACACGTAAACAAAAAATGTGTACGAACTATTTTGGACAGAAATTCTGTCATTTTGAAAATTACGTGTACGAAAATGATTTTTCGTACACGTAGTATTACAAATAATTGTAACATACTAAGGGGTATGACATACATCATACTCCTTATCTGTTTACTATAATAATTATAATATTATAATACTTTATAACAATATTAAATTTAGTCTATGCCTCTACTTCTTAAAGCGTATCTACACCAAGAAGATCGTCAATGCTGTCAACTGTTTCTGCATCGGTTAAATCAATAGTAAGAGTTGCGTTACATACTGTGCCATTACTGGAAGTATAAGGGAATTGCTGACCTGTTGCCGAGCTTTCAGTGTATGAAATAACACACAATGACAATATGAACTCACTATCAAGACTATCAACCGAGAAAGTCATTGATTTTACACTATTATAACTTACTTCGTTGACGGTAATATAATCTGCGCTGTAAGTTAATGTATAATCGTCTTTCAAAGTTTCGCCAACGTAATAGCCCCAAATCGGCGTAGCTGTACCGGTTTCACTTCTGTATACCGGATAATCAGAAGTGGTAAGGATACCTGTCTGCGTTTGCCATCCACCGTATTGTATATTACCCGTCTTAAAGATAAGTGTAATTTCATACTTACCGCTTTTCTTTATTACATAGACACCATCTAAAAGATTTTCAGTAAAGTTTACTTCCATTGTTTCACCCATAGGAATAATACCGTCAAGAGTTGCTCCGTACTTGGTGTAAGTTGTATCATCTAGTGTATCTACACCGAGACCGGTAATTTCGCTTACCACTTCTCCTTTTTGTAAATCAAGTGTTAGTTTTGCATCATAAACACCTTTGATAAATTGTTGTCCCATCATATTAGAATTGATATATAACGTCAAATCATAAGTAGCGCGAAGCTCGTCTACCGGGAACGTAACGGATTGAACGTAATATACGTTCTGGTGAGCGGGATTAACTGCGTAATTATCGCCAGAGCTGTAAGTAACCTTTACTCCATCTGTAATTAAATCGCCGTTAGCCTTATAGACACCTATCGTACCGTCTTTTATTCCGTTGGTTTCTTTACTCGTCGTAGGATTGTCGTCTACGAAAATCGTACCTGCCTGACCGCCGACGTTGAGTTCTCCTGCCGTAAATATCACCGTTAGGCTATACTTATTTCCGGTCTTTGTTACGTAAGCATCTTTGAATATGCTGCTGAAACTTTGAGAGCCCATAGGTCCCATAACGATGCTAGCGTCAAAAGTCGCATCGTATTTTGTTATAACCGACGAAGTATCTTCGTCTTTATCTTTGTTGCACGCTGTAAGTGCAAGTGTAGTTGCAATAATTAAAATCACTGCAACAAGAGCTAAAAGCATTGCTTTTTTTGATTTAGCCAATGTGTTCATTTTGCTACTCCTTATATAAATTTTATTTTTTACTAAATAAACAAATTTTGCTTTCGCCTACCGTTTTGATTTCGGCATCAATACCGTAAGTGTCTTTTATCGAACTCTCAGTGATAACGTCTTCCGTTCTCCCCTGACAGACGATATTTCCGTTTTTCATTATTATGGTATTGTCGGAAAACTGCATTGTTTGGTTTATATCGTGCAACACCATTATCACCGTTGTCTTAAACGTCTCATTCAATTGCCTTATTAAATTCAATATCTCGTACTGATAGCGAATATCAAGATAGGTTGTTATTTCGTCCAACAATAGCGTTTCTCTCGATTGAGCCAAAGCAAGCGACAGCCACACTCGCTGCATTTGACCGCCGGACAATTCCTTTACTTGCCTATCTGCGAATTCCGCAACTCCCGTAAACTCCATAGCCTCTGCAATAATCTTTTTATCATCTTGACTTTCGTGAGAAAACAACGTGTTGTGATAAGGTGTTCTGCCAACTGCAACAAGGTTTTTAACGGTCATATCGTCAGGAACTGTATTGTATTGGTGGACTACCGAAACTCTTTTTGCATATTCTTTCCTATCGTATTCTACAAGTTGTTTTCCATAGAAGAGCACGTCTCCCGACCAAGGCTTGAACGTCTTTGAAAGAATACCGAACGTAGTAGTCTTACCGCAACCGTTAGGACCTATCAATGCGGTAATTTCTCCCTTTGGAATACTAGCATTTATTCCGTGTATTATCTCGACTTTTTTATCGTAGCCGAATACGGTATTTTTTATTTCAAATGCGCTCTCAAGCATACTTTTTACTCCTTAAAAGTAGGAATATAAACACAGGTCCGCCTACTACTGCCATCAAAATACTTGCACTTATTTCATAAGGATAAGCAATCCATCTTCCAACCGTGTCCGCAGTAAGGAAAACGAATGCGCCTAGAATTGCGCTATACGGAATTAGTTTTTTATGATCGTTGCCAACGAGCAATCTCGCTATATGCGGAACAATCAAACCCAAAAAACTTACCGCGCCTATGATCGCCGTACTTGCCGCCGACAGTAACACCGCAACTGCTGATATGGCAAAACGCGAACGAACAACGTTGACTCCAATACTACCTACTAGCCTATCGGAAAGTGATAGAATATTGCAACGCTTAACGCAGAATACACAAAGCACCGCACCTACGGCAACGGATATTGCCATAACCAACACGTCATTCCAAGTCTTTGATTTTATCATTCCGTCTACGATAGACTGAGCATAGGAATTGCCGCCCGTCAGCTGTCCGAATGCGGTAGTCAAAGCTGTAAAAAACGTGCTTACCGCAAGTCCTATCAATATCAAGCGAGTATTACTCATTCCACCTTTTATGGCAAGAATATAAACTATAATAAACGCAAGGAAACCACCTACAAACGAGAATACAGGCGCAAGAAATGCGATCGCCGGCATAAATGCAGTAACCAAAACTGCAAAAAATGCCGAACTAGAACTAATACCAATTATGCCTGGATCTGCCAAAGGATTGCGCATAACCGCTTGCAACAAAACTCCCGATACAGCCATTGCTGCGCCGCCCAAAATCGAAACAAATATTCTTGGAAAGCGTAACTCAACAATAATTGCAACGTCTCGGTCGTATGCGACGAACATTCCTTTGAAAATATCTGCAAGAGATACTGAAATGCCTCCGACTAGCATAGAGCAAATCATCATTATAAGCAACAAAAATGCCGTTGCTACAAATGCTACAACAACTTTCAGCCAATTGTCCCATGCTTTTTTAAGTATTTCTTTCTTCGGCATACTCTACTCTCCGAAAAATATAGGTCTTAAAGTTTCAAATGCCTTTGTCCAATCTAAATTTGCGCTAACCCCAAATCCATCAGCCGTGGAAACGTAATATACTTTTCCATTCTTCACGGCGTCAAAGTTTTTCCATATCGTATCATTTTCCGTTAGACCTTTAATATATTTGAAAGCATATTCTTCGTTAAAATGAGCGAATACGATTATAACGTTAGGATTCTTTTGCGCCATATCTTCCAAACTATAGTTAGTTATGACTCCTGTTCCGTCCGAAACGTATCCCGCCCCATAGACGTTTTTGCCTCCTGCAAGCTTGACAAGATTGCCGACGTAAGAATCTTCAGTTGCAATTGTGAATAATGACGAGAACGCCATAATAGTCATAACGGAAATTTCCGTGTCCAACTTTGGATATGAATCTATATATTGAGTATAGCTATCATATAACACTTGCGCCTCGCTTTCTTTACCAATCAATTCGCCTATCTTTACAATATCACTGTACATCTCGCTTATATCGGATAAGTCGATGTATTTTACGTTTATATTTGCTGCGGTAAATTGCTCGTCAAGACTTGCTTGCAAAGTTTTAGGCACAAGCACGATTTCAGGATTAATTTGCTTAATTATTTCCATCTGTGGCTCCATTGGCGCGCCGATAGTTCTAATCCCCGTATATCTTTCAGGAAGCGTATCACCCGTCGCAGGTACTCCCACTACCTCATCGCAACCAAGAGCGTCTAGTATTTCGCAAATAGCAACCGAGCAAGTCACGACTCCATACGGCTCGTCATTATCTTTATTAAACAAAACGCAGCCGCCAAATGATATTAGCGAAATCAATAATGCTATTGAACATATCACGCATACTATTTTCTTCACAGTAATCTCCTTGCTCTTTGTTAGCACAAACTAACAATTATATATTTTTTTATCGGTAGATTATACCGATACTCTACACTAGTTAGCATTGGCTAACTATATCATATTTTTTTTATCGGCTTTTACGCCGATAAAATAAGTTAGCAACTGCTAATCCTGAACAAGTATAGCAAATACTCGCAATCAAGTCAACTGTTATTTACTGTTTGTTAAATATTTTTTTCAAAAAAGAATTTATGCGCAAGATCCTTTCCGCCTTGCTCTTGTATCTTGCCGTGGCAATATTTGCGTATCATCACGTGAATTAGTTTCTTTTCCATTTCTAATTTACCTACTTATTTTTCGCAAATACCAATACTCTTTTACGACTCTCATCGTCGAGCGCGCAAGCTAAGCCAATCGCTTCGTCAAACGCCGTTTCTTTCGACTTGTTACAATGCTGTTGCAACTTACTTCCAATAAAATCTACAACGATCAGATAATCGGCTATTACTTCTATCCCTTTTTCGGTAAGCAACACCTTCTTCTCGTTTTGGCATAGGTATCCACTTTCGATTAACCGCTCTACTGCCCTGCATACACTCACTCTCGATACGCTCAATCGTCCTGCCATCGCTGCCATTTTTGCTCCGTTACCGTTTTCATTCAGCTCGTTTGCCACAATTAAATATTTAAGTTCCGATGCCGTCATATTCTTTCCCTGCGCTCCTTTCAATGGTTAGCAAAAACTAACCATGCCGTAAAAAAAATATATCGTGTCAATATTTCAGTCAGTAAGTCATTGCTAACCCACGAACAAAAAATTACGGAGTCGATTTCTCATACTCCGCAACATATTATAACCTCGGTTAACTTTTATGTCAAGCAAAAGTTAGTAATTGCTAACACTATTTTACGGACTTTTTTAATACTTCAAACAGTTCGGGCGTAATGACGTGTTCAATGCGGCAGGCATTTTCTTCCGCAATTTCACGACTAGCACCTATATTTTCAAGTAGCTTTGTTATAACCGTATGGCGTTCGTAAATGTTTTCCGCCCTCTCCTTACCCTCTGCTGTGAATTTTATTTCGCCGCTACTTCCGATTGCAATATAGCCCTTTTGCACGAGCAAATTTACTCCACGCGAAACGGACGGTTTGGAATATCCAAGTTCTTCGGCTACGTTGACCGCATGAACGTTTGAGCTTTTGCGTTTTAACAAGAGTATCGTCTCAAGATACATTTCTTCGGATTCTTGATATTTAACCATAATATACCTTCCGTTAGCGTTGGTTTACATTTTTATTATAATATATTTACTCTTGTTTGTAAAGTAGGCAAAACTATATATTTTTCGACTTTTTATTCACCACCCTTTAATGCTTCAACCATATTGATTTTCTTGTTCTTTCGAGCGACAAGCAATCCTACGACAAGCGAAACACCGAAAGTCAATAAAATACTCACGAGATAGGTTAGCGCGCCGAGAATCATTTTGAGTTCGTATTCGCTTGCAAGCAACACGAGAAGCAAATGCAAAACCCCTACTCCCGCAGGCAAGCCGATTATAATTCCGATAATAGTCAGCCAAATATTTTGACTGATAAGTATACGCCCAATATGCTTGTTCTTAAAGCCTACCACCTTCAACGTGGCAAGTTCACGATAGCGTTCAACATAGCTCATCACACCGAGATTGTACAACACTACTATTCCGAGAATAATGGCGGCAAGGATCAATATCCAAACCATTGTATCGAGTATTTCCATAAAACTGTTATACGAGTCCATTATGGCAGCTTTCGATTGTGTTCCCGAAACGTAATCTGTTGCTTCGATATTGCTTGCCGACGTGTTTACGAACGCCGATGAAATAGTATACGGAATACCTGCACTGTCGGCACATTCTGCCGTCATAGTAATGTTTTCTATTGTGTATGAGCGCAATATTCCCGCTACTTTTACCTCGTAAGTTGTGTCGGAACCGTAAGGCGAAAATACAAGCGTGTCTCCTACGCCAAAGCCCCTTTCGGCAACGCGCATACTGATATATGCGCCGTTATCCGTGAGCGTAACCGTCTTATTGTTTTTATCTATAAACTTCACAAAATCGTGCGACACGCCGTACACTTCAAGCGTTATAGGCTCTCCGTTTACCTGAACGCTTGAAGCCGCAACGTAATCTCCGCCGTATTTGTTTGCAAACTCTATTGCCTGCTCGTTCGTTACCGTTTCGGCAAAGTTCACTCGCGTTTCATAGTTCATCATCTGTGTGTCGAGCGTGGTCAGCATACCGTCCATAGTATCCTTCATGCCGAGTCCGCCGACAAGTAGAAGCATACAGCCTACAATACCGATAAGCGTCATTAAAGAGCGCGTTTTGTGTCTAAACACGTCGCGCAAATTCCACTTGGT